>NZ_CP047189.1:0-646091 GCF_030440575.1 Corynebacterium ciconiae DSM 44920
GTGACAGAGCATTCTGGATCTCTCGCTCAGACCTGGCAGAACGTGATTAACGATCTGCTGGCTCTGTCTGAGCAACCCTCCTCTGGGATCGGACCAATCAGCGCCCGCCAGCGCGGGTTCCTCAGCCTCGTCACCCCAGTTGCCCTGGTGCCTGGCTATGCGGTTCTCGCCGCCCCTCACGCCATGGCCAAAAGCGTGATTGAGCAGGATCTGGGCACCGCGCTCACCTCTGTTCTCAGCGCCCACATGGGCCGCCCGACCGGTTTGGCTGTGAGCGTGAATCCCGAAGCCGTCATGCCTGAGGCCGCTGCGGACGCCCATCTTGAGCAGCCACAGGACCACACCGAGCATCCCGCTACCAGTGCCCAGCATGAGTCCAGTGGGATGCCGACGAGCCCCAGCTCAGAGCTCCTAGGCGGCGATAACGCGGCAGTGGTCCCGCCGCCAAGCACCCCGCAGCAGCTTCCCGGCACCACCTCCACTGAGAGCGAGAGCTCAGCGCCGCAGCAGTGGAAGGAGCAGGGCTGGAAGGATAAAAACTCGCAGGATAAGAGCTGGCAGGAAAGCCACGCCACCTACTCGGAGCAGCCGCATTATTCCGAGCAGCCCTACTCTGAGCGTCCACATCCTCAGCAGCAGCACCCTCAGCAGCAGCACCACGGACAGCGCCCTCAGCCTGGCCATTCCCCAGCGCAGCATCGCGATTCTCTGCCGCAGCACGGCCACGATGCCTCGGTGGGCTTTGGTCACCCGGCAAGTAACCAACAGGCTGCCGCCCCGCAGCGCTACACCAGGGAACAGCCAGCACCTAAGGCATCGTCGGAAGGTTCACTCAACCCGAAGTACACCTTCGATTCCTTTGTGATTGGCTCCTCCAATCGCTTCGCCCACGCCGCGGCCGTGGCGGTAGCGGAAACCCCAGCCAAGGCCTTCAATCCGCTTTTCATTTGGGGTGGATCAGGACTAGGTAAAACCCACCTGCTGCACGCAGCTGGGCTCTACTCCCAGGTTCTCCAACCCGGCCTGCGCGTGAAGTATGTCTCGAGTGAGGAATTCACCAATGATTACATCAACTCCGTGCGCGATGACCGCCAAGAGGCCTTTAAGCGGCGCTATCGCAACCTAGACATTCTTATGGTTGATGACATCCAGTTCCTCGAGGGCAAGGAAGGCACCCAGGAGGAGTTCTTCCACACTTTCAACGCCCTACACCAGGCGGACAAGCAGATCATTTTGTCCTCCGACCGGCCCCCAAAGGAGCTCACCACCCTCGAGGATCGGCTCCGCACCCGTTTTGCCGCGGGTCTGATCACCGATATTCAGCCCCCAGACCTGGAGACCCGCATCGCGATTTTGATGAAGAAGGCGCAGGATGATGGCACCCAGGTGCCGCGGGATGTGCTCGAACTTATTGCCAGCCGCTTCGAATCCTCCATCCGTGAGCTCGAGGGCGCGTTGATCAGGGTGGCAGCCTTTTCTTCACTGACCAACCAGCCGATCACCATCGATCACGCCGAGGTGGCGCTGCGTGACATCATGCCGGAGAACAAGCATGTAGAGATCACCAGCCACACCATCATCACCGCCACGGCTAACTACTTCGACATCTCGGTGGACGCCATCACCGGAACGAGCAAAACCCACGCGGTGGTGCACGCCCGCCAGTTGGCCATGTATCTCTGCCGCGAGCTCACTGCCCTGTCTCTGCCCAAGATCGGCGAGAAATTCGGCGGAAAGAACCACACCACCGTGATGTATGCCGAGCGCAAGATCAAAGATGAGATGCAGGAAAACCGCGATACCTATGATCAGATTCAGGAACTGACCCAGCTGATCAAAAACGGCTCCGCCTAGCGCGCACTCCTAGCAGCCGCGGATGCTTCGCCGGCGCAGCGCACTAGCGCCACTCGCGTGCCGCCGAGCCGTACCGACTCGCTCCCACCACACCTCTCACACGCCCGTGTCCACAGCGTTCATTGCTGTGCGCCACGGGCGTGTTCTCTATCTGCGGTGCTGGATAGAGCGTTGAGGTGGCGTCGAGAAGCGGGCGTAGGCCGAGCTATCCACAGAGTTATTCACAGTTGTGTAATTACAGTTTTGTAATTTATAGTCCCATCTCTAAAACCGCAGGTCGCAACCTGTGCATAAGTGGCACTTTTCTGTTGTTCGCGGCCGGCGGCACGGTGCATGGAGTGTGCACAACGAGCAGGGGTCGAAAGTTGTGCACAACCCCCTCTAGTTATGCACCGTTTATGCACAGGCGCGGACACATGGGCCAACGCCGGAGTGAGCTGGGCGGATAATGGAATTACACAGATTGCACAGCACTTACTGCTACTACCAAAGAAAGTTAGGGATTGATCTAAGAAGAAATAGGGGGTGTGGACGAGCGCCGCGATTCGTGTCATTCGCCTCCGCCACCGGGCCGCTGCATCCGGCCCGCCACGAGCGCTTCGCGAGTTGATGTTCCTGGGGAGGTGTCACACTCTGTGCGTACGGTGAGGCTGAGGATGAATCACATGATCTAAGGCGAGCCTGTCCCGGTTTATAGCGCGCAGTGATTCTTGTAGTCTGGGAGGGAAGAACAATTGTTACGCCGCCGATGAGCCTGTACCGCCTGTGCTCAGCGGCTGCTTGTGCTTGAAGGAGCCTCAGCTAAGCATGGAATCGCAGCCTGTGTCTTTCCGAGTGTCGAAAGATGACTTTTCCGCAGCCGTGGGCTGGGTCGCTCGTAGTTTGCCCACCAAGCCCACCCAGCCGGTACTGCGCGGCATGGTCATCACCGCCGATGATGATGGCCTCACCCTCGCCGGATTTGATTACGAAGTCTCTACCAAGGTCAGCATCTCTGCGGAGATCGACGAGCCCGGGCGCATCGCCGTTCCCGGCAAGCTGGTCGCCGATATTGTTAGTTCGCTGCCCAATAAGCCGATCGAGGTGCGCACCGATGAATCCAAGGCATATTTCCGCTGCGGTTCGTCCAGCTTCGAGCTTCCTTTGATCCCCTTGGATGATTATCCGGCGCTGCCGACGCTGCCGGAGGTCACCGGTCGGCTTAACCCTAGCCTGTTCAACGAGGCTGTCTCCCAGGTAGCCATCGCCGCTGGT
Organism: Corynebacterium ciconiae DSM 44920; assembly: GCF_030440575.1. NCBI lineage: Bacteria > Bacillati > Actinomycetota > Actinomycetes > Mycobacteriales > Corynebacteriaceae > Corynebacterium > Corynebacterium ciconiae. Next base: position 3,109 of record NZ_CP047189.1, read on the forward strand.
AAAGATGACACTCTGCCGATGCTCACCGGCGTGCACATGAAGGTCGAGGGCAATCAGGTGGTGATGGCCGCAACCGACCGTTTCCGTCTTGCGGTGCGCCGCTTCGAGTGGGAGCCGGTGGCAGAGGATGTGGAAGCCGCCCTGCTGATCCCGGCAAAGACTCTGCAGGAAAACGCCCGCTCTATTGACCCCTCACTGAACGAGAACGTAGAAATCGCCGCTGGCACCGGGGACAAGGTGGGCGCCGATGGTCTCTTTGGCGTGCACACCCGCAATCGCCAAACCACCACCCGCATGCTCGACGCAGAGTTCCCGAACTACGATCCGCTGCTGCCGAAGGTGCACACCTCTTTGGCCACCGTCGCTATCGGCCCGCTTTTGGACGCGATCAAGCGCGTCTCCCTCGTGGCCGAGCGCAACGCCCAGATCCGCATGCACTTCTCGGAAGGACAGGTGGTTCTGGCTGCAGGCGCCACCGACTCCGGCCACGCCGAGGAGTCCCTGCCCTGTGACTACCAGGTGGCCGAGGGCTCGGAGGGGCAGGATTCCCTGCTGATTGCCTTTAACCCCTCGTATCTCAAGGAGGGGCTCAACGCGATGTCGGGCCAGCGCGTGGTCTTCGGATTCACCGCCCCGTCCCGCCCGGCGATTCTCATCCCCGAGCCGGAAGAGCCGGTCTCGGCCAATTCCGCCGGTGAGTTCCCCACCCCGGGGTCGGAATTCACCTATCTGCTTATGCCGGTCCGCCTGCCGGGCTAGTTTCTTCGCGTTGTACATTCGGCATCTCAGCCTGCGCGATTTTCGCTCCTGGCCGAGCCTTGAGATCGATCTCACCCCCGGGATCACGGTGTTTACCGGCCGCAATGGCCACGGAAAAACAAACATCGTGGAGGCGGCCGGCTATGTGGCGCATCTTGGATCGCACCGGGTGTCCTCGGACGCGCCGTTGGTGCGGGAGGGCGCGGCCGCCGCGAGGGCATCGGCCACGGTGGTCAATGACGGCCGCGAGCTGGCGGGGCATGTGTTGATCAAGGCCCGCGGTGGCAATCAGGCGGGCATTAATCGCACCAAGCTGAAGAGCACCCGCGAGCTGCTGGGGCTGCTCAAGACCGTGATGTTTGGCCCGGAGGATCTCGCATTGGTGCGCGGGGAACCGGCTGAGCGCCGCCAGTATCTGGATGCGATTATCGCCTCCCGTAAACCGCGGATCGCGGGCGTGAAGGCGGATTATGACAAGATCGTGCGGCAGCGCAATGCGCTGTTGAAGTCCCATTACGCCACGCTGCGCCGTGGTTATTCTTCCGATGAGGGGGCGGCTATTCTCGCCACGCTCGATTCTTGGGACATGCAGTTGGCGAGCTGCGGCGCGATCGTGTTGGAGGAGCGGTTGCGCACGATTGAGCAGCTTCAACCCTTGGTTACCGGCGCTTATAGCGGCTTGGCCCCGGAGTCGCGTCCGGCGTCGATTGCCTATGATTCCTCGCTCAATGACACTCTCGCAGACGTAGACGGTCCGCCGGATCGCGGGGTGCTGGAGGCTGCCCTCATGGCGCGGCTGGCCGCGGTGCGTAGCAGCGAGATCGAGCGCGGTATCACCCTCGCGGGTCCGCATCGCGATGACATCTCGCTCATGTTGGGCGGGCAACCTGCGAAGGGTTTTGCCTCGCACGGCGAGACGTGGTCGATGGCCTTGGCGCTGCGCTTGGCTGAGTTTCACCTGCACCGCGGCGATGGCACCGATCCGGTGCTGATCCTGGATGATGTGTTTGCCGAGCTCGATGCGCGCCGCCGCGCCCAGTTGGTGGGCCTGGCCCGCGATGCCGAGCAGGTGTTAATCACTGCGGCGGTGGGCGATGACCTGCCCGATAATCTCAATGAGCATATTGCTGCCCGCTACTTTGTGGAGGCCGTGAGCGATCCGGATGGTGCAGAGCACGCTCGCTTATCGACGCTCACCTCCATGCCGCTGGAGACCAGCGCCGCAAAGGAGGAGCCCACCACATGAGCGAACAACCACCAGCAACGGGCGAGGGGCCGGAGTCACAGCCTGAGGCGGACCTGGTTACCCGTTCTTTCAAGGCAGTACGTGCTGAGGCGAAGAAGCGGCGCTACTTTGTTCCGGATCTCTCGCGGCAGCGCCGCGATACCACCCGACGGTTGGATTCTGACCGGCTGGATTCCTCGGCGATGTTGCAGCGCATGGGGCTGGATAAATCCTCCTCCACTCCACGGTCGTGGCGTTTGCGGCGCGGTTCCACCACAGTGCTGCGTGCCACCGGCCCGGATGGTCGGGCATTGCGCACGGCGCGGAGTTTTTCCACCGTAGGTGAGGTGTTGTCGGAGGAGATCAAGGCCCGCGGTTGGGGCAAGGATCTCGCACACGGCTGGGTGCAGACGAATTGGCCCGAACTGGTCGGTCCGGTCATCGCCGGATACACCATGGTGGAGCGGGTAAAAGGCACGGTGGTGTATGTGCGGTGCAGCTCCACGCCGCAGGCGGTGAATCTACGCTCAATGCAGCGCATTATCTTGGCCAAAATCGCAGAGAAGGTAGGCACGAACGTGGTGACCGCCTTGAAGATCTACGGCCCAGAGGCACCGAGTTGGCGGCATGGCCGCTTGCATGTGAAGGGCCGTGGGCCTCGGGATACCTACGGATAGCGCCTCGGTGCACACGCCCCGCGGGCGTCTCGAGGAGGGGTAGAGCGCCCAGCCCGCTCTGTTTCTGCCTGAGAGCGAGTGAGGCGGCGGGCAAGTAGGGGGATAGCTCATCGGGGTGTGAAGGCGGTGATTGGGCCTGTAGGGGTGTAATATGGAGTGGTCTAATTCATCTGTTTCAAGGAGTTTGAGCAACTACCGTGGCTAGCACCGAACACAATTATGATGCCTCCTCGATTACCATCCTCGAAGGTCTTGAGGCAGTGCGTAAGCGCCCCGGCATGTACATCGGTTCCACCGGTGAACGCGGCCTCCACCACTTGGTGTGGGAGGTCGTAGATAACTCGGTCGATGAGGCCATGGCCGGCTATGCCACCAAGGTGAAGGTGACTCTCTTGGAGGACGGCGGCGTGGAGGTTGTCGACGACGGCCGTGGCATCCCCGTGGAGATGCACCCCTCGGGCGCACCGACCGTGCAGGTGGTCATGACCCAGCTGCACGCCGGCGGTAAGTTCGACTCGGAATCCTATGCGGTCTCCGGCGGTCTTCACGGTGTGGGTATCTCCGTGGTCAACGCGCTGTCTACCCGCGTTGAGGCGGACATTAAGCGTGACGGCAAGCACTGGTTGCAGAACTTCACCAACGCGATCCCAGAGGATCTGGTGGAGGGCGGCAACGCCCGCGGCAGCGGCACCACGGTGCGTTTCTGGCCGGATCCCGAGATCTTCGAAACCACCGAGTTCAAGTTCGACACCATTGCCCGCCGTCTGCAGGAAATGGCGTTTTTGAACAAGGGCCTGATGATCGAGCTGATCGATAAGCGCGTCTCTGAAGCGGAAGCTGAGCTGGATGCGCTTGCTGAGGCGGGCGAGGATGCCGCCGCTATCGACACCCCCTCCCTTGATGCTATCGATGAGCAGGAGGAGAACCTCGACGCGCTCGCTGAGGGCAGCGAAGAGAAGACCGGAAAGAAGAAGGATAAGGTCCGCGAGTTCTTCTATCCCGAGGGGTTGATCAACTACGTTGAGTACCTCAACGAGACCAAAACCCCGATCCACCCCACCATTATCGGCTTCGATGCGAAAACCGATGAGCACGAGGTGGAGATCGCGATGCAGTGGAACAAGGGCTTCAAGCAGTCCGTTCACACCTTCGCCAACACCATCAACACCATTGAGGGCGGCACCCACGAGGAGGGTTTCCGCGCCGCTTTGACGAGCTTGATGAATCGCTATGCGCAGTCGCATAAGCTGCTCAAGGAAAAAGACGGCAAGCTTACGGGTGAAGATTGCCGTGAGGGCCTCGCTGCCGTGATCTCTGTGCGGGTGGCCGATCCGCAATTCGAGGGACAGACCAAGACCAAGCTCGGTAATACCGAGGTGCGCTCCTTTGTGCAGAAGATGGTCAATGAGCATATCGCCGACTGGTTGGAGGCCAACCCCGCCGAGGCGAAGGTGATCATCAACAAGGCTTTGGCCTCGGCGCACGCCCGCCAGGCTGCCCGCCGTGCCCGCGATCTGGTGCGCCGGAAGTCCGCCACTGATCTGGGCGGTTTGCCCGGCAAGTTGGCTGATTGCCGTTCCAAGGATCCGGTGCGTTCCGAGCTCTACATTGTGGAGGGTGACTCCGCAGGTGGTTCCGCCAAGTCCGGCCGCGATTCGATGTTCCAGGCCATTTTGCCGCTGCGCGGCAAGATCCTGAACGTGGAGAAGGCCCGGCTGGATCGCGTGCTGAAGTCCAATGAGGTGCAGGCGATCATCACTGCGCTGGGCACGGGTATTCACGATGAATTCGACATCACCAAGCTGCGTTATCACAAGATCGTGCTCATGGCCGATGCCGATGTGGATGGTCAGCACATCGCCACGCTGTTGCTCACCTTGCTGTACCGCTTCATGCCGCAGCTGATCGAGGAGGGCCACGTATTCTTGGCCCAGCCGCCGCTGTACAAGCTGAAGTGGGGCAAGGGCCGGCCTGGATTCGCGTTTTCGGATGCTGAGCGCGATGAGCAGCTCGCCGAGGGCCTGGCTGAGGGCCGCAAGATCAACAAGGATGACGGCATTCAGCGCTATAAGGGCTTGGGCGAGATGAGCGCTAAGGAGCTGTGGGAGACCACCATGGATCCCGAAACTCGAATCCTGCGCCGCGTGGACGTGGGCGATGCCCAGGCCGCCGATGAGCTCTTCTCTGTGTTGATGGGCGACGATGTGCGTGCTCGCCGCAGCTTCATCACCCGTAACGCGAAGGACGTGCGCTTCCTGGATATCTAAATCCACCGGATATTACGCAACCACCCGCCCCTGCAGGATGCAGGCTGGCGGGTGGTTGTGTGTATTCTGCGCGAAGCTGGGATCAGGTGTGCAGTGTTTAGCTGGCGTGCTTGTGGATGATCTCGCCGGCGTCGAAGAGCGACTCGGTGATGAGTTTCTCGCTCTTGCCGCGCACGGAGGAGTAGACCTTCTTCAACGGTGCAGCCGAGGCCTTATCGGCGTTACGGTCCGCAACCGTCATGATGGAGGCAACAACCTCGTCGGAGTTCTCTTCCAGGTAGGCGCCGAAGCTGTGGCCCGCTCCAGGTTCTTGGAACTTCTGCCAGTAGGGGTCCAGCTCGTCGGCCATCTCGGGGAGCAGGCGGCGGGAGGCCTTGTTCACGATGTCGGAATCCACCTTCTTAGCGGTGGACAGGGCACCCTTGATGAGTTTGCCGGAGATGCCGCTTTGCTCCTCCACCTTCTTTTCCACCAGGGCGCTGAAGTCGGATACGACCGCAGCGGCGGTGGCATCGTCCTTGGTGAGCAGTTCGCGTAAATGTTGCATAACCCTCATCGTACGGGCTCTGAGCTGCAGATAAAGCAAAGTCCTTGTAGTTCCACATTTTTCGGCGCACCTGAGAAACGTGGAACTACAAGGACTGAGTTCGGCTGTTGTGACTCTTCCGCCACAGCGAAACAGACCACCTCAGCAGTCACATGCTTTCACTGCAATCACAACTGCAACAAAGCTTACATGAGCGTATGGCTGAGGCCAAGAGCGTCAAGGGGGCAGGTAGAACCGCGGCGCGTTGCTGAGAGCGCGTGAGAGGCGTTGGGGATAGGTGTGAGGCGGATCATAGTGGCGTCGATAAGCGCAAAAATGCCCCTCAATGGCGCTCAGTGCCACTCTGCGGGGTTGAGGAGAGTAGACTGGCGGGGATTGGATTCCTAGAACCCTAAGCCATAAGAGGTGACGCGCGTGAGCGACGACAATCAGGGCGGCGAGAGCTTATTCGACCGCATCGAACCCATCGATATCAATGAGGAGATGCAGTCGAGCTATATCGACTACGCCATGTCTGTCATTGTTGGTCGAGCGCTGCCGGAGGTGCGCGACGGTCTCAAGCCGGTGCACCGCCGTATTTTGTACTCGATGTTTGACTCGGGCTATCGCCCAGAGCGCGGCTATGTGAAGTCCGCGCGCCCGGTGGCCGACACCATGGGTCACTATCACCCCCACGGCGACTCCGCGATTTATGACACCCTGGTGCGTATGGCGCAGCCGTGGTCTATGCGCTATCCGCTGGTCGACGGCCAGGGTAACTTCGGTTCTCGCGGCAATGACGGCCCGGCCGCCATGCGTTATACCGAGTGTCGCCTGACTCCGCTGGCGATGGAGATGGTGCGTGATATCCGCGAAAACACCGTGGATTTCTCCCCGAACTATGACGGCAAGACGCTCGAGCCGGACATTCTGCCCTCGCGTGTGCCGAACCTGTTGATGAACGGCTCCGGCGGTATCGCCGTGGGTATGGCCACCAATATCCCGCCGCACAATCTCAACGAGCTCGCCGAGGCCATCTACTGGATCCTGGAAAACCCCGAGGCAGACGAGAAGTCTGCCCTCGAGGCCTGCATGGCGCGCGTGAAGGGACCCGATTTCCCGACCGCCGGGTTGATTGTGGGCGACGAAGGCATCAAGGATGCCTACACCACCGGCCGCGGCTCGATCCGCATGCGCGGTGTCACCAGCATCGAGGAACTGGGCAATCGCCAGATCATCGTGATCACCGAACTGCCCTATATGGTCAACCCGGACAACCTGGTCTCCTCCATTGCCGAGCAGGTCAAGCACGGCAAGCTCGCCGGCATTTCCAGCGTGGATGATGAGTCCTCGGATCGTGTGGGTCTGCGTATCGTGGTTACTCTCAAGCGCGATGCCGTGCCGCGAGTGGTGCTGAACAACCTCTTTAAGCACTCCCAGCTGCAAACCAGCTTCGGTGCGAACATGCTCTCCATCGTTGATGGCGTGCCGCGTACCCTGCGTCTGGACCAGATGCTCAAGCAGTATGTGAAGCACCAGATCGACGTGATCGTGCGCCGCACCCAGTACCGCCTCGACGAAGCCGAGAAGCGCGCCCACATTCTGCGTGGTCTGGTCAAGGCACTGGACATGCTCGACGAGGTCATTGCGCTCATTCGTCGTTCGCCCACCGTGGACGATGCCCGTTCCGGCCTGATGGCCCTGCTTGAGGTGGACGAGATCCAGGCCGATGCCATTTTGGCCATGCAGCTGCGCCGCCTGGCCGCCCTAGAGCGCCAGAAGATCGTGGACGAATTGGCAGAACTGCAGGCCCTCATCGAGGATCTGCAGGACATTCTCGCCTCGCCTGAGCGTCAGCGCAGCATCGTGCGCGAAGAGCTCGAAGAGATCGTGCGCAAGTATGGCGATGAGCGTCGTACCCAGATCGTGGCTGCCTCCGGTGACGTCACCGAAGAAGACCTCATCGCCCGGGAGAACGTGGTGGTCACCATCACCTCGACCGGCTACGCCAAGCGCACCAAGGTGGATGCCTATAAGTCGCAGCGCCGCGGCGGCAAGGGTGTGCGGGGTGCCGAGCTGAAGCAAGAGGACATTGTGCGTCACTTCTTCGTCTGCTCGACCCACGACTGGATCCTCTTCTTCACCAACTTCGGCCGTGTCTATCGCCTCAAGGCCTATGAGCTTCCCGAGGCCTCCCGTACCGCGCGCGGCCAGCACGTGGCCAACCTGCTGGAATTCCAGCCAGAGGAGACGATCGCGCAGATCATCCAGATCCAGACCTACGACGACGCCGATTATCTGGTGCTCGCCACCCAGCAGGGTCGGGTGAAGAAATCCAAGCTGCACGATTATGAGTCCAACCGTTCCGGCGGCCTGATCGCCATCAACCTCAACGATGATGACAAGCTCATCGGGGCCACGCTCTCTAATGGCGATGATGACATCTTGCTGGTCTCCGAGAAGGGCCAGTCCATCCGCTTCACCGCCGATGACGATGCCTTGCGCCCCATGGGTCGCGCCACCGCCGGTGTGAAGGGCATGCGCTTCCGCGATGATGACCAGCTGCTGTCTATGACCCGCGTGGACGACGGGCAGTTCCTGCTGGTGGCCACCTCGGGCGGCTATGGCAAGCGCACCCCCATGGAGGAATACCCCACTCAAAACCGTGGTGGTATCGGTGTGGTCACGCTCAAGCACACCCCGAAGCGCGGCAAGCTGATCAGCGCCCTGGCGGTGGACGAAGACGACCAGATCTTCGCCATCACCTCCGCCGGTGGTGTGATTCGCACCGAGGTGAACCAGATCCGACCGAGCTCTCGCTCTACTATGGGCGTACGCCTTGTGGATTTGGCTAAGGATGTGGAGGTGCTCGCCATCGACCGCAACGTGGAAGACGAGGGCGAGGAGAACGCCACCGCCGTGGCCACCGGCCAAGCTGAATCCCCCACCGCGGCACGGGCCCGCAAAACCGGCGAGAATGATGCCAGTGCGGATCCCATCCCTGGGGTGGAAGGCCTCAGTGGAAACGATGAGTCCGAGGAGAACTAATGAGTAGCCAGAGAGTCGCCGTGCGGCATATTTCTCCGCTGTCTGCTTTTAAGACAGCGCTGGCCCTATCGCTCACGGCACTGGCTGCCTGGATCATCTGCGTGATCGTGCTCTACATGGGACTCGACGCCGCAGGGGTGTGGGATAAGGCCAACGAAGTGATCGCCGGTGTGGGCGGCGAGCAGGTGTTGACCTTCGGCATCACCGTCTCGCTCGCGACATTGGTGGGGGCGATTATCGCCCTGATCGCTACCTTCCTCGCACCACTCGTCGCCATCATCTACAACGCGGTGGTGGACCTCTTCGGCGGCATCGTCATCACCGTCGACGACGCCGAGGACTAGACGCCGAGGACTGGAGTCCCAAGGATCCACACCGAGTTCCGGATTGCTCTGGCACCCTGAGGATTGACCCCATGACCCCATTGCCCGAGGCTGGCTGTGGCTAGCGTCGGGCGATGGCCACGTCTAGAGGGGCTGGGGTTGCTAGTACTCGGGTGGTGCTAGGTCGTGCTGAGTGGGTCTTGATGGCCCTAGGCGTGCTGTGCGCGCAGAGAATGCGGAGAGTGCAGGAGGCACTGGGCGCAGAGGGAGTGCAGCGTGTGGTTCTCGGCCCCTGAAAGCCACCATTTTTGAGTTCTCACCAGCGGATTTGGTGTTATATATCTTTCTGGGTAAAGTTCTTACTCGTTCCAAGGGCCTATAGCTCAGTCGGTTAGAGCGCATCGCTGATAACGATGAGGTCGCAAGTTCGATTCTTGCTAGGCCCACTACGAAACCCTAAGGTTTCGTCACTTTTGGGGCATTAGCTCAATTGGTAGAGCACCTGCTTTGCAAGCAGGAGGTCAGGAGTTCGATTCTCCTATGCTCCACAGTATTAATCCCAATCCGGTTCACGGGTTGGGATTTTTCTTATTCCCAGTTTAAGCGAAGACAAGATCCAGGCGAGGACAATCTGTCGAACCCGCGGTGTTTGCCCACCGCTGGCTCACCGGAGTCTGGTGTCGCCGCGAGTGTGCCCTCGCTGGGCCGCAGCTAGTGGCATAAGGGCCACTGCGCTGGGGTATTCTTAGGGCCATCGCGGTGAGGAGTGTGAGACTTGCGGCGATCGTTATTGTGACCCGCCGCGGCTCGGGGTAGCCGCTGAAGAACTCTCAAATGAAAGAGGATTGCCATGTCCCTGCATGAAATCTCCGAGCTGAATGAGGCCACCGCATACGATAGCGCCGGCGAGAAGCTGGGAGCGGTGGAGGAAGTCTTCGTCTGCGATGCCACCGGCCAGCCGAAGTTTGTGGAGGTCTCCCACGGCCTATTCGGCGTGAAGTCCGGAGTGGTGCCGCTGCTGGGCCACCGGCTCGAGGATGGCGATCTGCATGTGGCGTTTCCGAAGGAGCGCATCAATGGCGCCCCGGAATTCGATGGCGCCCACATCAGCCCCGAGCAGGAGGAGCGTCTGTACCGTCACTATGGTATCGAGGATGCCGAGACCAGCGAGACCTACTCCTAGCGAGGTCGAGCGGGATTATCCTTGGGGGCTATGAGCTTTCCCGCATGCGATGTTCTTGGCCAACCCACCCGCGTTTCGAGCCGCCCGGCCTCAGTGGCTGAGATTCGCGCCGCCGAACAGCCCCTCCTTGATGCCCAAAGCAGCCGAGATGAGCTAATGCGTAGCGCTGCATCGGCGGTAGCAGGTGTTGCGCAGTCGATGCTCGGCGGCCCTGAGGCGCTTATCGACGCCACCTCCCACCCCCACATCCTTGTGCTCGCGGGCGGTGGCGGCAATGGTGGTGATGGCCTTTACGCGGCCGCAATGCTGTTAGAGCAGGGCTGGACGCGGGTGAGTGTATATCGCCTGAGTTCCTCGGTGCACGAACCGGCGTGGCAGCGTTGTGTGGCCGCTGGGGGTGTGGTGGTGGACAACCTAGACGAGCTCGAGGCCGTGGATCTCGTGATCGATGCCATCACGGGCATCGGCGCACGCCCTGGACTTCGCCCCGATGCTGCCGAGGCAATGCGTCGCGTGCGTGGGGCGCAGGTGCTGGCGGTAGATATTCCCTCTGGTGTGGCCGCTGATAGTGGCCAGGAGGGCGAGGAGCATGTGCGTGCTGATGTGACGGTGAGCTTTGGGGCTCCGCGTATGGCGCATGCGCTTTCTGCGGCATGTGGGAGGGTACTCATTGCCGATATCGGGCTGGATTCTCCCGCCCAGCCTTCTCTGTCTGAGCTGATGACACACCACCAGCAGGGCCGTCGAGGTCGGCGAGTAGTGCGGGCGGTGCACGATCCTGAAGGTCTGTATCTCGAGGGATTCAAGGTGGTGGGCGAGCATTCAGGCATTGCGGATATTACCCCTGGGGCCGGAGATGATAAGTACTCCGGCGGGGTGGTGGGCATTGTTGCGGGATCCGAGCGCTATCTCGGCGCGGGCTTGTTGAGCACTACTGCGGCGGTGCGAGCTAGCAGCTCCATGGTGCGCTATGTGGGCGATGCCCGCCAGGCTGTGGTCGAGCGCCTGCCTGAGGTGGTGTGCCATCCTTCGTTGAGTGAGTGTGGGCGGGTGCAATGTGTGGTGGTGGGGCCTGGCCGCGGTACCGATGAAGCCGCCCTCCAAGAATTACTGACCGTACTATCAATGGATGTGCCGGTGGTGGTGGACGCTGATGCGATCACCCTGCTAGCCGGCTCGCAGCGAGCGCGGGAGATGCTGCAGCAACGCAGTGCGTACACGCTGCTTACCCCGCATGCAGGAGAGTTTCGTCGGCTGGCTGCGGCGCTCGAATCCGAGATCACCGACCTGGATGAGGATCGGGTGCACGCCTGCGAGGATATGGCAGCAGCCTTGGGGGTTGCGGTGCTGTGTAAGGGGCGAAGCACAATTATCGCCGATGCCAGCGCTACCACCATTGTGGATGCCGGATGCTCGTGGGCGGCCACGGCCGGCTCGGGAGATGTCTTGGCGGGAATAATCGGTGCTCACTTGGCGTGGGCGCATGCCACTCAAAGGGTGGCTGCCAGCGATGCGGTGGTTGCTGCCGTGCTGGTGCACGCGGTGGCGGCGGAGTTGGCGGCACAGACGCCCTATGGCACAGCGCCGACGAGCGCCACCATGATCGCCGAGGCTATCCCGGCGGCCACGGCGGCGCTCATTGCCCATGGGAGCAGCATCTAGCGGCTAGAGGCCTTCGAGCACACCCCGCTCATAGTGCAAGGGGGTGGTATCGAGATCGCTATCGCAGTCCTCGACACGAATGGTGAGAATGCGGTGATCGCCGCCGTCCAGCCACGCCTCCACGGTGCCGGAGAGATAGGAGGCCGCGCCTTCTACGAAGGGAATGCCATCGATGCGGCGGTGCTCAACCTCCTCGAATCGATCGGCGCCGTAGCGGGCGAAATGCAAGGCCACGTGGCTGTGTTCCGTGGCTAGAACGGAGATCCCTACCCGTGATCCGGGTGCTACGTGCTGGAGGGTCCGGGAGTTGTTGTCCACACACACCAGCACCATGGGCGGATCGAGTGACAGCGAGCAGAAGGCGGAGATGGTCATGGCATAGTCCGCGCCCTCATCGTGGGTGCTCAATACTGTCACCCCGGACGGGAAACTTCCCACGGCATCCTTCAAGGCGGCGATGGAGACACTGGTGGTCACACTCATGCTGCTCCTTCTTCCTTTTCGGCCTGGGCCAACTCCCAGCGCAGCTGCGCCTCGGAGGGGCTTTGGACGGGGATGAATGCAGCCTCCCGGAATCGCCTGGAGGCGGGTGAGCTCTTGGCATAGCCCGCGCCCCCGGCGACGCGCACTTCGATGCCGGCGGCGGTGGTGGCCACCTCTGCGGCGTCGAGGCGCAGCTGCAGCAGCTCAGTAGGTGCGATTGCTTTCCGGCCCACTCGCGCCGCAAGCTCCTCCTGGATGCGGATGAGCTCGTCGATCCGGCGGGCGGTTGCTTCCTGCTCGTATTCGAAGGTGGCGTGCACCCCGTGGAGGCGGGAGGTGGCCGCGGTGATGGAGGCTTGCGCCAGCCCTAAGCACTCGGAGATCTGCAGCAGCGCAAAGGTGGGGCGAATCCGGCGGGCAAAGCCCAGCAGATCGGTGGAGATCACAGCTTCGGAAGGGATGAACACATCGTTGAGGCTCAGGCCTGCCGAGGCGGTGGAATTGAGCCCGAGGAGTTCGAAGGGCTGGGCCAGTTCCACGCCGGGATCGGAGGCGCGGAGAGCGAAGATGAGGGCGGCGTCGTCAAGCGCAGCGCCGGTGACGATGATGGAGTCCTCGGCCAAGTTGGAGGCCCAAGCGATGCGGCCGGAGACGCTGTAGCCGCCGTCGACGGCCGTGGCGGACAGGTCAAGGTGACCACAGCCGGCGGCGGTTTTCATCACACTCGCCATGCCCGTTACCCCCGGGTTGGTGCCGCTGCGCAGTGCCTCGGCGAGCTCGCTCAAGTACGGCGTGGCCGTATCAGCCACAGAGATGTACTCGGCTGCCATGCGATGGGCCCAGCTGGCGAATGCCACGGACAGATCGCGTTCAGCAAGCGCGCGGATCACGCGGACCTGTTCCACATAGTTTCCGTCGGCATTGGTGGCCAGCCCGAGGCTTAGGGCGCCCTCTTCGGCGAGCAGGGGCAGAGCGTAGCGGGCCTGAGTGGCGCCGGTGTCTACGTCCTTGGCATTGGCGGCGATCGTCTCCAGCAGTTGCTCAGAGACTGCGGTGGTGGGGGTGGGGGCCAGTGCGATGCTCATGGTGTTAGACCAACTCCGAGGTCAGCTTGGCGGGACGGGTGTAGGTATTGACGACCGGCGACCAGGTAATGGCGTCCTTCTGGATCTGGTCGAGGGTCTCGCGATCGGCGTCGCCTTCGAGGTCCACCTTCACGCGCACATCGGATACGCCGGGGCGCTTGTCCTCGGAGAGATCGCCAACGCCCCAGGTGGGGGAGATGTCGATATCGCTGTCGATATCGATGGCGATCTTGGTCAGGGTCACGCCACGGTGGGTGGCAATGGCCTGAATACCCACAGAAATGCAGGCCGCAAGAGCCGCCTGAGCCACCTCGGTGGGGTTGGGGGCGGAGTTATCGCCGAGCAGCTGCGGCGGCTCCGAGACCAGTACCGGCTCGAGATCGCGCACCTGGGTGTAATTACGGAATTGCCCGTCTGCCTCGGTGTGGGTGCGGATCACCTTGCGGCCGCCCTCGGGATTATCAATATTCTTCTGTGCCAGCGACTCCAGCTTCTCCTTATCGATGGGCTGAATCGGCTCGCCAGCGGTGTGGTTCGGGGTGAGATCGGACATGATGAGTATCTCTTTCTTCTTTTTCTAGGGGACAACGGCGGGCACAGATCGTGCCCCTCGCTGCAGTGCGTTGTCCACCGTAGCAAAACATAGACCATTTAGTCTACGGATAAGGACTACTTAGTCTATAAATCTGCATACATGCAGGTAAATGACTCTTGTGTTGCGTCCTTTTAGGCTTATCGACGCCACCTCACACCGCAGTCACTGTCGTTTTTCGCGCGACTTAGGAGGGGTGGCCGGACGCTGACTAGACCGCTAGGTCTATCGCGCGGGCCGGAGATGAGCGGGGGAGGGCATGAAAAAACCGCCTCCCTGGAGGGGGAGGCGGTGAGTGCTCAAGCGGCGGATTAACCGCGGCTCGCTGCGCGCTACTTCTTGTCGGTGTCGCCGTACTTGGCTTCTACCTCGGCGGCGAGAATATCGTGCGCCTGGGTGGAGCTGGAGCGCTCATCGGCCCAGCTGTCCATCTCGGCGTCATTGTCGAACTCGCCAACACCGGGGGTATCCACGGTGGGATCGAGGGAATCGGCGACCTTTTCATCGAAGGGCTTCTCCGTGCCGCCGAGGTCCGCATCCTGGGGAGTCTCGGTGGAGTACACCAGCTTCGGTTCATCGCTGCTGTCGGTGGTGGCGAAATCCTCGACGCGCGGCGGGACGGTGCTGACCTTCTCATCCTCGCGGAAAAGGAAGTAGTACACGGCTGCGGCCACGGCGCTGAGCAGGGCAAGGACGGTGGCAATAATGCCGAACTTCTTAGAGCCGGAGGACTTCTTGTCCTTCTTGAACTTCTTTTTGGCGTCCTTAGCGGCCTTCTTGGCGTCCTTTTCGCGCTGCTTCGCCATCTTGCGCAGCTGCTTGCCGGACTTCTTGGCATTCTTCTCCGCTTCCTTGCGGAGATCACCGGTCTGAGCCTTGGCCTTCTCCAAACGCTTGGCGGCCTGCTTGCTAATAGCGGAGCCACGCTTGTTTAGATCCTTCACGCGGCCATCCACATCGGCATTATCCACGGCGTCAGCGGCGGAGTCATAGAGCTCTTGGCCCTTGTCTAACGCCGCCTGCGCTGCGTCTTGGAGGGCGTCATAAGCCTCGTCGGCCTTTTTCGCGCGATACTCATTCAACGCAATAAGGCCCTTTTTAGCGGTTTGCACTCCGCGCACGAGCAACATGGGATTCATCGTGGTGGTACACCTTCCTGTCTTAACTTTCTTTAATAGATAGTCCCATCCTAGGTGCAGTGACGGTGCACATGCCACGTTTTTTCTCTACGATGAGGGCTATGACTCAGAAGACCGCAACTGCCACGATGCACACTAATTACGGTGATATCGTTTTGGAACTCTTTGGCAACCACGCACCGGTCACCGTCGACAACTTCGTCGGCTTGGCCCAGGGCACCAAGGACTACCGCGCTAACAATGCCAATGGCACCTCCGAGGGCCCCTTCTACGATGGCGCCATCTTCCACCGTGTGATCGATGGCTTCATGATCCAGGGCGGTGACCCCACCGGTACCGGCCGTGGCGGCCCCGGCTACACCTTCGAAGACGAGTTCCACCCCGAGCTGCAGTTCGATCGCCCCTATCTGCTGGCTATGGCCAATGCAGGCCCCGGCACCAACGGCTCTCAGTTCTTCATCACTGTGGCGCCTACCCCGCACCTGAACAACCACCACACCATCTTCGGTGAGGTCACCGATGAGGACTCCAAGGCCGTGGTGGACAAGATCGCTAAGGTGCCTGCCTCCCGCTTCGATAACCGCCCGCACGATCCGGTGGTTATCGAATCGATCGAGATCCAGTAGCAGAGAACTCACTCGTACACAGCCCGAGGCGGCGGAGTGGCGCAGGTCAGCCATCCGCGGCTCGGGCGTGGAGATGTTCACTCTTTACTTATGACCCATCGCATCACGCGTGCGCGCACGGATGCGATGGGTCTTTTGCGTGTGAAAGAAATAATCCTATGAATTCCTCTACTCTCGCCCGCTGGTACCGCGAGGCGCCGGTCACTGTCATCCTCGTCGCGGTGAACTGTGCGTTCTACCTCATAACAGCCATCGAATCCCGCTCCCTGCAACACAATCTCGAAGGCTCCTCTTTAGGCGAAGCGCTCGTGTTCTTCCCGCCGCACGCGGCCTATATGGGGTTCACGGGCGTGTTCCCCGCAGTGGGGCACGCCTTTTTGCATGTGGGATTCGCCCATCTGCTCATGAACATGTTTCTGCTCTTTCTCATCGGACGCGAGATTGAGAGCTATGTGGGCAGCCGCCTGATGCTAGCCGCCTATATGTGCTCGGTGGTGGGCACCGCCGCGTGCCTAACCTGGGCGGCCCCGCTGGATTCCACTGCAGGCGCTTCAGGGGCGGTGTACGCGCTGATGGTGATCTTCATCGTGCTCTGCCACCGGACAGGCCGTGATGTGCGCGGTCCGGCCGTGCTGCTGGCGGTGAATGTGGTCTACACATTCATTGCAGTCAATGTATCGCTGTGGGGACACATCGGCGGCATCATCATGGGCTGTCTGCTCGCCTGGCCCTTGGTGTATGGCAGCGCGCGGCAACGTACCCCCATTGTGGGTCTTGTGTTGGGGGCCAGCCTGTGTGCTCTGCTTGTAGGCTTCGCCAAGATATCCACAAGCATCTTATGACAGGCTGAAGGATGACAGCGAGGACGCTATCCCCACCGACAGGCGGTTTATACCCAGTCGGTGGGGATAAGTGTTTTGGGCACTAAAGCATGTGGACTGTGCACACCAGCTGTGGACGTTGTGCATAATCTTCAGCGTGTAATTCACCTGTTTTCGAACGCATACGTGTTCGAAGTGATCACGTCTGACCTGTGTTTCGGCAGGTCGTTAGAAAATCATGTCCCTGTGTGCACAGCGTGTTCACGTAGTGCACAAAGTTATGCACAGGCTGTGGACAGCCAGTGAATTACAAGAATGTAACCAGATTCCACAGAGTTGTCCACAGTCTGTGCATAACTCCGCTGGTTTTTACACACACCTTTTATGCACAGCCGAACCTGTGCATAACCCTGTGCAATTGTGCATAACTGGGTGTCCACACGGGGGCAGTCCACAACGCGTGGTGCGTTCTTTCTTGGCCCGAGTACGTCAACGCCTCCCCCTGCTAGGTAGATGGGACGCGCCCTCGGCGCAGCGACTGGCTGCAGCGGCTGGCTGCAGCGGCTTGCTAAGGAAGTCCTGCTGCGCCCCTGAGTAGTTCGTGGGCATGAAAAAACCCGACTCCGGTGGGAGTCGGGTAGGTAGGTGAGCGGGCTGGGGGTAGCTAACGCCAGCCCATCGTCATCAGCAGGCCAATGATGAGCAGGCCGAAGCCAATGGCGAAGTTGATAGGGCCGAGATCGCGCATGAGGGCGATCTGAGGACCAGCCAGATAGTTCACCACCAGCCATGCCAGGCCGAGCAGGATCAGGCCAAACATCAAGATCTTGTACCACAGCGGGGTGCCGGAGGAGTTGATCTTGACGGGGGTGCGGCTAGCCGTCGACGTCGACACCGTGGTCGAGCTCTGCGTAACCTTTGCCTTCGGCATATCTAGCCTTTCTTCTCATTCACAGTTCTCGGGCTTGGGCCCGTGCACATCTCCTGCTCACCCTACCAGCGTGGATGGAGTTTCTGAACACCGCACTGGCTGAGATGCGCCGCCCGCCTCGCCTAGGACGAGCCGTGGGTCAGCGTGTGGCCTGAACCCCCGCCGTAGCCAATCACCGGCGGGGCGGATAGAGAAAACCCGCCCCAGCTGGCGGCTAGGGCGGGTTGGAGTGCTGGCGGTTAGGGCGCGAACTCCAGCAGGGAGAAGCGATAGATCCTTAGGACCACATCATCCTGGTCCCCAATGCTTTCCCCGGCGGCGGGCACCTGGGAGGCCACGGTGTTCTGCTTGGTCAGATCATCGGTGGGTTCCTGCTCCTGGCGCACCTGGGCTTGGGTGCCCTTCCAGCCGGCGGCGCGCAGGGCGGCCACAGCCTGGTTGACGTTCTTGCCGCGCAGATCCGGCACAGTCACCTGCTTTTTACCATTGGACACCCGCACGACTACCGTGGAGCCCTTGGGCGCCTCGGTGCCCTCACCGGCGATGGAAAGCACGGTTCCTTCGGGCTCTTCCGAGTCCACGAATTCCGGTTGCGGAATGAAACCAGCGGACTCAAGATTGCCCACAGCCTGGTCATACTTCATGCCCGTGAGCGAGGGGATGCGCACATTCTCCACACCGGTGGAGATGGTGATGCTCACCTCCGAGCCCTTGGACACAGCAGTGCCGGCGGGCGGCGACTGCTCAATGATCTCCCCGGCAGGGGCGGTGTCAGAGGCCTGCTCCCGCGGGGTGGAGTTGAGCTTCAGACCGGCTTTCTCCAGCTCCTTGTTAGCGGCCTCGGTGGTCTTGCCGGTGATTTGCGGTACCTCCACGATCTCCTTGCCGGAGGAGACCACCAGAGTCACAGTCGAGCCCTTGGGCAGGGTGGAGTCCGCGGAAGGATTGGTGCGCAGCGCCAAGCCACGGGCAACGTCCGGGCTGGGTTCCTCAGAACGAATCACCTCAAAACCGGCAGAGCGCAGCCGCTGGGTGGCGGCCTGCTCTTCGAGCCCGGCGATATTAGGAATGGACACTGAGCTCTCGGCAACGCGATCTTCGCGATTGCCAAAATAATCCACGGCAAAGGCCACACCGATACCCACCACCACGACGGCGAGAATAGAGGTCAGCCACACGCCCCAGCGGGAGGACTTCTTCGCGCGGCGCCCCTCCTGCTGACTTGGCGCGGCCGCCTGCTGGTGGGACGCGTACTGAGAGGTTGCTGGGTACTCGCCATCCGGCTGGTACTGCTGGGCACCCGCGGCGCCGGCTACGGCGGCGGAAATATCGCCAGCGGTGCCAATAACCGCGGTGTGGGCAGGGCCTTCGCCCTGCGGCTGGGAGTTTTCCAGCTTGGCTCCCACGGGACCCGAAAGGTGCATCTTGGCGGCGTGAGTGACAGCGTTACGCGCCACCAGCTCCAAGTCGGAGGAGAACTCCGCGGCCGACTGATAGCGATCACCCGGGTGCTTCGCCATGGCGGTAAGGATCACCGCATCAATATTGGTGGCGGTTGTAGGGGTGAGATCACCTGCGAACTCCGAGGGCGGAGTGGGTGTTTCATGCACATGTTGGTAGGCCACATCGAAGGGCGATTCGCCTTCAAAGGGCGGCCGGCCCGTGATGGCCTCGTAGAGAACACACCCTAAGGCGTAGACATCCGAACGCGCATCGGCATTGCGGCCGCGCGCCTGCTCAGGGGAGAGATACTGGGCGGTGCCTATGACGGCAGACGTTTGGGTCATCGCCGAGGTGGCGTCGTCAAGCGCCCGCGCAATACCGAAATCCATCACCTTCACCTGGCCAGTATTGGTGACCATGATGTTGGCGGGTTTGATATCGCGGTGAATGATGCCGGCGTCGTGGGAGGCCTGCAGCGCAGAGCACACCGGGATCATCACCCGGGCTGCCTCGGCTGGCGAGTAGGGCCCGCGGTCGCGGACGATACCGCGCAGCGTCGAGCCGTGCACCAATTCCATCACGATATACGGCACCGACACGCCATCAATCACCTGCTCGCCGGTGTCATACACCGCCACGATATTGGGGTGATTGAGCCGGGAGGAGTTTTGGGCCTCGCGGCGGAAACGCTCGCGGAAGTTCTCGTCCCGCGCCAGTTCCATGCGCAGCACCTTCAGCGCCACTTGGCGTCCCAAGAGCGTGTCGGTGGCGGAATACACGTCAGACATGCCGCCGTGCCCAATATTTTCTTTGGGTTCATAGCGGCCACCGAAACTGGTGTGCATCATTATTGTTCGCCTCCTTCGTCGTTCTCGGGGGTGCCGGCCGGCGGTGCGGGCTGCTCGGGGGCAGGCTCCTCCTGCGTCTCGCGGGGAGCGGGCTCGGTCGGCTCGGTGGTTTCTTCCTCAAAGCTTAGCGTTGGGCGCTCAGGGCGCTCGGAGCGCTCGGGGCGCTCTGGGGTGATCGTTTCAATCACCGTCTCCGTCACAGGAGGCAGTTCGCTTGTCGACGTCTCCTCGCTGCTCATGCTCGTCTCCGTCGGTTCGGGCGACCCCGTTGGCTGGGAAGTGAGATAGTACAGCAGGGCGGCCATTCCTCCGAGCAGCAGCACAAGCACAAACAGCCATGGCAAGAAGCTTTTCTTCTTGGCCGGCCGGCGGGCCTGCGGTTGCTGCGAGGTACGTGGCGCAGCCGGCAGCACCTGCGGGCGCGGCGGGGTCACCGCCGGGTTGACCGTGGTGGGCACGGTCGCGTTACCCAGTGCCGTCGTGGAGGAGCCCGGGTGATGCTGCGGGGCGCGACCAGCCACCGCCGCGGAGCGCGGCTGGGGCGGACGATTATGGAAGCGCACCGCGGAAATGGCGTGGGAAAGCTCATCGCCATCGGCGTAGCGGCGCTGCGGATCCTTGCGCAGGCAGATCCCGATCAGCTCGCGGATCTCGGGGGCGATGTCGCGCGGGAGTACCGGCGGGGCCTCATTGATGTGGGCGATGGCCACCGAAACCGTCGAATCGCCATTGAAGGGCCGGCGCCCAGCGAGCACCTCGTATCCGACCACGCCGAGGGAGTACACATCCGAGCAGGCGGTGACCTTGTGGCCTTGGGCCTGCTCCGGGGAGACATACTGGGCGGTGCCCACCACCATGCCGGTGCGGGTCAGCGGCACAGCCTCGGCGGCCTTGGCGATGCCGAAGTCGGTGATCTTCACCTGCCCGGACTCGGTGATGAGGATGTTGCCCGGCTTGATATCACGGTGCACCAGACCCATGCGGTGGATTACGGCCAGACCGTGGGCGGCCTGCTCCAGTACATCGAGGGCCTGTTCCTGATCGAGGGTGCCGCGGCGGCGAATCATATCGGCCAGCGACTCGCCGCGGACATATTCCATGACGATGAAGCAGAACACATTGCCCGCGGGGTCATCGGCCTCGCGGTAGTCGTAGGTGGCGACCACGTTGTCGGAGGCGATGTTCTCCGCTGCCTCTGCCTCGTTGCGGAAACGGGTGAGGAATTCCTCATTGTCCGAAAACTCGGGGCGCAGCACCTTGACGGCTACGTCGCGGCCGGTGTGGCTTTCGGTTGCTAGCCACACCGTGGACATGCCGCCGTGGCCGATGATGAACTGCAGCTGGTAATCATCGCCGATCAGCGCCTGCACACGGTCTAATCCGGTGGAGTCGTTACTCATAGTTACTTTCTCACTTCCGATCCGCGGCTAGGACTGTGTCCTGAGAACGGCATCGATCACGGCACGCCCGATGGGGGCAGATACCGATCCGCCGGTGGCGCCGGCGCCTTGGTTACCGCCGTTTTTCACCACCACGGCCACCGCTACGTCGGCGTCCTTGTCGGGGGCGAAAGCCACATACCAGGTGTGCGGGAAACTGGAGCGGGAATCCTCGCCGTGCTCGGCGGTACCCGTCTTGGAGGCGATCGTGCCGCGGCCACCCTTGGTGTTCTTCTCCGACTGGCGCATCAGTTCCTGCAACTTGGCAGCCACATCCTCGTCTAGGCCATCCTTGGCCTGCTTCGGCTTGTGCTTCGACAGTGTGGACAGATCCGAGCGCAGCACCTCATCCACCACATAGGGCTCCATGCGCTTACCGTTATTGGCCACGGTGGCGGCCATCACGGCGGCATCGAGCACTGTCATGGACACATCGGCCTGGCCGATGGAGGATACGCCGCGTCGAGCGGGATCGCTGAGATCACCGATGGAGCTGGGGGTCTCCGGCAACCCGAGATCGTAGGTCTCGCCGATACCGAAGGACTTGGCCGCATCGTTGAGGGCCTTATCGCCCACGTCCACACCCATCTGCACAAAGGCAGTGTTGCAGGACAGGGAGAAGGCCGTGGTCAACGACACCTGGCCGCCGCCGGCGCAGGGGCGCCCGCCATAGTTTTCCAAGGTGGAGGTGGAATTGGGCAGGGTGATCTGCGCCTCGCCGGTAAGCTGAGAGCCCGGCTCATAACCATTGCGCAGGCCCGCGGTGGAGGTGATGATCTTGAAGATCGACCCGGGCGGGAGAGTCTCTTGGGTGGCGTGGTTGAGCAGCGGGGCCGCCGGATCCGAGGTGAGCTGCTCCCAGGATTGTTCGGCGGAGTCGTTGGTGACTATCGAGTTGGGGTCGAAGCTGGGGGTCTGGGCCATGGCCAGCACCTCACCGGTGGAGGGCTTGAGGGCCACTACCGCGCCTTCGTAGCCATTGTTCAACAGCTGCTGATAGGCCACCTCTTGGGCCTCGGGGAGCAGGGTGAGCTTCAGCGAGGCGCCATCATGCTCCTTGCCGGTGAGGGTGTCCCACGTATTGGACACCAGCATGGAGGGGTCGGTGCCGTTGAGGACATCGTTGTAGCCCTGCTCCAGCCCAGCTGCACCGTACATATCCGAGAGATAGCCGCTCACTGGGGCGTAGGCCAACGGGTTGGTGGAAGGGTAGGAGCGATAGTAGAAGTCATCCTCGCCCTTGCTGGATTTGGCCAGCACCACACCGCCGGCGGAAATTTGGCCGCGCGGGGTGCTCTTCATTTCATAAAACTGGCGTTTGTTCAGCGGGTTTTGGGCGTATTCTTCCTCACGGAATCCCTGTACCACGGTGAGGTTGATGAGCAGCACCAACACCATCAGCAGCGCGATCATGGTGGTCGAGCGAATAGCTTTATTCATGGTGTCTCACCTACCTCCAATTCTTGTTGGTCGAATGCGTGGATGGGGACCGCCCGGGCGAGTGCTCGGTGCCGGCGATGGAAAAGTGCGAGGTCTGCTCCATGGCGGAGGGCTCCGCGGGGGCAGCGCTGCGCGCCTGCGGAGCGGGGTTCGTGCTCTGCTCCTCGGGCACCCGGGCCTGGTGAGAGATGCGGAGCAGGATGCCCAGCAGAATATAATTCGCCATGAGTGAAGACCCACCCTGGGACATAAACGGGGTGGTCAGACCCGTCATGGGCAGCATGGCGGAGATGCCGCCGACCACCACGAACAGCTGGATCAGGATGGTCATCGACAGCCCCGAGGCCACCAGTTTGCCGTAGGAGGACTTGGCCAGCATGGCGGTGTGCATGCCGCGCACCACGAAGAGGGTGAACAACACAAGCACTGCGGCGAGGCCGATGAAACCGAGTTCCTCGCCGATTCCGGCCAGAATAAAGTCCGACTCCGCCACCGGCACGGCTTGGGGATAGCCTTCGCCTAGCCCGGTGCCGGTAATGCCGCCCCAGGACATGCCGAAGAGCGCCTGGGAGAGCTGGAAGCCGGTGGTGTCATAGTTCGCCAGCGGATCCATGAAGTTGGCGACACGAGACTGGATCTTGTCGGAGATCTGGTAAATGCCCACTCCGCCGACTGCCACGAGGATCACACCGATCAGCAGCCACGAGATGCGGCCGCTGGCGAGATACATCATGAGCAACACGGTGGAGAAGAGCAGCAGCGCCGGGCCGAAATCGTTTTCGCCTGCCATGATCACCAGCGCGAGCGCCCAGACGAAGAAGATGGGCCCGAGATCACGCAGACGGGGCAGCTCGAGTCCGAGCACCCGGTAGCCGGCCACGTTGAACAGGGCGCGCTTATCCGCCAAGAGTTTGGCGAAGAACAGCAACAGCAAAATTTTGGAGAACTCGCCGGGCTGGAGAGTAAAAGGCCCAAGCGAGATCCAGATGCGGGCATCGGACTGGATGCCGGAGCCCTGCGGCCACACCATGGGTAGTGCCAGCAGGATGATGCCCACCACGCCCAAGAGATAGGAGTAGCGGGTAAGCACCATGTAGTCCTCCATGAGCACCAGCACGATGATCATGAGTACGACGGCGACCAGTGACCACATCACCTGGCGGGTGGCCATGTTGGTGTCCTTGGCCGCGTCGAGGCGAGAAATCATCACAAGACCCAGGCCGTTGAGGGCTGCCGCGACGGGCAGCAGAATCTGATCGGCGTGCGGGGCCTTCCACACGAGAGCTAGGTGGGCGATCATGAACACGCCAATGAATCCACCGCCCACCCAAAGCAGCTGGCTGCCGAGCTCATTGCCCAGCGAGATCTCGAGGCTGACCACAGCGGCCATCACAATGGCGGCGGCCACGATGAGCAGCCACATTTCGGTTCTTCGGATGGTGATTCTTTGCCACACAGACATCAGTTACTTCACCTCCCGGCAATTAGTTCCGGGCTTAGTGAGATCGCCGGCCTCGCCCTTCAGGCACACCGGCAGGGCATCATTGGCGAGACGCTGCAGCTGCTGCACCACCTCGTCATAGCTTCCCGACGGCAATCCCTCGACCGAGTTACGCGCGGCCTCGGGAAGAGCGTCCAAGGTGAACAACGAGCAGGTACGCGAAGGCTTCTCGGGATCAGTGAGCAGCAGATTGCCGGACTTGTCCAAGCAGGCCGCCTGGTGCGGCTCGTGGAAGGACTTTCCGAAGACATCAAGATTGACACCGTGCTGGATCTCGAGCCGATCGTTCTCGCCCGTGGTGAGGTAGTACTGCGAGTCCACGCTGCGCATGAACGCCCAGCCGCCCAAGATCACCGCGAGGATGAGAATAAGGGCGATGCTGATGGGGATCCAGCGAAACTTAGAAGAGGAGGACTCCTCGTTGTCCTCGTCGTGCTCGGCGGCGGTGTCCGAGGCTGGGGGGATATATTCCGGCTCGCTCTTGGCGGGCGGGGCTTCGTCCTTGTCCAGCAGCGAGGCTCGGGCCGCGGAGGTATCGACCCGCGGTTCCTCGGCGTTGGTGCTATTAAGGGCGCCAGCCACCATAGGGGTGACAGCCAGTTGCGAGGTGTCGGCCTCTTCGGCGTCCACCACATCGGCCACCACCACGGTGACGTTGTCGGGGCCGCCGCCCCGCAGCGCAAGATCGATGAGCTTGCGGGCGGCCTCGGCGGGGGAGCCGTGGCGCAGGGTGTCCTCGATGGTGTCGAAGGACACCGGATCGGACAGGCCGTCAGAGCACAGCAGGAGGCGGTCCTGGGGCTGGGCGTCGACAAGCTGCAAAGAAGGCTCCACCGGATGTCCAGTGTAGGCCTTGAGGATCAGGGAACGCTGCGGGTGAGTAGAGACGTCTTCCGGGGCGAGTTTACCCTCTTCTACCAGCGTTTGCACGAAGGTGTCGTCCACCGTGATCTGTTCCAACTGGCCGTCGCGGAGACGGTAACCGCGGGAATCGCCCACGTGCAGCATGGCGAAGGTGGCGCCATCGAACATCAGCGCAGTCAGCGTGGTGCCCATGCCCTCGGTCTGGGGGTTGGCGCGCACCTCGGCCGCGATGGAGCGGTTACCATCATCGGCCACCCCGCCCAGCAGCGCAAGCATGTCATTATCGCCCGGATCGGCGTCGAGCTTCTCCAGGTGAGTGATCATCAACTGCGAGGCGATCTCGCCGGCGGCATGGCCACCCATGCCATCAGCCAGGGCCAGCAGGTGAGGGCCGGCGTAGGCAGAGTCCTCATTGTTCTTACGCACGTGGCCGCGATCAGAGGCGGCCGCGAAATGTAGTCTCAGCATCAGGGCATCAGCCTCACGGTCGTGCGCCCGATCATCACTTCACTGTCGGTGGTGATCTTCTCGGGCTGGTCGATACGGTAGCCGCCCACGTGGGTGCCGTTACGGGAATCGAGATCCTCCACAAACCAATCATCGCCGCGGCGGAACAGCCGAGCGTGGCGGGAGGAGGCGAAGTCATCCTGGATCACAAAGGTGCAATCCTGGGAGCGGCCGACGGTAATCTCCTGCACCCCCATGAGGTCCATGCGGGAGCCGCGCATCGCGCCATCGACCACCACCAGCTGTGCCGGTGGCTGGGGACGCTTCCGCGGCGCGCCAGCGGGGGCAGCGGGGGAGGAAGAACGCTTGGACCAGAACCGGCCCGAGGACTGAGTGCCCGAGAGACGGTTGGTATCGCGGCGCATGGCGCGCAGCGCGAAGAAGATACACAGCCAGAGCAGCACAAGCAGGCCGATACGGAACACAAGTAAGATAACGGAGCTCATTGTTGTTCTTCAGGCCTCCTTTAAAGGCATTGTCAGTGTGCTGCGGAAACGGGTACTCATACCCGCCCGGCGTGCACGGGCGCCGGGTGTGCTTGTCCGGCTGATCGGGCCACGGGGCACAATCGGCAGCGGCCGGTGCTGCGAGGAGTGCGGCCGGACGGCACCACCTCATGATCACATTCTTCTATAAGAAGAAGCGATTGAGCTGATGGCTTCATCACACCTATTCACCCCCTACAAGCACCAACCATGCCGCCGGTGGGGGTTATTCCCGCTCATGGGCGGAAGCCACCCCCGCCCGAGCATGGGGCCCAAGCAGGTTTCCCACCCATTTTAGTATGCGTGGGCCTAATTATTAGTGATCCGCACTTCTATGTAGGAGTGGCCCACGGTGATCACATCACCGTCCGCGAGCAGCCAATTGTCCACTGGCACGTCATTCACGGTGGTGCCGTTAGTCGACTGCAAGTCTGTAATCACAGCATCTTGGCCATCCCAGGTGACTTCCGCGTGTTGGCGGGAGACGCCCGTATCGGGGAGGCGGAAGTCCGCGTCATTCGAGCGGCCAATGATATTGGAGCCATTCTGCACGAGGAAGGTGCGGGAGGATCCGTCCTGCAGCAGTAAGGAGACGGTGGGCTCCGCCGGGGCTGCCGGAGAAGCGGAATCGGCAGGGAGATTGGACGATGGTGTCTCGGTGTGGCTCGCGAATATTGTGGTTTCTGAGGCGTGTTCGCCCGAATCCTCTGCCGGCAGCGCGGCGGCCTTGGGCAGATCCGAGCGATGAGCAGCGCTCGTCGGGGTGGCCGCGCCGTAGGCGGCACCTGCTGAGGCTGCTGCACCGTGGGAGTTGTGGTGGTCGCTGTTCATATGTCCATTCGTCTCTGCTGGCTGGTGGTCCGCGGGCTCATGCTGGCGCGGAGTGGAACTGCTGGTGTGATCCTGCGGGCTATGCGCAGCCGGTTCGTCCGGGTCGTGAATCTCGTAGGACGATGGGGCGTGGGTAGCGATCGACTCGTCAAACTCCACGTCGGCTGCATCGTCTGGCATGCCGTAGAAACCGCTCTCATCCTCCGGGCGCTGAGCGCGCACACACGTGGACTTCAGCTGGCCGGTGCGCAGACCCTTAGCCTGCACAAGCTTGACGACGACTGGCCCCGCCGGCGACCAATTCTGATTGCGGAAATAGCGAGTCAGCCGGTCCGCGAAATCCCACGGCAGCTCGGGCGAGGTTTCCTGCAAGTTGGAGAAATCCTTCTTGCCCACCATCACCTCGAACTGGTTAGGGACTTCCACATAGCCCTCATAGGTTGTGACAGCCTCGTCCTCGGCGCACTGCTTGAGTGCCTCCTCGACTTCGGCAGCCACAATCTTGCCCCCGAAGACGAAGGCAAAGCTGTTATCGAGGCCGCGCTGCAGAGCGCTGTCCATCTTTGCGAATCTAGACCACACAGACATAGCGGATGCAGTGTCACCTTCCTTCTTATCTTCGGCGAGAATTCTCAGCAGTTCATCAGTATCGGCCGGCACTATCCGGCCCGGCCCATAGGGCCGATCCAAGGCTCAGAATGCTCACGTCACAGCCGCAGTGGCCACAACGTCAAACGCCCCTGCCCGCAAGTGCGATCATCGCGCGAGCAAGGACAGTTCTCATGCGCTCCCAGATATAAGAGGCATTCTTACACCTGAGCCGAAGTGTGGCCCCAGTATAGAGGCCATGGCCGCGACAATGAACTCCCACCAGCGAAAAACCGGCCGCGAGACCCTGAGCGACACCAAGGAATGAGTCTTCCACCTGCGGATTTGGGGATAGTGTAACAATCAGTGTAACTTAGGTTAAGTCTTCCACAGCACTGCTGGAAAGACGCCAGCTCGGGCGAGTGGCGGAATGGCAGACGCGCTGGCTTCAGGTGCCAGTGTCCTTTACGGACGTGGGGGTTCAAGTCCCCCTTCGCCCACAGATGTAGAGGTAGCGCGACATTGTTTCGGACAGTGTCGCGCTACTTTTCTATGCGGTAGGGGTGCCGCTGGTAGCGGGGGATCGCTTTGGTTTGGGAAAGGTGCGCGTTATCACTTGTACTGCCTGGCGATCGCGAGTGGGGCACCAGACAGTTCTGTGGGGAGGTAGAGCTACTAGTCGATGACTGAGCAACGACGTCTGTGTGCTGCTCCCTTTCGCCGCGCTGTATGGCGCTCAAGCTCAACACTCGCGCTTTAGCGTGTGACTTAATACTTGTACAAAACCTAGGAAGAAGGACTCTGGATTGAGTATTGTCAGGAGTTAAGTAGTTGTACGAACGAAAGGTGCGCCTTGTGAGTGTCGATCAGGCCGTTCAGAGTCTTGCCGCAAAGGTTCGCGAGCTTAAGCCGATCATCGAAACCGAGGAAGCGACGAAAACCGCTTTCATCATCCCCTTCATTAGTACAGTGCTGGGGTACGACGTGACTGATCCTCGCGAGGTGATCCCCGAGTATACAGCTGACGTGGGAGTAAAAAGGGGTGAGAAGGTCGATTTCGCAATCAAGTCGGGTGATGATTTTCGCTTCCTTATAGAGTGTAAAAAAATCGGGGAGCCACTTCGTCTCGATCACGCAAACCAGCTAGTTCGCTATTTTAATGTGACGGACACCGAGTTTGCCATTCTTACTAACGGTGAGGTGTACGAGTTTTATGCCCAGTTGGATGCGGTTAATCGTATGGATGAGAAGCCGTTTATGACTATCGATCTTTCTAATATCGATGCTCGCGTCTTTCCTCACCTAGAGATGTGTACCAAGACCAGATTTGATTCTGAGACGATCGCAGCAAGCGCAGAGCAGCTCAAGTATATTTCGGAGATTCGAAAAGTACTGTCTGCGCAATTCAAAGAACCTGACGCTGACTGGGTTAGGCTCATCTCCTCACGGGTTACATCGCGCCGGATGACCGCTCAAAATCTCGAGATTTTCACGAAGCTAGTGTCGACTGCCCAGTCACAGTTCCTCAAAGATGAAGCCAACAGGCGTCTCCGTTCAGCTCAAGATTTCGACGACGCACATGGGGAAGTCAGTGCTCCGGAAACTGCTACCGTCGTAGAAGAAGTTAGCGAAACCGCTACTTCGGATATTGTAACGACTGAAGAAGAGTTGCAGGCATTTGGAATTATTCGCGCGATCTGTTGTAGCGAAGTTCCAGTTTCTGATATTACCCTCCGAGATGCTAAGTCCTATTGTGCGATTCTGTACAAAGACAATAATAGGAAGCCAATTGCTCGGCTATTCTTTGACCGAAAAGTGCCTCGTATCGTGTTTTTTGATTCTGCACGCGAGCCGCACGTTTTCGATCTTTCCGGAGTGGATGAAATTTATAACTACTCGCAGATACTGCGCGAGCGCTGTATGGCGCTTCGTGACGAGTAGACGTACCCGCGTGGAATGCAAGCGCCCAGAAAGCTCTCTTTGTGGTCTCGTAGGCTCTTCGCTTCGTTGATCCCGCTCTGGAAAGTAGGACTCTAGCCAGGGTGGGTACTGGGTGGTACATCTAGATAATTCTCATCCTCCTGTTCGACCAGGGCTGGACGAAGAACCTGGTGCGAGGTCCAATGATTCACACGCTGATCCATCGAGCAGCCCTGCGGTACCCATCTAGATTGCTTGAGTTCTCATTCCTCCGTACTAGGAGTCACTAGAGCTCAGACGCGGAGGAAGGTGCTCATTTACGAGCTCAACGGTGGGGTGTTGGCCCGAAGCATGCGGACAGTGTTCGCCCATCGTCAGTTGAATCTGCCTGTTCTCTCGCTTTGACGTGATTCGATCTCCAGTGGCGTACACACAACCATATGGCTAGTAGCCATGTGCAGACCACTGTGACGAGGGTGCCTACGAAAGGTCAGTCAGCGTGAGGATATGACGAAGATAGGGACGGAAACAGATTGGCGATAAAGTGTAGGACACACGCGAGGAACCATCAAGGAAAGCAGAACCTGTTAACGAGCCCATATGCTGCCATTCCGGCGTACAGCGGATGATTAACCACACCGATGCCACGTATGAAAGTTGCCAAGACGGCGCCGGTGGTGTCGGACTCTAGGTTCTCGAGCGTCATCCGAGCAATAAATGCTGCGTCTTCGAACACAGTGAACCCCATTCCAACGGCAATACCAACAAACACGTAGTCGACTGCCCGAGTGGTCTGGGTGCAGTAGGTGCAGATGAGCACAACGCCAAGAATCTTCAGGGCCTCTTCATCCACGGGAGCAAAGCCCGCGGCGCTCACCCATTGCAGGTGCACTTTCGCGAGGATGTCGAAAAGCTGATTATTAAATAAAACGGCAGGCCCGGTGCACGCCGCACCCCACAGTAGACCGAACTGTGTTCCAGGGTGTTTACGCAGCCCGAGCACAGAGAGGAGGATCCACACCATGCCGTGGACAAGTGCAGCAATGAGACTCGCTGGTACGTAGGCTAAGCCGAGTTGGAAGTGAACGGTGCAAGCAAGGCTCACTGCGGTTAATAGAGGAAATAACAACTTCATCGCTGAACCTCCACGAGCTCCGCGTATGACCGCGATCTAGGGCCTTCAAAATAGAAAGAAACGATACGCTGACCTTCGAAGGCAGCGACAGTGATGGCGCCTGAGTCCTCGACACAAAAAAAATCGCACCGCTTCGATGAATAACCGGAGAGTTGCTCAGTTCCGTCGGGGAACTGAATGCCCGGTGCTGGCGTACAACTGCCACATCTGCGGCGCTCGAGCTAGGTGTAGACTGCGCTCGAATCGTTGAGCTATCACATGTCCAGCTTGGTGCGTCTGCGAGATAGTCAGGACTCCGCCCGCACTCCAATCCGGAGATGGCGAGGCGTTCGAACTCAACTGCGCTTATAGGGTTGTGAGGCAAGGGGATCGCTAGGTTGGCTAGAGTAATAGCTCCAAACCATGCGGTCGCGAGGGCTACAGTGATGAGCGTTTCTGCTGCATGATTAGTATGCTATGGCGCTACCACTGCGAAAAGATCAGCCCTAGGGATTATCTTTCCCTATTTTTGCAAAACTACTGTAAACAGACATGAACTATAAAAAATGGTTGAAGCAACGTAAACAGGCCAAGCGGGCCAATGCATCAAATGGTAATACTTGGCTGCGACGTGCCCTCCTAGTAATTTTTGTGTAGTGGTGGACCTTCTGAAGATAACTTAGTTTATCTCTCGGAGTGCCATTATGTCTGGAAACGATATTGATGATTACACCATTTTTCGCGTGAGCTTGGTGATAATTGTCAGTGCAATAACTTCAATACTGCTGCCGTGTGCGCTAAGTCATGTGCCGCGTGGATATAGCGTTTATGAGTACTATCCTGGTACTGTCTCGGCATTAGTCTGCTCCATCGTGATCTGTTTGACGGCAGGAACACACCAGATTTCTTTGTCTATATTCGTAGTATTAATTTCTCTAGTGTCTAGAGGTGGCTGGCGTTGGTCACTCACCGGCATTGGGGCTATGGTGATAAGTTTGGGGTACAAGTTCTATTCCCTGGACACGTTTGCGATCCTGTACCTTCCTTACTATGGGAATATTTTGTTGTGGGGATCTTTCATGCTATCCGGTGTAGTTATTGGTGTAGTTCGTAACAAGAGGAGAGAAAACAAGCGATCCTCGTGGCGCGTGCCGAGCTGAACAACGACACGATGCGCGCAGAAGTAGAGAAAGCTCGCCAGGATGAGCGTGACCGGATTGCACGAGACATGCACGATTCGTTGTCTCATAGCGGTTTATGCAGGTGGGCTATCGTATCGTAAAGATCTGAGCCAAGAACAAATAGCCGAGTCTTCTAACACCATTCAACGGGAAGCTGAAGCCTCCGTGCAAGACCTACGGCAGGTGCTACGGTCGCTGCGCTTTGATGACCGCATCGATCCCCGGGCGAGTACCGAAGATACACGTATCACGCGCCCGCGCGGCTGGCAGGAAGGTCGAGGTTGGTTATAACGGAGACTCGTCCGGTGCCTATTTTGATGAACTATCCACGATGGGAATGCATGTTGTGAGCCGCGTGGTGCAGGAGGGCCTGACCAACGCTCGCAAGCATGCCCCTGGTGAAAAGGTAGACATCGAGGTAGCCCTTGAGCGCGACATGGTACGGGTGACAATGCGCAATAAGAAGCTCGCTGTAGCCACAGAAAGCAGCGGTGGTCACGGCCTCGTGGGCTTGCGTGAACGCTGCCGGCTAACGGGCGGTTATCTCGAGATTCGTGACGATGAAGATTTTTCTTGGCACCTTTACTTGCCCTTGGAGAAACAATGATCTCTGTTGTGTTAGTAGACGATGAGCAAGCTCTGCGCCGTGGGATTCGGTTGATCCTGGAAGGTGCGGACGACATTGAGGTAGCCGGGGATATCGGCAATGGCAAAGACGGGGTTGGTATGGCGACTCGCTTGCGACCAGATGTGGTTCTCATGGACATACGGATGCCTGTCATGGATGGGATTCAAGCGACTCAGTTGTTGCAGAGCGCTCTACCATCGACACCAATCGTTATGCTTACTGCCTTTGACACTGACACGTTTATTCTCGATGCCCTCCACGCTGGGGCGATGGACTTCTTATTGAAAACTACGACCTCCGAAGCCCTAGTCGCATCTGTACGAGCCGTAGCTGCAGGCCAGAAACTTCTGAGTCCACAGGCGCTAGCTCATCTGTTGGCAATGAATACAAGGAAAAGCCAGGAAGTGTGTGGCATTGATGGCCTGAGCAGCCGGGAAAATGGCATAGCTCAGCTCGTCGCTCAAGGGCTCAACAACCAAGAGATAGCAGAACAACTCTACGTCTCAGTGGCCACGGTCAAGACGCACATCGGGCATATCCTCGACAAGATTGGTGGCACTAACCGTGTTCACATCGCCATCGCGATGCTAGAACGCACCTAGGTCCGTGTGATGTGACTTCCGCCTGCGCATGGGCTGCCCGCTTCAACGGCCATCGCCTCGAATGACCCCGAGCACTGTGGGGTGCTAAGACTGCTGCTTCTTCAGCGGAAAGCTGATGACGACAGTTGCGAGAATACTGCCGGAGTAGAGAATCCACATCCATGACGGTACTTCGCCGACGATGAAGAACAGTGCCAATCCGGCATAAAAAATGATGCTATCGCGAACGTAGGTGGACATGCTGGCTCCTTGTGTGCTTGTGGGATAGGGCCACGCCTCGCGCCACTGGCCACCATTGTTTTGGTTGTGTTCGCTGAGGCATCACCACTCATCGTCAACGACTTCTGCCCTGGTTGTGGAAGTAGTGGTCGGTGTTGAGCTGTGGCGCTGTCGGGGATGAGGAGGGCGTCGATAAGCACATGCTCCAACGTTTCCTGACACCTGTTCGGTGCTGCTAAGGGGGCGTTAAAAGAATGTTAAAGACTGCCCGCATGTCCGCTGCGGGCTTTTGAATGGGCTCATGGCCGATCTACTGATTGCGCTCACCACCGTGGTGAGCTTCGGACTTCTGTACCTCGTGTTGAAGGGAGCGGACAAGCTATGAGCTGGGAGCTTCTGAGCGGCGGCATCCTAGGTGTCTGCTGCTTTGTGTATGTGTTGGTGGCCCTGCTGCAACCGGAAAGGTTCTCATGAGCACATTAGGAGCAACATTCTTTGGCCTAGTCCCTGTAGTTACCGTTCTGCTCTGCTTGGCAGTACTAGTAGTGCCCTTCGGTAACTACATGGCGTGGGTGTTTCAAAGCCCGAAACACTGGAAGGTGGAAAAGGCTTTCTACCGGGTGATGGGTGTAGATGAATCTACGAGCCAACGGTGGAATAAGTACGCCTTGTCGGTGTTTACGTTCTCGCTGCTGTCCGTGCTGGCAGTGTATCTGCTGCAGCGCACCCAGCAGTGGCTGCCGTTGTCCTTCGGTATGGGTCCGGTGAAGGCGGACCAGGCGTGGAACACCGCTGTGTCCTTCACCACGAACACGAACTGGCAGTCGTATTCCGGTGAGCAGGCGATGACTCCGCTGACCCAGATGATGGGGCTAGGAGTGCAAAACTATCTCTCTGCCGCCGTGGGTATGTGCGTGGCGATTGCGCTGGTGCGCGGCTTGGCCGCGAAGGACGCGGATGGTCGCATCGGTAATTTTTGGGTGGACATGGTGCGCTGCGTGCTGCGCATCCTGTTACCTGCGGGGGCCGTGGCGGCGCTGTTATTGATGACTCAAGGCGTGATTCAGAACTTCAACGCCCCCGCCGTGGTGGATACCATCGCCGGTGGTCAGCAAACCATTCAGGGCGGTGCGGTGGCTACCCAAGAGGCGATCAAGGAGCTCGGCACCAATGGTGGTGGCTTCTTTAATGCCAACTCCTCGCACCCCTTCGAAAACCCCAACCAGATCACCAACATGCTGGAGATCTTCCTTATCCTTTTGATCCCGGTGTCGTTGACACGGACCTTCGGCACGATGGTGGGCGATACCCGCCAGGGGTGGGCAATCCTGGCTGCCATGGGTACGCTCTATGCCATCTCTCTTGCCGTGGTGACGACCTCTGAGCTGGGGATGCTCGGCCATAAGGACGGCTGGGCCTCGGCGCTGGCAGGGG
The DNA here is from genome assembly GCF_030440575.1 of Corynebacterium ciconiae DSM 44920. Taxonomy (NCBI): domain Bacteria; kingdom Bacillati; phylum Actinomycetota; class Actinomycetes; order Mycobacteriales; family Corynebacteriaceae; genus Corynebacterium; species Corynebacterium ciconiae. The sequence goes on from NZ_CP047189.1 coordinate 37,500, forward strand.
GTGCGATGGAGGGCCGTGAATCCCGCTTCGGTGTGATTCCCTCGGCGTTCTTTGCGGTGTCTACCACCATGACTTCAACAGGCGCGGTGGATTCCTTCCACTCCACCTACACGCCGTTGGGCGGCGGCATGATCATGCTGAACATGCTGCTCGGTGAAATCTCGCCCGGTGGTGTGGGCGCCGGTTTGTACGGCATGTTGATCGTGGCCGTGCTGGCGGTGTTTATCGCCGGCCTCATGGTGGGGCGCACCCCGGAGTATCTGGGTAAACGCATCGGTGTCTCCGAGATGAAGGCCGTGTCGCTCTACATTCTCACCATGCCGATTCTGGTGCTCACCGGAGTGGGCGTCTCCGTGATGCTGCCGAAAACAATGGACTCGCTCTCCGAGGGCAACGTGCTGGCACATGGCTTCTCCGATGTGGTCTATGCCTTCACCTCGGGTGCCAATAACAACGGTTCGGCTTTTGCCGGATTCGGTGCCGATACCCCGTGGTTCAACATCACTATTGCTCTTGCGATGCTATTTGGTCGATTCATTCCGATCATCATGATTCTGGTGCTAGCTGGGCTCTTGGCCAGCCAGAAGCCAGTGCCGGTGACCGCGGGCACCTTGCCCACTCACCGTCCGCAATTCGTTGGGCTGATTGTGGGCGTCGCCATCATCGTGAGCGCCCTGACCTTCCTGCCCACCCTTGTTCTTGGCCCATTGACGGAGGCTCTAGCATGACAACCCCCACTGTGACTCAGTCGCGCCAGGACCACGAGTCCGCGCAGAAACAGCCCGCGAAGCCGCAGTCCACCTATGGCTTCTCACAGGTCATGGCTGCGCTGCCGCTGGCGCTGAAGAAGCTCGATCCGCGCCAAATGGTGAAAACCCCCGTGATGTTCTTGGTGGAACTCGGATCGGTGTTCACCTTGGTGCTCGCCATCGCGAACCCCTCGGTGTTTACCTGGTCGGTCACCATATGGCTCTTTTTCACCGTGCTCTTTGCCAACCTCTCCGAGGCGATCGCCGAGGGGCGTGGCAAGGCCCAAGCTGAGGCACTGCGCGCCACCAAGGTCTCCTCCATCGCGCAAAGGGTGAGCAACGTCGACGAGGCACTCGCAGGAGCCACTCCCATCACTGAAGAAGTGCCTGGGGATTCGCTACACCCTGGTGATGTGGTGTGCGTGTACGTGGAGCAGGTGATTCCTGGTGATGGTGACGTGATCTATGGAGCCGCCCTAGTGGATGAGTCGGCGGTGACCGGCGAATCCGCGCCGGTGATCCGTGAATCCGGTGGTGACCGGTGTGCAGTGACCGGCGGTACCAGGGTGCTCTCCGATGAGATCTTGGTGTCCATCACCTCCGAACCGGGTGAGACCTTCATTGACCGCATGATCGCGCTTGTGGAAGGCGCGGAGCGTAAGAAAACCCCCAATGAGCTGGCGCTGGGCATCGTGCTGAACGTGCTCACGCTCATCTTCCTAGCGGTGGTGTTGGCGCTTGCACCGATGGCCTCCTTCACTGGTGCTGAGCAAGACCCAGTGGTGCTGGTGGCGCTGCTGGTGTGCTTGATCCCTACCACTATCGGTGCGCTTCTCTCTGCCATCGGTATTGCAGGTATGGACCGATTGGTGCAGCGCAATGTGTTGGCCATGTCGGGTCGTGCTGTGGAGGCCGCGGGCGATGTGTCCACCCTGCTGCTGGATAAGACCGGCACGATCACGAAGGGTGATCGCCAGGCTGCCCGCTTCTTGCCGGTGCCCGGGGTGGAAAAGAAGGATCTGGCCACGGCCTGTCAGCTGTCCTCCCTCGCCGACGAGACCCCTGAGGGGCGTTCCATTGTGAAGCTCTCAGAAGAGCAGGTGGGCCAGATTGATGATGCCGTGTTCCGCCACGGCGAGTTCATCCCCTTCACCGCCCAGACCCGCATGTCGGGGATGAAGAACTCGGACGGTTCTCGGGTGCTTAAGGGAGCCGCCTCGGAGATGGTCAACCTCGTGCAGCGTTGTGCCGGGGAGGTGCCAGAGCAGACCGAGGAGTTGGTTAATGAGGTATCGAATGCAGGTGGTACCGCACTGGTCGTCATTGAAACTGGTCCCATCGAGACCGGCACCCCGAAAACCGGCACCACCGAAAACGCTGGAGTAGTGGATCTGCTGGGTGAGTGGGAAGGTATGCCCTCCTCGGCGAAGGTGCTGGGTGTGATTGATCTGAAGGACATCGTGAAAGACGGCATGGTGGAGCGCTTCCGCACCCTGCGCTCCATGGGCATCCGCACGGTGATGATCACCGGCGATAATGAGCTCACCGCCAGGGCCATCGCCAAGGAGGCTGGGGTGGATGACTATCTCGCCGAGGCCACCCCAGATGAGAAGCTGGCGCTGATTCGCCGCGAACAAGAAGGCGGCCGCATGGTGGCTATGACGGGTGATGGCACTAACGACGCCCCCGCCCTGGCTCAGGCCGATGTGGGCGTGGCGATGAATACCGGCACCATGGCCGCCAAGGAGGCCGGCAACATGGTGGATCTGGATTCCAACCCCACCAAGCTCATTGAGATCGTGGAGATCGGCAAGCAGCTGCTGATCACCCGCGGCGCGCTCACAACCTTCTCCATTGCCAACGACGTGGCCAAGTACTTTGCCATCATTCCCGCCATGTTCGTGCTGGCCATCCCCGGTATGGATGCGCTGAACATCATGCATCTGCACAGCCCGACTACCGCCATTTTGTCAGCGGTGATCTTCAACGCGCTCATCATTATTGCTCTCATCCCCTTGGCGTTGAAGGGCGTGCGTTACACCCCCTCGAGCGCCTCGGCGTTGCTGAGCAGGAACCTGCTGATCTTCGGGCTTGGCGGTGTGATCGCACCGTTTATCGGCATCAAGATCATCGATATCATCCTCACCCTGCTGGGCATGAGCTAAAGGAGTAACCGCCATGACATCGTTTATTCGTTCCCTCTCATCCTCCCTGCGTTTCCTCGTGCTCATGACCCTGGTGCTGGGATTGCTCTTGCCTTCAACGATGGTGCTGGTGGGCAAGGTGATGCCACAGCGTGCCGACGGTTCGCTGATCAGCAACGCCGAGGGCGAGATCGTAGGCTCTGCGCTGATTGGCCAGGAGTTTCCCGGTGATGAGTGGTTCCAGTCTCGGCCCTCGGCCTCGGACTATGACTTCCTCGATTCCGGCTCCACCAATCTGTCACCCACCTCGCCGGAATTGAAAGAGCAGATCACACAGCGCCAGCAGGAGATCGCCGAGCGCGAGGGCGTAGATATTAGCGCCATTCCTGCGAATGCGGTCACCGCCTCCGCCTCAGGCCTCGATCCCGATATTTCCCGCGCCTACGCCGATCTGCAGATCGACCGCGTGGCCGCCGCCCGAGGCATGGACCCAGAGCAGGTGCGCCAGCTGGTAGAGCACAACTCCCGCACCGAGCTGGGCGCCGGGGATGTGGTGAATGTGGTGCTGCTGAACCGCGATCTCGTGGACGCGGCAGCCTAGATCCTGCCGGCACGGCAGCCCCGCACGCCCGCACCTGCGCTAAGTCGCTGGGCCTGCCGGCCCTGCAGGGCCTTTCGTCCTAGTCGTCCCTGCCGGCTCTGCCGAGGCCGAAGAAAGCCGCCCCACACAGTGGGCCCCACAGCGGGCCACACGGGAATAGGGTGAGGGGCAGTAACCCCCAACGCAGCTCTTAAGGGCGCACCCAGCTGGGTGTGCCCTAAGGCGTGGAAAGGACATCCACCATGGAGGACTCCCAGGCAGCGACTAACGAGGCTAGGAACAGCCAAGCCTCGCACTCCCAGGCATCTACCGAGAGCGCAGAGCCAACCGCTGCGGCCCCGCGCACTAAGCGTGGCAGCCTGAAGGTGTATTTGGGGTGCGCGCCGGGTGTGGGAAAAACCTATGCGATGCTGCGCGAGGCTCACGATCTGCAGGAGCGTGGCCACATGGTGCTGGTGGGCTATGTGGAGCATCATGGTCGTGCCCGCACCGAGGCTCAGCTCGAGGGCCTTGAGGTGCTGCCGCGTAAAACCGTGCACTATCGCGGCTCTGCCTATGAGGACATGGATGTCGAGGCGATTATTCGGGCTCATCCCGAGGTGGTGTTGGTGGATGAGCTGGCGCACACGGTGGTGCTCGGGCAGCAGGAGCAGCAACCGGTGGATGCCCCGAAGCGCTGGCACGATGTGTATGAGCTTCTGGATGCGGGCATTGATGTGATCTCCACGGTGAATATTCAGCATCTGGAGTCGCTGAATGATGTGGTGTCGGCGGTTACGGGCACCCGCCAGCGCGAGACTGTGCCGGATCAGGTGTTGCGCGATGCCGACCAGGTAGAGCTGGTGGATCTTTCACCCGATGCGCTGCGCGTGCGGCTTGCCCGTGGCGAGATCTACGATGGGCGTCGTACCGAGGCGGCGCTGAGTAATTATTTCCGGCCCGGTAACCTCACCGCGCTGCGCGAGTTGTCGCTGCTCTGGCTGGCGGACAAGGTGGATGAGGGGTTGCAGCGCTATCGCTCGGAGCGCGATATTGATCAGTCTTGGCCCGCCAGAGAGCGCGTGGTGGTGGCGGCCTCGGATTCCCCGGAGGCGGAGCGGCTCATTCGCCGTGGCGCGCGGATCGCCGGCCGGAAGGCTGGGCGTGAGCTGATCGTGGTGCACATCGCCGAGGATGATGGCCTGCGTTCGTCTTCGGCCATGCGGCTGAAGAGTTTGCAGCGGGTGACGGAGGACCTCGATGGCGAGTGGCGGGTGCTGCTCGGCTCTGAGGTGGCGGAAACCTTATTGGCCTTCGCCCGGTCCGTTAATGCCACCCAGTTGGTGGTGGGGATGGGCCGCACGAGTCCTTTCTCCACCGCGGGTAGGCGTTCGCGCACCATTATTGAGGGCTCGGGCGGCATTGATGTGCACATCGTCTCCACCCAGCACAACACCACGCGGGCGCGGATGCGACGCTCGCTGCCGCGGCTAGCCACCTCCTTGTCTGGCCGACGCCAGGTGTTGGGCTGGGTGACGGCGCTGGCGCTACCGCCCTTAGCCACTGTGGTGATGACGAGCATGGGCCTGGGCACCGAGTACTTTGGCACGATCGTGCTGGCTTATCTGCTCTTTGTGGTGGTCTCCACTCTGCTGGGCGGTTTTGTGCCCGGCATGGTGTGCCTGATTATTGGTTCGCTGCTGGGAAACTGGTACTTCACGGAACCGGTGCACACGCTAAACATGGTGCGACCGGAAAATATCGCTGGCGTGGTGATTTATGTGCTTATCGCCGCAGCGGTGGCGTGGGTGGTGGAGCTGGCCGAGCGTCGCACCCGGCAGGCGCGGCGGAATGCCCACTTCGCGGCGATCCTCTCTGATCTTGCCTCGGGCGTGCTGCGCGATGGCGATAACCTGCATAAACTTCTGCAGCACCTGGGAGAAAACCTCGGGGTGGACCGCATCGATCTGCAGCGCGAGCAGCCCAGCGGGCACAAGTGGTTGAGCATTGAGCGCTGGGACGCACACGACTCACACGCCACCACCCAGACACCACCGGCGGGGGAGAAGTCCGTGGTGCAGGCCGGCCAGTCGCTGCGTTTGGTGTGTTATGGCCGCAGCCTAAGCAGTAGCGAGGAGGCGATCGTAGAGGCCCACGGTGCGCGCATCACAGCCATTGTGAATAAGCAGGAGATTGATGCTTTTCGACGCGCCACCGCTGCCCTCGAGGCCGGAAACCGGGTGGGTACCGCGGTGCTCACGGCGGTCTCGCACAATCTGCGTACCCCCTTGGCCGGGATCAAGGCGGCAGTCTCTTCGCTGAAGCTCACCGATATTGAGATCGACGATGCCACGCGGGATGACTTGATCGATGTGATCGATTCTTCGGCAGATCGGTTGAACACGGTGGTGGGTGATCTTTTGGACATGTCGCGTTTGAACTCCCATCGGTTGGAGCCCAGCGTGCGGCCGGTGTTCATCCCCGATGCCCTCTACTCGGCTAGGGCAGAGATCCCCGAGACGGCTCTGCCGGCCATCGAGGATGGCTCGGATATCCCGGCGGCGCGCCGCAGCGCCGAGGAGGCCATTGCTGTGGATGTGCCCGAGAACCTCCCGCCGGTGTTGGCCGATGAGGGGCTCTTGCAGCGCATTCTGGTGAATCTGATGAGCAATGGGCTGCGCCACGCTCCGGGCTCGGCGATCACGGTGGCGGCCTGTGTGGTGCAAGACTGCGTGGAGCTGCGGGTGGTGGATCACGGCCCAGGGATCCCGGAGGAGAAGAAGCGCGATCTCTTCCAGGCCTTCAGCTTGGTGGGCCGCTCGGGCGATGATGGCACCGGGCCCGGCTTGGGGCTGGGGCTGTCGGTGGCTTTTGGTTTCGCCGAAGCCATGGGCGGCTCCTTAGCAGTGGAGGACACCCCAGGTGATGGCGCTACCTTTGTGTTGACTCTCCCGAGCACCACCTTGAGCGCGTGGCGCGGTGGGAGTATGAAAACAACGCAGCAGCCGCTGCAGGTGAGCGAAAGCGGGGATAGTCGTGACTGAGCAGCAGCACATCGTGGTGGTGGAGGACGATCAGGCCTTGGGTCGGACCATCGCGATTAATCTCAAAGCCCGCGGCTACCGGGTGAGCTTGTGCACCTCGGCGCAACGCGCACTTCAGGTGGTGCAGACCGTGCAGCCTTCATGCATTCTCCTCGATCTGGGGCTGCCAGATGTGTCGGGTTTCGAAGTGTTGCGCACGATCCGCCAGTGGTCGGCGGTGCCCATCATCATCGTCTCGGCGCGGCACATGCAGGAGGGCAAGATCGAGGCCCTCGATGCCGGTGCTGATGATTACATCACCAAGCCCTTCGCCATTGGTGAGCTGCTGGCGCGCATTCGGGCCACGCTGCGCCGTGCCGCGCCCGTTGAGGCGGTGGGCCAGCCGGTGATCCACTCTGCCGATGGCCGGCTGGAGATGAACCTGGCGGATCGATCTTTACTGGTGGAGGGCCAGCCCACTCGGCTCACACCCACCCAGTGGGCGATCGTGGATGTGTTGTTGGCACACCGTGGCCGCCTGGTGAGCAAACTCGATTTGCTGCACGCGGTGTGGGGCGAGAACTACAACAAGGAGATGAACTATCTGCGGGTATATATCTCGCAGCTGCGGCAAAAGATTGAGCCGAATTCCGCCGAGCCGCGCTATATTCTCACCGAGCCCGGTGCTGGGTATCGCCTCATGCTGGACTAGGTGCCGCTACCGTGGGGTTATGACACGAGACGAGATCCTGATCGAGTTCATCAGCCGCGCGCACGACAGCCTCGACTCCCTCGGAGAGGTGGATGCCGCCACGGCCTCCCGCGCGCCGGGCGGACACCCCAATTCGCTGGCGTGGCTGTTATGGCACACCGGCAGAATGCTGGACATTCAATTGTCCGAGCTCAGTGGTCAGCCCCAGCTGTGGCACAGCCTTGAGCTGCCGCAGCAGCTCGGCCTGGGTGAGCTCGGCGAGGGAATGGGCTATGGCCATAGCGACCAGGAAGCCCGCGCCATCCAGCTGCGTAGTGCAGAGGATGTGCGCGGGCTAATCAGTTATGTGCACACCGTGCTCGATGATGTGCAGTGCTATGCGCTCTCGGGGGTGGACTTCGACGAGGTGATCGATACTAGCTTCACTCCGCCGGTCACCCGTGGGGTGCGGATCGTATCGCTTATCGACGATGCCATCCAGCACCTCGCCCAGGCCCACTACGCAGCGCGCATTGTTCGCTAGCGGGCCTCAACCTATGAGGCGAGGTGGGGCGGCCTAGCGGAAGTAGGCCGAGACCGCCGGTGCCACATGGGCGGCGTTATTGATGAGCACGCCGTGGCTGTAACCGGTGAGCGTAATCAGCTCACCACCCATGGCCTTCTTCATGCTGGGCGCACCGTGCGGGCCCACAGCGGAGTCCTTGGAGTAGCCCAGGTTCAGCGGCTTGTTCTTCAGCTTCTCGCCGCTGAGCGGGCGCGCCGGGGCGACAGGCTCAGGCCAGCCGAGGCAGTGCTGACCACTGCCGAGCTGGTCGCCGTTGAGATCGATGAAATCACCGCCGGTGAGAGCAGTTTCCCAGTAGGGAACGATGAGGCTCGGGTCTGGGGCGGTGGCGTTTTCATTGCAGATTACGGCGCGATCCACGTTTGCCATGGTTATCGCCTGCATCTGTATGGCCTCTTGCTCCTCGGCGGTGGGCTGTGCGGTGGCATCGCCGAGATCGAGTGACAGCGGGCCCGCGGGAGTGGAGGCGGCGGAGTCAGACAGCGCCTTAGCGAGCATCGGCCACGCCTGCTCGGAGTACATGGCCATGTTGATGGGGCCGACCGACTGGTTGAGATTCATGGCGGCGTTGAGATCGCCATTGGTCTTAATGACATCGCTGAAGGTGGCGCCGCGCCACTGCGCCCAGTCATAGAGATTGAGCAGCAACAAGGCGGTGTCTTCAATCTGCTCGTTGCCGGAGGAAGCGGTGGTGAGGGTATCGAGGGCTACGGAACCGGTGGCGCCGAGATCGCCGGCCTCGGCCTCGCGCGGCTTGAGGGCTGGGGTTACGCCCAGGTTGTCGCGTATCACGCGGTTGAAGCTTTGGTACACCTCGCGCGGTGTGCCGCCTAGGTGGTAGGTCTCGTTGTTGTCGGCCACCCAGCTGAAGAACGCAGAGATGGCCTCTTGGCGCACCGCTTTGCGGTTGGCGCCGAGGGCAAACCAGCGATCCTGCGGGGCCACGCTGGAATCCAGCAGGAATTTGTTGACCCGCTCGGGATACATGGTGGCGTAGGTGCTCATCAGCGGTCCGCCATAGGAGACACCGTAGAGGTTGAGCTGATCCTCGCCGAGGGCGATACGGGCGCGCTCAAGGTCGCGGGCGGTGTTATCCGTGGTGATGGTGCGGGCGTAGCCTGGCTGGGCTTTCTCGCAGTTAGCGAATGCGGCGCCGGGTAGTGCGATGGGCGGGGTATCTTCGCTGGCGCAGGTGAGAGGCGTGCCATAGGTGAGTCCGCGCGGCTCCACGGCGATGAGATCGTAGGCGGAGCGTACATCATCGGGCAGCTGCACCTTCTGGCTCATGCCGTCCTTGGGGGTGGTGTCGGCGAACATGCCGAGGGCATCGCCGCCGGGGCCACCCGGGTTACCGGCGATCACGCCCTTGCGCTCACCGGTGGCCGGCAGCTTGCTCATGGTGAGCTCGATGCTGCCGGCCGAGGGGTCGGAGTAGTCCTTAGGTACGGAGAAGGTGGCGCACACCGCCCGGTCTGCGACACCGCTGCCCGCGGGGCAGGGTCCCCACTCGAGCGGCTCCTGCGCGTGTGCCGTCGGGACGATCATCCCGCCGAACGCGAGGGGAGTGGTGACGCATGCAGTCAGTGCGGTTGAAAGCTTCTTCATGAAAACCGTCAGTCCCTTTCTTACTGGTTATCACACGATTCACGGGGAATCGCAGCTATTATCCGCAAGTCCTGCAGAAATGTATGTATACGCATAGTGTGGGCCCTAGCTTATAAGAGACTGAAGAAGGAGCGCGCACTATGGCCAACACTGATGGCGAGACCATCACCCCCTCCGAGTCAGAGGCGGAGGGAATTGGCGGCTATCGGGTATGTGCTTCCGCCGAGGAGGCGGTTGAGCGGCTCTGCGAGCTTTACGACGCCTCCACGCGGCTCGCCGAGCGTGTAATTGAGACAGCCATGTGGGCGGAATATGCCGATGTGCGCTATCCGCGGCTGGTGATCGATGTACACAGCTGGCGTCCTATCGATCGCGCTCAGCCCTTTGGCTATGTGGACGCCGCCGGCCGATATTGTGCCACCGTGTCTCGGCCGCGGGTGATGGGCCGCTACTTTGCCGAGATGATTGATCGTCTGGTCAGTAATTATCCCTGCACCATTCACGTCGGCTATTCCCGGGAGCAGATCCCGCCCGAATACATCGATGGCTTGGACCGCTCGGAGAAGTTGCAGCAGGCATTGCAGCTCGGAGTGCGGTTGCCGCGCCCCAGCCTCGACTTTGTGGACGATGGCATTATCGACGCCAAGTGGGACGTATTCCACCAGCAGGGCAATGATGAACGCCCGCTATTTCATTTCTCCCCGCAGCGCTTCGACATCGCCATCAAGCGCATCGAGCACTACACCGGCATCCCCATCGAGGGCGTGCAGAACTTCATCCTCTTCACCAACTACGCCATGCACACCCGCGAGTTCGTGGCCTATGCCGTACACGAGTTAGCGAGGGAGGGCTCCCGCTATACCGAGCTGTGGTTGCCTGATGGCACGCGGGTGTCGCGGGAGGAGGCGGCGCACATAAGCCTGGAGCAGCTCAATTTGGAGAGCCACTATCAGATGCCGCGCTATGACCTCATTGCACCCAATGACGATGGATTGACCATGGTCAATATTGGGGTGGGGCCGTCCAATGCGAAAACCGCCACCGATTGTCTGGCGGTGCTGCGCCCGGAGATGTGGGTGATGATCGGCCACTGCGCGGGCCTGGACGGCCGCATGCGCATCGGCGATCTTATTTTGGGCAATGCCTATGAGCGGCGCGATCACATTCTGGATGATCGCATCCCGCTATCAACCCCCATCCCGGCTGTGCCGGAGGTGCAGCGGGCGCTAGAGCATGCGGTGCGCGATATTTATGGTAAAGACAAGAACATGATGCGCACCGGCACGGTGCTCTCCACCGATGATCGCAACTGGGAATGGCACACCCCCACCACCCTGTGGGAAATGTTCCGCGGCTCCACGGCGGTGGCGGTGGACATGGAATCCTCGGCGCTGGCCACCAATGGCTATCGCTACCGCATCCCCTATGGCACGCTGCTGTCGGTGTCGGATCTGCCGCTGCACGCGGTGCCGAAGCTGCCCAGCGGGGCGCAGGCCTTCTATTCCTCCTCGAAGGAGGCGCACGTGATGTGTGCGGTGCGGGCCGTGGAATCCCTCGCCCAGGACAAAAGTCGGCTGCGCACAAGGAAGCTGCGGCGCACCATCGGCGAGGTGCCCTTCCGCTAGGCGTTGATCCGCGCCAGCAGGGCCACAAGCGCTTGGGCGGTGGCAGCCGGTTGCTCGTTCATCACCATGTGACCACAGCTAGGCAGCACCGTCACCTGCGCGTCGGGGTGCAGGGCGCGGAGCTGATCCAGCTGCTCAATGCCGAGCACCGCGTCCTCGGTACCCCACACCACACCCACGGGGATCCCATGGGTACGGCAGATGCGGGCACAGTGCCTAGCCGGTGCCATGCGCTGGGCGGCAGGTGTGCCCACGAGCGCGCGGGCGATGGCGGCAAAGGTGGTTGCCCGATCCTCATGCTGCGCCCAGCGCAGTGAGACTTCCCGCTGCCGAGCACTAATGGACGATGGCTCATGCACTGCTGCATTGTCTGCCGCGGCCACCACCCGCGGATGCGATAGCGCCATCGACCCTCGCCCCAGCACCGGCACGGCGGCGGCTGTGACTACTGGGGTGATCGAGCGAGAAAAGCCTGAGGGTGCCAGCAGTACTAATCCCGCACAGCGCGAAGGCTGGGCAGAGGCCATGCGTTGGACCAGTGCCCCACCCAGGGAATGCCCCACCAAGACCACCGGCCGGTCGGCACCAACAATCGCATCTACCGCCTCCCATAGCGCCTGCACCATCTGCGGCAGACTATGTTCGCCCCGCAGCGCTGGGGTGGCACCGAAGCCTGGAATGTCGAGGCTCAGAATTTCTAGGGCTGAGCCCTCAGAAGAGGAAGCGCTCAGCTGCTCGCTGAGGGAATCGAAATCCTCCAGGCCGCGGCCAATGCCGTGGATACACACCACTGCAAGGGAGTCTGCGGCCGGTATGTGGCGATAGCGCACCGAGCCGTGGGAGGTGCTCAGCATTGTGGGTTCGGGCAGCGGTGCTGCCGCGGCGGTTGTGCTGGCGGGTGCGTCCGCGCGGATGGCAACAGCAGGGGCAAAGGCCATGTCTGTGCTGGGGTCGGTGCGCCGAAAGTCCAGTACCTCGCGCAGATAATCGTTGCGGAGAGTCCACGGGTCGGTGTCGGTGACACTGGGGAATTGGGCGATACCACGTTCGACATAGCCGCTGTGGAGATCAATGATGCGTCTGCGTGGTCCCGCCGGCGGAGTAGTGGGGCAAAAGGCGCCGTGGCCGTGGCGCCGCAGAAAGGTGATCATGCGCGCGAGATAGCGGCCCACCAGCTCGGCGCGGAGGGTGAAGGAATCATTTACATAGCCGAGGGTGAAGGAGAAATTCGGTACCCCATCCAGGCACATGCCGCGCCAAGCGGTGGTCTCCTCAAGGGCTATGCGTGCACCATCGACCGATAGAGTGATGCCGCCGAGGGGCAGTAGTTGAAGTCCGGTGGCTTTGATCAGCACATCCGCCTCCACCGCAGTGCCGCCTGTGGTGTGAACGTGCTGGGTGCTGATGTGGTCGATGCTGTCGGTGAGCACGGTGATCTCGCCGCTGGCGATGGCGTGGAAGAGGTCCCCATCGGGTACTCGGCACACCCGCTGGCTCCAGAGAGGATAGCGGGCCTGATAGTGCGTGGCCTCCAGCTCATCGCCAATGATGGCCCGGCGGTGACGCGAGAGAGTGCGGTTAACGGTGTTCTCCGCGAAGTGGGAGGCCTTCAATGTGAGCGCCTGGGTGCCGATGGCTCGCCATCGATCCAGAGTGTCCACCACTCGCTGTGGCAATACTGACCGTGCGGGCCCTAAAGGATTGGTGTTGGGCATTACCGCGGTGTGATTGACGGTGCGTTGGATGAGCGTCACCTGCCGGGCGGTGGCGGCAAGTGCTGGGGCGAGGGTGACGGCCGTGGCGCCGGAGCCAACGATAGCCACCGCTGCGTCGCTGAGGTTCAGACCTTCTGGCCAGAACTGTGGATCTACGATTCTGCCGGCGAAATTCTCCTCTCCAGGCAGCACCGGCTGGTGGGAGTGGGCGTGGTCATAATAACCGGCGGCAGCGTGGAGGAAATGAGCACTGAGCTCGTGGCAGGTGCCGGTGTGTGCGTCCACATACTGCAGCTTCCAGCGCTGGGTGGAGCTGTCATAGTTGGCGGAGCGTACGTGGGCGCCGAAGTGCATGTGGGAGGTGAGATCGAAGCGCTCGGCGGTGTGACGCAGATAGGCGAGAATCTCCTCGCCAGTACCCAAGGGCCTGCTGCCGGTCCAAGAGGAAAAGGAGAAGCAGTAGCTATCGATATCGGAATCGCTGCGCAGTCCTGGATAGGAGAAGGTGTGCCACGTGCCGCCGAGATCATCCGCCGCATCGAGGATGATCCAGCTGAGTCCGGGGATCTGGGAGAGATAGTGGGCGGTGGCGATTCCGGAGATGCCGGCGCCGATGATGGCTACGTCTACATGGTGGGCGGACACGTCTAACCTGCTTTGTGCTCAGGGCCGATGAGGCGCTTGGAGGAGAAGATCGCGAGAGGATCACTCGCTATCTTAAACAGTGATCAATTCTGGGAGGGTGCGGAGGTTGCGAGGAATAGCTCACGTTGTAGGGGCTGTCTACCCTAGGGTGATGCCGCCCGTGGATCCTTCCGTGGAGTGCGGCGAGGGCCCGTGGGCAAGGGGCTGGGCGTTGGCGCTAGTGATCGGTGTTTTATGTGTCAAGTGTTTATGTGAATAAGAATTGAATTCGCAGTTTGTTAGGGCGAAGAAAAGTGGCTACTCCTCCAACAATACCCCCGTATGGGGGTGTTATGTAACGGTCACAGGCTCGCCACATTGACGGGGAAGTAATGAACTGGCAAAGTCTTTTTTAGCCGTTGAGGTAGACGGTTACCCGCCCGGCAGGCATGATCTTTTCGGAGGTCAGCGCGTGTTGTGGTGGAAATAGTGTAGTCCGTTGGGGTGGGTGCCCCGCGGATGAAATTAAAAGGATTCGGTGCTCGTTTTGAGGGAATGCGGGTACCGAATCCTTTTCTTTTGCTTAATGAAGCTTAGGAATAGCATTTGTATAAGAGAAATATGCTCAGCCTCTTCCTAGTCGGCTGCGGCGAAATGGCAATAGCTGCCGCGAGATGACATTGCCCGAGGGGATGGGGTTGTTGGGGCGAGGTGGCGTCGATAAGCGCGTGCAGTCTCCCACTAGACAGGGTGGTCTACGGTAGGCTGGTGGCCATGACTGACCGTATGAATGTGGAATCGTTCAACCTAGATCACACCAAGGTGGCCGCGCCCTATGTGCGCATCGCGGATCACAAGGAGCTTCCCGGCGGGGACGTGCTGATCAAATACGATGTGCGCTTTAGCCAGCCCAATAAGGGGCACCTCGAGATGCCCGCCATTCACTCGATTGAGCACCTCACCGCCGAGCACATGCGCAATCACACCGACAAGCTCATCGATTTCTCCCCCATGGGCTGCCAAACCGGGTTCTACGCCCTCATGCTTGGGGTGGAACCAGAAGAGTTTTATGGACTGCTCGAGCAGACCCTGCGCGATATTCTCGACGCCACCGAGGTGCCCGCCGCCAATGAAGTGCAGTGCGGATGGGGCGCCAACCACTCGCTGAATGATGCTCAGCAGGCCGTGCGCAGCTTCCTCGAGCACCGCTCCGAGTGGGAGACTGTAGACGCCTAGCAGCCGGCACGCCCGCGGATCTGGCTAGCATGAACACATGGCTACCATCATCCCCATCGGCGATAAGACCCCGCAGATTCACCCCACCGCTTGGGTGGCGCCCAATGCCACCCTCATCGGTGATGTGGTGATCGGCGAAGAGGCCAGCGTGTTCTATGGCTGCGTGCTGCGGGCGGATATTAATTCGCTCCGAGTGGGCGCTCGCAGCAATATCCAAGACAACTCGGTGCTGCACGTGGATCGCGATGCACCCTGCACCCTCGGCGAGGACGTGACGGTGGGGCACATGAGTCTCGTGCACGGCACCACCGTGGCCGATGCTTGCCTGATCGGCATGCACTCCACTCTGTTATCGGGATCCAGCGTGGGCACCGGCAGCCTTGTGGCGGCCGGTGCCGTGGTACTGGAGGGGCAAGAGATTCCCGCCGGCTCACTTGCCGCGGGAGTTCCGGCGAAAGTTCGGCGCCAGCTTGACGAAGGCGACCGCGAGCACTTCATCGCCCATGCCGGCCGCTACGTAGAAACGGCCCAACTTCAAGAAGCGCCCCTCTAAAGCTTTCTCGCCCCTGTGACCTCACACAGGTCGAAGCCCCCTGTCCGCGATGCGCTCGTGCGCTCAGCGGACAAGGGGCTGATGTATGGATGGGTGGGGTGCTAGAGCAGAAGAGCCGTGAGGAGCCTGGCGCCTGGGTGCTGGGACGCCATGCATCCTCGGGCTCTGTGCTCTAGGTGGTTTGGCGGCGGCGTCGCGTGCGGCGGCGGCGCGTGGTGGTGATCCGGCGCTTCGGGAAGAGCCGCTCGGAGATCAGCGTGGGGTCGGTGAACAACGGCCGCACGGCAATCGCCCGAGCCGCAGAGGTGTAGGTGCCCTGCAGGTTATCGCAGTAGACCACCTCGTGGCTGTGTCCGGCCTCGCGGAGAGCGGAGCGAACGATCTCGACTGCGCGCGGGTCGTGGGCGAAGGCGCAACCAGTGACAATCACGGTGGTTACATCCAGCCCAGCGGCCATAGTGCAGGCGATCGAGCCCAGCAGGCGGGCGCGTTCATCCAGCAAGCCGCGGGCAGCCTCGGCCCGCTCATCATCAGACTCGGCGAGCTCCACCATTCCGCACAGCGAGGCGGTCTTGATGCCACGGCGGCCTGCGGCAGCCAAGAAGCCACGGGTGGAGAGCACTTCGTGTGCATCGCAGCTGTGGATCTCATGGCCAGCGGAGGACTCGCAGGTGTCGAAACCGAGCAGTTCCGAATCCGGAAGCGGCAGGCGGGTGGCACCGGAGACGCCATGGGTGCTGGTCCAGGCCGCGCCGACGGTATCGCCCGCGGCGAGAACAGCCACCTGGTGCGGGGACTTGGTCTGTGCCAGACACGCGCCACGCTCCAGATACTGGGCCAGCACGGTGCCGGTGGCCAGATCCTCCACATCCACAGGGACCCCGAAGGCCTCGGTGAAGGGGTGCAGGATGTCCACATCGCGCCAATACCATTCGGCGTTGGTCACAGTCCCACGATCCACTCGGGCTGGGACCATGATGCCGATAGCGGCGAGCGGCAATGCGTGCTCGGCCACCAGGGTGCGAAGTTCGGCGATCATGGTGTCCACGAAGTGGGCGGGATTAGTGGTGGCAGGGTCCAGAGTGATGGTTTGATCCACCACCAGATCCGCGCGGGTGCCGTACAGCGCCACGTGGAATCCATGCGGATCGATGGCGATGGCGGCATGCAGCCACGGCGACGGAGACAGCTCGATCGGGATACGCGGACGGCCCGGGCCGCGAGGAACGATGAGGTCCGGGCGTTCACGCACCAGCCGCGATTCGATCAGCGTGGTCACCGCGCGGGTGATGGTCGGCTGACTGAGCTCGGCGGCTTCGATGAGGTCCTGACGGATCATCTGGGTGCCCTGTTGAAGGACGGATAGACAGCGGCTTAGAGGGGTATCCGCCGTATACACAAAGGTTTGACCTGCCAAGGGGGAAAGGACGCTGATGTCTTCCTTGACTGGTGTATGTGTTGCGGGGGATTTCATGCGAGTCATTCTATGCATAGGCTTCATAGACCACGAAAACGGCGATTGGTGTTTACAGTGTTCTCAGGTTCCTCTCATTTCGGTGTGCTGCGCTGGGACTTTAGGTTTCCACGGCAATATTTATAGTGACCTGCTACTGTGCGTGTGCACAGGTGTAATATTCCGTCATTTCGCTGGTGACTGAACTAACGCCCAAGCTACACATATGGGGGTAATGTCGGATGTCTCAGGGACCTATCAGGGCCATGAAGCCTTCCACATGAGATGACCGCTTAATAATTAGGAATTAACACTAGAGAGCTCGCTGTAACGACAGTGGAGTTCCGGCCCAGAGAACCTACTGCACATACATGTCGCATCCACAAATTCATCTCGATGGTGAGGGGGATGGGGGTACAGATGAAGGAAAGCTGAGATGCCCACTGAGGCACGAGCCGCATCGCTGCCACGGTGGGTCCGCCACGGGGCTGAGATATCGCTAAGTATGAGAACACGACGAGGGGCTCGTGGAAGGGCGGCACACGGGCCCACTCCAGCCGCTGTGTGATCGAGGGTGTGTGAAGCCTAACCACATGAAAACGATGGAACAGCGAAAGGGTGATTGGTGGATTCAGGATCCGCTGCCTCGAAGTAGAAACTAGCCCCCTGAGCGCACGAGCGCTGCTGGATAGGATTCACGCCCGCACAAAGAAAGCAGGCCTAGGACTAGGCGCCCCTTATCGCCCAGCGGCGTCCGCTGCGTGCGGGGAAGGGCGCGCTTGCGGTGACAATGCGTGGATCACCCGCGTGGTCTCCTGGCCGGGCCCGCGCAGCTCTCGTCGGTGCTGCTTAGTCTTGCCGTAGCCCTTCGCGAACGTGTGCCACGAGGGCGGGCAGTGCCTCCTGGGCGGTGGCGCGTATGAACACGTCCACCTGCGGGGTGAGCTCGGTGGTTTGGGGAGAGATTTCTACAAGCTTCGCGCCCATGTGTGCAGCGATGAGCGGCAGGGAGGCGGCGGGCTGGACAATGCCGGAGGTGCCCACGATCACCACGAGGTCGGCGGTGGCCATGCGTTCTTCTGCGGCTTGCCACTGCTTCTGGGGCAGCGGTTCGCCGAACCACACCACCCCGGGCCGAATGAGGTTGCCGCATAGCGAGCAGCTAGGCGGGCTCAGCCGCGGGCTGGGCGCACCGGGCAAGGTGGGAGTGCGGGCGGGTTTGCCGCACATGCAGCAGCGAAAGGCGAAGAGCGAGCCGTGCAGGTGGGTGGGGTTGCGGGAGTTGCCCCGCTCGTGCAGGTTGTCGATGTTTTGGGTGGTCACGTGCACATCTTGGAGTCGCTCCCATTCGCCGATCGCAAGATGCCCAGCGTGCGGGTAGGCGTTGCTCGCCAGCCGTGCCCGCCACAAATACCAGGCCCACATGGGCTCGGGGTCGCGTGCCCACGCATCGATAGAGGCCATGGCCTGCGGGTCCACATGGTCCCACAGGCCGGACTCGGCAGAGCGATACACCTCCAGCCCGGAGTCGGCGCTCATGCCCGCGCCGGTGAATACCTCGATGCGTTCGGAGTGAAGGGCGAGGTCTCCGGCGGTGGCGATGCTGCTGTGGTCTATAGCTTCCATGCTAGATAAGTCGGGCGATCTCTCCCGGCTCGGCGCTCAGCAGCAGTGGCAGGCGCTGCTGCTTCACATCCACCTTTTGATCAAGCTCAGCAATATAGCTGGCCTCCTGCTCGGCGCGGGCGGCGAGGAACGCGCCCTGGTCGGTGGGGGAGCAGCGGTTGATGTACACCCCACCCACATTCACGCCCAAGTGCTGCAGGGTGTGGTAGAGCTCGATGGATTCACTCACCGGCATTTTCTCGGGGAGAGTCACCAAGCCGAAGGAGGTGGTGGCTGGGTCTTGGATGACCTCGCGGAAGCGGTTGAATAGGTGCTTGCGGCGGGTGAGGATGCCGCGGATCTCGGCGTCGCGGCTGCGTTCTTTCTCCCCAGAGAAGCCGCGCACGATCTCGCCGAATTTTTCGGATTGTCCGCGCCGCTTGAGTAGCCCATCGGTCCACGCCCCGAGGAGCTCGGGCAGGGCGAGCAGCCGCGAGGTGTGCCCAGTGGGCGCGGTGTCAATGACGATGTGGCTGAAGGTTTCGCGGTGGTTGAGCACCACATCGGCGATCCGCTCGAGCAGGGCGGCCTCGTGGGTGCCGGGGGAGGTGCGCGCCAGGGTGAGATGTTTGCGCACCTCACCGTGGAGCCGCTCCGGCATCATGGTGCGCATGGTGTCTTCCACCTTGGCGATGTGGCTGTTGGCGGCCTCGGTGGGGTCCAGTTCCATCGCGGAGAGCGTGGATGTCAGCGCGGTCGGGGAATCGCTCAGGGTGGCGTCGAAAATGTGCCCAATATTGTGGGCTGGGTCGGTGGAAACAAGCAGGGTGGGCTGGGTGTCGCTGAGTCGCAGCGCGGTGGCAGCGGCGAGGGTGGTTTTACCCACCCCGCCTTTGCCGCCGAAGAAGATCACGGGGGTGTCTAGCAGCATTGGATGTGCTCCACGGGTGAGTGCTCCAGGCCCATGCGGGTGTGCCAGGCGTGGAAGTCCTCGTAGATGATGGGAAGAAGTTCGATGGTGTAGAAGCTGGCGGGGTTGTCGATGCCGAGGGCCTCGGACAGCACGAGCATCATGAAGAGGTCGTCTTCTTCCCGCTGGGCTTGGGCGAAAGTGGCGCGGTAGGGGGAGACATAAAACTCCTCCATGCCGCGGCCCACCTTCTTGATCGCGTCGAGAAACTGTGCGGGCCAGGCCATGGTGGATATCGCCTCGCTAGTTCCGGGCCGAGGAGGTGGCCAGCTCGGGGTAGTCCTCGGGGAAGGCCGCATCCGGTTCGCTGTGCTCGCGGGCGCGGCGCACCGCGGAGAGTGCCTCTACCGATACCCACAGGGCGCAGGCCAAGATGATGATGTCCAGGCTGGCGAGCAGCCAGTCGCCGGCGGCGAGGAACTTCTTCAGCTGCACCACCAGCGCCCACACGGACATCACGAGCACGAAGAGCAGCGGGATCACCACCGGCCAGATCGGTCGCGAGAGGCGGGCGAGCATCACGGCGAGGATGGACATCGACAGTGCCGCCATGAGCTGGTTGGTGGTGCCGAACAACGGCCAGATGAGCACGCCGCCGGAGCCATCGCCGCCAGTGGAGAAGGTGAGTGCCAGACCCACGGTGACAGCAATGATGGTGGCCCAGATTGCGGAGACTTTCGCACCAATGATGCCGCCGATTTCCTGTACCACGAAGCGCTGCAGGCGGATACCGGAGTCCATGGTGGTGGCGGCGAAGAGCACCGCCATGGTGGCGAGCACGGTGGCAGAGAGCGAGGTGGGCAAGCCGAGGCCTTCGTTAATGATGGAGCTGCCGCCCTGAACGAAAGCGCCCACTCCGCCGGCGTTGAACTCGGAGTAGATCTCCTCCCAGTCTGCGAGGCTGGCGAACCCAGCGGTCGTGGCCACGATCGCACCGAGGGCGAGCAGGCCTTCACCAACTGCGCCGAAGTAGCCGACGAAACGCTCATCGGTTTCCTTGTCGATCTGCTTGGAGCTGGTACCGGAGGCCACGGTGCCGTGGAAGCCGGAGATAGCGCCGCAGGCGATGGTGACAAACAGCAGCGGCACCATGGATGGGGTGCCCTCGGGCAGGTTGGTGTTCACCATCGGGGCGACCACGGTGGGGGTGGTGATCAGCGCGGATAGGTAGAGGATGCCGAGGCCGATGAATAGCTGCAGGCCGTTGATGTAGTCGCGTGGCTGCAGCAGCACCCACACCGGTAGCAGGGAAGCGATACCGCCGTAGATGAACAGCAGCAGAATCCACACTGCCTCGGGCGCGAGACCGAAGGTGGATTCGGGCAGGGTGATGGGGAAGCGATCGCCCAGGATGATCAGCCCGTAAAGGGCCGCGATGCCTACGAGCGACACCAGCGGCAGGTTCCACTTCAGCCGGTAGATGGCCTGGCCGATGAGCAGCGCCACGGCAAGTGCGCCCCAGGTGGGGATCACTGCGCTCGGGGTGGAGACGAGCAGGCCGGCGATCACCACGCCGAAGGCGGCAACCACCATGAGCAGCAGCAGGAAGATGACCACGAGGAAGAGGTTGCGGCCACGAGTACCGATGTATTTACCGGACAGGGTGCCAATGGATTGGCCCTTGTGTCGGGCGGAGGCCCACAGCACGCCGAAGTCGTGCATTCCGGCGATGAACACGGTGCCAAAGGTGACCCAGAGGAAGGCGGGCAGCCAGCCCCAGATCACGGCCACGGCAGGTCCCACGATGGGTGCCGCGCCCGCCACGGAGGTGAAGTGGTGGCCCCAGAGCACGTATTTGTTGGTGGGCACGAAATCCACGCCGTCTTCGAGGGCGTGGGCGGGGGTGGCGTAGTCCTTGTTCAGTTTGTACACCTGTGATGACAGGTAGCGGGAGTACAGGAGGTAGCCGGCGCCCATCATCGCTAAACCGATGAGGATGAGCCACAAAGAGTTCATTTCTTCACCCCTAGAGTGTGATCGCTGATATGAGTGTGCATCTTAGTGTGTCATATCACGTCACAGCTGGGGGCGGCGGGTGGTGCGAATTCGGGCGTCGTGGGCGGAGGCGATGCATGCTTATTTACGCCACCCTCCTCCGCTCCTACCCGCGACCTCTCAGTGGCAGCGGCCGGGTTTAGAGCACTCGCTGCAGCCAGCGCAGCACGCTGGGCAGCCAGCCGGCTAAAAAGAGCACGGTGATGAGACGGACGATCTGCATGGCGGCGACGATCTCCACGGCGCCGGTTTCCGAGCCCAAGGCCAGTGCGGTTTCGAGACCGCCGGGGTTGGTGGCGAGGAAAGCGTCGATATAGCTCATGCCCATCCACTGCGAGATCACCCACGCCAAGCCGGCGCAGCCGCCGATAAGCACCGCTATCAGTCCAAGTGTCAGGGGCAGCTGATGGGAAAAAGAGCGCAGCGCCGCCACCGAGAGCCCGCCGCCGGCCATCCAGCCAATGGAGACATAGGCGAAGTCGCGCGCCACATTCGGCAGGGCGAGGGAGTGCTCGGGGCCGAGTATGAGGGCGACGATTGCGGTGAGCAGCATCGGCCCGAGCATGGTGGCTGCGGGCATGTGCAGCAACTTTCCGAGCCGCCCGCCGAAGAGCACGATCACCACAACGGCCACGGCAGACAGCCAGGTAAAGGGCTGGGTGTGTTCCTCACTCGGCCTAGCCCCACCGCTGAGATGGGCCCAGGCCACCACCAGCGGCATGATGATAGACACACTCAGCAGCCGTAGATACTGGGTGAGGGTGACATAGCGGAAATCCGCCCCCAGATCCTTGGCCAGCAGCGGCATCACTGAGGCGCCGCCAGCGAAGAGGGACAGCACCCCTGTTTCTGGGGAGACCACCACGGTGGGGTCGTGCGGATCCACGCCGGCGCGCCGGGCTCGGCGCAGCGAGCCACGCCACAGCAGCCATCCACCGGCGAAGGCAAGCGCCACCGTGAACCCAGCGGACAGCAGCCCTGGGGCGATATAGCGCACCAGCTCACCGGCGGGGGTGCGCACCAAGGGCAGGGCGGCGATGATCGCGATGAAGGACTTGGCCAGGTTCGTCAGCCGCGGATCCACGATCAGTTCTTCGCCGTGCAGGATGGCCGAGCCGGCCGCGGCGATGATCGCGGCCAGGATCCAGGCGGCCGGCACATGAAGCGCACTCAGAATTAACCCGAGCGCGATAGAGAGCGGGACCACGATGGCCCACCGTTTCCACTGGGCACGCACAGAGCTCACCTCTCTTTGTTCGTCTCGGTTTTAGAATCAATCCTATGAGTCACGGATATGACAGCGACAAGCAGCGCTATCTCGCGCGCCTCAAGCGCATCGAAGGGCAAGTCCGTGGCATTCACCGCATGGTGGATGAGGATGAATACTGCATCGATGTGCTCACCCAGATTCAGGCAGCTCGCGCCGCGCTCGATAATGTGGCGCTTAAGCTTCTCGACGATCACCTCTCGCACTGTGTGGTCACGGCAGCAGCCCACGGCGGCCAGGAAGCCGAGGATAAAATCGCGGAGGTTTCGCGCGCCATTGCCCGATTAGTGAAGTAGGAGCCGCCCATGTTTTCACTCGGACTAGGAGGATGGCTCGTCCTGCTGGGTGGTGCTTTCGCCGCCGGCTGGATCGACGCAGTAATTGGTGGTGGCGGGCTAGTACTCATCCCCGTGATCATGGCGGTGTTGCCCCACGCCTCCCCCGTGGTGGCGCTGGCGACTAATAAGTTCGCGGCCTGTCTCGGCACCGGTTCAGCTGCCGTGTCTTTGTCGCGGAAGGTACAGGTGGAGCGGCGCCGGCTGGTGACCTATATTCCGATCGCGGCCGCCAGTTCGGGAGCGGGGGCGCTGATTGCTAGCTCGTTGTCTAAAGAGGTGCTGCGCCCGATCGTCATTGTGATGCTGGTGGTAGTGGGCGTGTTCGTGGTGTGCCGGCCGGACTTCGGCGAGCAGGCGCGGGAGCGCAGCAGTAGGCGTCGAGAAGCGGTGGTGCTCATCGCGGTCGGCGCGATCGCGCTCTACGACGGCGTGTTCGGGCCCGGCACCGGAACGTTTCTGATCATGGTGTTTACCGCCGTGCTGGGACGGAATTTCCTGCAGTCGGCGGTGCTGGCCAAGGTGGTGAACTGTGCCACCAACTTCGGCGCGCTGGTGGTATTCATTCTCGGCGGGCATGTGTGGTGGACCATGGGCATCGCGCTGGCGGTGATGAACGTGGCCGGGGCGCAGCTGGGGGCGCGCACCGTGATCGCAGGGGGCACAAAACTCATCCGGATTGCCTTGTTGACGCTGGTGGTAGTGATGTCCTGCTATCTCAGCTACACCCAGATCTTTGGGGAGCCGTTTTAACTGGCGGCAGGCGGGTGTGGCTTGCGGGCAATGAGCTCGCCGTGCGGCACCATGAAATAGGCGCCGGGTTGGCTGCCCCAGCTCCGGAACGCAGCGGCAATATCGTGTAATTCCTCCTCGCTCGCCCAGCCTTGGCGGAGAATCTGGGTGGCGAGTTGGGTGTTGCTGATGCGCTGCGCCCATGACTGGCACCACCAGGTGAGATCGTCGGGCGTGCTGAATGGCCAGATCGCTGCGCCTACGCGAGCGGGATGAATTCCTGCCTGCTCCGCCCAATACTTGAGCCGCACACCCGCGTCGGGATGACCGCCATTGTGGCGGGCAGCTAAAAGGTACAGCTCGCGCCAGCGCTCGAGGCGTGGATCGTGGGGATACCAGCTAAAGGCGGTGTAATCAGCATCGCGCGCGGCAACAATGCCCTGGGGGCGGGTGACTCGCCACATGTGCCGTAGTACGAGCACGGGGTCGGCCACGTGTTGCAGCACCTGGTGGGCATGAACAACATCGAAAGAGTGATCCGGAAAGGAAAGCTGGTGGGCGTCTTCTACCACCACCTCGACTGTGTTGATTCCACGCTGTTCGAGGGTGCGGCGTGTTAACTCAGCAGCAGTGTGGTCTCGTTCAACCGCCACTACCCGCCCGGGGGCCACCGCCTGGGCAAGATCAGCGGTGATGGTGCCGGCGCCGGATCCAATGTCCAACACATCCATGCCTGGGCGCAGCATGCCAAGCAGCGTTCCCGCGGAGTTCTGGGCCGTACGTTTGCTGTGTCCATCGATCACGGAGGCGTCATATCCGTGCGTGTAGGTGTGGTCACTCGGACAAGGGCTCGTCATGTCCCCCGATCCTATCGGCTTTGGGTGTCGCACATCTCGGGTGCGAGACGCTGGTGAGTGGGGCGAAATAGTAAAAATAGTAAAAGATAGTAAAGCGCATCTGAAGCCCTGCCTAGCATTCGAAAGCCTTGGCTTCAGACTCACTTTTTACTAGCGATGTCTTCTGTTGAGACTGTGTCACGAGCAGCGTTGCAATGACGAAAACGGATCCGAAGTAGTCGGTCCAGAGTGTCTGAGTGTGACGAGGCGGTTGCGCGTTGGAGCGGCGAGGGGTTGGCGGTCCTCGAGGAGGCGCCGAGGTTATGCTTAGCCGTAGGCGCGAGATAGTAAAAATAATAAAAATAGTAAAAGATAGTAAAGGGAGGCGTCATGAACCGCTCAGCTAACCCGTTCCGAGCCACGCTCGGATCGACACCGCCATACCTGGCGGGGCGGGCTTCGGAGCTGGCAGAATTTCGTTACGCACTCGAAGAAGGTCCTGGGGCGCATGAACGGGTCACTGTAGTGACTGGGTTACGAGGTGTGGGCAAGACGGTTCTGCTTAACGCCTACGAGGATGAAGCGAGGGAGCAGTCGTGGCACGTTATCTCTGAGACCGCGACGCGCGGGTTCACGCAGAGGCTCACTGATACCTTGTTTCGTTTAACAGAGGATCGGCACGACCAAGGTAGGAGAAAACTTACAGGCCTGAATATAGCCGCCTTGGGAGGCGTGCAGCTGTCGACTCCGACTGACTACTGTCCACAGCCGACTCTTCGAGAGGTGCTGACTCAGTATCTCGATATTCAGGAAAATATTGATAGAGCCTTGGACCAAAAGCCGGTCGGACTACTGATCACAGTGGACGAGCTGCACTACAATCGCACAGAAGAAATCACAGACTTCGGCGCCGTAATACAACATCTCGTGCGCGAAGACCGGCAGATTGCTGTTGCTATGGCGGGGATACCGCAATCCGTAAATCCTCTCTTAGCAGACGCTGGTGGAGACAACCCTGTGACATTTCTGCGCCGTGCAAACCGCGTAGATCTTGGTCTTATTGCCGATGATGATGTTCGCCGAGCGCTCAAAGAGCCAGTTGAAAATAGTGGTTGTCGTTTCACGCCGGAAGCATTGGAAAGTGCGGTGCAGGCGTGCGCAGGGTATCCCTTCATGATTCAGCTGGTTGGACAAGAGAGTTTCCGACACCGCGAGGGGGAAATGATCAGCGTGGCCTCTGTGGAATTGGGGGCAGCAAAGGCGAAGCGCAAGCTGGGTCAGCTGGTACACGAGGCATCGCTGCGCGACCTCTCAAACGTCGATCGCACATTCCTTGCAGCGATGGCCGCAGATGACGGCCCATCAAAAACAAGGGACATAGCCACTCGTATGGGCGTAGATGCGCAGTATGTGGGCACCTATCGTCGTCGGCTCATTGAGGCTGAGATGATCACGGCCGTGGGGCACGGGTTGGTGGATTTCGAACTGCCCTTCATGCGTTCCTACCTGCGTGATCACATGAGTGGTGGACGCTCTAGGAGACTAACGGCGTAGCTGGGCTGTGGTTTTTCGGGTGGCTGGTGCGGTGCGGGGATCCTCCGGCCAAGGATGCTTGGGGTAGCGCCCTCGCATGTCGGCGCGCACGTCTGCATAGGCGCCGTCCCAAAAGCGGGTGAGGTTATCGGTGATCGCCACGGGCCGGCCGGCAGGAGAGAGCAGCTCGAAACGGATGCGCGTGCCGAGTATCTCGGGGCTGTCTTCGAGGCCGAAGCACTCCTGGAGTTTTACTTGCACGCTGGGTTGTTCCTCGCTGTAGTCCACGGGGATTGATCGCCCCGAGGGCACGGCGATACTGGCGGGCACATCCTTATCAAAGTCCTGGGCCGCCGGCCAGGGCAGCAGGGCGGACAGCGCCTGGTGCATGTCGATCTCTGCCAATGGCATGCCCTCGGCGAGTCGCGGGTAGTGCATGCTCAACCAGACAGGGGCGGCGGCAATCAGTCCGGCGTCGCTGACATCTGGCCACGTCGTGTCGTGGGCGTGGTAGAAGGCCATGCGCTGGCGAAGCTGCAAAGCGGCGGCACTCCAGTGGAAATCGCGCAGCCCATCCCCCTCGAGAGCACGGGCGAGCGCTTCTTCTACCTCGTCTACGGGCACAGTGGTCGGGGTAGACGCCAGCTCGATTGCGCCGATGCGTCGGATCTTGCGGGCACTGAGCTTGCCGTGGCGCACCTGCACCGTGGTGGTGCTGGTAGGCGGATAGAGCTGATGTATCTCCTGTTCATCGACTATCGCGGCGCGACGAATAATAGGCAGAGCCTGCTGGTTGGTGCCGCGGCTCATCTCCGCTACCGCCAGCCACCGAGCGCCGCGCAGCTGCGCATCCATCAGCCGCGCCCTGGTGCCGGCGGTGGTGAGATAGATGTGCTGCTCGGCATCGACTAGGCGGGCCACCATATCCGGCAAGGCCAGTGCAATCACCCCGCCGGCAGATAACTGCTGCGCATCCCCGGTCTGCTTGGCGGAGGCAGCGGTGGCGATTCGGGTGAAACGACTGGTCTCTCGCGTCACCTGCGGCGAGTTGCTGGGGGTGCTGAGATCCGTGGAGCTGCCCACCGTGAGTTCGGCAAGCACCGGTGCGGCAGCTGTGCCCGCACTCAGTAGCGCATGGGCGCAGCGGGGATCGGCGGGAATGGTGGAGATCATCCGGCCGTGCTCGGTGATGGCTCCGCGTGCATCCACAGCATTGATGCCGCGCAGCACTTCCTCGGCGGCGGAGAGTGCGGCCGGCGGGGGAGTGTCGAGAAGCGGGAAGCCCTCGCCCCGGGGGCTGCCCCAGCTGGCCAAGGTGAGTGCCGCCTGGGTGAGATCCGAGGTAGCGATCTCTGGGGCGGGATAGGCGGGCGCGGCAGCATAACTACGCTGTTCGCACAGCCGAATCGCGGTACCTGGCCCGAGACGGCCGGCACGGCCGGCGCGCTGATCCATGGCCGAACGCGCGGCGGTGATGGTGATTAGACCCGTCATGGCGCGGAGATTATCGCGGCGCGGCACCCGCGCTAAGCCCGCATCCACCACGGTGTGTACCCCGGGCACGGTGAGAGAGGACTCCGCAATCGAGGTGGCCAGCACAATTCGCGGCTCTTTGCCACCGCGCACGATCGCCGCCTGGTCTTTCGCGCTCAGTCCGCCATGCAGCTGTGCATGCGGGCCGTGCAGCTGCTCGGCCACGCGCTCTATTTCCCGACGTCCCGGTAGGAAAACCAGGACCGAGCCGGCAGACTCGGCCAAAGCATCATCGGCCACCTGCGCCGTCCAGGACAGAAACTCGCGGGTCACACCCCGTTCGTCGAGGCGCGCCGGGCCGGGTTGGTAGCGGATGTCTACCTCGTGGAGGGCGGCGTCGACGTGATGGAGGGTGGCGTCGATAAGCGTGGCGAAGGCGCGGGCATCCACGGTGGCGGACATGGCGACAAGCTGGAGATCCTCGCGCAGCAGACGCAGCTCGGTGAGCATGCCGAGGGCGAGATCGGTATCGAGGTTGCGTTCGTGGACCTCGTCGAGGATCACGGCGGATATGCCGGCGAGTTCGGGGTCGCTGAGTAGCATGCGCACCAGCACGCCTGGGGTGACGAACTCGATGAGGCTGCCCGGCTCGCTTTGGCCGCGCACAGCGAAGCCGATGTCGCTATGCGGGCTGCGATGCAGCTGACGAAGGCGCTGTGCGGCGGCAATCACCGCCACTCGCCGCGGCGCGGTAACCAGCACCTTCCCAGGGATTGAGCGCTCGTAGAGCGCATTGGCCACAGCCGGCGGAATGAGGGTGGTTTTACCTGTACCAGGCGGGGCATGCACCACGGTGGCGCCGCGTTCGGCGAGACGCTGCTGGAACAGCGCGATATCGCGGGCGACCGGCAGGCCAGCGCCTATCGCGGCAAGATCACAGGGAAGGCTCATGGTGGAGAGGCTAGCGCTTGGTGATGGTGCGTCGATAGTCCATGGCGCGTACTGGTACCTCCGGCGGAAGTTGGGAGCGCTCCCACCGGTCTTCTCTGTCTGCGAGCTTATCGACGACACGAGCCGGAACCCCCAGCGCAAGGGAATCAGCGGGAACATCGGCGGTGACCACCGCACCTGCGCCGATCACCGACCGGGCCCCGATCCGCACCCCCGGAAGGACCGTGACGCCTGCTCCGATCCACACATCCTCTTCGATAGTGATGGGGTTGGCCTTTTCCCAGCCGTGGCGGCGCATCTCTACGTCATAGACCGGATGGTTGATGGTGATGAGGCGAACATCTGGGCCGATCATCGCGCCCTTTTCAATGTTCACGGGGGCAGAGTCCAAAATAGTGACCTTGGCGTTAATAAATACCTCGGGGCCAATGAAGGTATTACGCCCGTACTCGATATAGGCCGGTGCCACGATCGTGGCGGAACCGCCGAAAGCGCCCAGCCATTCCTCCGCGATCGCATGGGCCCGCTCAGTGTTTCGCTCCTCGTTGAAATCCCGCATCAGGGTCTGCGAGCGGCGATGTACCGCGTTGAGGGTCTCATTATCGATGGGTAGGTGCCATTCGCCCTTAGCCATCTACTCGAAGGTGGAATAGGTACCGACATCAAAACTCATGCCCACCCATTGTAGGCGCGCACGGGGGTAAGCGGTGACGGGGTATTCATCCAGCGTGTGGGCCAGTTAGAGGGCCATGGGGCGGAGGTGGCGGTGGGTGGTGTCCGGTGCTCTTTCTAGAGTGCAGGGCATGAACACCACCACTGCTTGCCCGAACGATACTGCCCACCCGGGAGCGTCTAGCCCAGAGGCTTCTGATACTTCATCGCCGCGTGCCCTCACCCCTGAGCAGCGCGGTCTGACCCAAGGCGAGGATGGCCGTTGGCGCATCCCTTGGGGTAATCAGACACCTGAACTGCGTGACTACTACGACACCGAATGGGCCCATCCCGTGCGGGATGAGCGCGGCCTCTACGAGCGGCTCGTGCTGGAGGGCTTCCAAGCTGGTTTATCCTGGCGCACTATCTTGCACAAACGCCCAGCGCTACGCGAGGCCTTCGCATACTTTGATCCCGATGAGGTGGCGCGGTGGGGCGAGGCGGAGATAGACAGGCTGCTGCAGAATCCCGAGATTATTAGAAACCGCGCCAAGATCACCGCGGCTATCTCCAATGCTCAGGTGCTGCTGCGCACGCGTGAGACCGCCTCCTTGCCCGATCTCATCGCCCGCTACCAGCAGCCATTGGGCAGTCGTTTTGCCCACGTGGACGAGATTCCCACCACCAGCGCTGAAGCTGAGCATCTAGCCCGCGAGCTCAAAAGCCTTGGGTATCGTTTTGTAGGGCCCACCACCTGCTACGCACTGATGCAGGCTGTCGGGCTGGTGGAAACACGAGTGGAGGGAGAATCACGATGCTGAACAAGAAACAGCTCACCATCGCCGGCGTCACCGGGGTACTCACCATGCCTGCGCAGCCACGCGAAACCCTTGTGGTGATGGCGCACTGTTTTGGCTGCTCCAAAGAAACCAAGATCTTGGTCAAGCTCGCCCGCTTCCTCGCCGACCAGGGCTACAGCTCGCTGCGCATGGACTTCTCCCGTCATCTCTACTCCACCTATATCGGCGAGCTCGAGGCAGTCACCCAGGCCATGCTCGGCCACGTGCCGGTTGGTGGGCACGACGGCGAGGCGGCAGCTGATGCCGGGGCGGCAGCAACGGCGCGGTTTTCGCGGGTGATTCTGCTCGGGCACTCGCTCGGCGGACTGGCCGTGCTGAGTGCTGCGGCACGAAGCCGCACTACCGGATTGGCGGCACACTTAAGCGGGGCTGTGGTGCTTTCCGCTCCTGCTACCGCGCATCACGTGGAGGCCGCAGCCGCTGATGTGCCTGATCTGGATCCCAGCTTGGTGGATGCTGCATTCCTCGAGGATGTCGCGGCCACTGCAGAGACTGAGTTCTCTGACTGCCAGCTACCAGTGCTCATTGTGCACCCCGAGGAGGATTCCGTGGTGGGCTTCGAGCATGGCCAACGCCTGCAGGAACTGTTGCCGCACAGCGAGCTTATTGTGGTGCCGCACTGTGCTGATCACATGTTTGTCTCCACCGCGGCCCGCACCGCCGCCGAGGAGGCTATCAAGCGGTGGCTGCCGCAGCGCGAAGGCGGTACGGCATAGCGAGAGTTACATGGATTAACGCGCAGCGGCCGGATAATTCAATAGTATTGGGCCAGAACACAATCCACCGGGCCACGTGATACGGCGGTCTGGGCAGACACGTTCTCCAGCGAAAGGCCGGCATCCATGATGAATAATCGAACGAGCCGAAGCACCACGATCCTCGCACTTCTTGCGAGCGCCACGCTCGCTGGGTGTTCCCTCCTAGGAGGCCCCGACGGCGAGGATTCCTCTTCCGATCATGCGTCCGATCATGCAGACAGCAGTGCCACCTCGCAGCACACTCCCAGCACGGTGACCTCGACCAGCACCGTAAAGGCGGACTCCAGCTCCAGCGAGAGCACCACGGACGTTGATGGCGATACCCCGCGGTGTTCGGGACACAGCGCCGAGCAGGCCCTACAGGAAAGTATTTCTCAAGTACGGCCCTGGGAGGGAGGTGTGCCGTGGAGCAGTGATTATCCCCAAACGGGAATGTTTGACGATTGCGCGGCACTATCGGCCATCGTGATCACCATCGAAGGCGCCACTGGCTCCTCGCCCTTTCACATTCTGCTCTATCACTACGGAGAGTATCTCGGCACCGCCACCTATGAGCCTTATGGCTTCTCGCCCACGGTGGACCGGGTAGACGATGCCACCCTGTCGGTGATCTATCACTGGCCTCGCCCGGGTGAAGGCACCGCAAATAGGACTGGCGAGTCGCACGCTGAGTTCCACTGGGATGAAGAAGCCCAGAAGGTGATCATGTCCGGCGAGCTGCCCCCGGACTAATACCACCCAAGGGTGCGGGGAATAGTTCAGGCCGCCCCCAGTGTCGGAGGGTTTTGCCATAATGGCCACTATGGCCGAGAACACACTGAATGAGAAGTATCCGAACCTGAACACGACGGGCCGCACCGCGGTAGTCACCGGGGCCTCCGCCGGTATCGGCGCCGCCTGCGCCCGAGCACTAGCCGCCGATGGTTGGACGGTGATCGTGGGGGCCCGCCGCCGCGAACAGCTTGCCGAGTTGGCAGAAGAGATCGGCGGCATCGCTATGCCTCTCGATGTCACCGACCAAGAGTCGGTGGATGCTTTCTGCTCCCAGATCTCCCGCTGCGACCTGCTGGTTAATAACGCCGGTGGCGCCAAGGGCCTTGACTCGGTGGAAGAGGGCGATATTGATGAATGGCAGTGGATGTATGACGTGAACGTGCTCGGCACACTCCGTCTCACCCAAGCACTCCTGCCGCTGCTGCGCTCCGCTCCAGAGGAGGCCGGGCAGATTATCAATATGAGCTCAGTGGCAGGGCACAACGTGTACGCCGGTGGCGGCGGCTATAACGCCGCGAAGTTCGGGGTGGCCGCCCTGACGCGGGCGCTGCGCATTGAAACCCGGGAAGAACCCATTCGCGTGGTGGAGGTCTGCCCGGGGCGAGTGAAAACAGACTTCTCTCTCAACCGCTTCCGCGGCGATCAGAACCAAGCGGAGGAGGTGTATGCCGACAAGCTCAACCTGACGGCCGAAGACATCGCCGAAACGGTGCGCTGGATCGCTGCTCTGCCGGCACACATGAATGTCGATCACATCACGCTGCGCCCGCGCGACCAGATCTAGAATTGCTTTCTGTTCAGTCCCAGGCTGCCACCACGTTGAGGGAGGAAAACCCCCATGTTCAGCTCCCTTATAAGCCTGTGCGCAGTCTGGATCGTTGCGCTTATATCCCCAGGCCCGGATGTGTTCCAGATTCTGCGCACAGCCTCCAGGCAGCGGCGCGCCGGGGTGCTGGTGGCCTTAGGTATCTGCCTTGGTAACACGGTGTGGATCCTCGCCTCCCTGGCCGGGCTCTCGGCGCTAGTGACCACCCACCCTGGGGTGCTGAATCTGCTGAAGCTGATCGGCGGCGGCTACCTGCTTTATCTCGGCATCACGGCCCTTTCTGGGGTGGTGGCCGCCTACAGGGCGTCGACACGCCGCACCGCAGCGGATAGCGCCGAGGTGGAAAAGACGGCCATCAGTGGATCCATCCCTGCGAGCACGGCGGCTCAGCTGCGGCTCGGGGTGGCCACCAACTTGTCGAATCCGAAGGCCATTTTGTTCTTCGGCGCGGTGTTTGCCCAATTTATCTCCGCGGAGAGCGGCGTGATGGAAAAGCTGCTCATCGTTGTGTGTCTCGAAGTGATCCAGCTGCTCTGGTTTGTGGGGGTGGCCGTGGCGGTGAGTACAGTCAGCGCCACGCTGCGCCGCTACTCGGCGGCCATCGATACGCTCAGTGGCACCTTCTTTGCTGGGTTCGGCTTATACATGTGCCTCTCGGGGGCGAAGGAGCTTCTCGGCCCTGTGCGGGCCCTGTCCTAGGCCCCGCTGCCGCGGGCGGTGGTAGCTACGCGTGTGGGCGGTGTGCCACGGTGGTGCTGCTCGCTGACTACACTGACACACGATGAACATCTCAGAACCAATTGATGTAGCGATTAGCACCGACACTATTAAGCTCGGGCAGTTTGTAAAGCTCGCCAACCTCCTCGACACCGGTGGTGCGGCCAAGTCCGCCATCGCTGAGGGCGAGGTGTATGTCAACGACGAGCAGGAAACTCGCCGCGGCAAGACACTGCGCCACGGGGATGTGGTGCGCGTCGGCGGGCTGCAGGCGCGGGTATCCACCTCGGATGAGGATGATGACTTCTTCGACGAAGCCACCGCGAATGATGATTTCGACCCCGAGAAGTGGAGGAACCTCTAAGCCATGCCAGCATTCATGGGCCAAGACGGCATGCCCTACTGGATTGATCTATCCACCTCGGAGCTGCGTAAGGCGCGCTATTTCTACTCCAAGGTGTGCGGCTGGGAGTACACCGAGTTGGCCTCCGGCTATCTGCTCGCCACTAAGAATGGCATGCCGGTGGCGGGGCTCGTGGCGAAGCCGGAGGACTCGCAGCAGCCCGATAGTTGGGTTACCTATTTCCTCGCCGAGGATATTGACCAGGTGGTTGCGCGCGTGCCTGAGCTCGGGGGCCGCTGCCTCACCGAGCCGCTGCCCACCAGCCAGGGCCGCATGGCGGTGATTGCCGACAGCTCTGGCGCGTTGTGCGGGGTGATCCAGCCGCAGGGCGAGGAGCGCTTTGTGGCTGCGGGGGAGCCGGGCACCAGTGTGTGGCATGAGCTGACGACTGTCACCAACCACGAGGAGACGCTTCACTTCTACGCGGAGCTATTCGGCTGGGATCTGCACACCGTTGAAAGCGACGCCGGCCAGAGCTACACCATGGCGCTGGCCGAGGGCGCGGCCTTTGCCGGCTTCTATGATGCGGCCGGCCAGTTCCCGCCCCAGGTGCCGAGCTTCTGGCAGTCCTTCCTGGGGGTGGAGGATCTGCGCCTGGCTGTCCAGCTGGTGGAGGATCTCGGAGGCGAGATTATCCGCCCGCCCATGAACTCCGATTTCGGCGCACTCGCCTTGGTGGCGGATTCCACCGGTGCGGTGGTCACCCTCGTGGAGGTGGATGAGCCCCGCGAAGAAGAATTCTTAGACGAGGCAGCTCCCTTGCACGATGTGGATGTGGAGCAGTTACGCAAGGA
The DNA here is from genome assembly GCF_030440575.1 of Corynebacterium ciconiae DSM 44920. Lineage (NCBI taxonomy): Bacteria > Bacillati > Actinomycetota > Actinomycetes > Mycobacteriales > Corynebacteriaceae > Corynebacterium > Corynebacterium ciconiae. The sequence continues at coordinate 71,564 of NZ_CP047189.1, forward strand.
CATGCAGAACTAGCTCGCTTATCGACGCCACCCCCAACCACATCCCATAAGCTCCAGCCGTTGCGAATGGTGCTGGCCAGTTAACGGCACAACTCCGCGGCATCCTCAATGAGTGCCCGGGCTTGGTGCGGGGTGGCCACAAAGTCTGCTGCGTAGTAGCAACGCGTGCTCGCAGTGATCTGCTCCGCCACCTGGGCGGCATCACTGAAGCTGGAGTGGCTGAACTGTTGGATCAGGGTGGGCGGCCACGTGTCGGCTGCCGCGCGCTCGATGGGCTCTGGGCCGCCGCTGAGCTGCGGATTACGCAGAATCAGCCCGTCGAGATCAGCGGCGATGGCGCTCAGAAGGGCGCAACCATAGCCATCGCCGAAACCAATAACCCGCGTCACCCCATCGAGCTGGCGGGCGGCGCTCAGCGCTTCGGCCACGGCGGTGCGGGCGGCTGTGGGGCTGGCCGGATAGAGCGGATAGTCCACATCCACCGCCTGCGCCCCGCTGAGCTGGGCGAGAGCGGCAACGAGCGGCTGCCAGTAGACATCTCGCATGGCGCCACCGCCAAAGAAGCCACTGCCGCCGTGGACGGCGATAATCACGGTTGTAGTTGGGGCGGGCGGGGTGATGAGCGTATGGTCGGCTAGGGTGCGCACATCCACCTGATCGGTCCACGCCACCTGCGGCATGCGGTGATCCACGGCCGTGCCGAGCTGCAGGATCGCGGCGTGGGTGGTGCGATCCACGATGTGGGAGACCCAGCGCTCGGCGTCGGCCGCCTCGGTGCGCCCGCCCTGCCACGGCGGGGTGAGATCAGGGGCGGGATAGTGCTCAGAGAAATACCAGAGCAGCTGCTCGATCTGTTCCTCGGCGGGCATCATCTCCACAGCATCGGCTGTGCTGGTGCTGTCGGACATAAGCAGCTCCCCTTATCGCTTCGTGGTGCGTCATTGCTACAGAGTCTAGCGATAGGGGAGGAGCCGCTGAGGTGGGCCCGTTTTACCAGATGCTCACGCGATCCTCGGGCTGGATGTAGAGCGGGGAGGAGGTGTCTACATCGAAAGCCTCGTAGAGCTCGGAGACATTGCCGGCGATGAGATTGCAGCGGAACTCGGCGGGGGAGTGCGGATCCACAGCCAGGTAGGTCTTCTGCAGCTCGGGGCGGATCTTGGTGCGCCACACCCGCGCCCAGGAGACGAAGAGGCGCTGCAGGCCGGTGAGTTCCACATCGAGCTCGGGGCGGGCGCCCTCGGTGTTCACGCGCAGCTTCTCGTCGGTATCGAAGGTCTTTCCTTGATCATCGAGCCAGCGGCGGTAGGCCACCACGGCGATGCCCAGTCCGCCGAGATCACCAATGTTTTCCCCGAGGGTGAACTCGCCATTGACCCCGGCGCTTTCCTCTTCCGACTCGGCGAGCACGGAGGGAACTTGGCCATCGAATTGCTGAACCAACTTGGCGGTCAGTTTTTCGAAGGCGGCGCGGTCCTCGGCGCTCCACCAATCGTTCAGGCTGCCCTGGCCGTCATAACGGGAGCCCTGATCATCAAAACCATGGCCGATCTCGTGGCCAATCACCGCGCCGATGGCGCCGAAGTTGGTGGCGGCGTCCGCCTCGGGGGAGTAGAAGGGTGGGCGCAGGATCGCGGCGGGGAAGGTGATGTCATTCTGCACCGGGTAGTAGAAGGCGTTGACCATCTGCGGCGGGCAGAACCACTCCTCGCGATCGGCGGGCTTGCCCACCTTGGCCACCTGGTAGTCGTGCTCGAAGGCGGTGGCAGCGCGGGCATTGGCCACCACGTCGGCACCGGCGGAAGAAACCTCAAAATCATAGGTGCGCCACGAGTCGGGGTAGCCAATCTTGGCCTTGAAGGTGCCGAGCTTCTCCAGGGCGCGCTCGCGGGTGGCGGGAGTCATCCACTCCAGCTGGCTGATGCGCTCTCGGTAGGCGCCCAGCAGATAGTCCACGAGGCGTTCCATCTCGGCCTTGTACTCCGGCGGGAAGTGTTCCTGCACGAAGAGCTGCCCGATCTCCTCGGAGACGGCCGAGTCGGCAAAGGACACCGCGCGTCGCCAGCGCGGCAACTGTTCAGTCGAGCCTTGGAGCACACCGTTGTAGAAGCGGAAGTTTTCTACCTCCAGCTCGGTGGGCAGCATGGAGGCAAAGCTAGACACCACGTGGCGGCTGGCCCAGAGGCGCAGATCCTCCACCGCGACCTCGTCGAGCAGGGAATCGATGAACTCGGGATAGTCCTTATTGCGCATCACCACGGTGGACTCGGGGCTGAGTCCGCTGGCCAGCAGGAACTCGCGGCTGAACTCGGGTAGCTCGGAGACGGCCACAGGGTTGTAGCTCTTTTGCGCGTCGCGGGAGGCCACCACATCGCGGTGCCCCGAGGCGATCCGAGTTTCGAGGGCCACAATGCGCTCGGCCGCGGCGGCCGCGGCATCGGCATCCACAATTCCGGCGAGCTCGAGCATGGTGGCTACGTGCTGCTCATAGGCGTCTCGTACAGCGGCGTGGGCATCCTCGCGGTAGTAGGCCTCATTCGGCAGGCCCAGACCGGACTGATCGGCCCATGCCACTACGTTTTCGCTGCCGGCATCCTTAGCCATATAGCAGCCAATCAACGAGGGCACACCCTCGCGGTAGAGCTGGCCGGCCGCCTGGGCGAAGCGGGTCTTATCCACCCCGGCCTCAGCGCCGGCGGTGGCGGGCTGGATGGCCTGCGAGATGGCGTCGATAAGCGGAGCGATGGGGGCGACCCCGGCCTGGTTGATGCCTTCGGTGTCCATGAAGGAGGAGTAGAGGGCGCTGGCGCGGGAGTCGCCACCTGCGATGAGGGCCCGGACATCATCCTCGGCGCGATCGCGAAGTTCGTGGAAGGCACCGTAGATGCCGCGGTCGGCGGGGATAGTGGTGGAATCGATCCATTCCCCGTTGACAAGGTCAAACAAATCGTGAAGTTTCATGGGCACCAGCGTAGCGAGAGCGTGTCCTACTGCCCACCTACACTGGTGGCTATGCACTATTCCTTGAAGCCGTCCGCCGGCGCAAAAAGCTGGTGGGCGTTGATGATTGCGGTCAGTGCGGTGCTGGCATTACCGCTGGCCATCGATGCCGCGATTCCCGAGCGCCTCAGTGTGGGCGCAAAACCGGTGGCGCTCACCGGTATGGATGACAGCTGGGAGATACCCGTTTATCTCGACCCCGCGGAGCAGCAGATGCAGCCGCAGTGCCCGGTCGATAGCTCTGACCCGTTGGTCTCTGCCTTCGACTGCCCCGGGGCGCGGATTGCCTCCACCGTCATTGAGAGCACGGATGATCCGGTGCTGGCCCTGCAGCGCATGGTGCGCGCCATACGCGTCACGGGTCTACCCACCGATGAGGGCGTGCTGGCGCTCGATGTGGACAGCGAAGAGATTAGCCGCGCTTTCGTGCTGGCCAGCGACAGCGGCTACGTGGCGATCTCGGGCGTGGGCGCCGGTGACCACGAGGGCAGCACCATGGTGGCGCTAGTATCCGGCGAGAACGCCCCCGAGGTGGCGGCCGCGGTGTTTGCCTCCCTCAGCGGCGAGGAACCGGCAGCGTTGGCCAAGAAGGGCGAGGTGGTCTACGGCGAGGACTTCCTGGAGGGTGACTATCCCCTCGCCCCGCATGTGGACTCCAATCAGCTGCAGCGCCAGCTCGAGGAGGAGGCCACCGCGCCGGCCTCGCACACGAAGACCACCAACGATGAGACAGTGCAGGCCCGCACGCGAGCAAAGGATGTGGCATGAGTTCGATGTTTAGGATCACCCTGATCGCCATGATCACCATCTGTGTCCCCATCGGCTTGCTGCTGGTGGGAGGCACTGCGGTGCTGTCTCCCCAGGGCTTTGGTGTGGGCATTCCCTGCGCCCTGCTCTATGCCGTGGTGATCATCACCCTGCTCAGCCGCACCCCGCTGTGGCCGTCTGATCGCACCGCCCCACAGCTCAAGCGCGGGCAGGTGCTGTGGTGGGCCGCCGCGGCAGTGAGCTGGGGTGCTTTCGCCTCCTTCGGTCTCACGATGATCTCGGGCGGGCCGATCATGTCCATCACCTCCAAGCTGGGCTGGAACGTGGTGGAAGCCTCCTTGGGCGGCGCCTACCCAGAGGAGATCTCCAAGGTGATGGGCGTGGTGCTCATCATCTTCGCCTTCCGTTTCCTCAACCGCCCCTGGCACGGCTTTATCACCGGCGCGCTCGTGGGGCTCGGCTTCGAGATCAATGAAAACCTGCTCTACGGCACCGTCGGCGCGCTGTACCACCCCTCCTCGGATCTATGGGGGTCGCTGCAGATGTGGGGCATGCGCACCCTCTTCGGCGTGGGGCTGCACGTGGTGCTCTCCGCGATCGCCGGCTGGGGCGTAGGCTATGCGCTTCTTGGTGGGCCGCAGGTTGCACGCCTGTCCACACCACGTCGTATCCTCATCGCCCTCGGCTGGCTGCTGGCTTCCTTCGCCGGCCACTTCTGGTGGAACCTGCAGTGGGGAAACACCGTGGCGATGGTGATCTCCATGGTGCTGGCCGGCTGCTATATCTATGGGCTGTTCATACTGCTTTTAGTGCGCCTGTGGAAGCAGGCCACGCGCGATTCAGGCTATGTACTCTGCGACAGCGCACCATTGGCACCCCCGCCTTTAACTCCCGTTTCGGTATAGATTAATTTTTCATTTATGAAAAAGATTCTGAGCTATGCCGCCCTGGCTGTCGCCGCAGCAGCCCTCGCGGCCTGCGGTGACTCCGGCGAGACCACGACGAGCACCGTCACTGAAACCACCTCCGTGAATGGAGAGACCTCTCAGGTAGAAACCGTCACCGAAACCGACAGCGCAGCACCCGCCACCCGCACCCCGGCCGGCGGCACCGCTCCCTGCGAGGTTCGCGCCTACTCCAATAACGCCGAGGACGATCTCCTCGACGACGACGTGGTGCGCGCCGGGGTGGATAAGCCTCGGGTGACCCAGCTGGTGAAGGAGCAGTGCGGCTCCGCCATCTTCGACGATGATCACTGGACCTACCGCGATGGCGCCATCGAAGTAGAGGTGTTGGAAGACGGCACCGTCGACGAGATCGACGTAGACCACTAGCGCCACGCCCTCGAGGCTGCGGCTACAATCCCCCTAACCCCCAGCGAGAACCACAGCTCAGTGCCTCTCGCTGGGGGTTATCTTTTGGCGAGGCGGCCTGCTGGGGTTTTCGTGGCGCGGCACTCGGACTCCAGGGCAACGCCTCGCTGTGGTGGCGAGCGGCGATCGGTGACCCCGCCCCGCGCTGCGGATTCTCCCCTAATCTGTAGCGTATGACTATCAACCAGATCGCTGATGAGTATGTACAAGCAAGTATTGCGCTTTCGCCTGAGTTCGCCACTGCCCTAGGGCTGGAGCAGAACCAGGATCGCTGGGGTGATTACTCCCCGGCCGGAGTGGAGGCCGAGGCCGATCTCGCGCGGGAGACCGTGCAGAAGCTGCGCAACACCGAGCCGGTGGATAGCGGCGAGTCCGTGACGAAGGCGGCGATGCTGGATCGGCTGGGCGTGGCCCTAGACCGCCACGAGCTGGGAGAGGAGTATCGGAATCTCAATAACATCGCCTCGCCGATTCAGACTGTGCGCGACACCCTCGCACAGATGGATACCTCCACGGCGGAGGGCAAGGCGAACCTCGCTCAGCGTATCGAGCGCATAGGTGAGGCCTACCGGGGCTATGCCCAAACCTTGGCCGAGGGCACCGCACAGGGACTGGTGCCGGCACGCCGACAGGTAGAGCGCGGTATCGAGCAGCTGCGGGCCATGGCCGCCGAGAACTCCCTGCTGGATGTCTATGGCGCCGAGGCTGAGGCCACTGCCGAGCAGGTGGCGGCTGGTAAACGCGCCGCCGCGGAGCTGGCCAGCTTCCTCGAGGAGACGATCGCGCCCTACGCCACCAGCACCGACGGGGTGGGCCGGGAGCGCTACGAGGTGGCCAGCCACCTATGGGTGGGTCACCGCATCGACCTAGACGACACCTACGAGTGGGGCCTAGAGGAGCTCGAGCGAATCATCGCCGAGCAGAAGACCTGCGCCGCCGAGCTCTATGGCGAGGGCACCAGCCCCGCCGAGGCCTTCGAACGGCTCAATGCGGATCCGGCCTATCAGCTGCACGGCGTGGAGGCCCTGCAGCAGTGGATGCAGGAGATCGCCGATGATGTCATCGTGAAGCTGAATGGCACCTATTTCGATATCCCCGAGCCGGTGCAGCGCATCGAATGCTGCATCGACAAGGCCGGCACCGGCGGCATCTTCTATACCGAGCCCTCGGCCGATTTCTCCCGTCCAGGCCGCATGTGGTGGTCCGTGCCGGAGGGCGAGGACACCTTCAATACCTGGCAGGAGCTCACCACCGTCTACCACGAGGGTGTTCCCGGCCATCACCTGCAACTGGGCCAGCAGGTGTACGAGGCCGAGCACCTCAACAGCTGGCGCCGCCAGATGGGCTTCAACTCCGGCCACGCAGAAGGCTGGGCGCTCTATGCCGAGCGCTTCATGGATGAGCTCGGCTTTTTGCCTGATGCCGGCTACCGCATGGGCATGCTCGATGGCCAGCGCCTCCGCGCGGCCCGCGTGGCACTCGACATCGGTGTGCACCTAGGTAAAACCAACCCAGACGGCGGCGCCTGGGATGCGGACTATGCCTGGCAGTTCATGAAGAACAATGTGGCCATGGCCGATGGCTTCCTCCGCTTCGAGGTGGACCGCTACCTGGGCTGGCCGGGCCAGGCGCCCTCCTATAAGGTGGGCCAGCGCCTGTGGGAGCAGCTGCGCGATGATTTCCTCAGCGCCCGCCCCGGCGAGCTCAAAGAGTTCCACCGCCTCGCCCTGCGCGAGGGCACGCTCCCCTTGGGCGTGCTGCGCGAGGTGGTCATGGCTCAGGCCTAAGCAGTGGGCGCTTGTCGACGTTGACCTGCGGTGTAGCGTCGACAAGCACAAAAGTGAGCTAGTCGGCTACCTTCACCACAAGCTTGCCGAAGTTGCCGCCGGTGAGCAGACCGATGAAGGCCTCCACGGCGTTGTCGAGGCCCTCCACCACATCTTCGCGGTAGGAGATAGAGCCATCGGCCACGCGCGGAGTCATCTCGGCGAGGAAGTCGCCCATCTGATCGGCGTATTCGGCTTGGATGAAGCCGCGAAGGGTGAGGGACTTCTTCAGCACGGTGCCCATGAGCTGGCCGGAACGATCAGGGCCGGCGGGCAGCTCGGTGGCGTTATAGCCAGAAACTAGGCCGCAGACGGGGACGCGGGCGTAGGTGTTGAGCCGCGGCAGCACCGCATCCCACACCTTGCCGCCGACGTTTTCGAAGTACACATCGATGCCATCGGGGGTGGCGGCGGCCAGCTGCTCGGCGAAGTCATCGGCGCGGTGATCGATCGCGGCATCAAAGCCCAGTTCCTTGAGGTAGGCCACCTTCTCCGGCCCGCCGGCGATCCCGACAGCACGGGCGCCGTGGAGCTGCGCGATTTGGCCCACCATGCTGCCCACCGGGCCGGTGGCGGCGGCCACCACCACGGTCTCTCCCTGCTTCGGGTGGCCGATATTGTTCATCCCGGCCCATGCGGTGAACCCGGGCATGCCCAGCACCCCTAGGGCCGTGGAGAGCGGCAGTGGCGTGGAGGTGTCCAACCGGCGCACGTGATCGGCCTGCACCACGGAGTGGCTCTGCCAGCCGCTGTAGCTAAGCACCACATCGCCGGCGGTGAAGCGCTCATCGCGGGAGTCAACCACGCGGGCAACGGTGGCGCCCACCATGGTCTCGCCAATGCCGATGGGATCGGCATAAGACTCTGCGTCGCTCATCCGGCCGCGCATATAGGGATCGAGGGATAGATACAGGGTCTGCAGCAGCAGCTGGCCATCGGCCAGCTCCGGCAGATCAGCGGTTTCGGTTCGGAAGTTCTCCTGGGTGGGCGCGCCATGCGGGCGCGAGGCCAGGACGATACGGGTGGTGGTTGTGGAAGTACTCATACTCCCGCACAACGCATACGTAACCGTATGTATTCCTAGAGCAGTTCCACCACCGCGTCGGCAGTAGCCTTCGCCGAGGTGGGATTCTGGCCTGTGACCAGGCGATCGTCCACCACCACATTCGAGGTAAACGGCAGGGTGTTCTTGGAGTAGTGCGCCCCGCGTCGGCGGGCCTCCTCCTCCACGTTATAGGGCACGAGAGAGTGCACCATGGCGGCCTTTTCTTCCGCCCAGGAAAAGCCGGTGATGTCTCGGCCCTCGATAAGCAAGGAGCCATCCTCAGTGGTGGTGTTGAGCAATCCGCAGTAGCCGTGGCACACCGCAGCCACCACACCACCACGGGCGGCGATGGCGCGGGTGAGCTCCTGCAGGCCCGTGCTCTCGGGGAAATCGAACATCACCCCGTGCCCGCCGGTGAAATAGATGGCGTCATAATCCTGAGGGTTAATCTCCTCAGGGGAGGCTGTCGTGCCCAGCAGCGCCATGCGCTCGGGGTTGGTGTACCAAGCCTTGGCGGACTCATCATAAAAAGGCGCCTTCAGCGATTGCGGCTCGATCGGGCAATAGCCGCCCTTGGGGCTGACGATGCGTTGCTCATAGCCCTGCTGCTCAAAACGATCCCACGCGTGGGTGAGCTCGGAAAGCCACAGGCCCGTGGCGCGCTCGGGCTTGGACTCGTAGCGATCGACGTTGGTGACAACATGCAGAATGCGGGTGCTCATCAGAGCCATCCTTTACTAGATAGGTAGTAGATCTATCAGCATCCAACGCGCCACTGTCGCTCAGAATTCCCCGTACCGGCCTGATGAAAGAACCGCGGCGGTCACAGCATGAACGCTGTCACCGCCGCGGTGGGTGCGAGGAGGGCACTTAGTTGCGGAAGGTCTGCATCTTCGACGGCTTCCACAGCCCAGATCGAGTGATGGTCTCGGTATCGATCTTGGCCTCCTTGGGTGCATCCCCCTCAGAGTTGGTGCGCAGGGAGTAGTACTGCAGGCTGCCCCAGTCGCGCTTCCAATCGTTCTTCAGATATCCAGGCGCCTCATAGGAGGTGTTCACTGCCTCCGCGGTGCCGAGGGCACCGCCGCCGGTGAAGTCCTGGAAGCCGGAGAGGGATTCCTTACCGGGCTTATCCGGGGAGACGCGGTAGCGCGGAATTTCGGTCACGCCGGCATAGTGATCAAAGCTGCGCTGATCCGGGAACTGCAGCGCCACCGGCCAGTCGAGCAGGCCGGGGGTGTCGCTGCCGATGAGATCATTCACCGATTCCAGTCGCGGCACGCGCGGCGGGGTGAAGGCCAACCAGTGCCCGGGGTAGAGGGAATCATCTTCGGCCTTGATGCGGATCACGTTGGCATCGCCGGGAAGATCATCCAGCGGCACGCGCAGGTTGCGCCAAATATCGTCGCGGAAGGCATCGATCGGCTCGTACTCGCCGAGCATCTTCACCGAACCGTCGGCATCGCGGTGGCCGTATTCCACCACCAGGGTTTCACCCTCGATGGAATCGCCGTTGACATCCTTGCGCTCGGTGGAGCCGGCCGCGGTGATCACCACGATCGGGGCATCCTCGCTGCGCTCAGCGGGCAGCGAGTACCAGTCACTCGTCACCGCTGCCGGAACCTGATCATTCTGGCGGTAGGAGCCGATCACCGGCACCTTCGCCGCATCCAGCCCGAAGGGCAGCTTGGCGTGGGAACCATTAGCGCCGGTCTTCTTGGTGAAACCGCCCTCCGTTCCCACCGGCTGGCCCACCACAGACTCCTGAATCTCAATGTTGGTTTGGGGGCCGTCGAGTGCCTCCTCGGCGCTTTCCGGCCAGGCGCGGTAGCCGGAAACATCCAGGCGCACCGGCAGGTTATTGGGGCCGAAGCCATAGGAGTTCTCGCCATTATCCAAGGAGTCCTTGAGCTTCGTGCCATCGGCGGGGGAGAGGAAGGAATCGTTAGTGTTCGTCTCGATCATCGCGTCATTCGCCAGCTGGCCGGTGGTGCCGCCGAGCTCGCGGACGTTGCCGGTACCGATGGAGTACTGCGGCCACTGCTTCAGGAAGCTCTTGGCAAAGGAGCCGTAGCTGATGACCAAAATGGCCACGCAGGCAATAGCAATGGGGGCGGCCAGAAGCTGGCCGGTACGCGAATGCGAGGCCGCGCTCTGGGCGCGCTTTTCCCGCTCTTCCTCGCGCCGGGCGGCGGCGATGGCCTCGTCCTTGGTGGCATTCTCTGCCAAGGCATCGGCCATGCGGGCCTGCTTGGCGTTTTCTTCCTCCTCGGCGGCGGAGACGTTTTGGGGCCTGCGCAGCGTTTCGAGGAAGGAAGCCAGCACCGCAATGCCGAACACCACCAGGGTGAACACGAGGGCCACGGTAGCGAACTCGATGCCGAAGATCTGCGGGGTCTTATCCCACCACGGCACCCCGAAGCTGGAGACATACCACCAGCCGTTGATGCCGGCTAGGCTCACCGCGCCCACCGCCATCACCGCGGCCACCAAGAAGAGGCGGGTGGAACGGGACTGGCGGGCGTAGTTGGCCAAGGAGACGGCCGCCACGGCGGCCACCGCGGCGCTGAGCCCAGCCCACACACCGAAGTGGTGGGTCCACTTGGTCGGGGTGAATGTCATGAAGAACATCGCGCCTGCGAACACCAACAGCAAACGGGTGATGGAGGCAGAGTTGGTGCCCGGCACGGTGGTGGAACGCAGCTTGCTGTAGAGCACCACCGCCAGGGCGAAGAAGGCCATGATCACCGGGAAGCGGCGGGCCACCGAGCCGTCCACGCTGCCGAGCAGCAGGGCGGCGTAGCGGCTGTATTCCTGATACCACGCCAGGGAGGGGCCCACGATGCCGCGCACGCGGGTGGATTCCAGCGCCGAGGCCAAGGACTGATCGCCAAAGACGGCCACGCACACGGCGGTGCCGGCGGCCAGGAAGGGGGCGATAATGGCCATCACGTTGAACACGGTGGGGCCGGAGCCCATGATCTTCAATCGAGCCACCAGGATCTTCACCAGGGCGGCGAGGCTAACGAGCAGTGCCGCCACGGCCATCAGGCCGGTGGGCCCAGCCGAGAGCGAAAACGCTGCGGCCAGCACCCCGAGCGCAGCGGGGAAAAGCCGGGCGGTGGCGATGGCGCGCTCGAAGCACACCCAGGTGACTACCACGCCGAGGGCGATAATGGGCTCGGGCCGCAGGCCGTTGTTGTAGGCCGTCCAGAATGCGAGGAACAGCAGGGCTGCGGACCAGCGAGCGATGCGTCGAGAAGCAACTGCCTCGCCGAGCCGCGGCAGCATGGACTTGGACACAAACAACCAGGTGAGAATGGCGGCCACTAGCTGGGGCAGGCGCATCCACATCGAGGCGGTGGACACCTGCGCCATCGCGGCCAAAAGATCGTAGTAGGGAGAGCCGAAGGGCGACTCCGGTACGCCGTACCAGCGGTAATAGTTGGCAATATAATCGGCGTGCTCGCTGGCGCGCGCCATGGTGAGGATGAAGCCATCATCGGAGGTATTGCCGCCGAAGACGTACCAGAAGGCGATACCGGCCAGCACCATCAGATCCGTGGCGCGCAGCTTCTTCCACTCCGAGGGAATCTGCACAAAGCCACGGCCATCGGCGCGATCGAGGCGATAGAGCGCGCCCAGAGACAGCACGGCCATCACCACGCCGCCGATCATGCACGCCAGCTTCAGCACGGTGGGCGAGGAGGTGAAGCGCGAGTTGATCTCCACCTGGGCGCTCAAGCCCTGATCCACCAAGTTCTGATAGTTCTCACTATTGTTATCGAGCTCGGTGTAGATGCCGCTGACCTGCGGGCGCTGATCCGAATCCACCTCGCCGAGGGTGGTGCCCTCCGCCTTCACGCTAGAGCCCTCGGCGCCGATGGAAATATCCAGCACCTCGCCGCGGAGGTCCTTCACCTCCTGCGGGTCCAGCCGCACCACGATCTCCTTCAAGGTGGAGACCACCAGATCACCATCGGTGCTGCGGACCATCAGGCCACGGTTAGCGGCCTCGGGGGAATCCTGCGGCAGGGTGGACAGCAGCAGGTTCTGCCCCTCGCGGAGATCATCCACCGCATCCACGGGCATATGCACATCCAGCTGCTCGGGGGCGTAGGAGATCAGCGGGGCGTTGACGGACTCAAGATCGCCCTGCGGCCAACTGAAGGAGGACTGCACCTGGTTGATCGGCATCAACGGGGTGAGCACAAAGAGCAGGAACCCCAGCAGGCCAGTGATCACAGAGAACGCCTTGAGCCCCGTGCGTGGGGGCTGAGCGTGATCGCTGCTGCCGAGGTTTTCTGCAGGGTCAGACGAAGCGAGGACAGGAGTGGACATAAGGGCCCATTGTACTTCCTCGGCCCTGCTGGCCTAGTTACGCGCGACCGGCCCCGGGATGGCCCCGTGACCGAAAGCGCAGCGCTCTAGCTGGGTGTGGCGGTGCGCACAACCACCACGAAAGGCCCGATCTGCTTCACCGTCCACGGCGCATCCTTGGCGGTGAACATCTCCGGGTTGAACCAGAGCGCCCGGAAACGGACATTCGGATTATTGGGGTAAATATCCTCCGAGATGTCGTGCTTCCACGCGCCCGCTGGGGTGTCCGTGGGCTGGCCGGTGCTGGGGGCAGAGGCCGATCCTCCCGCGCCACCCGAGCCCGAGCCGGTGGCCCCGGCCGCTGCGGCATCGCCGCTCGAGCCAGAGCCGGCGCCGGCGCCCGGGGCGGTGACATCAATGTCTTCCTCGGCTGGGGAACCATCGAGCTGCCCGCGGAAGACAAACGCATCCGGCATGCCAAAGGGCGAGGACTCCATGAGGGAGACGAAGGAATCGGGGGTCATCTCGGGATCGAAGGAGGCTTGGGCCCAATCCTCCATCTGCTCATTGCGCTTCTCAAACAGCCCCAGCGGGTTGGCATAGTGGGCGGTCATGCCCTGGAAGCCGTGGAAGGGATAGTAGGAGAGCAGATTGAACTCATCCGTAAGGATCTGGGTATCGCCGGCGGGCTTGCCCAGCTCATCGGTGATGTACTGGGTGATCTCACCGTAGTAGCGGGCCGCGTTCGGCGGGTTGGAATCGCCGCGCTCGCCATTGCCATCGGTGTCGGTGTAGGCAAAGTCCAGCCCGCGGGAGAGCTTGGTGGGGATCTCTTGGGCGTAGTACACGCCACTCGCGCCCAGCACGATCACCAGCAGCGCAGTAATGGAGCTCTTCAGCTTCTTCGAGATCATCCGCGGATACAGCTGATCCAGCCCCACCAGCCGCAGCTCCGCGATACCGAGCACACCGGCGGTGGCCAGCTGCAAGGTGATCAGCGTTTCGAGGCGGAAGCCCAGCAGGGTGTTGCCGGCCAGGGTGACGATCATAGAGGCCACCGACCAGCCGTAGTACACCACCAGCGACAGCCCGAGCGCCCGAATATCGCGATCGGCGGCGCGGATCACCAGATAGGCCACGCCGATCATGCACAGCACACCCACCAGCGAGAAGGAGAACATCGGCAGCGGGATCTCGGTGCCCTGGCGCGGCAGGTAGTGGGTGGCGGAGGACTCGGAGGTGGGCTCGCCACTGAGCACGGCGGCCAGATAGGGCCACCACACCAGCGCCGCCACCGCCAGCGAGCCCAGCCCGATGGTCACCAGCCGCAGCAGCGGCGCCATCGAGCGCGAGCTCACCACCGCGGTCACCAACGCCAGCAGCACCACCGACAGGGCGATCACGGCGGTAAACAGGGTGTACATCGAGGCCGAGGCGCCCAGGTAGATCACCAGCCCCAGCATGGACATCCGTGCCCCATCGAGGGCGCGCCGGGCCAGCACGGCCGCGGCGGGTGCGCCCATGGCGATGATGGCGGCATAGGGCTCGTGGGCGGCCACCACCAGGGTGATGGCGGTGGTGGTGAGCGCGATGGCGGTGGCCACCGGCAGGGAGCCGGTGATGCGCTGCCACACCGGCACGAGCACGCACCCCGCGGCGGCGAGGGTGATCAGCGACCACGGCTGGAAGGCCTCCCAGCCGGGCAGGTTGACGAGGTTAGCGAAGCGCCCGCCGAACCAGAACCAGCCCGCCGGGTAGAAGGGCGGGGTGTCGGCGTAGTTCATGTCCATCAGCCGCGCCGTGTCGGTCATGCGGGTGAGGAACTGGGTGCGGAAGCCCTGGTCCACGCTGGCGCCGTCGAGATAGAGACTGGTGGCCGAGAGCGGGATGCCGAGGGTGGAGACCACCAGCCCGGCGGGGCTGAGATAGCACAGGGCGATGGTGAGCCAGCGCCGGATCGGGGAGCGGGAGGTGGATTCCCCGTGCCGCCAGGCGTGCTCATCCTGCAGCCACAGGTACACGAAGGTGAGCACGGTGAGCAGCAGGATCACGGTGACGGCTGTGGAGGCCGCGCGCGAGACATAGGAGGTGCCGAAGGCGGGCAGGTTGGTGGTTTTGAGCACCAACCAGGCCGCGAAGGTGGCCACGGCCCCGGCCACGCCGGCGGCCAGCACCGAAAGCGCCGCCTTGCCTGGGGTGAGGGCATCTGGGGCGTAGGGGGCGAGGCCATCAGGTTCGGGGGTATCGCGGGCGTCGCGGGGAGCGCGCAGGGAGCCATCCGTGGCGGTGCTGGTACTCATGCATTTAGTGTGGCACACCCGCGCGCGGGGATAGAAAACATCCACGCTGCTCACTGATTGCTTCCCATGCTTATCGACGCCACCTCCCTGCCCACCCACCAGCAGCAAGAACAGCACCGGCGCCGGCAGCGCAGCGGAGAGGATCTCCGAGCAACGCAGCCGACGCCGGTGGGAAAACCGTCGCGGGGTTTAGGGCTTTAGAAGGGCAGCTTGCGGAAGATGGGCTTCGGCACGTGCTGCAGGATCATCATCACCGGCTGGAACAGCGGGTGAACCCAGATCACGTCCTTGTTGTTGTGCACGCCCTTGAACACGGCGGAGGCCACGTCTTCGCGGTTGACGGTGAGCGGGGCCTCGTCGAGCTCTTCGGTCATCTTGGTGCGCACCTGGCCGGGGCGGACCACGAGCACGTGGGCGCCGCTGTCGCGCAGGGCCTCGCCGAGCTGCTCGTAGAAAGCATCGAAGCCGGCCTTGGTGGCGCCGTAGACAAAGTTGGAGCGGCGCACCTTCACCCCGGCCACCGAGGACAGCGCCACGATGTGGCCGTGGCCCTGCTTCTTAAACTTCTGGCCCAGCAGGGTGCCCACGGACACGCCGCCGGTGAAGTTGATATTCGCGGCCTTGACGGCTTCTTCCTGGTTTTGCCACTGCTCCTCGTTATCGCCGAGGATGCCGAAGGCCACGATGGCCACATCCACATCGCCGGCGGAGAAGGCGAGATCAATCACCTCAGGGTGGGAGGCGGTATCGGTGGCGTCAAAGTCCAGCACCTCCACGGCGGAGGCGCCGGCCTTCTCCATCCGGGCGGTGGCTTCGGCGATGCGTGGGGAGTCCTCGCGGGCGGCGAGGGTGACCCTCGCGGGGCCTTCCTTGAGGAAGCGCTCGACAATGGCGAGTCCGATATCGGAGGTGCCGCCGAGCAGAAGAATGTTTTGGGCTTGGCCTACAGCGTTCAGCATGTGGGTTCCTTTCTTGCGCGTAGCGCTACTGTGACTGGCGTTAGCGCAGCTCGAGGCGGCGGCTCATGTCGGAGGCGAAGACACCGTGCGGGTCGATGGCGTTGCGGGTGGCCAGCCAGCCCTCCATGCCGGGATACATCTGGTGGAAGTTCTCGGCGGTGGTGCGGGACTCCTTGGCCAGATAGAGGCGGCCGCCGAATTCCATCACGCGGCGATCCAGATCATCCAAGAACTGGCCGAGGCCCTTCTTGATGGGGAAGTCCACGCACACATTCCAGCCAGGCATCGGGTAGGACAGCGGGGCCTTGTTGCCCTCGCCGAAGAGCTTGAACACATTGAGTGCCGAGTAGTGGCCGGAGGCCTGGATGTCCTTGACGATGGACTTGAACGGCTCCACTGCCTCGCGCGGCACCACAAACTGGTACTGCAGGAAGCCGCGCTTGCCGTAGCCACGGTTCCACTCGCCGATGAGATCCAGCGGCTGATAGAACTGGGTGAGGTTTTGCACCTGGTTCTTGTAGGTGCCGGACTTCAACCACCACAGCTCGCCGATGGCCACCATGGACATCTTGTTCATGGTGAAGCTGGGGAAAATATCGGGCACGGTCACCAGCTGCGGGGCGTTGAACTTCAGCGGATCCTTCGCCAGCTTGGGGTTGAGCTCCTCCAGCTGGGCGAGGGTGGCCAAGGAGCCGCGGGAGATAGCGGCGCGGCCGAGCTTCGGCTCCGGGGAGATGGCGTCGAACCATGCGGAAGAATAGGTGTAGTTCTTCTCGGATCCATCGGAGTGGAACTCGATGGTCTCGTCGAGGTTGCCGGTGAGATCGCCATCGGCAATGAAGTAGGCGGTCTCGGTGCGGGTCATCTTGATGCGGGCCCGCAGGATGATGCCGGTCAGTCCCATGCCGCCGACGGTGGCCCAGAACAGTTCGCCCTCGGGGTCATCGGCGGAGCCCTCCGGCTCGAGGTGCAGGATGCGGCCATCGGCCACCAGCAGCTCCATGGACACCACGTGGTCGCCGAAGGAGCCGGCGGAGTGGTGGTTCTTGCCGTGAATATCGGGGCCGATCGCGCCGCCGATGGTCACCTGGCGGGTTCCGGGCAGAACCGGCACCCACAGCCCATAGGGCAGGGCGGCCTTCATCAGCTGGTCGAGGGTGACACCGCCGTCCACGTCCACGATGGCGGTTTCGGTGTCGATGGAGTGGATGTGGTTCAGCGGAGTCATATCCACCACGAGGCCACCGGCGTTTTGGGCCGGATCGCCGTAGGAGCGGCCCATACCGCGGGCAACAATGCCGCGCTTGAGGTGGTTGGGCTTAGACTCGTTCTGCTCCGCCACGAGGGTGACGGCGCGGACGATCTCTTCCACATCGGGGGTGGACAGCACGTGAGCCGTGGTGGCGGCGGTGCGGCCCCAGCCGGTGAGGGTTGTGGCTTCTGTGTGCAGGGTTCCGTGGGCACCGTTCGAAGCAGCGGTGCTGGTCTTACCTTGTGTGCTCGTCATCGCTACACAAGGCTACCCCGCAGGGCCGCGATTGTGGGTTTGCATGCCCGTTTTGTTGAGTTGTTGTGAACAATCCAACATGCAGACGCCGCCGCACACCTGCGGGCCGCAAGCCTCTGGCTAGTCGCCCAGCTCCGGTAGGAGGGAGGAGGGCTCGCCGATGGTGGTAATGAGCAGCTCGTCGCGGGCGCGGGAGGCCGCCACGTAGAGCAGGGCCCGTTCGCGCTGGAGGCTGTCCTCGCGGTCGGCGTCGGGAAGCGGCTGGCGCCCGCCGCGGCGAGGAATGGTCTGCTCGGTGATGCCATCGAGGATCACGTGGGTAAATTCCATGCCCTTGGCGTTATGCATCGTCATCACCGATACCGGGGCTTCGAGGGTGGCGGCCCCAGAGCGCAGGGTGCTGGTGGTGATGCCGGCGGTTTTGAGATGGCTGTTGCGCATGAGCACTCGCTGGTTATCGCGGCACAGCACGCCGATATGGGTGGAGGGGCTGTTTTGCTTGGTCCATGCGGTGATAGCGCGCTCGATGGCGGCATCTTCTTCCTCGGGGGTGGCGGCGTGCACGATGCGCGGCAGCGGGCCGGTGCGCACCGAGCGGTAGCCGGTGAGGGTATCGTCCTCGCCGCTGGAATCCAGCCACTGCACCCCGTCCAAGATGGCGGAGGCGTAGTTCAGGTTCTGGGCAGTGGTGCGGTAGTTCAGGCGCAGCCGGCGGGTGGCGCCGCCGCGGGTATCAATACCGAAGCGGCTGAGCGGCAGCTGGTTGCCGTAGATGCGCTGGTGGGAGTCCTCGGCGAGGAAGATGTCATTGGGACCGGCCGCCACGCAGGCGCGGATGAAGCGCCAGTGGCCGGCGTGGAAATCTTGGCCCTCGTCCACCACCACGTGGTCGAAGAAGGGCTGCTGGCGCGATTCCAGAATATGGGCGGCCACCACAGCCAACGCCGGATAGGTGAGGCGCTTGTACTCGGAGCAGCGGCGGATGAAGGCCTGCACGATCGCCCACACGATCTTGCGTTCCTTCCTGCCGAGGGCGGTGCGCCGCCCGGTGCGGGAGATGCGCAGATAATCCTTCAGCTCGGTGATGGAGTGGGCGAGGATGATGTCGGTGAACTCATCGTTGAGGAAGTCGGGGTGCCGCTTGGCGGCCGGCAGGCCTTCACCGTTGAGCTCGGCGGCCAGCTCCCAGTTTTTGTGCACATCGCGAGCATCCATCGGCCGGGGCACGAAAGAGGTGCTGATGCCCAGGGTGGCCTGCAGGGCGGTGTCGAGCTCATCCTTGCGGGCGTTGGTGATGAAGTTGGAGATGGCGGAGTCGATCGCGTTGATCCACACCCCAGGGGTGCCGGGCATACTGGCCTCCGGGAAGGCGGGATCCAGCACGTTCATCTGGGCTTTGAGCTGGCGGGCGAGCTCCTTGGTGAAGGTGGTGAGAAAGATCCGCGGCACCGTGCCCTCTGTGGCGGCCTGCTCGTAGAGGAAGCGGGTGCGGTGCAACAGCACCACGGTTTTGCCGGTGCCGGCGCCACCCACGATGCGGGCGCTACCGCGGTGCTTGCCCTGCACGGCGCGCTGCTGGGAGGGGTGCAAGAAGGTGCGCCATTCGGCGAAGCTGCCCCGCTCCAGAATGTCTTTGAGATCATGCTCGGAAGGATCAATCCAGTAGCTGGAGCGCTGCAGGGAGTCGATGATCGCATCGTCGCTATCGGCATCATCGCTGCCGGGTTCGAGGCGCTGGAGTCCGAGATCCTCGATTACCTCGTCAATGCTCATTCCCGCCAGCAGGCCGAGGATGGCGTCGCGCTCGAACTCGGGCCGGTCCTCGAGCAGCTCATCGAGCACGGCTTCGGTGTCGGCGGCCTCGATGTCGGCGACGGTATCGGCAGATAGCCCCAGCTCGGTGATCAATTCTTCCGTGCTGATGCCGGCCTGGCGCAGGCTTTCACGTGGCGGGATCTGCGGCAGCTGGGCGGCGGTGCCCACGGGAGGTTCTGGTTGCTGCTCGTGGGCGGCGGCGAGCTGCTGCGCGGCGATTTCTGCGGCGCGCTGCTTGGCGCGGGATTCGATTTCCGCATCCAGATCCTGCGGGCGGGAGGTGGCTGGGCCGCCGCTATTATCGATCACCACCTCGCCATTGGTGGAGTTGATCTTCACGGTCACCGTCTGCGCATAAGCGATGGCTTCATCGTGATTATCCACGTGCAGCAGCATGAAAAGCCGCCCGTCCGAGCCCTCAAGTTCCACCAGCACCGCGCGGTATTGATCCGTCACCCGCCCGGTGCGCACCCGCGGATCGGCGGTGTTGTTCAGCGGCTTGATCCTGAGCGAGGGGTGGCTTGGGTCCTTTTTGAGCTTTTCAATAAAGTTCAGGATCTGCTTTTCCAGCCCGGGTATGGAACGGAAATTCTTGCCCACTAGCAGGGTGCTGCTCATCGTCTGTCACTCCATGTGTGTTGCCATTGCTTATCGACGCCCACTCGCGCCGCCGCAGCGGATCGGTGTGAAGAAAAGCTTAGTGAATCCCCGCTGACCCTAGGGCCGGTTTTTCATTACTTAGAGCCACCCCGCATCACGGGCCATTCGGGCCGCCTCGTAGCGGTTACCGGCGTTGGTTTTCGCAATGATGCTGGAGAGGTGATTGCGCACGGTGCCTGCGCTCATGTGCAGTGCGGCCGCGATGCTGCGGGTATCGGCGCCGCTGAGCGCCTGACGGGCCACCTCCACCTCCCTGGGAGTAAGCGGGGATTCCATGGCGCTTAAGGTATCGGCCATCATCTCAGGATCAATCACGGTCAGCCCATGATGTACTTGGCGTACTGCCTCTGCCAGCTGTTCCGGCGGGGTGTCTTTGACCAAAAAGCCGCGGGCGCCATGAGCGAGTGCCGTTTTCACATAGCCCGCCCGGCCGAAGGTGGTGACGATCACGCAGGCGCAGGGGGTGGCGGCGTGGCGATTGCGTTCTGTGATGGCTTTGGCGGCCTCGAGGCCACTCATGTCGGGCATCTCTATGTCTACGAGGGCGATGTCCACCGAGTGAGCGTCGATAAGCGGCACCACTTCGCTGCCGGAACCACACTGCGCTACCACCTCGATATCGCGCTCCAAATCCAACAGGGCCGCGAGGGCGCCGCGTACCAGGGCCTGATCATCGGCCAGCAGAACCCGGATCATGCTGCTCCTAACTGCACCGTGATGGTGGTGCCATCGTGATTCTCAATCTGCAGCTGCGCCCCGGCCGCTGTGGCGCGACGACGCATCCCGCGCAGACCATTGCCCTCGTGCGTACCCATACCGCACCCATTATCGTGCACCCGCATACACCGCGGGGTGAGGGTGATGTGACAATCGCTGGCGCCGGAGTGGCGAATGACATTGGTGATCGCCTCGCGCAGCACCCACGCAAACAGCGGTGGATCCTGCACCGGGGTGGTGTGCTCGATCGTGCACTGAATACCCGCGGTGGCCAGGGCATCGCGGGCGTGGGTGAGCTCGGTGGAGAGATCGCGGCCCAATTGATGATTCACCGCGGCGCGGACCTCTACGAGGCTGCGTTTACTCAACTCCGCCACCGCCTGCATTTCCTCCTTAGCCCGCAGCGGATCGTGATCCACATAGCGGGCAGCCACCTCGGCCTTGAGGTTAATCACCGTGAGCGAATGCCCCAGCAGATCGTGCACATCGGTGGCGAGCTTCTCCCGCTCCCGGGCTTGTTCCAATTCCTGGCGGATTCGGCGGGCTGCGAGCTCGCGATTATTCGCCACCCCGGCCACTGTGATCAACGCCGGCACCACGACGGTCAGACTCAGAATGCTCAGATCCGCCCCTGCGCTGAGCACGAGGATCGACGCCGCCGCGCAGAGAAGAGGCACCGCGCTCAGAGTGAAGCGCAGCGGCCGCGAAAAGGCGATAAAGGAGACAAAAAACGGCAGAAAACACACAACCCAGCTGCCCAGAGGGATGCTCGCGCAGGCAACAAGGATGCTTAATGCGGCGGCTGCCGCCCAAAAGCGAGCATCCGGCGACCACCCGCGCGGATAGTAGGTGTGCGCGCCAAAGTAGAAGCTATAGACGCCCGCGAAGGCGAGGATGCACAGCACCGCCCACACCTGTTCCGCTGTGGAGACACGAGGCGCAGTGTTCATCACCGGCACCGCCAAAAACGGCAGCCACAGACTGGCGAAAATACAGGTGAACACATCGAAGCCCTGCCAAGGCCTAGAGAATGTGCCGTGCACGGCTGAGGGGGTTGGTGCCACGGATGTGCTCGCCTCCTTGCCTTAGGCTAAACGCGCGACTTATCGCGGCGGTTCAGCAGCACCACGATCGTGCCGAACAGCAGCGCCCACGCCACAACATTGACTACAGCATAAGACAACGGATCGCTGATCATGCCCGGTGCATCAGCAATGGCCTGGGTGCCCTCGGACAAGGGATAGCGGGCCAATGCGCCGGCACCATAGGCAGGGGTGAGGCGCACAATCGGCATCATCGATTCCGGCAGGGGTGTGAAGAGATTACCGACAAAGGCCAACACCACCAACGAGGCCGAAGACACCGCCACCGACGTCGTGCTGCGCAGCACCATGGCCCAGGCCACGCCATAGAAGCCAAAAGGAATGGAAACAAGCACGCACAACACCCCAGAGAGCGCCCACGCGGCAGCCGGCATCTCTGCCCCGGTGAGTGCGCCAGTGATATACACCGCCACCACCGGCAGCAATGCACGCAGTGTCACCGGAGCGAGTTGAGCGGCGAAAAGCATACGCCCAGACAGTGGGGTGAGGGCGAGCTGCCGGTTCCAGCCGCTCAGCCCCTCCAACACCGTGGCCCCGGCGCCGCCGACTGCGCCCACCGCCCCAGCGTAGAAAGCTAGTCCGATCATCACGTAGGCGGTGATATTGCCGTCATGAAGCGGCTGATCCCCAAAGGGCTGGGCGGCGCCGAAGACCAAGAAGAAAAACACCGGCAGCGCTATGGAGAAGAAAAGCCCAGCTTTGTCTGTGAATACCCGAGAAAGATTCAAAGCCAAGAATGTCATGCGTGTTCTCCTTCAGAGGTGATAGCGAGGAAAGTATCGTCCAAGGATGCGGCAGTAATCTGCAGATTCTTCGCCGCGGTGTGGTTAAGCAGATAGCGGGCGAGAGCATCAGAATCAGTGGTGGACAACCGCCACGTGCCGCCCCCTCGATGCTCCACGCCGCCGAGAAGCTCGGCAGCGGGGGAGTGGCTTAACTCCTCGGGGGAGAAACTAGAAGGAAACTCCGCCTCGATGTGCTGTGCGCTGCCTAAATGTCTGATCTCGTCCACGCTGCCATCAGCCAGAATGCTGCCCTCAGTGAGCAACACGATGCGCTCGGCGAAGTTCTGCGCCTCCTCTAGGTAGTGAGTGGCGAAAAGGATAGTGGTGCCGTGGCTGGCTTGGGCGCGCATCGACTCCCAGAATTCGTGGCGAGCGGTGGGATCCATGCCGGCGGTGGGCTCATCAAGAATGAGGACACTCGGCTCGCCCAGCAGCGCTAAGGCGAAACGCAGCCGCTGCTTCTCGCCCCCAGATAAGGCCTGTACTTTACGGCGGCGCAGAGCGGTGAGATTCGCCCGCTCAAGCACCTCCTCCAGCGGGGCAGTGTGGGCAAAGGTACTGGCGATCAACCGCACCGTTTTCTCCACACTGAGATCAGGCAGCAGCCCGCCGGTTTGAAGCACCGCCCCAATCTGCGAGCGTTCCACCGCAGTTCGCGGCGAGGTGCCACAGATCTCTACCTCCCCAGAGGTGGGAGTGGTCAGCCCCAACAGCAGATCAATAAGCGTGCTCTTGCCCGCGCCATTGGGTCCGAGCAGGGCGATGATCTCGCCCGAGCCGATCTCGAGAGAGACATCCTTGAGCGCCTGAACCCCCGAGCGGCCCCCAAAAAACTTGCTGACATGCTTCACGCTCGCGCCCGTTTCGGCGCGCGTGGTGGTGGATGATGTGGAGTGCATGCCCCTCATCCAAGCGGAGAGGCGCCCCTAGGACGTAGGGAGATTGTCATCTCTTCACCATGAGGATTGTCATGGGTGATGGTCCGTGGCGGCGCCACTGGTGCGGCCAAGTACGGCCGCCACGAAGCCTCGGATTAATGGGGCGGGCTCAGCGGACGCCGCTGAGCGCCCCACATGCTTAGCGCGGCTGGGGCAGAAAATCCGCCACCGGCTGCGGCATCGGCACATACTCCGGCACCAGTGCCACCAGCGGATCGGTAACCGGCGGGGCGATATGACCCACCTGCTGATCCACCACCTGGCGCGCCGGGTAGTTCATCATCGGAATCCCCGCAGAGCCGAAGGGCGTGGGCAGAGCAGGCGGGGCCGGAATGTGGCCGCCGGGGGCGAAGGCCGACTGCACATCGTGGGTGAGCTGTGCGGCAGGGCCATGAGTGGCGGCGGCCACCGAGAAATCATGGCCGTAGCTGGCGGAGGCGTGGAAGGAACGGCGATCATCCGACCAGCCCCACTTGGTGCCGATGACTCCGGGCAGAGTGGAGGTGCCGAAATTCTGGGCGTAGCCATCGGCCGCCACCGGCGAGGCGGTGGCAAGGGCCACCAGCACGGGATCGGCTGGGTTCTGGCGCTTCTTCGCTTCCAGATACTTCACGCTATCCGCAGTGGAGGTAGTGGAGTTGCCCCAGTGGGCGGCGCCATGGGTATCACGCAAGCCATAGGCGGAGGCGGTGGCATTGATGGACTGCGGATACTTGGCATAGAGCTGGGAGGCGATGCGATCATCCGAGGTGCGCAGCATCTGGGTAGCCTGCGCCTTCTCCTCCGGGGTGCCGTGGGTGAAGACATAATCGGCGATGTACATCTTCACAATCGACAGCCCAGGCCTGGATTCGTGCTCGTTCGCTGTACCCGCGTGGAACCCGGTGAGGGTGTGCTCGAAAGAGATCTGGGTGCGCCCTGGGGCACTGATAGTGCCATTGGGATTGGTGCGCGGCACCGGCGCCGCCGCAGCCGAGGTGGCCAGTAGCGGGGCGGCTGCCGAGGCGATTACCGCCGTCGAGACAGCCGCCACAACGCGGCGGGATACGCGGGGAAGACGAGAGGGAGCGCGGTGAGATCCAGTCATGCTGTTCAGTATATGGCTTCAGGGCTGTGCGCTGGAAGTAAAGGTAATATTTGCCTTCCCCACGCTGGGGTCGTGGCCCCTGGATGGCTGGGGGTTGAGCGAGACGGTGGCACAACCTGTGCCGGATGCCTCCGTCGTGGCAGGTCAACCACCCCAGATTAAGCCGCTGGGGCTCTGCCTCCTGCTTTGTCCCTAGCGCCTGCGGCGCCCCAGTGGTTGTTCCCGGCGCCCTCGGCGTTCGGCCACCACTGCGCTCTGGTGTGGCCTTTAGGGAAGCTCTGGCGGATCCGGTAGCTCTCCTTTGTAAGAGATATGATCGCCATCCCAGTAGTAGACAACCGATTTGGTGTGGCTGTACATGAAAGCTAGTGGATCTCCTGATTCTCGGAAGGCTTTGCTGTCCACAAAAGATACTTCAACGCCGTTGGGATCCTCTTTGGCATTCGCGACTGTTAAGCGGTTGTCACCCGCGAATTGCTGGAATGAACCCTTGTGAAAAAGCGCAACCATAAGGTAGGAGCGCACATTTTCATCGTCTAGCAGGATGTACGACACATCCTTATCTGGGTCGTACGCGGAGCTATCAGAGATAAACAAACCGTCAGAGTCCATCGCTTTCCGTGCCTCGGCTAGGGCGATGTCTTCGGCTTCCGACCTCGAGGCACCAGTAGAGCTCTCAGAGCTACTCGACTGCGGCGCGTTGTTATCGGCCGAGTCGTCTGGGGTGACGGTCGTCGTTGTTGTTTTGGTAATGGTGGTGGTTGGAGTCTCAGTAGCCGACGGGGCTGCTGCGGTGTCATCGTCGTTGCACGCTGTCAGTCCAGCAATGCAGAGCCCAGCGGCAAGGGCTATCGCCGAGGCCTTCGTGGCCTTTGAGTAGGCGGTGCGGGTACCCATGTAGATTCACCTTCACTAGATAGTCGCAGGAAAGAAGCTAACTGCCCACCACGCCGTGGACGTGGATGGTCTGATCACAGCCCGATTCGACTTCAATACCCGGGTGGCAGCGGCTTGGGAATCCCGCCAGTCGGTGGAACACTCCCTACGCTGTGAAGGGCAATTCCTTGGGCACATGGCGTGGTTGGTGAGCTAGGGCTGATGCGACGGTTGGCGGTGCCAACGGCGCGCTCGTGCACGCTGCTTAAGCCCTCGATGCTGCGTCATTGTTTTCTAACGTTACTCACTCACAGGGCAGGAAGAAGGCGTTTTAAGCAACGTAATGAGAGTGATGTGCGAAAGCGGTGTGGGCCGGGCTTACCCAGCGTCATAGTGTCCGCATTTCTGTGCCTCGATACTGGCGAGATGTCCAGCTCGGCGGTTTGTCGGCTTCGTGGCGGGGAGCCCTTGACGCACACGAATCCGGCCCTAGTCACTTACCTACATAGGAGACTAGGGCCGGTTATGTGGTGCTCATGGTTCTGTGATCGGCGCGTGTGAAACACTGTCCGCGTCGTGCACCTGCTCTGGCAGGCGCCAGTGAAAACTCGCGGCCTGGCGCGAAGAATGGCCAGAGGCTAGGCGATGAACATGAAGGAGAAGATCACGTTCAACACCGTAGCGGCGATCATGGGCACGCTGGTGCGCTTTACCAGTTTCATCGGGGAGGCATTGATTGCCCCAGAGACAATGAGCACGGCGGCATTCACCGGAGAGATCTGGCGCATCGAGTTGGATGTTCCCCAGATGGCGGTGAGCATCTGCGGGGCGTGGATCGAGGTGTCCTTGGCGAAGGCGGGAACCACCTCGGCGAAGGCGAAATAGGGTGCGGTGCCGGAGCCGGTCAGGGTGGCCATTGCCGCGGTGGCGAGCACAAACACCAAGACGATGAGCACCGAGGCGCCCGAAGAACCCTCGGCAGCGGAGATAAGCATATCGATCACGCCCATCTGCGTGATGCCTTCAACGAAGACAGCGGCGGCCACCAGCAGTGCCACCACGCCGCCGGCGCCTTCACCCATTCCTTTGAAGAAACTGGCCGCGGCATCGATCGCCTCGGGCACATTGCGGTGACGTGCGGATTCGATAATGAGCGCAATCACCAACGACACCACGGTCACCGGCAGGATGCCCGCCTCGAAGGGCAGCACTCCAGCGCGGTTGAGAATCGCAGAGACCACGATGAGCACTAGCGGCATGAGTGGGAGCAACGCATAGTAGAAGGGCAGGTTGGCGGCGCGGCGGATGGCTTCCTGAATGTGGGCATCGTCCGTGCGGTCGGTGGGCATCTCATCATCGGCGGAGTCGTGCCCTACTCCTTCCGCACCTGCGGAGGGGGCGTGTGCAGCTGTGCGTGCATCCACGATGTCGCAGCGCCGCTGCCACCACATGTGCACGAAAGCGGTGATCAACAGGGCGGGAATGGTGGATCGAGCCACCGAGCCATAGACGAACTCGGTAACAGACATCTCGCTCAACGCGGCACCCTGGATTAGCCCGGCCTCGAGTGGGGTGGGAACGATGGTGGAAGAGGTAACCACAATGGCACCCACCGTCAGCGGGGTCAGCCCAGCGGCGATCAGTGCCGGCAACAGGGTGGCTACCAGCAGCAGTGAGAGCGCAGAGGCGGAGGGGATCACCAAAGAGAGCAGGTTGCCGATGAGAAATCCTAGCGGCACCAGCCAGTAGGAGCCCTTGAAGCGGCGCAAAGGAGTGGATAAGGCAACCACGGTTTTCGCATCCGCACCGATATGGCGCATGTAGGAGACGAAACCAAAAAGCACCATGATGGCCATGCCGATACCGGAGAATCGGCTCTTAAACAGTTCTTCGATCACCAGCAGCTGGTCATAGAAGGAGTTGCCCGTGGCGTCGATCTCTGTAGTGCGCAGATCCGCGCGCCCAAGCAGCGCGGAGAACATCAGCAGTGCGACACCCACACAGAAAATAGCCGCGGCGGCGTGAACCTTTTTGTAGATCAGATACACCACTGCGGCGATGGCTAACAGCGCAAGCAGGAGGTAGAGCATGGGTGAGGCCTTCCTCGGTCGGTGGCCCACGCCGCATCATCACACCCGTGCGAACATGGGCCGAGGTGGTCGATGTGTACTTGTGGCAGCACAGCCCTAGGGAGACCCTAAGGCCGATTGCACTGTAATTTTATGCCACCGCCTGTGTGCCATATACACCTGCCTTGCGTGGCGACGCCACCTCCCACACCTCAACCTCATGGTGCCCGTAATCCTCTGGTTGAGACATGGGCTGAACCTTCGAATGGAAAATCAGTCCCACCACAACAATTGGGGCGCTGAATCTGCGGTAGTAGCCTGAAAGGCAGGATCTCATCTGCGAGACATGCAGATGAACCAGCCCCGCCGCAGCCCCATGCAGAGATGTGTGGGGCTGACGTGCGTCTTCCACGCTATCGAGGCAATAGTCGATAGTGACAATCCGATCTGCTGGGAGAGCCGAGAGCTGGCTCGGTCCAGCAGGACTGGCTGCCACTATGCCGCCTAAGCGTTAGCTTTCTTCGATCAACCTCCCGAAGACCTCGGGCAGCGGTCCGTCTTCGCTGAGTTCGTTGGTGGCGACGGCGAGCACGTGCTCGGGAAGCTCATCGTCCGCGTAGTGCAGTATCAGCTTGTGCTCTTCTCCTTCAAGTCCCCATTCGGCAATGGTGGGGGTACCTCCTATCTCGTCACCGAGGTTATCGGGAAAGCGCACACCGGCACGATGGAGGATCTGCAAAGCGGTGAGCACTTCCTCCTCGTCTTCGAATTCCTCAAAGGCCGCCGCCCATTCGGCACTGACCACTTGGTCAGTGGAGGCCGCAGAGCGCGGAGGTTCTCCAGATACTCCAGCAGCGGCGACTGAGCCGGCCCCATCAGTATTGCCAATATCGCCCACGCCGCTAACGCCGGCCGATACGCCGGCCGGTACGCCAGCCCTACCAGCGTCGCCTGGCACTTCACCCGGTCCACCAGCAGCCCTACCGGCTCCGGCAACACCACCTCCGGCAGCACTAGCTCCGGCAACACCAGCCGCCGCGGCCTCCACTGCAGAGAACCCGCTGCTGTCGATGACATCGATGAACAGGTTCTTGGGATCGAGGTAGCTGAGATTGGAGATGGTCAAGAACCGGTTCCAGCTCTCGCGATCCGAGCCCTCTTTATCTGGGGTGAAGTAGATCTGCACGCGCTTGTCCAGCTGCCGGATGTCGATGGCAGAGCCGAGGAAGTCCGCTCCGCGCATGCTCGCAGAGGCGGCGATGTGCATTCCTGCGGCGTGCCCGAGTTTGTCCCAGTGCTCGGTGGGGTGGTGCAGAATTTCCAGCAGCTGCGTCATGGGGTCTCGAAGCAGCAGTTCGTGACTGGAGTCTTGCATCTTGAGGGCGGCGTTTACGCTGCCGCGTAGCTGGCTGACAAACCAGCGGGGCGTCTCGCTGGAGCCGGTGGTGCGGGTACTACGCCGCGCTTCGAGGTCGCGGTAGGTGATGGACCATGGGTTCACTCCTAGGCGCGCTAGTTTGGTGCGCTTGGCAAAGTCCCCGGCTACGCGGTTGTGTAGATCGCTGGCGTGATACTGGTAGCCGTCCAGGTAGGCGGCGATGTGATGCACGTTGGCGCGGTCGGTTTGGAAGTAGAAATCGGGGATGGTCTCTCCCAGATTCTTCTGTTCCTCCATCGTCCACTGGTGCGAAGAGTTCGGGAAGTTGATGGTCCAGCGGGCGTAGTTGCCCACTGTTTGCTCCTGCACGCTGGCGCCTTTGGCTTTGAGGTCCGCGCGCAGCTGTTCGAGGAACATCACCTCGAGTGCAGAGCGGCTGTCCGGCTCAGGTTCTTCTTCGGTGAGGCGGCTATCCCACACGTTCTCCTCGAGCAAAGGATCGGCCGTGTTCTCGGGGTGGAGATCATCCAACAGGATCTTGGTGATGGCAGCCAGCGCGGATTCCCGCGAGGTGCGGTCTACATCGCTGCCGGCGCTAAAGGGCAGTAGGCATTCTGGGCAGGCCTGGCGCTGGTCGTTCTGGCAGGGGCAGGCCTTGAGTTTTTCGTAGGCCTTCACCAGCAGGCGGCGAATGTCCTCCGAGGAGGTGAATTGCGATAGGTAGCCGGTGCCGCCCGGGATGGTGTCGTGGAGCAGCAGCATGGGGCTGACCTTGCCGTGGGTGCTGGCCTTTACCGGCGCCACATCGAGGTGGTCTGGGTTGCCGCCTAGTGCCAGTTTGAAGCCCATGCGGATCGCCGCGATGAGACTCGGGGTGGAGTGTGCATCGGCGGCGGCGATGCTCGGAGGCAGGTGCATAAGCACGCCTTGGGTGGTGAGGGTGCGCCCGAGTGCGAAGGCGATGGTGTCTTCCTCCACGGCATTGCGCAGCGAGCACCATGGTTTGTGGTCTTGCCAGCGGTTCGCCCCGGCCTCGGAGTCTTTGTGCCCGCATTCGCGGCACACGCGAAACATGGGGGTTTCCACATCGCTGCCGCAGAGGGATTGGCGCATTCCGCCTTGGCCGCGGCCGAGGTTGAGCCAGCGCATCTCTACCGATGGCAGGTAGCGAATACCGAAGCCGGTGCCGCGAAGGAACCAGCCCTCGCCGTAGCCGCCTGGGGGCACCACCATGGATAGGGCGCGTTCGAAGCGGACGGAGGCGCGGTCGTCTCTGGCGTCGGTGATCGCGGAACGCGAGTAGTCCACCTGCGCGTATACGCGGGTCATTTCCACCACGTTGATTACTTGGGCCGCGTCGGCGAAGCGGGTGTCGCCGCAGTGCGGGCAGGGCAGCGCATCCGATTCGGGGGTTTCGACTCGCGAGTAGGAGCAGCTGGGACACAGCCGCCACTGTTGCACGGCGGCGTTGTCTGGGCCGAGCTCCACTGAGTCGACGGTGGCGGCGATGCCTTGGACGTAGAAGGTGGCGTCGGGGGCCAGCTCGAAAAGCGCGGAGGAGATACCGCGGGAGTATTCGCGGGCGCTGGTTTCGATTTCTCCGGTGTCGGCGTCGGTGCGGGAGATGGCGAGGTGGAACTCCACGGATTCGTCCAGCAGGGTGAAGTTCGGCAACAGGCCGGCGCGCTCGAGCACGGCGATCCAGTATTCGTCTTTGAACTCGGAGTCCAGCTGGGTGCTGATGAATTTCCACGCCGCTCTGGTGTGGCGCAGTTGCAGCTCGGTTTCTTCATCGGCGCTGTTGCTTTCAGCTACGCGGCTAAGTTCTTCGAGGGTGGCGTGCACGGCTCGTTTGCGCTCGAGCAGCATGCTGCGGTGCGCGTGCCATTTCTCGCGGCTGGCGCGCAGGGTAGGTACCGCGTGGGTAGTGGCCCATGTGCGTAGTTCCTCGTGCACGGCTGCTGGTGCGAAGTCTCCGACGCTGGCGAGGAAGTTATCCAGTAGGGGATCGATGCCCTCCTCGATGCGGTCGATGAGGGCGGCTACCACGGATCCGTCGAAGTCGTCTGCGCTGTAGCCGAATACCGATTGCGCGCGCGTGGCGGTCACGCCCACTTCTGCGAAGTCCATGGTGTCGAGCACATAGGCAATAAATTGCCGGTGCAGAATCTCCCGGGCGGACAGGAAGGCCGCCGGCGGCTGCACGATTCCATTAATGGTGCTTAATGGGCGCTCGAGGCGGGCTAGGGCTTTGCCGCGTCCGCGCAGTACTGCAATGACGAGCGAGTTGCCGCTCAAGCGCCCCGCACGTCCCACGCGCTGCACATAGGAGGCCACCGAGTCCGGCAGGGAGGCGAGCATCACGGTGGAAAGATCACCAATATCGATACCCATCTCCAGGGTGGGAGTAGCCACCAGCACGTTCGGCGCATCGGGTTTTTGCTTGTCGACAGGTGCCTTAAACTGCTCCTCGATCTCTAGGCGGTCTGCTGTTTCGAGCAGGCCGGTGTGCTCCCGGCTGATCACCGTGCGGGAATCCCTGGAGCTGTACAGGCTGCGGTAGTAGTTGTGCGGGTTGGCCACTGTCTCGAAGTGGCCTTCGCAGCCGAGCGAGTGGCACCGGGTGTGGGCGAGGAGTTCACGGCCGTGGGCGTCTACGCCGAAGCGGCGGTGACACACCGAGCATTCGAGAATCTCGGGGTGTGCCTCGTGGGCCACGCGGATGCGGGAGGGCTCGAGATAGTAGATCGTGGCGGCAGTAGCGGATTCGAGGCTGCCCAGCACACCCGCTTTGGCTAGCAGCGCGCAGAGCGTGGTCACCGCGTGGGCGGCGCGGCGGGTATCGATGCGAAGGTGGGAGGCACTCCACCGGGCGAACCATCCGCGCTCTTCCGATAGCGGCAGCACGGAATTTCCGCTTTTGGCGCCGGCGAGTTTCTTCCCTGCGCGTGGAAAGTGCGGGGCGCCGCCCTTGGGGAAGCGTGGCACACCCTGCGCTGCGGCTTCGCGGCGGTAGAGCATGTAGGTGTTGCAGTCGTTTTTGAGATAGGACCGCAGCAGCTCGGTGTAGATGCCGCCGCTGAGGCGGATATATTCCAGCACACCCCGCGCCCACGCCAGTTCGGAGCCTGCACCGCTGAGTCGATCGCCGCTGCTGGGGTCTTGGTTGATGAACGCCGGCATTTGCTCATTGGCAAAAGCGCTGTGCAATGCTTCTTTCGCAATGGGCTCCAGCACCGCATCGTCTACGTCCACGCCCACAGACACCGTGCCGGTGGAGACCAAGGAGCGCGGCAGGTCGGCGCGATCGCCGAACTCTAGGGCCACATCCAGCTCGAGTACCTTGGCCAGCCGCTTGGTGGCTGCGCTGCGCTGGCGGGAGGGATAGGTGTTGTCCCAGAAGGGTACGAAGCGTTTGTTCTCCGCGACCCACGGCGGCAGTAGCTCGAAGCGGGCGCGGGCGGGAACCTCGTCCGCATCGGCAGAGTCAATGAGCTGCTTGGGGAGGGTATCCAGGGTGGTCGTGCCGGTGATCACGGAGTTGGTGCGGCCACGGAAGGCGAAGGTGCGCGCCCGCGATTGCATGAACCCAGCACGGTGCGCGGCATCTTGCACGGAGTCGGTAAACACTAGGGATTTTTTCTCTGCGGTGTTCACATCGTCCATGCCGAACAGGTTGGACACCGCCACAGAGAGCAGGGTGGCCACCGAGGATCCGAGGAAGCGGATGGAGTCCCGCTCCCCGCAGGAGGGGCAGGTGTCCTGCCGGGCGAGCTCGTCAATGTCCTCGCCGCCGTAGGTGAGTACAGGCACCACGCCGCCGAAGTCCAGGTGCTCTTGATCCGGTTCGCTCACGCTTAGTTGCGCATTGGGCAGATCCAGCCAGGCGAGGATGGAGTGGTCCTCGGCCGCGCGATTGTGGCCGGAGTAGATCTCGCTGGAGGCGGCGATCAGTGGGCGCATGAGAGCGGGTTTGCGCACCGCCTGTCCGCGGATGGTTTTCGGGTTGGTGTCAATGAACTCCTCCCCGGGCTGCATGCTGGCCATCCAGCCGGAGCGTCCGCAGTTGCGGCAATAGCAGGCCGGCAGCCAATTGCCCTCGGTGGTGCCATTATCGGACCAGCGAAACATCTCCGCCCCAGAGGGGTTGAGCTCTACCGCGCGGTCGATGCGGGAGACTTCCCGCACCCATAGATGCGTTTCCACACCGGGAAACTTCTTGCCGTGCCAGCCGTGCTGTGCGCCGAATTCGGCGCGCAGGTGCGCGATCTCGGTGAGGGTGTGGGCAATAAAGGTGGCGGCATCCTCGCCGAGCTGGCGCAGGGTTGTGGCATCAAATAGTTGCGCATCCAGCGAGGTTTCTCCGCGCTCGAAGGAATCCTTCAGCGCCACGGGACGGCTGGTGGCCCGCAACACCTGCAGGATCCACTCATTGCGCGAGGCCGCCGCCACCGCCTGCTCCACTGTGGAGTCGGCAGAAATACCCAGCAGGTGCTCGCTGAGTACGCGGTGCACGATGTGGTCGTGTTCCACATGCTCACCAGCGTCGGCGAGGGCGTCTTCGATCGCGCGTTTCATCTCCTGCATCGCTGGAGCCGCAGGCGCGGGCGTGGCCGCGGCATCGACTCCGGTGAACTCTGTGATGCTGTGTTGCCACTGCTCTATGGTTTGCACGGTTTCGCGCACCACCGCATCGGCGCCTAGCTGCTCGCCGAAGATGGTGTGGGCGAAGGTGAGCATCTCTGTGGGCTCGGCGTCTTTATCGCCCAGCGTCGCCGAGGTCGCCACCGGCGTGATCCGCCCCAGTGGCCGCGCCTTCTCCTCCGCGTTTAAATACCCTTCCGGCTGCAGCGCTTTGATCTTCAAGCCCATGCGGCGCAGCAGCAGCGCCACATCGGTGCCCTGGGCGCCGTCATAGGTGTGGAACTCGTCCAGAACCACATAGTTCAGGCTGGTGGCGGACATCGACCACAGCAGCTGATCCTCATCGCGCAGCAGCAGCTGATCCAGCATCTTGTAGTTCGTCAGCAGGATCTCCGGCGGGGATTGCCGCATCGTGTCCCGATCAGTGATCAGCCCCGCCTCGCTCACCTTCCGCCGCCGCGACTCGCTCGCCTCACCGGTATAAATACCGGCACGAATCCCACTCAGCGCCGGATCGCTCGTGATCAGCTCCGCCAAACGCGCCGCCTGGTCATTAGCCAGCGCATTCATCGGATACAGGATCAGCGCCTTCAGCCCCAGCTGTCCTTGCGTGCGCCGGCAGTGATCCAGAATCGGGTACAAAAACGACTCCGTCTTACCCGAACCAGTACCCGTCACCACCAGAGTGGGATCGGGGCGGCGCTCCACGCCATCGCTTATCGACGCCAACCTCCTAAACGCCTCAGCCTGATGCCGATAGGGAAGAAACCCCTCAGGCAACCAGCTCAACACGCCCTTCCAGTCCTGTGCCGGGGCATAAGGCAAACGGGTGCGCACATAGGGCCCGTGGAACATGCCCTCCTCAGGATCGGTGAGGAACTCCTTCAGCCCCTCGGCGGTGATGGGATCCGCCAGAGAGAAACTGGTGGCCAAGTACTCACTCAAGCCGCCAACAATATGGCCCGAGGCGTGGGTGGGGATGAGACTGGACATGGCGAGCTACAACTCCTTAGAAAAAGCCTCATAGGCGGCCCGCAGATCAGCTTCACGATCCAGCGAGGCAAAGGGATACTCGAAGGTATAGGACACCTCAGACTGCGGGTGCGTCCACGTGCGCTCAGCAGCGCTGAGCTCCGCGCCGAAAGCAAGCTTCTCGTGCAGCTTCACAATCTCCTTCGGCACCTTACGGCCATGGGCATCGAAGAGATCCTGCTCATCATAACGGCGCATCACCGGGAACTGGGTGCGATAAATCATGCACAACTCATCCGCACTCACCCCCAAAGACAACGCCACAATCGCATCAATCTCGTTCTGCGCATGCCAGCGCTGCTTCGCATTCCGCAGCGGAGTGTTTGAGGTCCACTCCTCACCCGTAATCTGCTCCCACAACGGCGCATAAGCACGAGTAAGGCAGTTCAACTCCAAATAGCGGCGAGCAGCGATAGGCCAGAGAGCGTTCTCGTGGCCGAGAGGGAGGGAACTGAAGCTGTCTGCGCCAATATGCCCCATCCCTGTTGATCGTATGAAGAAATCCACAAGAAACGCACTGCCAAAAGCAGCAGAGATCAGCGATCGCTGACCTGTGAGTGGGCCAGCTGAAGTGACGGTATGAACGTGGGTGGAGCCTGGAGGAATGAGCGCCGGATACAGTGTTCTGAAACCAGTGGTCGCCGCCATATTGCGCCAGCTCACGCGAAAGCTGCCGTTA
Source organism: Corynebacterium ciconiae DSM 44920 (assembly GCF_030440575.1). NCBI lineage: Bacteria > Bacillati > Actinomycetota > Actinomycetes > Mycobacteriales > Corynebacteriaceae > Corynebacterium > Corynebacterium ciconiae. The sequence goes on from NZ_CP047189.1 coordinate 106,445, forward strand.
ATGGGCTTTTGCTCCGTATCCCAACACCCGTAGGCAGAGTCGTAATCTTCCTTCCCGCGGTTGGGCAAATAGGCCGTGGCAGGAATGAAGTCCTCCGGCATGGCCTCGAGATCCACCTCGGACCAGTCTTGGTTGTGCTTCATCGTGGGATTGGGCTGCTTAATCATGGGCGTGGACACACCAAGGTGCGGCCCCTGCAGAATTACATCCGACCACGAGTCTGCATGCTGCCATGAGCTATCGAAATAGCCCTTCTTTTTATCGATTGATTCGTCCCAGCCTCGGGAGAATTGCAATCCAAGAGAAGCGATACGCGGCGCTGCCGCGAGTTTCTCAAGCACTGCGGCGGCCTCGGTGTTCACCGTATAGACCATGCGGGTCTCAAGCAGGGGAGTAGCGGGATCCTCGAGGACGGACTTCCACACCTCGAGGGTGTCTTTATCTACTGTGGCGATGCGGTCGCGGTGAGGACGCAGATCCCAGTTGTCGCTATCATCCTTAAAACCTGGAAGCTCGCCACTGCCATCGTGTTTGAAAGAGTCGCTCACGCTCTTGGGGTGGTAGAGAGAGTTGGCAGAGAGAAAGTGAGGATCCTCCTGAGGGGATGAATACACGTGGATGCCATACCGGACGAGATCGTGGACATCGAAGAGCATTAGAGAGTTGATGAATTGCCAGTGACGGCGCAAGCGCCGATAGGCCCCAGCACGCAGGGGCGCTGCCTTCTTTTCGGTGAAGTGGGATTCGGGGTGGATCAGGGAGATCACGCCATCATTGCTGGCATTGGCCCAGGTACGTTCCATGAAGCCTCGGTAAAGATCTGGCTGCTGCTTAGCCAAGTGGGGATAGCGGGTGATATCGCCTAGAACCTCGGCGGTCACCACGGTCTCGCCCAATCCGCGGGCGAGCGTTGCTAGCACAGCAGGCTGCTCGATGAGTTCCTCGCGGCGCTGCTTCTTCGCTGCCTGCGTGGGTTTATGCGCAAGCTTGAACCACGGATCGTGCTCGGACAAGAGGGCATCAAAGTCGGTACGGGGCCGCACCCACGGCGGGTTGCCGATCTGGAAGTCGAAGCCGCCTTCGGCCATCACAGCGGCGAAGTCGAGGTCCCAGTGGAAGAAGTTCTGCTCGGAGCTCACCCGCTCGACGGTGGCAAGCCACGGGTGGGCTTCCATGAGGGCCTCGTGCTTCATGGCGCCGGAGGCTTTGAACTCGAGGTCTTCGATAAAGTCCAGATCCTCCCAGTCCATGGAAAAGCCGAAGCCTTCGGCCTGCTTTTCGCCGGAGGTGAAGGCATCGTTGGCGGTGCCCAGAGCGTCGATAAGCATGCTCAGCCACTCCTCGCGGCTGGGCAGGGACTCTGTTTCATTCAAGGGCCAGAACCACAGCGCGTTCCATGCGTTCATGATCAGTCGGAGGCGCTGGTAGGAGCCATTGAGATTGCCGAAGAGTTCGCGTTCGATCTGTTCGCGGCTGATCACACTGGAGCTGTGCTGCTCCGGCTGGCCCCACACAGTGATGGCGCGCCGGGCCTGCTGTTCGGCGATGCGCAGGCGCACTAGGGCGAAGCGCCACAGCACCTCCACGCGCTCACTAAGCTCGTGCAGTTGCTTTGCCTGCTTCTTGGTGAAGCCCTTCTGCACGGACTTTCGCCACGCCTTCATGGCCTTGACCTGCTCGGGGGCCATGGCCTTGAGATCCTTGGATTCGCTGGCGGCACCCCAGCCAAGGGCGGGCACAAGGAAGTGGTGCACCCTAGAACCGAGTGCCGGATCCGAGGTCTGGGAAGCGATGGATGCAGAAACGGATTCCACGCTGTGATGGGTGGGAAGCTCCGAAAGGTAGCTCTTGGTGGTGAGGGTGTCTGTCGGCACCGTGGAGCGGGTGGCGCCAATGAGCGAGTTGCCGTGGCGCAGGTGCAGGCCGAACCAGGGGGCCTTCAGATCGGCGGTCATGGTGTTAAGCCAGAGGGAGATCTCGGCGAGCTCCACCGCGGTGCGGTTGAGGTCCACTCCATACACCTGGTGCAGGGCGATGGAGGCCTTCACTTTCTGCAGTTCCTCGGTGAGGGACTCGGCGGGGATCTGCTCACTGAGCTCCTCCTGCTTGAGGCTGATGTAGAGCTCCGCGAGCTGGTTTACCGCCTCCACGGCGAAGGCGCCCGAGCCCATGGCGGGCTCGCAGATACTCAAGCTCAATACATCATCGGCGCAGTTGATGCGTCCAGAACTACGAAGCTCTTCGATGGCTTGGCCCACAGTGAACTCGGTGATCACCGGCGGGGAATAAAAGGATGCCGAGCGCTCCCTGTCTCGCGAAGACTGGCGGTAGACAAAAGAGCCGGCGCGGTGGCGTCGATTGCGGGTGCGGGTGCCGGAGACATCATTGATCTGCTCCTGGACGAAGCTGTCCTTGGGCAGGGTAGAGGCCAGAGACTCGGGCACCACCCACGATCCCTTCGAAGGATCGCCATGGGGTGCGACCTCCAGCAGCTCCTGATCGGCGATGAAGCCGGTGTAGGACATCAGGCCCTCATACACCTGGCCGAGTTGGGTGACACCCAAGGTGGCGTAGGAGACGAAACCACGCTCACGGCCCGCAGTTTCACGGGTGAGCAACAGGTTCTGCAGCACTATGTGCAGGGCGGCGTTAGAGAGCTTGACCCGAGAGATGTAGGCGGTGGCGTCCGGCTTGAACAGATCCGCGGCGAGATTTCTGAAGTGAAGGCCCTCGGCGCCCGCTGTGGCGTCGAAAAGCGGCGCAGAGGAATCGAGGGGATCGTGGCCCTGATCCACCAAAGAGAAGAGCAGATCGAGGCTGTCGTAGAGGTAGGTGCCGCGGGCGGCGCGCTCGGTAGGCGGCTCTACGAGGATCTGGTCGCGCAAGTTCGACAGACCATAGCCTTCGTCATACTCAGGCACCCCAGTGGGCAGGATCTGCAGCTCGGGGGAGGCCTCGGCGAAGAGGAGGAAGAGAATGCGGTAGAGGTAGCGCAGAGACTGCTTGGCCAGCTCATTGCCGTCGAGATCCATGGGCAGGCGCTGCTCGCGGTGACGATCCAGCACATCATTGCCGATGACCTCGATGGATTCCTTGATGGCCTGGCGGAGGCTCTCGCTCACCCGCACGGCGTGTTCACGGGACTGGGTGAGAGTCTCGAGCCACCAGGTGGTGCAATCGGGGGCGCAGGTGATGTTTTCCCACGCCAATGCGGCACAGACCTGCTGCAGCTCGCCCTTGTTCTTGGTGTTATTGCGCTCGGCGGCAAGCGCCACATCCACACCGAAATACCGACCGAGCGGCCACGAATCGCGCTCGGCGAGGATCACCCAGGAGCCGGCGATCAGCACGATGAAGGCGGGCTGCTCCTCGCTGAGGAACAGCTCCGTCACCAGCTTGGTGGCCGTCCACTCCACTTCAGTGCCGTCTAGGCGCGGGGCGATAAGCGGGGTGGCCTCTACGAGCTGATCGATATGGGTGATCGGGGAGATGCGGACGATGGCGGCCTTGTGCTGGAGGCAACCGGTAAACGCCAAGGTGCCTGCGCTGGTGGGCACCTCGAGTTCCGCGGGGTGCGGATAGCCGAACGCGGACTCGATGGCTGTAGCTGCCGCCTCCACTGTGGAGGAGCTAGCCGGATCGATGGTCGAGAGCGCCGTTTGCAGCTCATTGCGCTGCGCGCTCAGCCGGCCCCACGGGGAGGTGGCGGTAGCCGATTCTTTATCAGCGGCCTTCCACGCCTTGACGGCAGCCTCGGCGCGCCGGCCAAAGGAATCGCCCTTGGTTTCGTCATTAGTGAGGTAGTAATCGCTGATCCACTCATCAACATTGGCGATGGAATCGAAAGAAGCCATGGGTGTGTGTCCTCGTTATGCGCTGGGGGAGACAGAAGGAATGATGACAGCCAAAGGGCGAATGAGAGAACGCTGCGGGCGCGTAGCCTTTAGGATCTCTTCCTGCTGCTTGACCACAGCAAGCGATCGCCCCGCCCGGCCAGAGACATGGGCGGCGGCGCTTTCCCACTCGGCGGCCCGCTTCGACCACGCATCCACCCGCTGGGTGGTCTCAGCCGAACCGGCTGCCCGGATGGCATCCACATGCGTCTCGGCGGCATCGAGCGCCGCGCGAATCAGGCGGTTGGTCTCCGGCGGGATGGTGAGCGAACCGGTGGAAATAGCCTGCTCATTCAAACCGATCTCCCGCAACGTGGCGATGGGATCAGTGATCGTTTCCACTACAGCCCCAGGCAGGCCTTCGGGCACATCCAGGCCGAACTGGCCGGGCGTGCCTAACAGGAAGGAGCGGGTGACCACCTGGCCGCGAGAGCTCGTCAGCGTGGCCATCAACAGCACCGTGAGCTGATCCACCGCCCCGGTAAAGGCCGGAATTTCCGACTTAGACATCGAGGACAAAGCGCGATCCGCCGCCCAATCAGACACCGGATGCAGCGGGCCCAAAAAGTGCGCCTTCGGCCACGTCTTGGCATCACGCTCACGGGCGGCCTGCAGCTGCGACTCGCCGCGAGGCGTAGAGGTGGCCAGCATCAGCCGCTTCTTCACCTGGCGATACTCCACATAGTCCTGGGGCAACAGATCGAAACGGCGCTGCAGATCCCGCGGGGGAGTGAGCTCCATCGTGTCATTATCGTGCAGCTCCATCGCCACCCCGCCGCGCGCTGGGGATTCCGAGGCGACATCGTGGAAGGCCTCGGCGAGGGCCTGAACAAGATAATCCTGCTCGCTGTCGAACAAACTACGAGAGGTAGACGACGCCTGCGGCTTCTCTGGCTCCTCCTCGAGCATCAGTGTGCCGCTATTGATCATGGCCCAGAGATCATCCACGGCCGTGGTGTCCGCTGCGGAGTCTGGGGTGCTAGCGGCGGGGGTGTGGCTGTGGCTGGGGGTGTTGGTGCTGGCGTCGTTTGTGTTGGTGCCGTTGTGCGCGGCGGTGTGGCGCTCTGCGTGGTGGGTGGCGCGCTCGCGGGCGTCGCGCACGACCTCCTCCGCAGTGCGGATCGTGGAATCGAGATCACGGCGACCTCGCAGAATATCGCGGACACTATCTTCCTCGCCGCGGATGGAGTGCTTCCCCATCAGCAGGGAGGCATCGCCTAGGAATTGGTGGGCGGCGTGCTCACGCTCCACGAGCTTTTCCAGCACGTGGGTTTCGCCAATACCCTCCTCTGGATCCAGCAGCAGGGTAGCGATCTGCGGCGGGTTGGTTTGGCCATAGCGATCAATACGGCCATTGCGCTGCTGGATACGAATCAAGGACCACGGGATGTCATAGTGCACCAAGTGGTGGCACTGGCTGTGTAGGTTCACACCCTCACTGGCCACATCGCCTGTGACGAGCACCCGCACCGCGGAATCGGCGCGCTTGAACTCATCGATCAGCTCCATCTGCTCCACATCAGACATGCCGCCATGCATGACCCTTACCGCGCCCTTGCCCAGCTTGAGATCCTTAGTCAGGTTCTCTTCCAAGAAGTGCAGGGTGGCCACCCGCTCAGAGAAGATCACCACTCGCTGAGACGAGCCCTTCTTAATGTCCACCTCGTTGGCGAGATAGTCCACCAAGTGGAAGTACTTGTTGGAGTTATCAGGGGTGACGCGCTCGGCCAGCTCCCGCAGGTGCTGCAAGGACTGGACCTGGGTGGCGGCGTTCGTGTCCGCGGTGGGGCTCTGGGTGTTGGTGAGTGTGCGGATGCGATTATCGATGGTCTCAAGCAGCGCCGCAGGGGAGGAGAGATAGGCTTTCACGAGAGTCCAGGGGAAGAGGTCACCAGCTAACTTGGTGCTCACCCACGTTTCGTTGAGCTCGCGGGCCACGGCGTTTTCATCCTCCGAGGCCTCGATGAGGATATTGGTGGGTTCCTCACGGATTGCCCACTTATCGCCGACTACGGAGGCAACCTCCGTGGAATTGCGGTGGCGGCGAATAATGAGGTCATTGGCCGCGGCCTCATCGATCTCCCCGCTGGGGCTCACCGATAAAGGATCCAGCAGGCGGAGGATCTCCTTGAAGGAATCTGGGTCACCATTGTGCGGGGTGGCCGAGGCGAGAATCAGCGCGTCCGTGCGCGGCGCGAGGGTGCGCACCAGCCGGTTATTGTGGGTGCCGGCATTAGTGGCGTTGTGGATCTCATCCACAATCACGATGTCCCAGTTCACCTTCTCCAGCTGGGCGAGATACTTCGGGGACTTCAACGTGTCCATCGAGACAATCACGCGCGGGAAATACGTGAAGGGATTCTTACTGGCCGGCAGCTTCTGGCGCACCTTCTGGATACCAACAGAATCAAGACGTACCAGCGGGATAGCGAAACGTGTCCACAGCTCCTGCTGGAACTGCTCCAGCACATGCTTCGGGGTGACCACCAGAATGCGCTCCCCGCGGCCACGGCGAATCAACTCGGCGGCGATCATTCCGATTTCGAGGGTCTTGCCTAAGCCGACGGCGTCGGCAAGCAATATGCGAGGCTGCACCCGGTCAGGGTCGAGCGCCTTGCGCACCGCGGCTAGCTGATAATCAAGCGGATCGGCCAGCATGCGGGTGGCTACATCCAGCTCCTGCTGGCGCAGCGGCACCGGGGTTTGGCGCATCGTGGACTCCAGCCACAGCTTCGAATGCCGAAAATGCGGGGAGTTATCCGGCACGGGGGTGACCGCTGCGGGGTCGAAGATACGGACATCGTCGAGGGCTGTGAAGAAGGTAGCGGTGGAATCGCGCACATAGTCGCTTAAGCCCCGGACCTTGATGCGGAAGCCATCGGTGGAGCGGGCCACGTGTGTGACAAGCCAAGACTCATTGCGCACCTCCACGGTGACACCGGGCGCCAGCTGGTCGAAATAGCTGAGGTCACGAGGCTCTGCCTGAGGCGATGGCCCCGATGTGGGCGAGAAGCCGGACGGTGTGCTGGGGGCCGCGGTGGAGGGCTGAGTCATAGTTTCTCAAGTTTAATTACTCAGCGTTCAGGGCGGGCCCATTTCCCTAGGCGCGTTCGGGTTTGGAACCGAGAGGCCCAAGGTCCAGGCGGCGCAGCGCAGGATCGCGGGAGTACTGATGGAACCTGTTACCTCTTTGGGTAGATCATCCACTGGAGTAGGTAGACGAGAAACATCGGAATGCCACAGAGCAATGCGAGAGTGTAGAACATTCGGATCCGCCGCGCGGGGAGACCATAGACCTCAGCCACACCGGCGCAGACGCCCGCTATCTGCTTGTTGCGGTCGGTGCGATACCACTTAGCGTGAGAAAACATCATTACTGCCTTCGTATCGGATGCGGCTGTGGTGTGAGGGGAGTGTGGATTGTTGTGCGCTCGCGGTCACTGCTGATGCCCTGCAGAAAACCCATAAGCGCAGCCTACAGTGCGTGAGCATCTTCACCCTACGGAACCGTAGCTTTTGGGTGGGAGGGGACTACACTGGGGTTCATGAGCAAATACGGCAAGAAAAACGTTGGTGAAGAAGACCGCAAGGTTCGTTATGGGGTCGCCGGTGCCTTGGCTCTCGCCGGCCTCGCTGTGAAGGGGAAGGGGGCCAAGGTTGGTCTGCTCGGTGCCGCTGCTGGCATCGGTGCTACCGCCTACGCGGGCAGCTGCCCGATCTACAGTTTCCTCGGCGTCAACTCCGCTGCCTAGCCCGCGGTAGTTGCGTCGCACACCCTGCGCGGCCCCACCTAAACGCCTCTCGCTTCGAGTGTGGACCTTAACCTATAGGTCCATCAGTGAGCGGATCTCCTCCGGGAGTTCCTCTTGGGAGGTGATGGTGGGGCCGTGGTAGCTGCGCAGGATCTCATACACCCGCCCACGCTCAGCGCTGTCGAGCAGGGGGAGCTCCTCGGCCATGAGGCGAGTCATAAACCCATCGAGCGGCAGATTCGTTCGCTCTGCCGCGATGTAGGTCTCCGTCTTCGGATCGACGGGCTTATTCCTTTTAAACAGATCAAAAAGCGCCATGGCTTCCATCGTAGAGCGCGCGCTTGTCGGCGACTAAGCTAAATCACCATGACATCTCCCCAGCCCCACGACACCCCCGTGCTCACCTACACCCTCGACGACACCCTGGTGGGGCGGATCGCCCCCGCCGTGGCCACCGCCGTGTCCGTGGCCCTGCCGGAGTATGTGCCGTGCCGGCTCACCCGCGGGCTGCTGAACGCAGCCATGTTCACCGGTGCTTTCGGGGTGAGCGTGTGGGCCACTACCCAGGATGACAACCCCGATAATGACCCCGAGGTGGCCCTGGCTAATATCCGCGCCAAGCTCGACGCCGCCGACGACACCCCCGTCGATAGCCCGCGCGGGTTCTGGACCAAGGCAGCGCTCGTCGGCGCCGGCACCTGGGCTGCAGTAAAGGCCCAGAGCGCGCTTATCGACGCCTCCTCGAAGGCACTCAGCGCCGCCGGCGTATCCAAGCCCCGCACTCTCATTGGCCTCGGGCTGGGCGCGGCAGTCTACGCCCTCGGCGAGGCCACCCAGCGCGCCGAACTCGCCGCCAAGAAAGAGAAGTAGCCCGCCATGCTCGCAGTCACCGACCGCCCCGATGAGCCCCACCGCGTGATCTGGCACGTAGACGATGATCTCGAGACTGCCACCGGGGTGACCTCCGGGGCATGGATCCTTGGCGGCGACTACCCCGTGGGCCTTGAGCGCGAGCAGGACCTGCTGCAGGTCGATGCCGTGCTGGATTCCCGCGAGGCGATCACCGCCATCGCCGAGCGCATGCGTTCTGCCGCCGAGGAGCTCAAAGCCTCCACCAAGAACCTGCGCCTGCCTGCAGTGACAGACCCGGACTGGGCCTCCTATGAGGAGGCCTTCAGCGGCGAGCCCATCGCCCAAGAGTGTTGGGTGCGGGTGCGTGCCGTGGTGGATCTCATCGGTATCTGGCACGGGATGGAGCGGGCGAGGTTGCGTCGAAAAGCATTGAAAGAGGCCGACCCCTCCTACCGGCCCCTGCCTGCGCGCTAGGCGCTCGCGCTGCGAGGCGGGCGCGGCTGGTTTACATTAGCCCCTGTGAACCATTCCCATCCCAGCTTCGAGGTCGATGACTACGACTACGCGCTGCTCTACCACGTAGAAGAGCCTGCCTCCGGCGCGTGGCGGCGCATCCGCGTGCCCGCCAATATTCCCATGGATCGCTTCGCGCGCATCATGCGCGTGGTGCTTGACCAGCAGGAAGCCGGCGACTACTGCTTCTACACCCCCGCCGCCACCATCAAACCAGGGGCCAAAACCAGCACCGACATGGATGAATGGGCCGCAGAGGCCATCATCTTGGGCTCCCTCGACGATGACAGCTTCCGCTTCCGATTCGACGATCACCTCTCAGTGAACCTGCGGCTGATCACCACCCTCAACGACACCGGCGACTCGGACACGCTGTGCATCGACGGCGAAGGCAAACTGGACGATCCGGAATTCTGGGTGGATGTGATCAACCGCGAGCTGGATTCCGAGCGCTGGGTAGAAGCCACGCTCAGCCGAGCGAAAAGCTCCCTCAAAGATGTGATCAACCGCGCAGGGCTATGGGAGGCCACCCAGCTGGTGGCACTCGGAATGGACACCAGCCAGCGTGCCAGCGTCGACGAGCGCCACCAACTCCTCGAACCACTGGTGCACTACATTCACGAGCGCCACGAATGCACCCCCGGTGATCCGCTGCTGCGCTCCCTCGGGCTGGTTCACAGCGAAGGCGGGCTCACCGCGGTGGGCAGCCACGCCCTCAGCGATCCCGATGCGCTGTGGGAGCAACTCACCCGCACCCTGCCAGTGGAAAGGGAAGTGGTGGGCAATGATGCCGCCTGGTTGCTGCTGCTCAGCTACATCGCCGGGATGCCGCGGGGAACCACCGAAGCCTTCGTGATGCAGGGGATGGTGTGGGCAGGCCACCGCAATACCGGCTCCACGATTCTCGTCACCGATGACATCCGCGCCCTGGCCTCGCGGACCCTGTCCGTGCTCTCAATGCTGGGGATTATCGCCAATGATCTGCTCGTGGTGGGCGGGCCACTACACAATGCGCGCATCGACCTCCTGCGAGAAATCATCACCGACTAGAGCAATGCCCACCGGCGCCACGGCGTGGGGGTGCTAGTATCCCCCTCGTGGATGCGAACACAACCAAGCCCGAATACACCGGACCGCTGCCCTCCGTCGAGGGCCTCGAAGCTGGCGCCCTAGCGCCCAGCGGCACCTCGCTGCAGGTGCAGGCCGTGAAGTTCATTGTCTCCGGTGGCTTGTCGGCAGTGGTGGATTTGGGCCTGACCTATCTGCTGCACATCGTCTTCGGCGTGGACAAAAACCTCGGCCGCTTGGTGGGCTTCATCTTCGGCACCCTCACCGCCTACATGATCAACCGTCGCTGGACCTTCCAAGCCGAGCCCTCAGCCAAGCGCTTCACCGCCGTGGCCATCCTCTACACCATCACCGCCGTGGTGAACCTCGGCTTCTTCGCCGTGGGCTACAGCATCTTCTTCGACTGGGGCTGGGGCGAGCGGCTCTCTACCGTGGCGGCCTTCGTGATCGCCCAAGGCACCGCCACGGTGATCAACTTCATCGTCCAGCGGCTCTGGATTTTCAAGGTGAGCTAAACAGCCGTGGCCTTAAGCTAGGGGCGCTCGAAGCGTTCGCGGCGGCCCAGCTGGTGCAGCTTGAACCACTCCCAAAAGCCGCGGGGATCCCGCCGCTGGATCAGGAAGAACCAGCCGAAGCGGGCATATTCCTGCGGCAGAAGTTTGCGCATGCCCGGCTGATTCATCAGATAACCGCGGTTGCGGTAGGTGAAAAAGCGCTTGCTCTCATTATCGGGATACTGGGTGTGCATCCGCCCGCCCAGAATCGGCTTGAACTCCTCCGAGCCATCCGGGTGCAGATAAGCCGCCTGCAGGCAGGTGCCGAAACGCAGGCCCGAGCGGGCCAAGCGGCGGTGATATTCCACCTCATCGCCGCGGATAAACAGCCGCAGATCCGGCACTCCAATGCGTTCGGTGGCCGCGCGAGAAATCACCGCCCCATTAAAGAGCGAGGCGATGCCTTCCAACAGATCTTCCTCGCCCAGCTCGGAGCGGAAGCGCCGCCACTCCACGCCGCGGCGCAAGGGAAAGGCCAACTTATCCGGCTGCTCCAGATTGCACACCACCGGCGAGACCTCATCCAATCCGTGCTTTTCCGCGCAGCGCAGCAAGGTGGCGAGCACCTCAGTGTTTTCTGGGCGGCCATCATCATCGGCACACCAGATACCGTCCACACCTAGTGCTAGGGCAGTGAGGAAGCCATAGGCAAAACCGCCCGCCCCACCGAGATTGGTGCGGCTGGGAAGATACACCCCCCGCTCGCCGGCGATCTCCTCCACCAGCTCACGCACCGCATCCTCGGCGCCATTATCCACCACGATGATGTGCGTCAATGGATGGGTTTGCGCAGCCACGATCTCAAGCGAGTGGCGCAGCAGCTCGGCGCGGTGGTGGGTGACAATAACAGCGGCGATGGAATCGGTAGAGTGCAGCGGCATAGCTTTCATCATCTCATAGCCGCGCCGAGGAGTCTGGCTGCCGAGCGCTTAGCGGGGCCGCGTGTGTTTACTCCGAGGACTCCGAGCCCTCGATATCGGCGAGCAGGCGGCGCACATGATCGGCCGCGCCCTTGCCCTCATAGGCCTCCACCACATCCGGCACCGTGCCGGCCTGCTTGATAGTGCCGTGATCAATCCACAGTGCCGTATCGCAAAGCTGGGCCAAAAAGTCATTCGAGTGCGAGGCAAACACCAAAATACCGGAGCGCTTCACCAGCTCCTGCAGACGCTTGCGGGCCTTGGCCATAAACTCCGCATCCACCGCACCGATGCCCTCATCCAGCAGCAGAATCTCCGGCTCGATCGAGGTGACCACACCCAGTGCCAAGCGAATACGCATACCGGTGGAATAGGTGCGCAGCGGCATCGCCAGATAATCGCCCAGATCCGAGAACTCGGCGATCTCATCCATCTTCTTTTTCATCTGCTGGCGAGTCTGGCCCAAAAACAGCCCGCGGATGATGATGTTTTCATAGCCCGAAATCTCCGGATCCATGCCCACACCCAGATCGAAGACGGGCGCGACCCGGCCGCGCACATGCGCCGAGCCGCGGGTGGGCTCATAGATCCCAGAGAGCAGCCGCAGCAGCGTGGACTTACCGGCGCCATTGTGGCCCACCAAACCCACGCGGTCGCCCTCCTGCAAATGCAGATTGATATCGCGCAGCGCCTCCACGACCACCACATTGGAGTCATTCTTGCCAATGATGCCACCGGCGGCGCCGAGGGCTGCCTTCTTTAAAGAGCGGGTTTTGGCATCGAAGATAGGGAAATCAACGCAAGCATTGTAGGTATCAATAGAGACCATGGGATCGTTGTGCACCTTTAACGTGGAAGTGAATAGGGGAGGCGTCGATAAGCGCGAAAAGCATTACACCCAATAGCTGACGCGATAGCGCCACGTGCGCATCGCCAGCAAAGCCAGAACCAAACCGACCGCGGTGAAGCCCAGCACCACCCACCAGTGATACACCGGCAGCGGCGCGCCGATAAGAGGAGCGCGAATAACCTCCATGTAGTGGTACAGCGGATTCAGCTCCGCCAAGCGGGCGCGGCCCTCCACCTGGCCGCCCTGATCCTTTAGCGTCTGCGTGGTCCACACAATCGGAGTCACATAAAACAGCAGCTGAGTCAGCGCCTCCAGCAGCGGAGAAATATCGCGGAAACGGGTAGAAACAATGCCGAAAAACATTGCCACCCACACGCCGTTGAGCAAAAGCAGCACCATCGCCGGAATAGCCAAGAGCAGCTCCCAGCCCAGATGGCGCGGGAAAATCAGAATCAGAATCACCCAAATAACCAAATTGTGGGCCAGGAACAGAGTCTGCTTCCACACCAGGCGATACACGTGCACCGACAGTGCCGAGGGCAGCTGCTTAATTAACCCCTCGTTCGCGATAAACACCTCAGAGCCCTCACGGATACACCCTGAGATGAAGTTCCACATGATCAAACCCACCGTCACGTGCGGCAGGAATTCCGCCAGCGGAATACGAAACAGCACCGAATAGAGCAGACCCAAGGCCAAAGCCATCACACCGGTGGCGATCGTGATCCACAGCGGGCCCAGCACCGAGCGGCGGTAGCGCTGCTTAATATCCTGCCAGCCGAGCTGCAGCCACAACTCGTGCTGCTGCGCGCCCCGCACCAGATCCGACCATGCGGCCGCGAATGTCTGCGAACGCGACGGCGGGGCCGTGGTTTCATCCGTGCGGGTGATCCGCTCGATCGTGGCCTCTAAGTTCCTTGATTGGCTGTCTGACACAGTCATTAACCCTATAGGGTTAGCGGCCAAAAGTGGATTAGATAGCCACGGGGTGGCGCTTGACTTACACGCGGGATTGCATAGCCGAGATGCTCCGGTGGGGGTTCTATGGGCAGTGCTGTGGTGGGGCTGTGATCGCAGCCTGTGCGCGTGGCTCGTGGGGCGCATGACTACGCAAGAGGGCCAGCATGCAGGCCCCTCGACGCTCGAGAGATTGTGACGTGCGTGGTGCGTGAGGCGCAGGTGACGAGCGGGGGAGGCACGCTGGTGGGGATAGAGTGAGCATTCTGTGAGCTAGATGGTTATCTTGTGGGAAACCTCGGGGCGGTGGGTAAGCTGTGTACTACCGTCGGGCGGTTGCGCACCGAGCTCCGGCGGCCGGCGTGCCGTGCAATCCGGCGGGGTACCACGAGAAGTAAAGGAGCGGTCAACACACGATGGTCTTCGACGCCCCACGTGTACGTGGACTCTACGTCTCGTTGAGTGATGGTTGGATCTACCTCAACGCCCCGCAGGCCCAAATCCCGGAAAAGGTTTACGCCGGCCTCTCCAATGCTTTCCGCACCAGCCGCACCATGATGCGCCCCGAGCCCACCAGCGGGCACCATTCCCGCAGCTACAGCGCGGGGCGCACCGGTGCGCAGAGCACAGAAGAAACCGCGTGCCGCGCCATTGCTGACCTCTTGGGCACCCGCGCTGACTGCGTGGTCTTGGGCCCGAACCGCCAGGATCTACTCATCGCGCTGGCTCGCTCTATTTCCACGCGGCTACACCGCTCCGATGTGGTGCTCAGCCCCGATCCGCTCTTCGAGCCCTTCGCCCGCGAAGCCAACAACGCCATCTACGCCCAATACGATCTCACCCTCGGCTCTATTCCTGCCGCACAGTTCAGTGAGCTCGTCACCGGCGCCACCCGGCTGGTGGCTCTGCCCGCCGCTGATGGGCTTTTGGGAGTGGTGCATGATATCACCAGCATCGCCGAGATTACTCACGACCGCGCCCGAGCCTGGGTGCTGGCTGATCTCACAGATGTGGTGCCCTACCGTTTGAGCTCCATGGATGAGCTCGGCATCGATATCGCCGTAGTGGATGTCGCCGGCATGGGTGGGCCGGAGGTGGCTGCGCTTGTCTTCCGCTCTGCCACGATGCTTGGGCGGCTACAACGGCCCCTCGAGTTCCCCACCGTCTCGCCCGGTTTGCTTGGCGGGGTGTCGCCGGTGGTCGACCACTACGCAGGCCTTAACGAAAACGCCAGCGGCACGCGCCGACGCCGTCTTGAGATCGCCTTCGAGGACATGTCCGCGCACATGAGCAAGGTGTATCACCACCTGCTCGAATCGCTTACCCTGCAGAGTGTGCACATAGTCGGTGTATCCGGCGATGCGACTGAGCTCGGCGCACTCGACCTGGACCGCATTCCCCGGATATCCGTGGTACTGCCGGATGTTCCCGCCGCTACCGTGCACGAGCGGCTCGCCTCCAATGGCATAGCCACCGTGCTGCCGCTGTCCTCGCCACTGCTGGAAGAAATGGGGGTGGCCGATGCTGGCGGGGCCATCACCATCGGCCTGGCCCCCTACAACTCCGAATACGATATCGATCAACTCGCCCGCGTTCTGGCCTCCTTGGCCTAAGGCGCCGATAGGCGAGATAGGAACAACCGTCGCGCGGTGCTTCGAGGACTCGAGGCCGCGCGCCGGTTGTGCTGTGCGGGGTTGCCGTCGGCTGGGTTGCGGCCTACGTCAGCGGTTGTGACGTGCGGAGCTGTGCCTATTGGGAGATCTCGAGAATGATCTTGCCGGTCATCTCGCCCTTGGCCATGATGCGGTGGGCCTCGTTGGCCTCCGCGATGGGCAGCACTGTGGAGATGTGGTGGCTGATCTTGCCGGAGTTGAGCAGCGGCCACACACCCTCGCGGGTCTGGCGCACGATCTCTGCCTTGTCCTCGATAGAGCGATTGCGCAGTGTTGTGGCGGCGAGCGTGCCCCGCTTAGAGAGCAAACGACCCACGTTGAGCTCGCCCTTCGGGCCGCCGATCAACCCAATGATCGTGACCGTGCCATCCATCGCCAAAGCCTTGACGTTCGAATCCAGATAAGAGCCGCCGACCACATCGAGGATCACATCGCATGAATTGCGCATGACCTCAGCGAAGTCCTGCTCCTTATAATTAATAGCCACATCGGCGCCCAGCTTCTGCATCAGCTCGACCTTCTCGGCAGAACCAGCAGTGCCCGCCACCGTGCAGCCCAGCGCCTTGCCGAGCTGAATGGCAAAGGTGCCAATGCCACCGCCGCCGCCGTGCACCAGCAACGTCTGGCCCTGCTGCAGGTGGGCCGTCATCACAATGTTGGACCACACCGTGGTGGCCACCTCCACGATCGAGGCGGCCTCGGCGAAGCTCCAGCCTTCTGGGATGGGAAGTAGCTGGCCGGCCGGCACCGCCGCATACTCGGCATAGCCGCCGCCGGCGAGCAAAGCACACACCTCATCGCCGACCGAGTAGTCAGTATCACCCGGATCAGCCACCACACCGGCGATCTCTAGGCCAAGGATCTCCGAGGCGCCCTCCGGCGGCGGGTAGGCTCCGGCGCGCTGCGCCAGATCCGCGCGGTTGACACCCGCAGCCTTCACCTCCACCAACACCTCGCCCTCGGCGAGGCGGGGGCGCTCAACATCGTCCCAGACGAGATCGGGGCGCTTGGGGTTATCGGACTCGACGAGAGTGATAGCTTTCATCTTGGGCTGCTCTGTGCGTTCAGTCATAGCCTCCACAGTAGGTGAACGCGGGGGCAATCGGCTAGGATGTTGTGAGTCTGTGTGCCGCCCGCCTATGCGGGAGGGGCATGCACGGCCTTGGAGGCGTGGCAGAGCGGCCGAATGCACTCGCCTTGAAAGCGAGCGACCCGTGAAACGGTCCGGGGGTTCAAATCCCTCCGCCTCCGCTCGTGTGGTGTGGCGCGACATTGTATCCAACAGTGTCGCGCCACATTGCTTTTCCCTTGTTCGTCCTGCGTACGCTCTGCGCATTCGCTGGGTGGACTGCAGGGGTGGGTAGAAACGGTCAAGGGGTGCACTGGCGCTGATAGTGAAGCGCGCGATCTATGTCATCCACATAGCGGCGTGGGGCGTGTGTGCGGCGCTGATGGCCTCTTTCACAGGCGGCGAGAGTAACTCTATTGCAGCGCTGGTCCTACCTCGGAGCAACTGTCGCCTCGCTGCTATTTCTAGGTCTCTATGGCGGGACAGTGTCCTTGACCTCACTAACCCTTCGGCCGTACGGAACAAACGCACCCTGTTGCTTGGTCGGCCGGTGCGGCAGGAGGGTGCTCACGCCCTGCGGCTGCCCGGGCTCAATCGGGAGAAAACCCACCTCCTGCTCATGACTGGCGATAAGCATGCAGCAGAGATCGCTCGGCTGTATGGCTAAAGACCCAGCTCGCAGCCTAAATGGGCTAGCTAGCTGGCGATGTTATGTTTCGGGGATTAGTCGGGGGTGGAGGTGATCCACGCTGCCAGCTTGGTGACACGATCGGTGATTTCTGCGCGGAGCTGATCCGGTTCCATGGCGTCTATGTCTAGCTCCCATGTGCTGTAATCTACGCTCGGAAAGCGGGGGCAGTCGCTATTCGGCCCGAGGATTATCACTCTATCTGCGCTTTTGATCGTGCCGGGATCAGGCTGCGCGCCATCCACGCTCACATCAGAGTTAGGTACCACTGTTGCTCGGTCGCCCAGTAGGGATCGGGCCGTGTCCGCGGCGAAGAGGGCGCTCTCTGCGGAGTTCGCACTGAGGAACACAATGGTTGGATCATCGCCGGCGCGCGAAGAGGCCGAGATGGGTTCGCCGCTGGCTAGTCCGCGGAGAAGAGTGAGCACGGCAGGATCAAGATTCTCGCTGATGGTGTAGTAACTCCACTTGCCACGTTTGCTGCGCTCGGCTACTCCCGCATCTACGAGTTTGCTCAAGTGATGAGACAGCGTGGAGCGGCTAATTCCAAAATCCTCGGGAAAGGCGCACGCACACACTGGTGACGGGCTGCACGCTGTCAGGAAGGCTGCGAGCTTCAATCGAGTCGGGTCCCCGAGAGCGGCAAGCACCGGCGCATGGCGGCTCGCCGTGGAGTCATCCAACAACGTGGGAGAGGGGCAGCATTCGGGTCCGGCGGGGGAGGTCATGGCACAAGAATAACAAAACGTTTCGACATTTATCGACGCGTTGATTTATGCTTATCGTGTCGACAATCATCGAAATGTATGGAGGCTGTGTTCATGACGACGGAACAACAATCCCAGCCATCCCGCACGGAACCGGCGTCGCTGTCCATCGTGGATCGTTACCTGCCGGTGTGGATCATCGCCGCGATGGCGCTGGGGCTGGCACTAAGCAGGATCGCGCCGGGGTTCGGCTCGGCGCTTCATAACCTTGAGGTCGGTACGATCTCTGTGCCCATCGCCATTGGCCTACTCGTTATGATGTATCCACCTCTGGCTAAGGTGCGTTATGACAAGTTGGGCGGACTCGCCACTGATAAGCGGCTCATGGCAGTATCGCTCACACTGAACTGGGTGGTGGGGCCGGCCTGTATGTTTGCGCTTGCTTGGCTGTTCCTGCCCGATCAACCAGAGCTGCGCACTGGGCTAATCATTGTGGGCTTAGCGCGCTGTATCGCCATGGTATTGGTGTGGTCCGATCTCTCCTGTGGTGATCGTGAAGTCACCGCAGTGTTGGTGGCCATTAACTCCATCTTCCAAGTGCTCATGTTTGGAGTCTTGGGCTGGTTCTATCTCCAGATCCTTCCTCAGTGGCTGGGGCTGCCCACCACTTCGGCTAACTTCTCTTTCTGGGCGATCGTTGTGTCTGTCCTCGTCTTCCTCGGCATTCCCCTGGCTGCAGGCGCGCTGTCTCGTGTCATTGGAGAGAAGGCGAAAGGGCGGAACTGGTACGAAGATTCCTATCTCCCCGCAGTCTCGCCCTTAGCGCTGATCGGCCTGTTGTACACCATCGTGGTGCTCTTCGCGATCCAAGGAGAGCAGGTGATCGCCCATCCGGGATCGGTGATGCGAGTGGCACTACCGCTGCTGTGCTATTTCGTGTTCATGTTTTTCCTCGGCCTCGTGCTATCACGAGCAGCCGGCATGGGCTACTCCCAATCCACATCGGTGGCGTTTACTGCTGCGGGCAACAACTTCGAGCTGGCTATTGCAGTAGCCATCGGCACTTTTGGGGCTACGTCTGGGCAGGCACTAGCCGGCACTATTGGTCCGCTGGTGGAAGTGCCCGTGCTTGTAGCGCTCGTTTACGCCGTCACGTGGCTGGGGCCGCGCATGTTCCCCAACGATCCCACCCTGCCCGCTTCGAGGTCTTAGGAGGATAAAGCATGAAATCCACCCCAACGGTGCTGTTTGTGTGCGTGGCAAACGCTGGAAAATCCCAGATGGCTGCTGCGCTCGCACGGCTCTATGCCGGAGACGCATTGCGCATCTACTCCGCTGGGACTGAGCCTAAAGAGCACATCAATCAGCTGTCCGCGAAGTCAGTGGCCGAACTTGGTGCAGACATGACAGGCGCCACACCTCAGCCGGTGGATCCCACTTTGTTAGAGAGCGTGGATCGCACCATCATTCTTGGAGAAGCCGCTCAACTCCGTCTCCCCGCTCATGCCCAGGGAAGCCTCGAACGCTGGAGTGTGTGCGAACCTGCCAACGACGGTATAGAGGGTGCCGAACGTATGGCGCTGATTCGAGATGACATTGCCGCTCGCGTTCGAGCCCTCATTCGTGAGCTTCTCTCCGAGAAGCCTTAGAGTCCCAGCTCGCGCCACGCGGCGAGGAAGCGATCCATCTCCGCAGGGTTGGTCACGGTCACCCGCAGTCCCTCGGGGAAGGCGCGCACCAGCACGTCCTTATCTGCAAGTTTCGACGCCACCTCGAGGGCGTCTTCCCGCGGAATCCACACGAAGTTCGCCTCGGAGGGCACAGCCCCCAGCTCCTCTTGGAGGCGCTGGCGCTGCTCAACCACCTCATCGGTGCGGTGCAGCAGCTCTTCGGACTCTGCCAGCGAGGCGCAGGCTGCGGCCTGGGCCACGGCGTTGACGCCGAAGGGGATGGCCACCTTATTGAGGGCCTCGATGATGTTCGGCGCGCCGAAGGCATAACCGATGCGCATGCCGGCCAGGCCATAGGCCTTAGAGAAGGTACGAAGCGCAATGAGGTTGGGGTGGGCGTCGATAAGCATGTGCCCGATGGGGGTGTCCTCGGCGCGCATGTACTCGAAATACGCCTCATCGAGGGCCACGATCACATCGCGCGGCACAGCCTGCATGAACTCCTCAAACTCGGCGGCGGTGATGGTGGTGCCCGAAGGGTTATTGGGGTTGCACACGAAAATCAGGCGAGTGGACTCGGTGACCGCGGCGGCCATGGCGGGAAGATCAAGACGGTGCTGATCATCCAATGGCACCGGCACGCTGGTGGCGTTCGCGACCTGCGCGAAAATGGGATACGCCTCGAAAGAACGCCACGGGAACACCACTTCCTCGCCACGGTCGCAGGCAATCTGCACCAGCTGCTGGCACAGTGCGGAGGATCCACAGCCCACCGCCACATGATCCACGGTGAGTCCAAGATGCTCCGCGATCTGCTCGCGAATATCCATCGCCGCCATGTCTGGATAGCGGTTCGCCTGGGAGACCACCTGCTCCATTGCGGCCTGAACACTCGGGAGGGGACCAAAGGCCACCTCGTTACTCGACAACTTAAGGGCACGCGGATTGCGCTTACCCGGAACATAGGCCGGCAAAGAAGCAAGATCAGGGCGAATCATGGTGCTTAACACTAGCACCCACCGCAGACACCCACGGTTTTTGCGCCCAGATGAATGATTGCTATTATTGCCAGAGCGCATCACGCATGCGCGTGGAGACGTGCCAGAGCGGCCGAATGGGGCTCACTGCTAATGAGTTGCTCTCTTAACGGAGGGCCGGAGGTTCAAATCCTCTCGTCTCCGCTCTCACCTCTCTTCGGAGAGGCTGAGAATGCGCCCGTAGCTCAACGGATAGAGCATCTGACTACGGATCAGAAGGTTAGGGGTTCGAATCCCTTCGGGCGCACCACTCAACCCCAGTTCATCGAAGCGATGGGCTGGGGTTTTCGCATGCCTGAGGCTGGTTGTGGGGGAGGGGAGTGGTGGCGAGGTGGCGTCGATAAGCAAGCTCAGATGAAGCTGAGAGAACCCTTTCCGCACGATAATGGGTGTCATTTGCAATTATTAGGAAGGCGGGTGATAATCGGCCCTATTACTGAAAAAAGTTGCTAATAGGGAGTGGTCGATGCCAACAATCCGCAAGCTCACCCGAATCGTCGTGGCGCTCAGCCTGGCGCTGCTTGCAAGCATGGGTGTGCCCGCCCACGCGCAGGAGGCTGTCCTGCTGGACAATGGGCACGTTGATGCCTTCAACGTCACCGCCGACGCTGATGGTCTCTACCTCGATCTGAAGGAAGATATCACTGGTCAGCACGTGATTCGTGATCCCGAGTCCGTGACCCTCGGGGTGAAGCAAGAGGCCTATCACGAGAGCATCCCCGGCCTCGATATTCCGGGCTACCTGCTGCCCCTGACCGCCCAGAGCGGCCTGCTGTGGCCGGGCTGGGACACCAGCGCTGTGGCCGCCGCGAACCTCGGTGCGATCGACATCGTCTTCCAGGAAGTTTCCGGCCCAGGTCGGGTGTTCCTGTTCACCCAAGAGGGCCTCGGTGGCGGCCTCGCACCGCTGGTTGATACCGGTCTGGAGCTGATGAGCGGCTCCACCATCCACCAGGATTACCCCGCGCACACCCACGCCTACTGGGTGTTCGAGGAGCCCGGCACCTACCAGATGAACGTCTACGCCTCCTCGCCGGAGACCGGCCAAACCAGTGATGTCCGCACCTACACCTGGGAGGTCGGCGACGGCACCGGCACTGTTCCGGACACCGACTCCACCGAGGGTGGCGAGTCCGGCGAGGCTGGCGGAACCGGCGACCACGGCGCGAACTCGGGTGAGGCTACCGGCTCCTCCGGCTCCTCCGCTGCGGGCGGTTCGGGCTCCTCTGCCACTGGCTCCTCCGCAGGTGAGGGCGCCGGCTCCGGCAAGCCCGTGCCCCCGGCCGCAGGTAAGAGCGGATCTGGCGCCGCTGGCGCAGCTGCCACCCCTGCGGGCGGCAAGGCCGGCAAGACTTTAGCCAACACCGGCATTGATGGCGTCACCGCCGCGATGGTTGTTCTCGCGGCTGGTTTCATCCTGCTCGGCGGCGCGATGGTGTACTCCCTGCGCCAATGATTCACTCCCGTCTTTCCAGCCGAGCAGGCGCTGCTCATCGACGCCGCGCCGCAGCCGCCGCAGCCCTCGTGCTCGCGGCGGTACTTGGTGTCACAGGGTGCGCCACGCCCCCTGCCGGCTCTTCTGCCCACGGCGCAGGCGACTCCGCGGGCGAGAAGCCGCTGCGTGTCGCTGCGACCACTCCCATCATCGCGGACATGGTCTCGCAGGTGGCGGGGCCGCGCGTAGAGGTGACCCAGCTGATTCCGTCCTCGGCGGATCCGCACATCTTTGAGCCTCGGCTCAGTACTGTGCGCGCAGTCGCCAATGCTGACGTGGTGTTCAGTAACGGCCTGCTGCTCGAGGAGCAATCCATGCAGCGCACCCTCGAAGCACACCAGCACCCGGGCGCGCGGCATGTTGTGCTCGGCGATAGCCTCACCACCGCCGGCGGCTATGTGCTGCCGCTGGTGGAACAGGCGAACCTCGACACCGTGTGGCTGGGCTTTCGGGTGGAAGGACGCAAAAAGGACGGCGCCAAGGTGCGCCTGCGGTTTATGGATACCGACGGCCCGGGCGATGTCGATGCCTTCATTACCGGTACCTTCGGCACCCCAGAGCGGCTGTTGAGCAGCCGCGATACTCGCCGCGAGGCGCTGCTACCGCAAAACGCTCACACCCATTTGAGCTGGGCGTTTAGCGCAGCTGGCTATTACAGCGTGCACATCGCCGCGGATTTGGTGGAAGAATCCACCGGCGAAGTGCTCGAGCCGCTCGCCGAGCAGGTGCTGCACTTTGCCGTAGGTGTTGCCCCCGAGCACTACCCGGCCGAGGACATCGAAGCCCCAGTCACCCTGCTCAACCAGGGACACCAGGACGTCACCGTGGATCTGCACAGCAACGCCATCACCCTCACCGGCGATAGCGAAGTCGATCCGGCCCACACCGTGATCGATGTGCCGCCCGCCACCTTGCAGCTGCTGCCCGCTGATCCGAGTTATCGCTTCCTCGGGCGCCCGCAGCAGGAGGTGTACATGCTGCACCAAGCGGTGTTGGGCAAACACATCCACGGCGATACCGACCCGCACGTGTGGCTGGATCCAAACAATGGGGTGGCCATGACCAAGGTGATCGCCGAGGCACTCGCCGCCGCGGATCCGAGCGGGCGAGCCGAGTATCAGCGCCGGGCCGAGGCCTACGAGGCGCAGATCAGAGACACCGCCACCGAGATGCAACGGGACATCGACCAGATTCCGGCTTCTCGACGCAAGCTGGTGACCACCCACGATGGCTACGGATATCTCGCCGAGGCCTTCGAGCTGGAGGTCGCGGGATTTGTCTCCCCCAACCCGGCGGTGCAGCCCTCCCCACGGGACCTGCGGGCGCTGCGCGAAACCCTGCGTGGGCTGAACGTGCCGGCCGTGTTTGTACAGCCCAACACCACCGCCCAAACCCAAGATTTGCTCTCTGCAGCCGATGACGAAGACGTGGAGGTATGCACCCTCTACGGCGACTCCTTCGGCCCAGACATCGACTCGTACCTGGACATGCTGCGCGCCAATGCGGCCAACATGCGCAGCTGTTTAGGCACAGATAACTCAACCCCTCACACACCAACAGGAAAGGATCGCCGTGCGTGATCGTCACCAGGCCCACCGCCATCGGCAGCACCCCGGAGCTGTGCTTGTAGCAAGCCTTCTGTGTCTCAGCCTTCTCAGTGGGCTGCTCATGGGCCTGCCGGGTAGCGCTCCGAGCGCCACTGCCGACACCGCTCCGGCCGCTGCCACCGCGATGCATGAAGGCCACGCTGACTTCGGGCCGGTGATCGCCGATGGTCAGTTTGCCCTGCAGATCAGGGACGATACTGTGTCCCCGCCCGAGTGGCGCAACCCAGATGAACTGGTGTTTGTGCTGGATCAGTCCTCCGCCCAGCAGCTGCCTGAAGGCGATGAGTTCGCCTTTACCGGTGCCGAGCCCGGGCAAAGCGTGTGGGTGATTCCGCAAACTCAAAAGCCCGAGGTGCCCTGGCTGGGGTGGAACACCCAGTCGCCCACTCTCGAAGGCGTAGTGGATGGGGGAGTCACCTTCACCTACGAAGGCCACCAGGGTCCGGGAGATTTCTCCCTCTTCCTCCAAGACGGCGGACTCAACGGCCCTGAGCAGGTGTTTGTGAACGCCGGTGATACCGCCTTCGTGGACCTCGGCACCCACACCCACGCCAACTGGGTGTTCACCGAACCCGGAGTGCACCTGGTCAAGCTGAATGTGAACGCCGGCGAGCAGACCGCCGAGGCGGTATTGCGCTTCGTGGTCTCGGACAGCTCCGCCAGCGAGGAGGAGATCACCGCCGCTGCCTCCGAGGAGTGGACCGGCCCCACCGAGGAGACCAGCTCCGGGGTGGATGGCCTGCTGCTGCTCGGCATCGGGTTGTTCGTTGTGGCCGTGCTCATCGTGGGCGCCGCCGTGTGGCTGCGCCGGAGGTAAACAGGTGGTGTCGAATTCGCAGTCCATCTCGGCCGCCCCGGAGCTTCCGCTGAGCCTTACAGGCATCACCGTGGAGTACTCCGGGCACCGAGCGCTGGACGATGTCTCCTTCGACGTGCCGGCCGGCCGCCGAGTGGTGCTGCTCGGGCCCAACGGGGCGGGTAAAACCACCCTGTTGCGCGCCGCGCTCGGGCTGATCCGCCCGCGCAGCGGCACCGTGCAGCGCACAAAACGCACCGGCTATGTGCCCCAGCACTCGGGCTTTCACTGGGACTATCCCGTTACCGCGCTCGATGTGGTGGCCACCGGTTTTACCCACGGCCTATTTTCTAGGCGGCCCGCTGCCGCCCGGGAGCGCAGCCGCGCTGCCCTTGCGGCGGTACAGCTGGAAGACAAAGCAGACCGGCCGATCGGGGATCTCTCCGGCGGCCAGCGCCAACGCGTGCTGCTCGCCCGCGCCCTAGTGAATGAGCCGGAGCTACTGCTGTTGGACGAGCCCTTCACCGGCGTGGATGTGCCCAGCCAAGTGCTCATTACCGAGGTGGTCGAAAGCCTCGAGGATGTCGGTGTACTCATGTCCACCCACGACATCCCCGCGGCACTAGCCACCGCCAATGATGTGGTGATGCTGCGCCGCAGGGTGATCGCCCACGGCGGGGCTAAGATGCTGTCCTCGCCCACGGTGTGGGCCACCACCTTCGACATCCCAGAAACCAGCCCGCTGATTCGCGGCTATCTCAACCACGTGGAGGTGATGGCATGATCTCCCCGCTCGACTTTATTGCCGACCTCACCAACCCCGCACTGGCCTTCTTGCCCAGAGCACTGCTGGTGGCGGCGCTCAGCTCCGCGCTGTGCGGGCTGGTGGGCACCCACATGGTGGTACGGGGCATGGCCTTCGCCGGCGACGCCATCTCGCACGCAGTGTTTCCCGGTCTGGCCATCTCCTTCGTCCTCGGCGGCTCACTCTTTCTCGGCGGAGTAATCGGCGGAGTGGCGGTGGCAGTGATCATCGCGCTCTTCGCCCAGCGCCGCGTGGTGGGGGAGGACTCCGTGATCGGCGTGTTCTTTGCCGCCTCCTTCGCGCTGGGCCTCGTGGTCTTAAGCAAAAGCCAGGCCTATGCGGGATCCTTGGCGTCATTTCTCTCCGGCTCCATCACCGGCGTCAACACCCGCGACATCGTGGTCACCATCATCGCTTTCGCCCTCATTGCCTTCGTGCTGGCCGTGCTGCACCACAGTATGGTGCTGGCCAGCCTCGACCGTGACATGGCCCGGGCTGCCGGGGTGAAAGTGCTGGTGGTGGACCTGGTGCTGTATGTAGCCGTGGCAGGGGCCGTGGTGGTGGCGGTGCACACCGTGGGCAACATCCTGGTGCTCGCGCTGCTGATCACACCACCGGCTACTGCCCGGCTGCTGGTTCATCGGCTCGTGCCCATGATGGCGCTGTCGATGACCTGCGGCGTGATCTCCTCCGTCATAGGGATCTACGCCGCATGGTCGCTCGATATCCCCGCCGGCGCGGCCATCGTGCTGGTCTCAACTCTTCTCTTCATCTGTGCGTGGGCGCTACGCCCGCTCCGAGCCCTCAGGAAGGTATAACAATGGCTTCTACTCACCGCCGGACGGTGATGCTCGCGATCGTCGGTGTGGTGTGCCTGCTCGCCGGGCTCTTCTCACCCGGTGGCGCCGGCATCCGACTGATCGCCGATGCCACCCAACCGCCGCACCGCCCCGGCAAAAGCGCGGTGTACACCTCGCTGCCCGAGGATCAGCGCTGGGTGAATCCCGATGGCCAAGCCACCGATGATCCCCACCCCTGCGCCGGGCGGGACCTGTTGTACAAGGCGCATATCGACGCCGGCTACGTCACCCGTAACGCCGAGGGCGCCCTCGACGTGATGGTGGTGAACTTTGCCAACGTCGAGCCCATGGACCAGAGCTGCATGCGCATCCCCCCAGAGAGCTACCAGGGCAAGGAAGTCTCCCGCTTTGTGGTTCCCGATGACCCGAACCTCAGCTTCCTAGGCGCGCCGGGCAGCATCGTGTGGCGTGCACCCTTTGAAAACTACGGCGGCCAGTGGCTGCCGGTGTGGGCGGGTCTCGGCGCTTTCGATGCGCACCACGAGTGGGAGGTGCCCAATGATTTCGTATCCAACTCTGTGGACCTCACCTTGGCCGATTTCGACGGCCCCGGTGAGATGAACATCTATAACTACGTCTCCAGCTGGGACCGTGCGAAGCGCATCATCTCCTCCCGCGATCTGCGCACCACCTCCCTCGACGTGGGCGGACACGGCCACATGAACTGGACCTTCTCCGAGCCTGGCGTGTACCGACTGGTGTGGCAGGCCCAGGGCCGGCACTATGACGGCAGCATCGAGCGCTCCAAGCCTGTGGAACAGATTTGGTTGGTGGGAGAGGACGGCCAGGTGGGTTTGGCCCCTGGCACCACCAAGGAGACCAATGGCTACGGCATAACCGCAGAAGAGCAGCGCGAGGAGATGGGGCTGAGCGAGCCCACCGAGGAGGTGGCCGACCCCGAAGTACAGGATCACGCCTCCGAAATCTCTGCTGAGGATGCCGCGAGCCTCGTCGAGCAAGCATACAAATCTGACGCAGGTGCCCCGATTTCTTCTGGGGATGTGAACCTCGAGCTGGAATACGACAAGGCGAATAACACGGTCACCCGCCGCACCACTCGAGACGGCGAAGAGCTCGACAACGCCGTGATCATCGAGGTACCTGATAACGGCGGACGCTGCGTAGACCCGGATGATCCGGTGTTGGGGTCGCTGGCGCGTGCCGCCGGCACCCGCTTCTTCTGGTCCACCGGCGAGCGCGGCGGCGACACCCCGTCCTTCTCCGTGGACACCTCTAAGCTGAACAAGGAAGACCTCAACCAACAAGAAGTGATGGTGGCCTCCGATGTGGAAGGTCCCGCAGGCATGGTCTATGCCTTAGGCCTAGGCGAGGGGGATTCCATCTCCCCAGATGCCACCAATGCCAGCACCCGTTCCCGCCCCGTGCAGCTGCTGGGCCAAAAGCCCCACGAGCTGAAGTATCTGATGTCCACCCCAGGCATCTACAGCGAGTACGGAACCGCACTGGTGTACGGCAAGGATAAGTCCAGCTACGGCTGGCTGGAACACCGTTTCCTCGTGGGTAACCAGGTGATCAATGCTTGGCGTGAGAAGGCCGGCATCGACGAGCGCCTGCCGGAAAACCCCATCGACTGCAGCGCCGTCACGGACCTCACCGGCCGTGATCCCTTCGCCAGCGCCCCCGGCGAGGATGATTCCACCACCCCGGGCGATGGTAACGAGGACTCCGAGCCTGAGGTCCCTGGCGATGGTGGCGATGGTGAGGAGACCAGCACTCCGGACACGACTACCTCCGAGCCCAGCGAGGAGGAGACGAGCACCGAGGAACCCGAGCCAAGCACGAGCAACCCTGAGCCAACCGCACCGGGTGATGCCGACAACGGCGAGGATTCCGGCGATACCGGTGACAACCCCGGTGCCGATGAGGGTACGGATGATGAGGAGAACTCGGATACCTCGGATCTGCACCGTATCGAGGCAGGCCACCTAGACTTCGCCCTCGGCACCATCGACGGCCAAGGCGTTGCCTATGTGCGGGATGATTCCGACCCCACCTCCCCGGTACGACGCGACTCCGGCACCGTGGCCATCGTGGTGCCTGACCGGGCGTGGCATGATGCCGCCAAGACCAAGCACATCGATGGTTTCGGCGAGGGCGCTTATGTGCTGCCCGAGGTGCAAAACCGCCACCTGCCGTGGCCGGGCCTGTCCAACGAGTCCTTCGACTTTGCGGGAGTGGATCCAGACAATCAGACCACTACGTTCCGCATCGCCGATGTGTTGGCAGCCCCAGAGGGCGGCCGGATGATGATGGGTGCCACCGAGAACATGAAGCTGGTGAACCAGCTCGACACCGATGATCTCTCCAAGGCCCTCGTGCTGAACCCGCGGACGCACGCCCACAAGGTGTTCTTGTTCAACAAGCCCGGCGTCTACGAGATCGAGTACGAGTACTCCTGGTACGACTCCACCGGGGAAGTCCAGCGCACCCCGCTGGTGGTCACCTTCGAGGTAGATGCCGAGAAGGCAGCTGAGGGCACCGAGCCTCCCACGGCTCCCGGTGACAACGAGGATGGCGAGGAGACCTCGGAGACAACCTCCACCACTCCGACTACCTCGGCTAAGACCGCCCCGAAGCCGGTGCCCAAGCCGAAGCCGACGCCTACGACCACCTCGAAGCCCGCTCCCAAGCCGAGCAAGCCCGCTCCCAAGCCCACGAAGCCTGCTCCTAAGCCTGCGCCCAAGCCGGGCGAGGATGCCGATGAGCACGGCTCCAATGAGGGCAAGGAATCGCCTAAGGCTCCCGGCACCGGCAAGGGCGATGCACCGAAGGACAAGGGCAACGCCACGTCGAAGCCCGGCAAGAAGCCGGATGTGCACGCGGTGTCCACGCCGAATAACACCTCCCGCGGCTACGTGCCGCCGGCAGGCAAGTCCGGCAGTGGGGCGACACTTGCCGCACCAGTGCGTGGCGCCGGATCAGCGGCCCCTGCACCGGCCCGCGCCGCACTGCCCGCCCCAGGTGCCAAGGGCACCCCAGCAAAGGGAGGCGCAGCCAAGGGCACCCCGCCGAAGGCGAAGGGTACCCCGGCAAAGGGCAAGCCCACCCCGCCGCATGCCAAGGACTCAAAGTCCCGAGTGATGCCGCCGAGTGATCCGCGCACCATGGATCAACAACCCGGCATTAAGAAGAACATCGCGGCAACCTCTGCCACCTCCGAGTTCTGGCGTGGCCTTATGCTCGGCATCGGAGGCTTAAGCATCCTCGCCGCCCTGTTCCTCTTCGCTCACACTCTGGGGCGCAAGTCGGCAGCAGCAGCCAGCGAGGACGATGAGGACACCACCAACAATGGCGGTAACAACCCCATCAACAACTCCTGGTAAGTCACGGGCCTAGGGGCCGATAGCAGAGACACGAGCCGGCTGGACTAAGAACCAGCCGGCTCGTGGTCTATCAGTAACCGCTACGCCGCTAACCCAACCCTAGGGAGGGCGGCGCAGACAAGCGCCCGCAATCTCCCCGCAGCAGAGATC
Source organism: Corynebacterium ciconiae DSM 44920 (assembly GCF_030440575.1). NCBI lineage: Bacteria > Bacillati > Actinomycetota > Actinomycetes > Mycobacteriales > Corynebacteriaceae > Corynebacterium > Corynebacterium ciconiae. Next base: position 135,705 of record NZ_CP047189.1, read on the forward strand.
TATGTAATACAGTTCACACACATGAAGAACAAGCAGTGGTTAAGGGTCGCGCTCCCGGTGTTCGGGGTGGCGTGGGGTGGAAATGGCTTCACGCCGATGCTGGTGCACTACCGCGAGCAGGGAGTGCTGGCCGCCGTCACCGTGGACCTCATGCTGGTGTACTACGCCATCGGTGTGGCCATCGGGCTGCTGGGCACGGGCCCGTTGTCGGATCGCTTCGGCCGGCGAGCACTGATGCTGCCCGCGCCGATTGTGGCTCTCATGGGTTCGGTGCTGATTGCCAGCGGCGAGCAGACCGCTTGGCTGATGGGACTGGGCCGCTTCTGTGCCGGCATTGCTGTGGGTATGGCCATGACCGCCGGCGGTAGCTGGATCAAGGAGCTATCCACCCCGCGTTTCGACGCCACCGCCAAGCCCTCCTCGGGAGCGATGCGCGTGGCGATGTCACTCAGTGCCGGCTTCGGCCTCGGCGCTGGGGCTTCCGGACTGATCGGTCAGTGCGCACCGCTTCCTGGCCAACTGCCCTTTGTTTTCCACATCCTTCTCACCCTCGCCTTCCAGCCGCTGCTCTTCGGGGTGCAGGAGACACGCCAATCGCCGCGCCGAGCTGCGGGTGCGATACCGCGCAGCGGGGTGTTTCCGCTGCGCGCCATGTTCAGCTTCCGCTTCCTCTTCCTCGCCGCCGCCGTGGCGCCGTGGGTGTTCGGCACCGCCTTCGTGGGTAATGCCATCTTGCCGCAGCGTTTCCAGCCAGAGATGGACCATCCCATCGCACTGACCGGCATGTTCATCACTATCGTGCTCATCACGGGCTTCGTGGTGCAGCGCGGTATGCCGCTTCTGCCCGCGCATCTGCGCCCCTCGTTGAGTCTCGGGGCGGTCGTGGTGTCTATGAGCGCCACGGTGTTTGTGGTGGATCACCTCAGCCTGCTGCGCGTGGCCTTTGCTTGTGTGCTGCTGGGCGTGTCCTATGGTTCCTGCATGTACACCGGCCTGTCCGAGACGATCGAGGTGGCCGTCCCCAATGAGCTGGGTAGCCTCTCGGGGGTGTACTACTCGCTCACCTACACAGGCATGGTGTTTCCCGCGCTACTGACCGCGCTGTCAGGAAGTTTCACCTATCCGCAGATGCTCGGGTTTGGTGCCGCGGTGGCGGTGGTGTTGCTCATCGTCAGCGTGTGGGCCTCTCGGAGGGTCTATCGCCCCCAGCGGGGGTAGTGCACGAGGGTACGGCTGCGTAGGTTAGTGGGCGCCGAGGAACATTGCCGCCTTAGAGTGGTCTATGAGTGCGGGGGCAGTGCTGCGCTTATGAACGCGTCCCTCCAGTCAGCTCCCGCTTGGTCCTCACTGAGACAACCACCAAGGAGAACATATGACACTGCGCCGAAGCCTCTGTGCCCTCGCCGTTGGATCGCTCGTCCTCGCCGGATGTTCCGACGGCTCCAACGATGATGCCAGCTCCGAGACCCGTTCCGACGCCTCCGAGTCCGTCACGGTGGACGCCTCCGCCCTCGATGTCCAAGCACATCGCGGCGGCAGGGGAGAGCACACCGAAGAATCCCTCGTGGCGTTTTCCCACGCCCTCGACTTGGGAGTGGACACCCTCGAGCTGGACATCGTGATGAGCGCCGATGGGGTGCCCATGGTGTGGCACGATCCGCGCATCGAAGACGACAAGTGTGCCGATACCGAGCCCGCTACCGAGGGCGATGAGCAGTATCCCTATGTGGGCAAGCTGGTTCACGAGCTGACCTATGAGCAGCTGGAGACGCTGCGCTGCGATAAGACCCTCGAGGACTTCCCCGACGCCACCCCGGCAGAAGACAATAGGATCGCCCAGCTCTCCGAGGTCTTCGACTTGGCCAAGGAGAAGAACCCCGAGGTGGCCTTCAATATTGAGACCAAGATCGAGGCGGAAAATCCGGAGGAGTCGGCTCCGCCGCGCGAGTTCGTAGACGCCATCTTGGCCGCCGCCGATGAGGCTGGGCTGCGGGAGAAGATCACCATCCAGAGCTTCGATTGGTCCAGTCTCGAGATCGTCCAAGAGATCGCCCCAGAGGTGCCCACCGTGGCGCTGTATGACGAGACCACATGGACTGAGAACTCCCCGTGGCTCGGCTCCGTGAGCTACGCCGATGCGGAAGGCGATGTGCTGACTGCGGTGCAGCAGCTCGGTGCCACCGTGGTGAGCCCGGGCTACGCGGTGCCCTATGGCGCAAAGGCTGGGGAGGATGATTACCACCCCGTGGCCACCGCCGACTATGTGGCCCGCGCCCATAAGCTGGGCCTGACCGTGATCCCATGGACCGTCAATGATGAGGCCACCATGCGCGATCAGATCGAGGCCGGTGTGGACGGGTTGATCACCGACTATCCCGCCCTGCTGGTGAAGGTTGCCCAGGACTATGGCTGGGAGCCGAAGGCCTAAGAATAGTCTGAGGCGAGCAAGCCCCCTGTTGCTAGTGTTGCGCAGGGGGTTTCGCGCTTCCTACCCCCACTTGTGCGCATAGGTGGCTGTGGCTTTTTCCACATTCCGTACTCATCTGACGTTATAACCAGCTATGCTTTGAGATGTATCACAGCCCTCGGGTGTCACTGATTCGATCAGGCATCACCGCGCACTGGATACTCCCATAGTGACTATCGCCGCCGGCCCACCCCCCCCTGATGCCGGGTTCGTGCGGTGCACGCCGTGGGAGTCGATCCCCTTGACACACCGGAGGTGAGCGAGCATGTCAGAGCTTCGAATAGCTCGTGTGCTGAGCAATAACGCCGTGGTGGTGCGCGATGCCGAGGGCCCAGCCCACCAATCCAAAGTGATTGTGGGTAAAGGACTTGGCTTCGGCGCCTCTATCGGAGACATCATGTCCCGCGCCGAGGTCACCGCCGCAGAGAATCGCCAAGAATATGTGGAGCTCACCGCGGAGCAGGAGGAAATCCTCACCAGCTTGGGGCGTATCGACGCCACCCAGCTGGCCGTTATCAGCGCCGCCATTGACTTGGCCGTGGATGTGCTGGGGGAATTACACCCCTCCATTTATGTGATTCTCACCGAGCATCTCTCAGCGGCAATTGAGCGCGTCGATCGTGGCGAGCTCATCGAAAATACCCTCGTCAACGAGATCAAAGCGGTATTCCCCGAGGCTTTCTCCGCCGCGGAAGTGGTGGTGCACTACCTCAACGCCAACCTCGACACCCGAGATCTCCCACTGGACGAGGCCGCGTTTATCACCCTTCACCTCACTGCCGCCCGCACGGGTGACACCGTGAAGAAACCCCTGGCCACAGCCAATGCCATATCTCGGGCGGAACAGCTCATTCACCGGCGGCTGGGCCATCTTCGGGCGGCTGAGGTGAGCGTCGATAAGCGCGATAATTCCGATGATTCCCTGCCCATTAGGCTGCGTTATCTCCTCACGCGACTGCGGGAGCACAACTACCGCCATAATGCACTGGCCAGCACCATTGCTCGGCACTTGCCGGAGGAGTGGGAGCTAGCCGAAGACGTGATACGCGGCCTGCAGGGCGCAGAAACGTTGGATCCGGAACTGCGCGGAGAAATCGCATTTCTCGCGATATATCTGCACGGATACACGCACTAAAACACAACTATTTCCACACAAAGAAGGGGTGAGTGAAGGTCATGAACAAGGTAATGACTTCACTGCAGCGTCTGGGCAAAGCCCTCATGGGCGCTGTGGCCGTCCTCCCAGTGGCGGCAATTCTCATGGGTATCGGTTATTGGATCGACCCCACCGGCTGGGGCGAGGATAATACCTTTGCCTCGATTCTCATTTCCTCCGGAAGTGCGATTCTGGATAATCTCGGCCTGATCTTCGCCATCGCGATCGCCTTCGGCCTAGCCAAGGATTCCAATGGTGCCGCGGCGCTTGCCGGTTTCATCGGCTTTGCCACGCTCACCAAGCTCTTGGGTGAAGACGCCGTGGCCGTCTACCGCGGAATTGGTGATCCCGAGGAACTCACCGGCCAAGCGGCCCGCGACTGGGCCGCCGAAGGCTGGGCTGCCGTGGGCAGCAAGAACGTGCTCTTCGGTATCGTCATCGGTGTGCTCGCCGCCTGGGTGTATAACCGCTTCAGTGGCGTGAAACTACCGGACTTCCTGGCGTTCTTCTCCGGCCGCCGTCTGGTGCCGATTCTCACCTCTTTCTTCTCCATCATCCTTGCCGGCATTTTCTACTTCGTGTGGCCGGTGATCTACGGAGTGCTCTTCAACTTCGGTACCTGGATCCAGGGTCTTGGCGCCGGCGGCGCAGGCGTGTACGGCTTTTTCAACCGTCTGCTCATCCCCACCGGCCTGCACCACGCGCTGAACTCCATCTTCTGGTTCGACGTGATCGGTATCGATGACATCGGCAAGTTCCAGGGCGGTGCATCCACCATCGCTGATGCTGCCGCAGCCAGCGACGCCGCCAGCTGCCCCGGCATCTGGGACGGCAGCCACTGTGAGGTAGTGGGCGTGATCGGCCAGTATCAGGCCGGCTTCTTCCCGATCATGATGTTCGGCCTGCCCGGTGCGGCACTGGCCATCTACTTGCGCGCCGACCGCAAGCGCCGCAAGGTGGTGGGCTCGCTGATGCTGGCCGGCGCCCTGGCCGCCTTCTTCACCGGCGTGACCGAGCCGCTCGAGTTCTCCTTCATGTTCGTTGCCCCCATGCTCTACGTGGTGCACGCGGTACTCACCGGTATCTCCCTGGCGATCGCCGCCGCATTCCACTGGACCGCAGGCTTCGGCTTCTCCGCCGGATTCGTGGACATGCTGCTCTCCGCCCGCAACCCGCTGGCCAATAACTGGTGGATGCTGCTGGTGCTCGGCGTGATCTACTTTGCCCTCTACTTCGGCATCTTCTACTTCCTCATCGGCGCCTTCAACATGTCCACCCCGGGACGCGGTAAGGACGCCGAGGTAGACAGTGACGAGGACGACGATGCCGGCGACGATGACACCCGCGCCACCGCCGCGAAAATCATCACCGCCCTCGGCGGCGCTGAGAATATTGACGCCCTCGATTACTGCGCTACCCGCCTGCGCGTGGTGGTGAAGGATGGCGAGAAATTTGAGGAGTCTCAGCTGCCTCAGAACAAGGTGCTCGGCGTGATTAAGCCCTCCAAGAACTCGGTGCAGATCATCATCGGCCCCCAGGTGCAGTTCGTCTACGACGAAGTTGTGCGCCAGACCCCGAGCAGTGTGAGCGCCACCGGGGAAGGCGAGGACTAGCCTCCCCACGCCAGCTGCCCCGCAGCTGATGGGATGAGTGAGGCCGCGGTGCGTGCTGCGGCCTCACCACAGCACTAGACTCGCTCATGGCATGCGGGCACACCCTCACAGCCCGCACAGCGCGAGTAGACACAACCCAAGGAGACACAATGTTCGGATTCGGCAAGAAAACCAAGGTTCACGCACCCTGCGAGGGTGAGGTCTGCGCCATGTCCGAGGTCGATGACCCCGTATTCGCCGAGGGCATGATGGGCCAAGGCTTCGCCCTCAAACCCGCCGGCGGCGTACTCGAGGTGACGGCGCCTGTCGACGGCACGCTCGTGACCGTATTTCCTACCGGCCACGCCTTCGCCCTGAAAACCGAGAAGGGCCTCGAGGTGCTGGTGCACGTTGGCATCGATACCGTGAGCATGAAGGGCCGTGGCTTCGAACGCCTCGTGGATAAAGGCCAGAGCGTGAGCCAAGGCACCCCGATCGTGCGCGTGGACTTCTCCGAGATCGACAAAGAGGGTCTTTCCACGATCATCCCCGTGGTGTTTACCAACAAGAAGCAAGTTAAAAGCGCAGAGGTTCACCCGGCGAAGGCAGTCACCCCAGCCGATGTGGCCTGCGAGGTCTCCATGAACTAACAGCGTGGGCCTCGCCCAACCGCGCCACCTCCAGTGGACGAGGGGCCGGACACCGCCTGCCAAGTGCAGCCGCGGTGGCCGGTCCCTTTTGCGTATCTATGAACCAACCGCCGGCCCGAGTGCATACCGTGGCCACGGAACCCATCCAGATAGGGGTAGTGTTCTCAGGTTTTCCGGTGATTTCGGGCGAAAACACTCACAGTGATCACCCTAAGAACTACTCTAAAAAGGGTAAGCACTCCCTGCTACAGGAAGTGCTGCGCGGAAGCTGCCTTGGCAGCGGCCCCCGCCCCTGCCAGCAGGGGAAATGCCAGAAAAAGGGGGGCCGTACATCACCACAGAGAGCCCATGAGGTGTTGGCGAGCGGCTTCGCACCCGTTTTTCTTCACTCACACATGGAAAGCTGGTACCGCTGTGTCTACCCCAGTTACTCACGAGTCGAGCTCCCACGCGCCGGCTGCCGACGCGGAGGCCCCCTCGGCCTCAGCGTGGCGTCGACAAGCCTTTGGACTCTTCTTGGGCGTCGTGCTCGCACTGATCGTCTACTACATCTTCCCGGAATCCGCGGCTGAGACCGTGAACAAGGCCTACCCAGACGCCGAGGATCCCTACACCTATCAGGCACTCCGCACCACAGCCGCAGGCGCGGTGCTCATGGGCGCCTGGTGGATGACAGAAGCCATCCCGCTCGCTGCCACCGCCCTCGTGCCGCTGGCACTCTTCCCCTTGGCGCAGCTGGTGGACTTCGGAGACATCTCCGGCCAATACGGCAACCCCACCATCTTCCTGTTCATGGGCGGATTCATCCTGGCGCTCGGCATGCAACGCTGGAACCTGCACCGGCGTCTCGCGCTCAGCGTGGTGATGCTCGTGGGCACCAAGCCCAAGCAGCTCATCGCCGGCTTCATGATTGCCACAGGCTTTTTGTCCATGTGGGTCTCCAACACCGCCACCGCCGTGGTGATGCTGCCCATCGGTGTTTCCGTGCTCGCGCTCACCGCTGAGCAGATCGGTGGATTTGAGAAGCAGAAGAAGTTCGCCACCGCGCTCATGCTCGCCATCGCCTACTCGGCCTCCATCGGCTCGCTCGGCACCATCATCGGCACCCCGCCCAACGCCCTGCTGGTCGGCTACATGTCCGACAACCACGACGTGCACATTGGCTTTGGTCAGTGGATGCTGGTGGGCGTGCCGCTCGCGGCGGTGTTCCTCGCCATCGCGTGGTTCGTGCTGGTCACCGTGTTCAAACCCGAGGTGAAAGACATCCCCGGCGGCCGCGACCTGATCCGCAATGAGATCAAAGCAATGGGCCCGATGAGCCGCGGCGAAATCTACGTGGGCCTGATCTTCCTACTCACCGCGCTGAGCTGGATCTTCATCCCGATCATCATCCGCATCAGCGGCTCGGCGCTCAACATTGCCGACGCCGCCATCGGCATGACCGCAGCGCTCCTGCTGTTCATTCTCCCCGCCGATGCCAAGACCGGTGTGCGGCTTATTGACTGGGACACCGCCAAGGAACTCCCCTGGGACGTGCTGCTGCTCTTCGGTGGCGGCTTGGCGCTGTCCAAGATGTTCTCCGTCTCCGGACTCTCGCTGTGGATCGGTGAGCTCGCCCGAGACCTCAACGCCCTGCCCACCATCCTGTTCATCTTCGTCATCGCCGCGGTGGTGCTCATCCTCACCGAGTTCACCTCCAACACCGCCACCGCCGCAGCCTTCTTGCCCATCCTGGGTGGTGTGGCCGTAGGTATCGGCCTGACCACGATCGGTGGCGAGGAAAACGTGCTCCTGCTCACCATCCCCGTGGCTCTCGCCGCCACCTGCGCCTTCATGTTGCCGGTGGCCACGCCGCCCAACGCCATCGCCTTCGGTTCTGGCTATGTGCGCATCGGCGAGATGGTCAAGGGCGGTATCGGGCTGAACATCGTCGGCCTCTTCCTCATCACCGCCACCGTCTACCTCCTCGCGGTGCCTGTGTTCGGCCTCGTGCTGCCCTAGGCGCTGCGCTGGGAGAAAGCGGCGCATCCGCCTCGGAAGAAACCGGCATTATGCCTTATGAACAGGCAATTTGCCGGTTTCTTTGCGGAGGGTGTAATGTATTTTCTCGTTGCACAGCACTGATAATCATCATCAGTTGCCACGCACTGCGCCCGTAGCTCAACGGATAGAGCATCTGACTACGGATCAGAAGGTTAGGGGTTCGAATCCCTTCGGGCGCACCAACAGAAACCCCAGTTCATCCACATGATGAACTGGGGTTTCTGGTATGCGCGGCTGGCTGTGGCTCGCTATGGCGGGCCGGTGAGAGGCGGAAGCGGGGCGGTGCCTCTCGGCGGCCAGTATCACCGGGGTGCGGTGGCTGGTGCCTGCACAGGCCGTGTCCGCCTCCTGCCGCACCGCACCGCCTCGCCTGTTTTTTTTACAGCTGCTCCTCGTTCGACAGTGGGGCAGGGGCTTCGAGGAGTTCGATCCGGGCTCCAAGCCCCTCGGCGTGCACCAACTGCTGCACCCAGGAGGCGCTGCCGGGTTGAATGCGCAGCACGGGGCGGGAGCTGATCTGGGTGCCGCTGGTGGGGGTGGAATTGCTGCGTGCCTCGAAGCGCACGCGGGAGCGATACCCGAAATCCACCAGCTCGCCGATGTTCGGCGCGGAGGTGGTGAGGTGCGTGCGGGCGTCGTTCAGCAAATTCAATGCCTCATCAAGGGCGGTGAGTACTGCCTCGTGGTTGGTTTCGCACATGGCGCGTACGAGCGAGGGCGCCGAGCCGGCCACGCGGGTGCCGTCGCGGAAAGAGCCCGCGGCAAGGGATAGGGCGAGCGGTCCGCCGTTGTCACCCACCACGGCGAGAGCCTCGGCGAGCAGATGCGGCACGTGGGAAATGCGGGCCACCGCGGAATCGTGATGATCGCTGCGTGCAGGAATCACCTCGGCGCCGACCTTGCTGGCCATGCGCACGCAATCCACCCACAGTTCCAGCCAGGTATCGTCCACGGCCTCTGGGTTGTCTGCTGCGTAGTCAAAAGTAATCACCCATGCGGCCCCTTTGAAGAGCTCGTGGTGGGCGGCCGACCAGCCGGAATCGGCGGTACCGGCCATGGGGTGTCCGCCCACGTAGCGGCTGGCCATGCCGCGGGAAGTCACCTCGGCGAGCACGGCGGACTTCACGCTCACCACATCGGTAATGCCGCAGGAGGGGGCGTAGGTGGCGATGGCATCAAGCATTGTGCCGATCGCCGGCATCGGCACCGCCAACACAATGAGGGCCCCCTCCCGCTCGGCGCGCTCAAGGGTGGGCTCGAGCTCAGAGGAGACGTTATAGCCCTCATCTTGGGCCGTAGACACGGCAGAGGGGGAGCGGTTAAAGCCGAAGCAGGCGTGGCCGGCGCGGTGTAGATCGCGCAGCAAAGAGCCGCCAATCAGGCCCAAACCGAGGATGCAGACGGGACGAGAAATGTTATGCGGGATCATCCGACAAGTGTGGCACAAAACGACTACGGTTACGTGGTATGAGTGCCGATCGCGTCGACTTTTCTGTGGTGGTTACCCTCAACAACGGCCAGTGGCAGGTGCAGAGCTACGAGGATGACTTCGAAAGCCTAGACACCTCCATTTCTGCGGTGCGCAGCCTCCGCGCGGAAGGCCCCGCCTTCGCCCTGCTGTGCAGCGAGGACGACTATTTCATCATCGTTCGCCCCACCCCTTCGCGGGTTTTTGCATTGCTTTCCGACGCCACCTACGCCCTCGAGGACGACCTTGCCGAGGACGTACTCGATGAACTCGGCATCGACCTGCCGGATCTGGATGAGGACGAGCTTGATGATGTCGACCCGTGGGCTGAAGGAGACTTCACCATCCTCGAAGACGTCGGCCTGCCCGAGCAGGTGATGGACGTGATCCTCGACGACGAGGAGCTCTGGCCCTCCGAGGCGCTGATGAAGATCGCCGAGGAGCTGGGCTTTGATGAGCAGCTCGCCGATGTCACCGGGCTTGAGCTCTCCTAAATCCGTGTTGCCCACACCGCGCTACCTGCGCGAGGCTGAATTGCTCATGCACCGCGCCCTTGAGGTGGCGGCGCGTACCCCCGCCGGCGATGTCCCCGTAGGTGCGGTGATTGTCGATCCTGAAGGGCGTGAGGTGGCGCGGGCAACGAATCGTCGAGAAGCCGATGCCGATCCCACAGCCCACGCCGAGGTGCTCGCCATCCGGGAGGCCGTGCGCCAGGTGGGCGATGGCTGGAGGTTAGAAGACTGCACGCTGGTCGTGACCCTCGAACCCTGCGCCATGTGCGCCGGCGCGGCCGTCGGGGCCAGGGTGGGGCGCATCATTTTCGGAGCGTATGAACCCAAAACGGGCGCCTGCGGCTCCGTCTATGACATCCCACTAGATCCGCTCACCGTGCATCGCCCTGAGCTTATCGGCGGCGTGTTGCGAGAAGAGTGCGAGGCGCTTATGCAGGGGTTTTTCCGAAACCTACGGTGAGATAGGTAACGATTGGGTCTCAAAAACAACCCCACGTGGCGCGAGACGGGTTTCACATCTATTGTCGGTGATTGATAAACGTTCACCAACGGAAGGAGACTTTTATGTCTGATCTCGAAAACGCAAAGGACGACCTCGTAGGAAAGGCCAAGGAAGGCTTCGGCGAGGCTACCGACAACCAGGACGTCAAGAACGAGGGCAAGGCCGACCAGGTTAAGTCCGACGTGAAGGACAAGGTTGAGGAAGCCGGCGAGGCTATCAAGGACAAGGCCAACGAGGTCCTCGGTAAGTTCAAGGACTAATTCCTTAGCGCACGCCGCCGCTGTCCCAGTAGCGGCCGTGTGATTAGCCCGATCCGCTGCGTGCAGCCACTGCTGGACAGTGCTGCGCCAGCGGATTTGGTGTATGGCGCCACCTGACCGTAACCTATTACGCGGTGGCGTGTCCGAGCGGCCGAAGGTGCTCGCCTCGAAAGCGAGTGTAGGGTAATCCCCTACCGAGGGTTCAAATCCCTCCGCCACCGCTCTTTAACTCCCGATGTATCTGTGATGGATGCCTCGGGAGTTTTTTCATGCCCGGCCCAAGCTAGGAGGCATAAGTGCAGGTCACAGTCTATGTGGGTGGGCAGGTGGCTGCTCGTGGGGGAGATCCCTCACGGTGATAGTGGCCTCACCGGGCCCGCACTGGTTATAAACACTATCCCCACGGGCTATATCCAGGTAGGCTGAGAGGTGACAACAAGCCACGTGATTGGGAAGGCGATACACGATGAGCAAAGAGCAAATCATTGTTGCTGCCGTAGATGGCTCGGAGGCCTCCAAGACCGCCGTGCGCTGGGCCGCCAACACCGCTATGAAGCGCGGCGAGCCCCTTCGTTTGGCCGCAAGCTACGCGATGCCGCAGTTCCTCTACGCAGAGGGCATGGTTCCGCCGCAGGAGCTTTTCGACGACCTGCAGAAGGAAACCCTCGAAAAGATTGAAGAAGCCCGGGCAATTGCGCACGAGGTGGCGCCCGACATCAAGATCGGGCACACCATCGCCGAAGGCTCGCCGATCGACATGCTGCTGGATATGTCCAAGGACGTCACGATGATCGTCATGGGCTCCCGCGGCCTAGGCGGGCTCTCCGGGATGGTGATGGGATCGGTCTCGGCGGCTGTGGTCAGCCACGCTGTCAGTCCGGTCGTGGTGGTTCGCGAAGACAGCCAGGTGCTGGACTCCACCAAGTACGGCCCCGTGGTCGTTGGCGTGGACGGCTCTGGGGTGTCCGAGAAGGCCACCGCCTACGCTTTTGCTGAGGCAGACGCCCGAGGTGCTGAACTGAACGCCGTGCACACCTGGATGGATATGCAGGTGCAAACCTCCCTCGCGGGTCTGGCCGCCGCTCAACAGCAGTGGGCAAGCGTGGAGCGCGAGCAGGAAGAGATGCTTGATGAGCGTCTCGCCCCCTTCATTGAGCGCTACCCGAACGTGAAGGTGAACAAGATCGTCACCCGCGACCGGCCAGTGCGCGCCTTGGTAGACGCCGCCGAAGGCGCCCAGCTACTGGTGGTTGGCTCGCATGGTCGAGGCGGATTCAAGGGCATGCTGCTGGGCTCCACCTCGCGGGCTCTGCTGCAGTCCTCGCCCTGCCCGATGATGGTGGTTCGCCCAGATTCGGATCCTGATTAAAACGATCCCCACATTAAGGTTTGGACACGATTCGAGCACGAAACGTCCTACGGCTAGCTTTTAGGGATTCCGCTCTGTAGAACGGGTAGAAGCACCACACAACCTACGTGTGACTAAAAGTAGCGGTGCCTGCAGAAGGCGGGCACCATTAAGAAAGGACATACACATGCTTGGACTTGGTTTCTTTGGCTGGATCATTATCGGCGGCTTGGCAGGCTGGATTGCCTCCAAGATCATGGGCACCGACGCTCAGATGGGCATCGGCATGAACATCCTCGTGGGTGTTGCCGGCGGCCTCATCGGCGGCCTGATTCTCGGCCTCGCCCTGGACGTTGAGTCCGGTGGCTGGTGGTTCAGCTTCTTCACCTGCTTGCTGGGCGCTGTGCTCCTGCTCTGGGTCGTGGGCAAGGTCAAGAAGAACTAGCCGATCACACCCCACAGCCTCTCAATATGAGGCTGTGAGAGCACGATCGTACGAAGGCCGTCGGGATATCCCGGCGGCTTTTGTTATGCCTGCAGTACCCGTGTCGGATCTATCCCAACCACCCTGGACACATGTGCTGCGGTATCGGTGAATCCACGCGGGGCATTGCTCTATCGATCCGTTCGCTCGGGCCGATTCGCTACCACGGCCCGCCCCAAACACGATATGCTGCTAGGGAAGAAACAAAACAGACCGGTGCGTCTATACCGCCTTCAGGTGGCGCTATATGCGCGCCGGATCCTCGCATGTGGCATCTACAGTGCCTCGCATGTGGCATCTACAGTGAAGGCACTCACGTGAAGGAAGGGTGAGCGGAGAAAGCGATGGCAGCAGCAAAGGGTGCAGGGACCAAGAAGCCTGGTCGGGCACGGCGGAAGAATCGCCCGAGCCCGCGGGAGCGGCTCCTCGCCAGCGCCACCTCGCTGTTCACCACCGAGGGCATTCGCGTGATCGGCATCGATCGCATCCTGCGCGAGGCAGATGTGGCCAAAGCGAGTCTCTACTCCCTCTTCGGTTCCAAGGACGCGCTCGTGATCGCCTACCTCGAGGCTCTGGATCAATGTTGGCGCAACGATTGGCAAGAGCGCGTGGCCGAGCTGGCAGATCCCGAGGAGAAGATCCTTGCCTTCTTCTCCAAGGCCATTGAGGATGAGCCGGAGAAGGACTTCCGCGGCTCCCATTTTCAAAACGCAGCCAGCGAGTATCCTCGGCCCGAAACCGATTCCGAGCGGGGCATCATCGCCGCAGCCCTCACCCACCGTCAGTGGATGCACGAGACCATGACGGCCCTGCTCACCGAGAAAAACGGCTATCCCAGTGAATCACTGGCAAGCCAGCTCCTCATCTTCCTTGACGGCGGCCTAGCCGGGGCCAAGCTCACCCACGATATCGCACCGCTGCTTACCGCCCGCGATCTGGCGAAGCAGCTCCTCGGCGCCCCGCCCGCCGACTACGCCATCTAGCGCAGCCAAGCAGGTAACCGAGCCGCGAGCGCGGAGGGCTTTCGTTCCTGCGCTCTGAGCTCTAGGGCTGTGTGGCGCGTTCTGCGGCGCACTGGCGCCTGAGCGCTCGAGAGACCACCCCCAGCTCAAGCACGGCCCTTCTCGACGCCCGCTCTACTACGTCCCGCCCGCTCTACCGCGGCCGCCGCGGCTTATTCACATCGGCCATGCGATGCCGCCCGCGGTGCGGTTTCACGTGCCGCATCAGCTGTTCCTTCGGTCCCACGGTGTTCTTACGCCGCAGAACATGCGAAGTCGGCTGGGGGCGTGGCGATAGTGGCGCAGGCTTTGCTGACGCAGCCGTCCGGTGGTGACTGGCGCTAGCGTGCTGCGGCTGCGGGCTCTGGGGGCTGTCCGCATGACGCGGGGCGGTGATATCCGCCATGGCGGGCACGGTGCGTGGCGCCTGGCGCCGCTTAGAGGCCGTCGGCGCGGCCATGTGCTCCTCGTCGAGGTTGAGGGTGATCACTGTCCGTTTCGGCTTCTGGGTGGTCCCTTCGCCCGCATCGTTGGCAGGAGACTCTTCGCGGCTGTGCTGCGGCGGTTCCGGCGGTGGGGGGAGGGGCTCGCCGCGTTTGAGCGCCTGCTTGTGGGCGCGTTTGGCGCTACGCAGCGCCTTGGCGGCCTGTTTGGCCTGGGCTTTGGCTTTGGCGACTGCCTCGTCATAGGCCTTGCCCCGCTCTTTGATCATGGCGATCTCTTTGTGCAGCTGGGCCCGCTTGGACTTGCCGGCGGTGATGCACTGCAGGCGGCGTCGACGCACGCCCCACTTACGCTGGCGGAAGAAGGCTTTCTTTTTGCGGTAGTTTTCGCGGCCCTTATCGCGATGGGCGATGAACTCCTCGCTCAACGGATAGCGGTAATGCATGATGGTCATCACCGTCATGGACTGGGTGAGAGTCCACAGGTTATTACCGAACCAGTAGATGGCGATCGCCACCGGGAAGGGGCCAAGCAGGCCGAAGTAGATGGGGAAGATCGCCGCCATGAACATGAAGGGCAGCATGAACTTCTGCATCTTCACCGCACTACGCGAGTTGAAATCGAGGGTGAAGTAGTTGCGAATCGAGGCGGTCACCATGTTGACGGTGGTGAACACGGAGGCACAGATCACCAGCGGCAACACAAAGTGGAAGACCTGCTGGTGGGTGGTGTGCAGGAGCGCGAACTGTTCCTCGGACATCGACACATACGAGGCAATGGGCACATCCCGTACGCGCACCTGCAAGAAGCTGGCTACTTCCTCGGAGCTGAGCAAACCGATGGGCGGGTGATTGGTGGATTCGATGCCATCGGAGGGGCGTGCCACGCGCAGCATCAGCCGGTAGAGGCCAATAAATACAGGAATTTGGATGAGCGCCGGCACGCATCCAGCACTTGCTGAATATTGGTTTTCCTTGTACAGCTGCTTGCGTTTTTGCTTCTGCTCTTTGAGTTTGACCGGATCGGTCACGAGCCCATATTCCTTGCGCAACGCCGCAAGTTGTGGGCGAAGCTTATAGGACATGCGGCTGTTCTTCTGCTGTTTCCAGAAGAAGGGGAAGATGGAGAGCCGGACGGTGATAATCAGGCCAAAGATGGTGAAAAGCCAAGCTCGGGATTCGCTCAATCCGATCCCGTCATGAAGCAGGATATGCCAGAGCTTCATTACCCCGGAGACGGGGAATACGAGAGCATCAACCATCGAATTCTCCTACTGATAATTAAGTATAAAATCTCCTTCACACTGTATAGGTTCGCCAGCGCAATCCAACTCCGGGGCGGCATCTAAGGCCACGAGTTGTCTTAGAACTCATACTCTGCCTGTTGGGTAGTCACCCCCGCCGCCGTGTTGTGCGAGCTGCGTGAATAGTGCTCACCATGACACTCTGGCTTAAAATATCCACTTATGAGTGCCCCTGTCCCCGAATCTGGAAAGCTAGCGCAGATTTTTCATAACTGGCGTCGCCGTTACCGCCCTGGTGTTCATCGTGCCCCGGACTGGAAGCGTCTCGGCGGTGTTCAGGTCCTCGGCGAGCTGCTGCTGACCATCGGCGTGCTGATCCTGCTTTTCGCCTATTACGAGGCCTATTGGACCAATCTCGAGGCCGGCAAGAAGCAGGCCGCCGCCAATGATCAGCTGGATGCCGAGTGGTCTAATCCGCGCCAGAAAAAGGTGCCCGAGCTGGGCGATGCTTTTGCACGCATGTATGTGCCGGCCTTCGGCTCGGATTACCACTTCGCCATCTTGGAAGGCACGGACGATCACACGCTGCTCTCGGGCCCGGGTCGCTACACCGGGACCGAGATGCCCGGCGAGGCGGGTAACTTTGCGATTGCCGGCCACCGAGTGGGTAAGGGTGCGCCTTTCAACGATCTGGGCAAGCTCAACACCTGTGATGCCGTGGTGGTCGAAACCCAAGACACGTGGGAGGTCTATCGGGTGCTGCCGGTGGATGGCGATGATCAGCACACCGACTGCTTCACCCCAGAGCAGCAGCGGCGCATAGCCTCGGGTGATTATCACTCGGTGCATGGCCGCACCATCACCACCCCGAATAATGTCTCCGTGCTGGAGACCATCCCTGGGGTGACGGATGATGACCCAGAGGTGCTTAAGGCCGAGCCGTTGATGACGATGACCACCTGCCACCCGCAGTTTTCCAATGCGGAGCGCATGATCATTCACGCCATGCACGTGGCCCACTACGATAAACAGGGCGGTTTTACCCCGCCGGAGCTGGAGGAACGATAAATGTATGGATGGATATGGCGAGTGCTGCCCGGCCCGTGGCCGGTGAAGCTCATTCTGCTCATCGCCTTGCTCGTCGGCATTTTCTTCCTGCTGATGAACGTGGTGTTTCCGATGATTTCGCCGATGCTGCCCTATAACGACGTCTCGGTGTAGGGCTTATAGCCCGAGGTTGGAAATGACTTCCTCTGCGATCGACTCGGGCTTAATGGTTTGTTCCTGATCGCTGAACACCACCACGCTGGTGGCACCCTTGGCCACCGCGTACACGGAGTAGCCCGGCAGCCCAGACTCATCGAGGCTGCCGCGCCCGCCCTGAAAACCGGCGGGCTGGTCGGCGGGTTCGGTGGAGCCCACCGGTGCGGCCCAATCCACCACCTGGCGTGCGATCGCCTCGTCCTCGTTGTACCGCACGCTCACCATCACCTGCGGGTTATCCCCATAGGACCAAAACACGCAGGCGGGCGGATCAAAGCGTGTGTCCACGCCCTGATCGATCACGCGCTGGCCGTTGGTGTTGGCCACGAACTGGGTGTCCAGATAGGGGCACACCTCGTTGGCGCCGCGCGCCACCTCCGGGAGGGTATCCACCGGCAGCCCAGGCTGCGCATCGCTTATCGACGCCTCCTCGCTGCCCTCATCCGCCCCGCCAAAGCCCAGTGATGCGGTCGAGGAATCGCTGCAGCCGGCCAGGCCAAGGGCGAGGGCGGTGCCAAGAATAAGCGGGAGGCGGCTAGGGTGGCGAAAGGTCACGGCGGGTCCATCCTTCGGCTGGGGAGGGGGGAATAAAAAACTCAGCCCTTCACACTACTGTGATCAGTGACGTGAGGGGGCTGAGTTGAGCTCAGAGGGGAAAAATCTGGGCCACGGGTATTACTTAGCGTGGGCCTCGTAGTAGGCGTCGTAGACCTCTTGGGGGATCTTGCCGCGGGATGCCACCTGGTAGCCCTTGTCCTGGGCCCACTTACGGATCTCGCGGGACTGGTTGTTCCGTCCCGTAGCGGCGGCGGACTTGCGGCGGGAGCGCCCCGTGGCGCTGACAGTGCGGCCAGCAGTCATGTACGGCTGGAGATCCTGGCGGAACTTAGCGGCGTTTTCCGCCGACAAATCCAGTACATACTCGCGACCCTCAACGGCGAAGTGGACGATGTGTACGGCGTCCTCCTCCAGCGGGGTCTGATCAAGATCATCGAAATACTGGGTTACTTCCCTGCGTGCCATGGTGAGAGTACCTCTCCTCAAACGATTCTTCGTGTTCTGCGTTTCTTGTAGCTGCTCGCGGCGCACTATGCATAGTGCATAACCAGCGCCACCCGCTACCCATTGCCAATGCTACAAGAAGAAATGTTTTTTCGAAGTAATTCCGCAGAGAAAACAGCTTGGGAAGGAATTTTATATGAGAACACCATTCATAATCGCTGAGCGCAGCCTAAGCAGGCCGGAACAAAGGGGGTAGAAAAAACCAGCCCACGCACGTTTCTCCTCTGGAAGGAGAGGGGCGGCGGGGCTGGGAAGTGAGGTGAGTTGCCTCACTAAGACTTAAGACTTCAGCTTGGAATTAATTTCCTGCATGATCTGGTCGAGGTCGCGGTTAATGGAGGAATGGGAACGGCGACGCTGCTCCACAGTCATGTACTCCGCATTATCCACGGCGGCGTCGAGCTCCTTGAGGCGGTCATCCACATCCATCTTGAATCCACGCGGCAGGGAGGACTGCTCCAGGTTAGTGCTGATGCCTGCGATGCGGGCCTTGAGTGGTGCGCCGTGGCCGTTGAACTGGGCGAGCTGATCCGGGGCCACCCCCAGCTTGCGAGAGCGCTGCTGGATGCGCTGCTCCTTTGCCCAGGTGATGCCGCGGTAGACCAGCGGCAGCAGCAGCGGTGCGAGGGTGCGGGCGAAACCGGCGTAGCGCTTCGCGTTCTTCTTATTGAACTTGCCGGCCTTGAGCTTATCCAGCTCCTGCTGGGCGCGCTTACGCTCGTGCTTGCGCTTATCCTTCATACCCTTGCGATCAGCCTTGAGCAGGTTCTTCTCCTGCTTAGCCAGCAGTTTATCGCGCTTGTACTCCAGCTTGGCGGCCTCCTTCGCCTCCTTCTTGGCGCGCGCCTTAGCGGCCTTGATTTCGGCTTTGGACTTTAAGCGTGCCTTTCGGATTGAGCCGAACAAACCCATGCTGAACTCCTTGTTGCATTGTGCCGCCGGGGATGCAGCGGCGTTGTGTTCTGCCGGTGAGAATACCGTGCCTCATCTATTTCTGCGCCCAAGTCTACAGTGTGGTTTCTCAGGTTCCCGCAGCGGTGCGCAGGTGAGCGGGGTGGCGTCGATAAGCGATGCATCACTAATCGCTCACAATAATGTGGCCCTTCGCCCCGCGCTCGGCGTCGATGAACTGGTGATTAACAAAAGTGTAGGTGCCGGCCTCGGGAAAACGCGCCTCCACAAACCCTCCTTGAGCGGCCAGCAGGTCTAGGGCTTGGGCGGCGCCATCGCCGGCGGCATCGCGCAACTGATAGGCACCCTCCTTATACATTGTGTGAAATTGCGTGCCCACGATGTGGAAACTGGTTGCGATATTCGGCCCAGCATTCACCACCCAGAAGCGGGCGGTCTCACCGCTGCGCAGAGCAAGAGGGGCGGCAACATAACCGAACTCGAGGCCATTAAATACCGTGGCGTCCGGGTGCAGTGCCTGTAGCTTCGCCTCATCCACCGGATGCGCCGCCGTGGTATTCAGCCCATAAACCTCGGATTGCACCAGAATGTATTCGTGATCCACCTGTGCCAGATCGGGTGGGTCGATGATGACGGCACCAAACATTCCGGCAGCGAGGTGCAGTGACATCGGCGCGGTGCCGCAGTGATACAACCAAGCGCCGGCGTGCTCGGCGCGGAAACGATACTGCAGCTGCTCGCCTGGGGCGATCTCCCGCATCACCTCATCGGGGCTGACCATGCCGGCGTGGAAATCAATGGAGTGGTTCATCGAGCCGTGGTTGAGAAGCGTGATCTCGAAGATATCGCCCACCCGCCCGCGCAGGGTAGGGCCGGTGAGTTGGTCGTTGAAGGTCCACCGCCCGCGGGTGCGACCATCAACGCTGAACTCGGTTTCGCTTATCTCAAAGGTGTGGCGGTGCACCGAGGATTCCGGCGCGGCCGCCAGCTCGGGATCGGCCACCATGGCCGGATCGATCTTCTCCGGCTGGGTAGGTGTGTCTGCTGCGGCGGCGGGGGTGTGCTCGCCGTGGGCGGAGGCGTGGCCATCGGCGCTGGTGCGCTGGCCAGCCACAGTGATCTGCAGAGTCATGCCCTGCAGCCGGTGTCCCGCAATCGAGCACCAGCCCTCCACCGGGGCGGTGATGACCCCAGCGTCCAGCTGTACTGATTCGCCAGCGGGGATACGGCCCGTGGCCTGGCCGGTGGCGAGCACGAGGTCGTGTGCCTGATGGGGGTCGGTGTTGCGCACCGTGAGCAGGAGCCGATGCCCCTTCGGCACCTCGAGGGTGGCGGGGCTAAAGCGCATGTCGTGGGCATCCACGCTGAGCTCAGTCGTGCCGCTTTCTGCCACCGGCCCTGATGTGGGGGCGGGCGCCATGCGAGGGGAGGATTGCATGCCGACGAGGCTGGCTACGAGGGCCAGAATCGCCAAGCCTGCCGTGATCTGCTGGGCGGGGGAGTGGGTGCGCGGGGCTGGTCCCTCGAGCCGGCCAGCGAGGACGGCCCGCTGGCGGCGCCGAGAACTCAGCAGCAGGGGAAGAAAAGCCGCGAGGGCGCCGGTGGCCAGGATCGAGGCGGCTACCTTCAACCAACTCGAGCTCCCAGGCAGGATCCAGATGAGCAGCCCGCCATTGAGTAGCGTCCAGCGCAGCAGGCCCGCGGCCTGGAGCCGATAAAGCCCGGCGCGCACTGCGGCAGGGCCGCCGCCGAGCATGCTGGGCAAAAGGTGGGAGAGGGTGCCGATGAGCAGCTGGGCGGCGAAGCCCACCAGCAGTGGCAGCACTGGTAGCTCCGGGATAGTGCCGCCCAGGAGGGAGGCACTCATCGCGGCGAGGGAGCCGATGAGCCAGAGTGGGGCGGTGGCCAGCGCAAGAGAGGAGAACGTGATGCGATCCCTCGGAGCGGCGAACACGCTGCGCATCACAGGGATCCAGCTGAGCCAGCGAATCAGCCAGCCCACCCCGTAGATCGCGAGGGCGAGGCCGATAAGCAGAACGGAGTGTAGCCGTAGCGCGCAGATAGCCAGCACGCTGCCGGATCCCAGTATCCAAGCGATGGCGTTATCGGCGCCGAAGTTGCCTTGTGCCCGCCAGATCGTGGGAAAGAGCAGCGCGGCGGCGCCGGCGGCGGTCAGCCCGACAAATCCGAAGACATTGGTGATCACATGGCCAAGGGCGGCGGTGGAGGCGGTTTTTGCACTCAGCGTGCCGAGGTGGATGAAGGCGGTATCGAGGAGATCATAGGCAAATAATGCCTGGGCCAGCGCGAATAGCCAGAGGGAGGCGCCGAAGCGCCGCGGAGAGTCAGTGCCACGGCGCAGCAGGATCAGATGCACGGCGTTGGCCAGCACACTGCAGGTCACCACCACCGCGCCGAGGCTGAGTAGCGGGGCGTCCCACTCCAGCTCTGGGGTGAGCAGCTGGCCCACAAGCACCGCCACGATGCCAAGGTTGAGCCCGCCGATGATCCACGCCCTCGTGCGGAACGTGGAGGGGCTGGGGCGCAGGTGGAGCAGCTGGTCGCTGAGCTGGCAGGACCAGATGAGAATGGAGTTGCTCAACACCCCCAGCGTGAAGGTGTGGGTGAGTATCCACTGGTTGTGGGGGATAAAGGGGTGCGCCAGGGAGATGATCACGAGCGCGATCAGCCAGAGGGTCGCTGGCAGTGCTTGCTGTCTGCCGCGTCGGCTGCGGGTATCGGCGCGTGTCGACGGAGTGGGCAGGGGAAGCACACCAGCATTCATAGCCACGAGTTTATCCGTGGAAAATCCTGCCTCCAACTAGGGCCTGGGCAGGTGGGTGCTGGTGGCTAGGGGCGTCGAGAAGCGCTCAAGAGCGCGAGACCGATGCCCAGGGTGATCGTGCTGACTGCCGCCAATCCCAGAATCAGCCCAGTCCAGTGGGTGGCATCAAAGAGCAGGCCCGAGAGCCAGCCGAATACCGAGGAGCCCAGGTAATAGCAGGCCACATACATGCTCGAGGCCTCGGCGCGGTTGTCGGTGGCGGTGCGGCCCACCCATGCGGAGGCGGTGGAGTGAACAATGAAGAAGGCTGCGGTAAACACCAGCATCGCGGCGATGAGCACCCCCAGCTGCGGCGCCAAGCACACCACGAGCGCCAGGAGGGAGGCGCCGGCGCCGAACACCAGCGTGATGCCGGGGCCATATTTACTGCTCCACACCCCGGCCCGCGCCGAGGACCACGTGCCCGCGAGATACAGAATGAACACCACACCCACGAGGGCTTCGCTTAAGCCGAAATCGTGAATGAGCACAAAGCCCACATAGTTATAGAGCGAAACAAACACGCCCATGGCCAAACCGGCAATAAGGAACAGGCCCGCGAGGCGGGGGTTTTTCCAGTGTGCTGCCATGGCCTCCAGCTCGTTGCCGAGGCGCAGCTGCTTGGGCTGGAAGCGTCGCTGCGTGGGCAGGGCAATGATCGCAATCGCCGCGCAGATCCCCGCGAAGAGCAGATTGGCCCCGAGCGCCCACCGCCACGTGGACAGCTCTAGCACGCCGGCAGGAATGAGGCGACCAGACAACCCGCCGAGCGAGGTGCCGGCGATATAGACGCCCATCGCCTTTGCCAGCGCGGCGGGGGCGAGCTCCTCCGAGAGTAGCGTCATGGCCACTGCGGGAACCCCTGCGATCATCGCGCCCTGAATGCCGCGGCCGAGGATCAGCCACGTCGCACTCGGAGAAAAGGGAAGCAGCAGGCCGATGAGGATGCTCGCGATCAATGAGACTGTCATGATTCGCCCTCGGCCGAAACGCTCCGAGAGGATCGAGGCCGGCACCACGCACAGCGCCAGCGCCCCAGTTGCTGCCGAGACCGTGAGCGCGCTGATCGTGGGGGTGATGTCGAAGGCGGTGGTCAGCCGCGGCAGCATCGCCTGGGTGCAGTAGAGCGTGTTGAAGGCCGCAAGGCCCGCCGCGAGAGTGGCGGTGAGAGCGCGGCGATAATCGGGGTCGTTGCGCTCGAGGCCGGGTGGTAGCGCGGCTGCGGTTGAGGGGGCGGCGGCCGGGGTGGCGTCTGCGGGGCGGGTGCGGGGTGTGGCGGACATGCACACTATGGTGCGCCGCCAGCGATAATTAGTAAAATGTAGAAAATAGTTCAGTTCCATGCGAAATGTGCATGAATCTCGGGGAGGGGCCCATGAGTTCACTCAGTATCGAGGATCTGCGGGTATTTATGGCCATCGCCCGCAATCAGCACATCACCGCCACCGCCGATGAGCTCGGCATGGCGCAGCCCACCGTCACTCGCGTCTTGCAGCGCGTCGAACGCGAGGTGGGCGCCCAGCTCTTCGAGCGCCGCGGCCGCACCCTGGTGATCAACACCCGCGGGGACACTCTGCGCCGCGCCGCCGAGGCCATCATTGCACGTTATGACGCCACCCGTTTGGACATTTCCCGACTGCTCGATCCAGAACACGGCACCATTCGCCTGGACTTCATGCACTCCCTCGGCACCTGGATGGTGCCGGATCTCATCCGCGACTATCGCCGCGCCCACCCCGGGGTGCACTTTGCCCTGCACCAAGGGCCCGCCTCGGCGCTGATTGAGCGGGTGCATGCCGACGAGGCGGATCTCGCCTTGGTGGGGCCGCAGCCCCGCGGCGCCGAGGCCGCCGAGCTGCACTGGCGCCAGCTCTACCGCCAGCCCTTGGCGGTGGCCTGCCCGCTCGGGCACCCCCTGGCCGCGGCGGGGCCAGAGCCGATCACCATGCAGGAGGTGGATGGGCAGGCCTTCATCGCCACCAAACTGGGCTATGGCACCCGCCAATTGCTCGATGAGTTGGTGGCCGAGGCTGGCATCACCGCCCCGGTGGCCTTCGACTCCATGGAGCTATCTACCGTGGCCGGGCTGGTGAGCGCTGGGCTGGGGGTGGCGCTGCTGCCGATGAATGATCCTTACCTGACCGGCGGGACAGCTCAGCAGGGTTTCATTCTGCGCCCGCTGCGCCCGGCCTGCTACCGCGAGCTCGGAGTGGTGTGGCGAACGGGCGTGGAGCTCACGCCCGCGGCCGAGCAGTTCCGGCGCTGGGTGCTCGAGCGCATCCCCGCCCACGGCGAGGATCCTGCAGATCTGGGCTCGCCGGGGTATGGGGTGTGAGATTGCACCCGAAAAACGGCCACATCATTGGCTTAAGGTGTGTGCCCGCGTACGATGAAGAGCCACTGTATGTCCTCTACCGTCTTAAGAAAGGGCGGCTGATTTTCCATGACGACTGTCGCAGTAGTTGGCGCCACTGGCCAGGTCGGTCGCGTGATGCGCACCTTGCTCGAAGAGCGCAACTTCCCCCTGGATACGATTCGCTTCTTCGCCTCTCAGCGCTCCGCCGGAACCACCCTTGTTTACGACGGTAAGGACGTGGAGGTCGAGGACCTCTCCCAGGCAACCGTGGAATCCCTGCAGGGCATCGATATTGCTCTGTTCTCCGCGGGCGGCTCCACCTCCAAGCAGTACGCCCCGCTGTTCGCTGAGGCCGGCGCCACCGTGGTGGATAACTCCTCCGCATGGCGCAAGGATGACGAGGTGCCGCTGATCGTCTCCGAGGTGAACCCGCAGGCCAAGAATGAGGTGCCCAAGGGCATCATCGCTAACCCCAACTGCACCACTATGGCCGCGATGCCGGTGCTCAAGCCCCTGCACGATAAGGCTGGGCTGAAGGTGCTGCACGTCTCCTCCTATCAGGCCGTCTCTGGCTCCGGTCTCGCCGGTGTGCAGGCCCTCGCCGAGCAGACCCGCTCGGTGGATGGCTCCGCCGAACAGCTGGCGCTCGACGGCTCCGTGCTCAACCCCACGGACCTTGGCCCCTATGTGGCGCCCATTGCCTTCAATGCTGTGCCCTTGGCCGGCAACATGGTGGATGATGGCTCCCTCGAAACCGACGAGGAGCAGAAGCTGCGCAACGAATCCCGCAAGATCCTCGGAATCCCCGAGCTGCGGGTCTCTGGCACCTGCGTGCGCATCCCGGTGTTCACCGGCCACACTCTCACCATCCACGCCGAGTTCGATAACCCTCTCACCGTGGAAGACGCCAAGCAGCTGCTGGCCGATGCCCCCGGTGTGGAACTGGTGGATGTGCCCACCCCGCTGGCCGCCGCCGGCACCGACCCCTCGCTGGTGGGTCGTATCCGCCAGGACCAGACCGTGGACGATAACAAGGGCCTGATCCTCGTAGTCTCCGGCGATAACCTGCGCAAGGGCGCAGCACTGAACACCATCCAGATCGCGGAACTGCTGGTCTAAGCACCGCCTCTACATATGCGATAGCCACCGACGAGCCCGCACAGGCTCGGCCGGTGGCTCCCGCTTTTTCTGGGGTGTCTAGCTCACCTTCACCGTCATCCCAATGGAGGCCCAATCCTCCGGCCCCACCGAATGGCCCGTCGAGTCCGGCCCCAGCAACGCCGGCTCCACGCACACGAAACGGCGCCAATCGCCGGGCTGGAGATCCCCGATGTTCTCATCGGCGGCCTCGCCCGGATTCCACACCACCACATGATCGGTGCCCTGGGAGGTGATGGTGAGGGTGCGGGAGCGGTCGCTAATAGTGAAGGGGGAGTACTCCTCGGCGGCGACGCGCTCGTCGGTGGGGGTGGCGTCGAAAAGCCAGGTGCGGCCTGCGCCCTCCACGCGCGTATCGGTCACATCCTCGACCAAAAAATAGGGGTGAAACGCCAGCTGAATGGGGCGGCGATACTCGGTGAGGTTGTGCGCGCGCAGCATCAACGCGAAACCCTGCTGCGTATGCTGCGCCGAGAAGCGCAGATCCCAGCCGTCGTGGCTGCAGCGCGCGTCGATACCGCCGGTAGTGTCCTGCACCTCCCACGGGATGCGCCGCGCCCAACCATGCTGCAGCTCATCGTGGCCCAGATCCTGAGCGAACCACGGCGCAATCACCGGCACCCCGCCACGAATCGAACTATTCTCGCTAAAATCCGCCAGCGTGGACATAAACAGCAGCTCACCGCTACTATGCCGCGCGGACTCAAGATGGCCGCGCCCCGCCGGCATGGACAGACTCGTCTGATGACTCATAACACCTCAGTCTAGCCCGCCCACAGGCCCCCGCACGCTTATCGACGCCACCCTCACGCACATCCACCCGCGCTGCCGACAGCTACGATGACGGGCATGAGAATCGCGATCGTGGGAGCAGGAGCAATCGGCGGCGGCTACGGAGTCCGCCTCTATCGGGCAGGCGAAGACGTAACCTTCCTCGCCCGCGGCGCCAGCCTCGACGTGCTACGCAGCACCGGGCTGACCTTCCACACCCCCGAAGGCACCACCGTCACCCAGGTGCCCACCGTGGCCAGCTTCGACGAGATCGACCACGCCGATCAGCTCGACCTGATCATCGTGGCCACCAAGGCCCTGCGCGCTGGCGACTGGGAGGAAGCCTTCACCGGACTGCCCGCCGGGGTGCCGGTGCTCACCACCCACAACTCGGTGGAGGCGCCCTACCGTGCCGCCGAGATCATCGGCGCTGAGCGGATCATCCCCGCCGTGGTGCGCACCTTCATCCACTACGAGGCGCCCGGGGAGATCACTCAGCATCCCGGCACCCTCAGCCTCACCTTCGGCGCCTGGGAAGGCGGTGGCGCCGCCGGGCCGCACGCCCACACCATCCGCCAACTCGAGCAGGCCTTGCAGCGCGCCGGGATCACCGCGATCGTTCATTCAGATATCTGGGTAGACATCTGGGAAAAGTCCATGTTCGTGGCCAGCTGCGGGGTGCTGGGCGCGATCTTTAACGCCCCCATCGGTGAGCTGCGCAGCACCTACCGGCGCGACCTGCAGGCCGTGGTGGAGGACTTCGCGCGCGTCGGCCGCGCCCATGGCGTCCACCTCGGCGAGGACGTGGTGGAGCGCACCATGAGCTTTGTCGACGCCAGCCCCGCGGCCGCGACCACCTCGATGCAACGCGACTACGCCGCAGGCAAAGCCAATGAACTCGACGCCCAAATCGGGGCAGTAGTGCGCCTAGCCGCCGAGACTAAAGTGCCGGCACCGGCCGCCACCTTCGCCTATGATGTGGCGCGGCATCTGCATCGCGCGCGCTAGGCGCACAGGTAGACTTGCCTACCGTGGCTCTCTATCGCAAGTACCGTCCCGCGTCCTTCGCAGAAGTTGTCGGCCAGGAGCACGTCACCCAACCCTTGTCGGTGGCGCTGGACTCCGGCCGCATCAACCATGCCTACTTGTTCTCGGGGCCGCGGGGCTGCGGTAAAACCTCCTCGGCGCGCATCATGGCGCGCTCCCTCAACTGCGTCAATGGCCCCACCTCCACCCCGTGTGGGGTGTGCCCCTCGTGCGTGTCCCTAGCCCCAGGCGGGCCCGGCAACCTCGACGTCACCGAGCTCGACGCCGCCAGCCACCGCGGCGTGGATGATATGCGTGAACTGCGCGATCGCGCCTACTACGCACCAGCGGAATCCCGCTACCGGGTGTTCATCATCGACGAGGCCCACATGATCACCACAGAGGGCTCGAACGCGCTGCTGAAGATCGTGGAAGAACCCCCAGAGCACCTCATCTTCATCTTCGCCACCACCGAGCCGGAGAAGGTGATCAACACCATCCGCTCGCGCACCCACCACTATCCTTTCCGTCTACTCACTCCCATGGCGATGCGCGGGCTCCTCGAGCGCACCGTAGAGGCCGAGCAGGCGCAGGTCGACGATGCCGTGTACCCACTGGTGATCCGTTCCGGTGGTGGCTCCCCGCGTGATTCGCTGTCCATCCTGGACCAGCTACTCGCCGGCGCCGGCCCGGATGGGCTCAGTTATGAGCAGGCTGTGGCGCTGCTCGGGGTGACCAATGATTCGCTTCTCGACGCCGCCGTCGAGGCACTCGCAAGCGAAGATTATGCGGCGATGTTCGCCACGGTGGACGACGTGATTGAAGGCGGCTTTGAGCCCCGTCAGTTTGCCCTCGACCTGCTCAATCGCCTGCGGGACCTCATGGTGGTGCGCACCGTGCACGACGCCATGAACCACGGGCTGGTGGATGTGCCCTCTGGCAGAGAAGCGGTCCTAAGCGAACAGGCGGCGCGCTTCAGCCCCGATCAGCTTGCCCGCATGGCCGCGCTTACCAACGATGGCCTCAGCGATATGCGCGGAGCTACCTCCGCTCGGCTGCTGCTCGAGGTGATGTGTGCCAAGCTCATGCTGCCCACCGCTGCCGCCGGCAGCATCAGCGGCGCCGAGAGTGTGGCTGCCGCAGCCCCAGCGAGCCCTGCTGCGCCTGCGCGGGGCGGCAGCTCGGACAGTGAGGAGAAAAAGCCAGCGCGCCGCTTTGAGCGCAAGTCCGTGCGCGAGCAGCGAGAGCGCGAACAGCGCGAACGGGAGGAGCGCGAGCGGCAGCAACGGCAGCAGGAGCGCGAGCGGCAGCAACGGCAGCAGGAGCGCGAGCGGCAGGCTGAGTCCCCGCGGACCGAATCCCCACAGGAGGTGGCCCAATCCGAGGCCCCGCAGGCCCAGCCTGCCGCGGAGTCTGCGGCGGAGCCGGAGCGGGAGGAGGCCGGGGAGGAGGCGTCGACAAGCGTTGTAGAACACCAGCAGAGCATCGTCGAGCAGTGGCCGGAGATTCGCCGCGCGATCTTTGAGGCCAATGCCCGCACTGGCGTGATGATTGCCGAGGCGCGGGTGCTGGAGGAAACCCCCGAGGCGCTCACCCTCGGCCACCACACTGGGGCGCTCGCGACACGGCTGTCCGCGCCGGAGCATGCCGAGGTGATCGCCCAGGCAATCACCCAGGTCACCGGCGCGCAGGTGACGGTCAGCTGCGTGATCGGCACCCGCGTGCCCGCGCGCACAGCAGCGAGCGAAAACACTGCGGACGCCGACACCGAGGAAGAAGAACCCGCCCGCCCCGAGCCGCGCGCCCCCGGCGGCTGGGTAGCCCCGCAGCTACCGCCCGAGCCCGGCACCACCGCCCCGGTACGCGAACCCGAACCAGAGAAGAAGCCCGAGCCGCCGCGGCGACGCTGGCAGGAACGCGCAGCGCGCGGTAACCCCTATGCCCGGCCTGGTCAGCAGCCCCCACCGCCCGAGCCGGAGGAGCCCAGCGACTACAGCGGCCGCGATCCCTATGCGGGGATGGCGGATTCCGTGCCGCTGCCACCCGAACCCGAGCCGGACGACGCCGCCCCCGAGCACGAGGCACCCCCGAGCATGCCGACGCCCACCCCGGGCCCGCCGGTGGAGGAAAGCGAGGAGGATGTGGAGGAGTCCTTCGCCCGCGAAGCCGCCGAGGGCGAAGGCAGCGCCGATCGGCGTGACCAGCGCACTGTGGCCATCGAGCTGCTGCAGGAGCAGCTGGGAGCGAAGCTGGTATAAAACGTCTAGACTCGTTGGGGCGAATCCGATACCCCGAAGAAAGGCAACAACCATGACTCAGCCCGATATGCAGCAGATTCTCGCCCAGGCCCAGCAGATGCAGGAGCAGCTGCAGCAGGCGCAGCAGGAGATTATGGCCACCGAGGTTGTCGGCGAGGCTGGCAATGGTTTGGTGAAGGCCACCATGAACGGTGCCGGCCACATCACCGCCGTCGCCATTGACCCGAAGGTCGTGGACCCGGAGGATGTAGAGACCCTGCAGGACCTCGTCGTGGGGGCACTGGAAGACGCCCACAAGCGCATCTCCGATGTGGCCGAGGAAAAGATGGGCCCGCTGCAAAACGCCGGCTTCGGCGGTGACTTGGACGGCATGCTCGGCTAGCATCCGCCTCCGCCGCTGTCTGGCACACGCACTCGCCCCGCCGCCGTGCGGGGTGTTTGTCTGTTCCCAGACCGCCGCCAGCACATCCCTGAATCATTAGCTGCAGGCCCCATCCGGCGCCTGTACCGGCACACGAAGGACACTCACCCCGCATGTTCGAAGGCCCGCTCCAAGATCTCATCGACGAGCTTTCTCGGCTCCCAGGAGTGGGGCCGAAATCCGCGCAGCGGATCGCCTTTCACCTGCTCAACACCGACCCCGAGGATGTAGAACGCCTACAAAACGCCCTCGGTGCGGTGCGTGGGGGAGTGACCTTCTGCCGCATCTGCTGCAATGTTTCCCGCGATGAGGTGTGCCGCATCTGCGCCGACTCGCAGCGCGACCCGAGCGTGATCTGCGTGGTGGAAGAACCCAAAGACATCCAAGTGATCGAGCGCACCGGGGAATACGAGGGCCGCTACCACGTGCTCGGCGGGGCGCTCGACCCGCTCAACAATGTGGGCCCGAAAGACCTCACCGTGTCGCAGCTGCTGCAGCGCATCGGAGGGGTACTCGAGGATCGTGAGGGCGAACCCGCCCCCGATATCAACGAGGTGATCCTCGCCACCGACCCCAACACAGAAGGAGAGGCCACAGCCTCGTATCTGGCGCGGCTGCTGCGCGACTTCCCCGACCTCGTCATATCGCGGCTGGCCTCCGGAATGCCGCTGGGCGGCGACCTTGAGTTTGTCGATGAGCTCACGCTCTCCCGCGCGCTCACCGGCCGCCACCGGCTCTAGCCGCGCCCCGCTTCTACACACCAGCACGCCCGCGGGTGAAGACACATCACCTCGCGGGCGTGACAACGCTGTGGTGGCCGTGGAGCCCTTGCGGTGCTGCGCTAGCCTTCGAGGCGCTCCTCGCGCAGCTGCGAGACCTCATCGAGCACCAAGGGCTCGAGATCAGTGAACTCCACGCCCATCGCCCGAGCAAGCAGGAGATCCGCGATGTGCGGATTGCGGGCCAAAAACGGCCCATGCATATAGGTGGCAATCACGGTGCCCTGGATGGCACCGTCACAGCCGGCCCCGTGGCCGGAATCAGTGTTGCCGATACCGCGGGAAATCGAGCACAGCGGCTGAGCATCCGGGCCGAGCACCGTGGAGCCCATGTGGTTTTCAAAGCCACTCAGGCTCAGGCTCGAGGTGCCGCTAATGCGCAGAGCATCCGAGATCTGCTCGGTGAGGACCGCGGAGGGGGTGGCCTCCACCTCGCCGATGGCCCGCTTCTGCAGTTGCGAGGTGGTGGCGTCGATAAGCCCCAAGCCCTCGTGGACCCCGCCGGAGGCGTGGAAGGACTCGCCCAGCACCTGGAAACCAGCGCAGATGCTCAAAATCGGCGTTTTCTTCTCCGCGGCGCGGGTGAGACCACCTTGGGAGCGTAGGTGCTCCGCCGCCAGAATCTGAGCGGCATCCTCGCCGCCGCCGATGCAATAAAGGTCGCAAGAATCCGGGATGGCGTCCTGCAAGGTGATGCGGGTGACCTCGGCGTCGATGCCACGGAGGCGGGCGCGCTGGCGCAGCACGAGGGCATTGCCATCATCGCCATAGGTGCCCAACACATCCGGTAGCAGCAGTCCGATAGTGAGAGTCATTTACTCGTTTCCTTCCTTGGCTGCCTGCGCGGAACGTTCTAGGGCCTTCTTCAGATCGCGGAATGCTGTGTAATTGGCCAGCACCTCCACCCGACCGGTTGGACAGGCGCGGATGGCTTCCACGGGGTCGTGAATGAGATCGTGGTTGATCGAGGCGTACTTGAGCCTGACCGCAAGGTCAGTGCCGCGCTCGCCGGCGGCGTGCACCTTCAAGCCCTCGAAGTTCTCGAAGACCACATCCCACAGCCACGAAAGATCCTCACCGTCGGCCACTTGGCCGTTCACCGCGATCACGTGGCCATCGGCATCGCGATCGAGCATGGACAGCGCCTCCTGCCAGCCGGCAGGGTTCTTGGCCAGCAGCATGTGTACCTCGCGGCCTTCGAACTCGATGGTGGAGTAGCGTCCCGCCACATTATCCACCTCTTCCACCGCGTTGCGGGCGCCATCGAGGCTGATATCGAAGCAGCTCACTGCAGCCGCGATCGCCTGGGCCGCATTGCCTCGGTTGGCGTTGCCCGGCAGCTTCAGATCCAAGGGCGTATCGCCCATCGGGGTGCGCAGCGCCTCGGAATCTACTACCCAGGTGGGCTCGGGGCGGCGGAACTCGCGGCCATCCGCCAGCGGCTTGGTGGCGTACCAATCATCGCCATTGTGCACCACGTGCGAGCCGGTGCGCGGGCAGGACACAGAATCGCCGATCCAGCCGGCGCCGGCGGAAACCCACACCACGTTCTCGGCGTCGAAAGCCGCAGAGGTGACCAGCACATCATCGCAGTTAGCGATCACAGTCATCTCAGGGTGGGCCTCGATGCAGGCGCGCAGGGCCCGCTCGAGCTTGTTGATCTCGCCCACCCGGTCCAGCTGGTCGCGGGTGAGGTTGAGCAGAATCAGGGCCGTGGGGTGTAGCCGATCCGCCACCTTCGGCACATGCAGCTCATCGCACTCCAACACCACGTGGCTGGCATCCTTGCCGGCCATGAGTGCGGAAATGATGCCGGCATCCATGTTGTCGCCACCATCATTGGTCGCCACGGTGTAGCGGCTACGCAGCGCGTTGGCGGTCATGCGAGTGGTGGTGGACTTGCCGTTGGTGCCGGTGATCAACACAGTGGGGCGGTCCTTGCCCACGGTGGACATGATGGTGGGGTCGATCGCATTGGCCACCAGGCCGCCGATCATGCCGCCGGCGCCGCGGCCGGTCGCACGCGAGGCCGCAGTGGCTGCTGAGGCTGCCGTCGTGGCCACAGTGGCACGCAGACGGCGAAGGGGCCGAGGAAGGTTGATGCTCATGGTTAAGAAATTGTAGCCTCAACCGCCGCCACGAGGGGTAGCGCCTCCGCGCGGCCGTGGCTAGCTGTTGTGTGGGTGCTCGGCGGCGGCCGCCGTGGCGCGGGCGAGTTCGACAAACGCGGTATCGGCCATGAGGGGAATGTTTTTGCGCTGCGCGTGCATCGCCTTGCCCTTGAGGTCACGGGTGTGGTTGCAAATGACCAGCGAGGACCCGCGGCCCAGCTTCTCGCTGTAGCTTAGCCCCGCATCCAGGGCGGCCTGAATGATCTCGGTATCCGGCAGCTCGATCTGAGGGGTGAGCACCACCTCCATGCCAGGTTCGAGGGCCCCGCCTGGCTGGTAGGCGCCGGGATTATCCGCAGTGGGGGCGGTGTGGGCGGCATCCACGCGCAAGACGGTGCGCTGCAGGCCGCAGCGATCCGCCTTCAACTCCTCGGTCTGGTAGCTCACCGGATCGCTCAGAGCAGCGTAAAGATCCCACGTCAGCTGGGTGGATTCGAAGGAAAACTCGGCCTCAGGGATCTGTGCGCGCTCCGGCGTTGCGTGGGGGGAGGCGTCGGAAAGCCCCCACTGGCGGGTCACGCCGCGCAGCCGCTCATCCTCGATCGTGGCGCCAGTGCGGCGCACGGTGGTGAGAACATCGATGATCGCCACCGGCTTGGGCACATGGCCAAAGTTGGAGCGGTTGCGCTTGCCGCCGCGTCGGCGCCGCTGCTTCGGGGCCTGGGCGCGCCGGTTATGCGCGATCGCCCGCTTCGACTCCGAAACAATGAACCCCCACGTCAACGCCATATCGAAGGTGATCAGAGTGCGGCCGTCGATCATACGGCAGATACTCTTGGCCACCGCGGCAAACGTCGGCGCGGCAGCCACCTCCTCTTTGCTCAGCCCGTGCAGATGCGGCGGGCCGGGATCGGCCTTGGGATTAAGCACGTGATGCACGTGCTCGTCGAGCTCGCCCGTGGGCGTGAACGTAGCCAGATCGATGGCCACCATCCGCGCCGAGCTGGGGTGAATGCCGGAAGTGTGCACCGTGGCAACCACATAGGGGGCCCGCTCGAGCTCGGCTTGTCGACGCGCCCTGCGCTCCTCGCGGGAAAGATGATGGTTACCGGTACTCATAGGCTCCTATGCTAAACCACAACCACCGCCTCCCCGCGGAACAGGGCTCGGCCACGCCGGATTAGAAGTAGCCCATGATCTGGTTGATACAGATCGCCACGAAAGCCACAGAGATGATGCCCATCATGGTGTTGGCGAACCAGCCGTTACGCCACCACTTCGGGGTGGCATCAGTATTGAGCAGAATGAGCAGGGTGAAGCCCAGGAAAGGCATGAAGAACGCGCCCAGCACGCCATAGAGCAGGACCAACGCCACCGGGCGCCCAAGGAACAGCAGCAGCATCGGCGGGAAGGTCAGCCACAGGGTGTAGAGCTTGTAGTACTTACCACCCGTCGTGGTGGAGGGGTGGTTTTCCGGCAGCTTACGCAGATGGCCGATGTAGTCGGCGAACATCAGCGACACACCATTCCACACGCCCAGCACCGAGGAGAAGCTCGCCGCCCAGAAACCGATGAGGAAGATCTTGCCGATGGTGGGGTTATAGCGATCCGACAACACATCCGACAACCCCAGCAGCGCCTTATCGCCGCTTTCCACCGCGACATTCGCGGAGTAAAGCAGGTCAGCGCCGAGGATCAGCATGGCCACCACGAAGATACCGGTGACCACATATGCCACCGTGTTATCGATACGCATCACCTTCATCCAGCCAGGAGTGCGCCAGCCCTTCTCACGGCACCAATAGCCATAAGCCGCCAACGTGATGGTGCCGCCCACACCACCAGCGAGGGATAGCACATACAGCCCAGAGCCCTCCGGAATGCGAGGCACAAGGCCGCCCAAGATTTCGGGCAGGTGCTGCAAGGACAGTGTGGCGATGCCAACGACGGTGAGAAACATCAAACCCACCAGCACGGCGATGATCTTTTCGAAAAACTCGTAGCGGCCCACCCAGGTGAGGATGAAGCCAAGAATGCCGGTACCGATGGCCCACCATTTTAAGTCCGTGCCTGGAAAGAGCGCGGCCAAAGGAAGCGCCGTGGAACTCATGGCCGCCGCGCCATAGACAAAGCCCCACACCACGATGTAGGGGGCGAAATACCAGCTGGTCCAGCGGCCAATTCGGCGCCAGCCGGTGTAAATCGTGTGCCCAGTAGAAAGGGAATAGCGCCCCACCCCCTCGACGAGCACAATCTTCATGATCGCGCCCACCACGGCCGCCCAAAGCAGGGTGTAGCCGAACTTCTGTCCGGCGATCATGGTAGCCACAAGATCGCCGGCGCCCACGCCGGTGGCAGCGGCTACCAGGCCGGGACCAATCACGCGCCACTTCGCGCTGGGATCAGGGCCATCCGTGGGTGGCGTAGCGGTGGTCTGTGCCGTGTCAGAGCTAGACATGTGAGCCTCCTTCGTCAAATCCCCCAAGTGTTTTGTGAATCACAATCCTATCAAGCAATAGAAAAAAAGGGGGTGAGTGCCAAGCGCTAGTGCTACCCCTCTACGAGCGGTCATAGAGCGGCTAAGGTTTTGGGCAAGGGGGCAAGGCCTCGACAATGGACTCCGCCTAGGTGGCCGCCGTTCCGCAGAGCTGGAGCGCTTCCTTCCACGAGGCCACCACGGCCAAATAAGGCCGGACCAAAAGAATGCGCGATAGGCGTGGGTGGTGCTCGTAGAGCATGGCGCAGCACCCGCTATCGGCATCTCGCAAAGAGACGCTCTGCTTTACACATGCCTCCGCTGCCTCCGCAGAGGTGAGATAAGGAACAAGGCTAGAGGTGGAGGGGATGCGGCACTTCGTGGGAGGCACTGAGGCTACATACCACACGGCTCACGCATCCCGCAGGCCACTAAGCCGCTAGCTCAGTGCTCGATTGATGGCCGAGGTTACGGCCTTCAGCGAGGCGTAAGTGATGGAGCCGGCCACGCCGACACCCCACACCTGCTGGCCATTGACATCGGCGTAGACGAAGGCGGCGGCCTCGGCGTCATCGCCGGCAGTACGGGCGTGCTGGGAGTAGTCCAGTACTTCCACGTCGATGCCGAGCTGCTCCAGGGCGTTGGCGTAGGCAGACACGGGGCCATTGCCGTGACCGGAGACGGTCTTTTCCTCGCCGTTGATCTCCAGCTTCGCGGTCACCTGCGACAACTCCCCATCGGCTTGGGCGTTATCCACTCGCAGTGAGATCTGCTCCACGGGGCTGACCCGGTCCAGGTACTCGCGGGAGAAGATGTCCCACATGGACTTCGAGTTCACCTCGCCGCCCTCGGAATCGGTCACGGCCTGCACCACGGAGGAGAACTCCACCTGCATCGGCCGGGGCATGTTGATACCGTGGTCGGTCTTCATGATGTAGGCGACGCCACCCTTGCCGGACTGCGAGTTCACACGGATCACAGCCTCATAGTTGCGGCCCACATCCTTCGGGTCGATCGGCAGGTAGGGCACCTCCCACGTGATGTCGCGCAGCTCCTCCCATGCCACATCGGTATGGGTCGCGCCGGGCTGGTGCTTGGCGGCCATCGCATCGAGGCCCTTGTTCACGGCATCCTGGTGTGAACCAGAGAAGGCGGTGAACACCAGGTCGCCGCCGTAGGGGTGACGCTCCGGTACGCGCAGCTGGTTGCAGTATTCCACGGTGCGGCGGATGTGGGCGATATCGGAGAAGTCGATCTGCGGGTCCACGCCTTGGGTCAGCAGGTTCAGCCCCAGGGTGACCAGGCAGACGTTGCCGGTGCGTTCACCGTTGCCGAACAGGCAGCCCTCGATGCGGTCGGCGCCGGCCATATAGCCCAGTTCTGCCGTGGCCACGCCGGTGCCGCGGTCGTTGTGGGGGTGCAGCGACAGGATGATGGAGTCGCGGCGACGTAAATTGCGGTCCATCCACTCAATGGAGTCGGCGTAGACGTTCGGGGTGATCATCTCCACCGTGGAGGGCAGGTTGATGATCATGGGGTTTTCAGGGGTGGGCTGCATGACGTCGGTGACGGCGTCGATGACGTCCTTGGCATAGGCCACCTCAGTGCCGGTGTAGGACTCGGGGGAGTATTCCCAGCGCCAGTTGGTGTCCGGATAGTCCTTGGCGATGGTTTGGATCAGCTCCGCGGCGTCAGTGGCCAGCTTCTTGATCTGCTCCTTATCCTTCCGGAACACCACGTCGCGCTGCAGGATCGAGGTGGAGTTGTAGAAGTGCACGATCACGTTCTTCGCGCCCTCGCAGGCCTCAAAGGTGCGGCGGATCAGGTGTTCGCGGGCCTGAACCAGCACCTGGATGGTCACATCATCGGGGATCTTGTTCTCTTCGATGATCTCGCGCACGAAGTTGAAATCAGTCTGCGAGGCCGAGGGGAAGCCCACCTCGATCTCCTTGTAGCCCATGCGTACCAACAGGTCGAACATGCGGCGCTTGCGCTCCGGGCTCATGGGGTCGATCAGGGCCTGGTTGCCGTCGCGCAGATCCACGGCGCACCACTGCGGGGCCACGGTCATCTTCTTGTCTGGCCAGGTGCGATCCGGCAGGGAGAAGTCTTCGACTTCCACGTGGTAGGGCTGGTAGCGGTTGCTCGGCATGGTCGAGTTGCGCTGCTTATTCCACGCGGGCTGGCCTTCGGGGCGCGGGCCGTTCGGGGTGGTGATTTCGGTGGGGGCGGAGATGAACGTGTCGTTCATAGTCATAACTATAAGGGTGCTTTCTCGCTGTAAGTGGGTGAAGATGTTGGCCGCGCCGGAAACTCCGCGACGGGGCGGCCAACGTTCAACTTAAGCGCTAACACCCGCCGCGGCGACTAAGGAGGAGGAAACCCCGACTACCGCGAATCATGTGAGATACATTACCGCACCGGCGTCCAAATTCGGGCGTCAGCGTTCCATCTCCTGGGAAATTCCAGCTCGGCTTTCCCCTAATTGGGGGCCTATGTGCGCTTATCGACGCTTCCTCGCCGCCATCAATCAATACCCAGCCGCGAGAGCTGGAAGGTGGAGCCGATCATCGCCAGCAGCGCCACGGCCATCCATGCCCACTGCCAGCCGCTGGCCTGGAAGGATTCGCCCAGTACCGCGTATCCCAGAATGAAAGCCACAATCGGCTCGGAGACTTTCATAGCCGGCAAGGAATTCTTCAAGGCGCCGGCATTGAAAGAAACCTGCTGCACGAGGGTGCCGATGACGGCGCAGGCAAGGAGGGCATAGAGTTCCCACGAGGTGGCGATGCCGCGGACTCCGCCGCCGTGGACGAAGATGTCGGCGATGGCCTTGGAAAGCACGGCCACATAGCCGAAGACGGCGCCGGTCACGATACCGAGGAGCAGGGCTTTCTCACGGCGAATCTGGCGTTGCGCCCAGCGGTCGAGTGCCACCAACGCGACAACCCCGATGCTGATGGCCAGCACCCAGCGGTGCAGGGAGGGGTCAGGATTGCCTGAGGCAGGGCGGCCGAGGATCACCAGCACCGAGACGGAGACAGTCAAAATTCCCGCCCAGAACATTTCACCGACCGTGAGACGGTGCTTGTCGTAGTATGCCGATAGCGGCAGGGTAAACATCAACGACAACACCAAAATGGGCTGCACCACGAGCAGGGTGCCGAAGCCGAGTGCCACCACCTGCAGACCATAGGCGCCTAGTGCAGATAATGACCCTGCCCACCACAGGGGGCGTCGCATTGCCGTGGCGATGGAGTGACCCTCCGGCGCTTCTGCGGCGATGTTGTGCCGCACGACCGTGCCCCACGCGATCGTCAGTGCGGACGCGGTGGCAAAAATAATGGCAAGCAGGGTATTAGGCACGCCACTTAGAGTATCTCTCGGGGTGGGGCAGGGGCGTGGTGGCACGCGGGTTGTGCACCACTTGCGTGGCGCGCTCCTCACCGTGGGGGTGAATGTGAACTCGATAGTGTCCCAGTGTGGGTGCCATGTACGATGAGTGCGGAAAAACCGATACTTCGGCAGAAATTGCCTCGCTGACCCACAGCAGCATGGTGCGGGGCCCTACGCCAAGGAAAGGACGGCACCTGTGGCACTTGTTGTGCAGAAATATGGTGGATCATCTCTGGAGAGCGCGGAGCGCATCCGCAGCGTCGCTGAACGTATTGTGGCCACCAAGAAGCAGGGCCACGATGTGGTGGTGGTGTGCTCCGCTATGGGCGATACCACCGACGAGTTCCTCGATTTAGCGGCGCAGGTCAACCCCGTTCCGCCGGCCCGAGAAATGGATATGCTGCTCACCGCCGGCGAGCGTATCTCCAACGCCTTGGTGGCCATGGCTATCGAAAGCTTCGGAGCGAAGGCCCAGTCCTTCACCGGCTCCCAGGCGGGTGTGCTCACCACGGAGCGCCACGGCAATGCCCGGATTCTCGAGGTCACTCCGGGGCGAGTGCAGGAGGCGCTCGCCGAGGGCAAAATCTGTCTGGTCGCTGGCTTCCAGGGTGTGAATAAGGAAACGCGCGATGTCACCACCTTGGGTCGTGGCGGCTCCGATACCACCGCGGTGGCGCTGGCAGCAGCGCTGGAGGCGGATGTGTGCGAGATCTACTCAGACGTGGATGGGGTGTATACCGCCGACCCGCGCATCGTGCCCAATGCCCGCAAACTAGACAAGATCTCTTTCGAGGAGATGCTCGAGCTGGCAGCCGTGGGATCGAAGATCTTGGTGCTGCGCAGCGTCGAGTACGCCCGCGCGTTCAACGTGCCGCTGCGCGTGCGTTCGTCCTACAGTAATGACATTGGCACCCTCGTCGACGGATCAATGGAGGATATTCCCGTGGAAGAAGCAGTACTCACTGGCGTGGCAACCGATAGCTCGGAAGCAAAGATCACCGTGTTGGGGATCTCGGACTTGCCGGGCGAGTCCGCCCGCATCTTCCGCGTGATCGCGGATGCAGAGATTAACATCGACATGGTTCTGCAGAACGTCTCCTCCCTCGAGGATGGCAAGACCGACATCACCTTCACCTGCCCGCGCGCCGATGGACCGCGCGCCATGGAGCTGCTGAAGAAAATGCAGGTCGATGCCGGTTATGAGAATGTGCTCTACGACGACCAGGTGGGCAAGGTCTCCTTGGTGGGTGCCGGAATGAAGTCCCACCCCGGTGTCACCGCAGACTTCTGCGAAGCTCTGCGTGATGTGGGAGTCAATATCGAGCTCATCTCCACCTCCGAGATCCGTATCTCTGTGCTGGTTCGCGAGGCTGACCTGCCCGAGGCCGTGCGCGCTCTGCACGAGCGTTTCGAGCTCGGTGGCGAGGAAGAAGCTGTCGTCTACGCAGGCACCGGCCGCTAGAGGATGTAGCTGCGTCTTTAACCCGTCCCACCGCCCGAGGCATGTACTGCCGCGGGCGGTTTTGTGTGAGGTGGGTTAAAAAGTTTTGTGGCCAAGTGGTTTTCAGGATATTCTCATACGCATTGCATCCAACTGGGGTGAGCTGCGTGAAAGGTGAAATATAGCTGATGAGAATCTCGAAAAGCCTGAAGAAGGTCACTGCCATCGTGCTGGGCGCTGCCGCGGCGGCGGTGACCGCCGTGAGTGTCAGCCCAGCGGCTGAGGCCGCCCCGAATGGCAACATCGCCTATTTTGGTGATTCCTACTCTGCCAACCCGGACCAGATTCTCAATGCCTTGCGCGGGGTTAATCCGCAGATCTATCACGACTACCCCTCCCGCGAGGGCTGCCTGCAGGCCCCGAATAATGCGCCGCGTCTGCTCGGCCAGATCGCTGGTGCGCCGATTTCTGACTGGTCCTGCACCGCAGAGACCTCTCGCGTAGCGACCCAGCGCGTCACCCGCGCCATTCAGGTCGGCGATATCCACAGCGGTACCCGTGCCGTGGTCCTGGCCGCTGGCATGAACAACTATGGCGGCTTCGGTATTCGCGATGGTGTCAATATTCTTGATAACCAGGCCGTGCACAACGCCTACCTGAAGGACATCCGCGATGCCGTGAAGCAGATCCGCCGCGTCTCTCCGCGTATCCAGATCATCATTCCTGGCATGCTGCAGGTCACCGAGCCCACCTCCGGAATGCTGTGTGCGGTCAATGTGGTGCCGAATGCTCCGATGGGTGTGCCCGTACCGCTGCTGCGTGACGTGGAAAATTGGAACCGCGATAACCAGATTGCGGCAGCCCGCGAGACCGGTGCCACCTTCGTGGATATCAAGTCCGGTTCCGCCGGTCACCACACCTGCGTGCCCGATATGCAGCGCTGGGTCTCCGGCAGCATCGATACCACCACCCCGAAGTACAATATGGGCTTGCACCCCAGCGAGGCTGGTTCCCGCTACGTGGCCCAGCGCATCGCCGCTGTGTTGCGTTAAGTGCCAGCCCCTGGGGCATAGTTCCACTGCACGCCGCTTTTGGCGTGCAGTTTTTTGATTCCCGCCTCTCCTCGTGGAGATACACCTGTGGCCCCACCCTCGTTCCTTGGGGTGGGGCCACAAATTTTGGCGCTTATTCAGCCTTAGTGGGCTGCCTTGGCGTAACGCTCAGCCACATCGTCCCAGTTGAAGACGTTCCACACGGCCTCAACGTAGTCTGCCTTGACGTTCTTGTACTGGAGGTAGAAGGCGTGCTCCCACATGTCCAGCATGAGCAGCGGGGTGAGGTTAGCGGAGATGTTGCCCTGCTGGTCGGTGAGCTGCTCGATTACGAGGCGGCCACCGATGTGGTCGTAGCCCAGCACTGCCCAACCGGAGCCCTGCAGGCCCAGAGCAGCTGCGGAGAAGTGGGACTTGAAGTTCTCAAAGGAACCGAACTCGGCGTTGATAGCCTCGGCCAGCTCGCCGGTGGGCTCGCCGCCACCGTTGGGGGAGAGGTTCTTCCAGAAGATGGAGTGGTTGGTGTGGCCACCCAAGTTGAATGCCAGATCCTTGGACAGGGCGGTAACCACGGAAGCGATCTCACCGTTCTCGCGAGCAGCGGCCAGCTTCTCGAGGGCGGTGTTGGCGCCCTTGACGTAGTTGGCGTGGTGCTTGGAGTGGTGCAGCTCCATAATCTCGGCGGCGATGTGCGGCTCGAGAGCGTCGTAGGAATAATCCAGCTCGGGAAGGGTGTAAGTCATAATAGAAAGCCTTTCGTGGTGTTTCTTGTGACGTTTGCTGTCACGGCACGCTGCCGCAACATCGATACCCATGATAGGGGAGAATGCGAATTTCGCAACAAAAAGGTTGATAAAACCATGCCGGGTAGGGGGCGGCTGAGCTTTGTGTGCGCGGGTACTACATTGGTTCGAGTTCCCCCACTCGTTGCCCCGAGTGGATATCACCATTACCGCTTGAGGAAGTGCTAGCACCATGGGTTTTCTTTTTTCCCGCACCCCAGAGATGGTCACCGCAGAGCAAGCCTTAAAGGGTGGATCCGCGCCAGTGCTCGAGCAGCCGAAGCCCCACGCGGTTCTCGGAACCCCGATCACTGGGCCGTGGAAACCGAGCCAGCGGCGCCTCATCATCGGTATGGGTTGTTTTTGGGGTGCAGAGAAGCTGCTGTGGCAGCTCGAGGGAGTGGAGTCCACCTCGGTCGGCTACGCCGGTGGCTTTACCCCCAATCCCACATATCGCGAGGTGTGCACGGGGCGCACTGGCCACACCGAGGTCGTAGAGGTGGTCTACGACCCCGCCCGTGTCAGTGCCAGGGAGATTATCGCCGCCACCCTTGAGGCGCACGATCCCACTCAGGGTTTCCGCCAAGGCAATGATGTGGGCACGCAGTACCGTTCTGCTTATTTCCTCGACACAGCCGAGGATGAAGAATTGGTGCGAGAGCTCATCGCCGACTACGAGCCAAAGCTCGCCGCGGCCGGCTATGGCCCTATCACCACCGAGGTTGCCCAGCTCAGCGCAACACCCACGGGCTCTTACTATCTGGCTGAGGACTATCACCAGCAGTATTTGTGGAAAAACCCTGCGGGCTATTGTCCCGTGCACTCCACTGGGGTTGCCTGCGGCTAGCGGGCTGGATGGGGCGCTGCGAGCGGCACTGGCAGGTGGCCGCCTCGCCGAGTCAGCCCCTCTACGAGCGCGAGTGCCGCCCCAGCGATGATCGCGCCGAAAACCCACCCCGCCAACACATCGGTGCTCCAGTGGTGGGCGAGAAATATGCGCGATACTCCCATGCACAGCGCATAGCAGAGCGCCGCGGCCCATATCAGTCCGCGCACCCACCGGCGCTGCACTGCTCTGGCGCAGAAGTAGCCCAGAACGAGGGCGAGAACAGTGGCGTTGAGGGTGTGCCCTGAGGGAAAAGAAAAGGAGTGCTCATAGGGTGGCACCGCGAGGGAGTGTTCTGGACGAGCGCGCCCTACCATCGCTTTGATGATGGTGGTGGTGCTCGTTGATACTGCTGCCGCCATCGCTACGGTGAGTACGGGGGACCAGCTACGCAGGATGGCGGTGAGGAGAAACGCCATGGGGGTGGCAAGTGGAAGACTCAGCGCGGTCGTGCCGATATTGGTGAAGGCAGTGACGGCCGCGTCGAGTGCCGGGGAGCGGTGCTCCAGCCCCCAATGGAGATATGTGGTGTCGATGGAGTTAAGCACCCTCACAGGCTACTAGAACCTCTGTGTGCAGCAG
The DNA here is from genome assembly GCF_030440575.1 of Corynebacterium ciconiae DSM 44920. NCBI lineage: Bacteria > Bacillati > Actinomycetota > Actinomycetes > Mycobacteriales > Corynebacteriaceae > Corynebacterium > Corynebacterium ciconiae. The sequence goes on from NZ_CP047189.1 coordinate 178,431, forward strand.
TTCTAGCAGCTTTGCGGGGTCGCTCAGGTGCGCGGCGTGGAGTCCGGCGGCTCGGGCTGCCTGCACATCGTTGATGTAGTTATCGCCGATCATCACCGCCCGCTCCGGGCGCACCCCCATGAGCGCTAGCGCCTCATGATAGGCCTGCGGATTCGGTTTCGCGCAGCTGAGCTCCGCGGTAGGGATGAGGCGTATCGACGCCGACTCGAGGCCCGTAGCAGCCAGCTTGCCCGCCTGCATGTCACGGGCACCGTTAGTCATGATCGCCACCTGCGCTCCAGACTGCTCTGCGGCGGTCAAAGCGGCGGCAGCGTCGGGGTAGGCACGCCAGTGTGCGCGGTAGGCGGAGGCAAAAACCTCGAAGCGCTGGCGGGACTCGTCATCGCTGAGCGGGGTATCGAAGAAGCGAGACATGCGATTAAGCCGCTGTTGGGCGTGGCTGATTTCGCCGCGCTCGAAGCGGCTGAACTCCTCGTGTTCGATGATGAACCAGCGTTCGATCAGTGCGTTTTCGTTCCCAGCGAGTCCATACTGGCGTATCAGGCTGGCGGCGGCCTGGTGGGCGGCAGAGTCGTGATCGACTAGGGTGCCGTCGAGATCAAAAAGGATGGCGTCATAGCGGGGCATGCTGCCACAGTATAGGCGGTGTGGGGTTTCCCACTTTTGGCCACAGAACCGCCCCGAGTGCTAGCGAAAACAAAAACAAACGGGCACAATGGGCTGCGGAAAGCGAAAAAACCAACATCGCGAGGGACGAAAACAATGAAGGATATTGTTGGCAACAAGGTCGTGCTCATCGGCGCCGGTGACGTGGGAGTGGCCTATGCCTACGCTCTGGTGAACCAGGGCACGGTGGACCACTTGGCCATCATCGACATCGATGAGAAGAAGCTGGCCGGCAACGTCATGGACCTCAACCACGGCGTCGTGTGGGCTAGCTCCCGCACCCGTGTCACCAAGGGCACCTACGCGGACTGTGAGGATGCCGCCATGGTGGTCATCTGCGCAGGCGCTGCCCAGAAGCCGGGCGAGACCCGCCTGCAGCTGGTGGACAAGAACATGAAGATCATGAAGTCCATCGTGGACGAGGTGATGGCCAACAACTTCGACGGCATCATGCTGGTGGCCTCCAACCCGGTGGATGTGCTCTCCTACGCAGCCTGGAAGTACTCCGGCCTGCCGTGGCAGCGTGTGATCGGCTCCGGAACGGTGCTGGATTCCGCTCGTTTCCGCTATATGCTCGGTGAGCTTTACGAGTGCTCGCCCACCTCCATCCACGCCTACATTGTGGGTGAGCACGGCGATAGCGAACTGCCGGTGCTCTCCTCCGCCACGATCGCGGGTGTGTCCATGCGCATGAAGCTGGCCAAGGAGCCGGGCCTGGAGGAGCGGCTGGAGAAGATCTTCGAGGAAACCCGCGACGCCGCCTATCACATCATCGATGCCAAGGGCTCCACCTCTTATGGCATCGGTATGGGCCTGGCCCGTATCACCCGCGCTGTGCTGCAAAACCAGGATGTGGCGCTGCCGGTCTCTGCACTGCTGCAGGGCGAGTACGGTCAAGAGGACATCTACATTGGCACCCCGGCCATTGTGAACCGCAAGGGCATCAACCGTGTGGTGGAGCTGGAGCTCAATGAGCACGAGATGCACCGCTTCACCAAGTCTGCAGATGCTCTGCGCGAGGTGCAGAACAACTTCTTCTAAGGTGTAGCCCCACCGCCGGCCCCTCCCGCATGTCACGTGGAATGTGCGGGGCGGGGCCGGTTGTGTGTTGGGCGGGCGGCGTATCCTGAGAGCGTCCAATCGGCAGCGATGAGAAGAGGTAGCGAGAGATGTTTGTGATTGCGCATCGCGGCGCATCCGCCGACTATCCGGAGCTGACGGCCACAGCCTTCACCGAGGCTTTTCTACAGGGCGCCGATGGGGTGGAGTGCGATGTTCGGCTCACTCGCTGCGGGGAGCTTGTCTGTATCCATGATCCCATCGTGGATCGAGTGTCCGATGGTCGTGGCCGAGTATCCACGCACACAGTTGAGCAGCTGCGCGAATACAATTTCGGCACCGAGGAGGCCCCCTCGGCACCGTGCACGCTGGACGAGTTGCTCGACATCATGGACGATCATCCGGATAAGCACCTCTTTATCGAAAGCAAACACCCAATGCGTTATGGGCGAATGCTGGAAGAGGAATTGGTAAAAACGCTGCGCTACCGCGGCTTATTGGCCGACCCCCACATTCACGTCATTTCTTTTTCGGGCTCGGCGATCCACCGTATCCAACAGCTGGCGCCGGCACTGGATCGGATCTATCTGCGTAACGATCCCAATGCGTGGTACCACCGCATCCGCGAGCTCACCATTCAGCCCACGGCGGTGGGCTTATCGATGCGCACCGCCCGCGAACACATTCGTGATCACACGCTGCCGCCGTCGAGCTATGTGTGGACTGTGGATGATCCGGAGGACATGACCCTATGCCGCGATAGCGGGGTGCAGTGGCTGGCTACCAATCTGCCTGCCCTCGCCCGCGAAGTGGTAGATCGCGGCACGGGCCACTAGCATCGCCCGGGTAGCGGGCGGGTATGTTTGTGCCATGGGCAAAAAGAAGAAGAATCGTGAGAACCTGCCGGAGGGCATGAGCCGCAAGCAGGCTAAATTGGCTGCCCGCGCCGCAGAGCGCGCCGCACTGATGGGCGAAAACCGCCCCTTCGAGGGGCTGGCTGCCGAGCCGCAGCTGGTGGCGCTGCAGGAGTTCATCCCCTCCGCCTACGCCAAGGTCGAGGTCGCTGGAAGTGAGCGCGAGGTCTACATTTGCACCGTGCTGCCGGGTGCAGTTGCCGCTCTCGTGCGCGATAATGAGGCCGGTGGCGAGGCATTCGTGGCCATGCAGACCCAGCACCGCACCAAGACCCAGGGCAAGGATTTGGCCTACGCCCTCAACTGGGCTATTTCCGCCGCTCCCGGTTCCACGCTGGCACCTGGTCACCAGGATGGTTCCCAGCCCGCACTCACCGAGTTGCTCAGCGCCGATTCCGAGCTAGATGTGCAGGCTTTCGACACCTTCGACTGGTGGGTGCCCGAGGGGCAGACCAGTGACGAGCAGACTGGGCGTATGCTGCAGATGGCCAATGACACCATCATCCCCTCGCAGCAGGTGCACGCATCGGTTCCGGGCGCCTTGTGGTGGGTGGATCCCGGCGAGAAGGCCCACATTCGTTGGGTGCGCCAAGACGATGAGGACAAGCTTCTTGCCGCGTTGGCTCGGATCGGAGCGGCCGGCAAGCTGCACTTGGGTGAGGACACCAAGTTCGCCGGCACTTTCCGTACCCACGGCCTCGTGGTTCCGGTGTTCGATCTCGATCCCACCATCACCGCGCAGGAGTTTGTGCCCGCCATCGAGGAGCTCAACGCCGTCATCGAGGCAGAGCTCAACAATGATGCGCAGCTCACCGCCGAGGAGCGCAAAGCACTCAATAACATCAAGTCGCGGCAGCTGACCATTCGCTAAAGCCATATCGCGCACAGATCCCGTGGCCGGCTGGGTACTCAACCCAGCTGGCCTTTTCTAATGTCCGGGTTCGGGTGGTGGTTGCGGCCAGGCTTGGCGGCGGATCTTTGCACCGGCGGAGTGTCTGGCCGCAGTCGAGGTATTTGGCACCGGATCGTTCGGCCGCTCGGCGGTGGCTGAACCCACCACACCGGTGTCGGGATGCCGGGCCGCATGGGTTTTGGCGGGATGCTCCCAGGTGTCATCGTTGTCGCTGTGATGTTCTGGGCAGCGCAGTGTGAGGTTCGCCAGGTCGGTTGGTCCGCCATCATTCCACGAGGTGATGTGGTGGATGTCGCAGCGGCTGACCGGCTCCGAGCAGCCTGGGTGTGAGCAGACGAGTTCGGAGGCGAAAAGCGCAAGCCGCTGGTAGAAGTTCGCCAGCCGCGTGGTGCGCCGCAAGTCGAGGGCCTGACCGGTGCGGGGATCGTGCACGCAGACGAAACCGTATTTGGCCTCGGTCAGGGCGAGAACATCGGCGACGGTGAGTTCATTGCCGGTGTTGGTGGGAAAGAGCATCCCAGCGGCAGCACGATCGGCATCGTCGAAATCCTTGGCCGATACCGAAAACACCAAGGTGGGTTTGCCGGGGCTGCCGTGATCGAGAGCAGCGTCGAGGGCATCGGCATAGCGCTGTTGGGTACTGCGCGGATCATCCTTATTGGGGGTGCGATCCACGAAGGGCTCGAGCCATGCCCGCAGTTTTGCGGTAATACGCTCGGGCAAGTAGCCGAAGAGCCGGCTGCCGCCGTCATTATCGGCATCGGTGATGGTGAAGGCGCGGTTGCGTTCCGCACGGGCGGGCTCGGGGCTGAGCTCGCTGTTCGCTTCGTTCACGAGACGTTTCACATAGGCGCGCGTGTCATCGCAGCTGGCCTCGTAGGCGTAGCGCACGGCGTTGTGGCGCAGTGTTTCACGTAGCAGAGCGTTCTTTGTGCGCAGCCCAAGCAGGGCCTTATCAATGGCAGTGCGGGTCTCGCCGGAAATGCGGTGATCGCGTAGCTGCTGGCGCGTCTGGCCGCGAAGCATCTCCGCGGTGTCCCGGTTGATCTCGTTTTCGGTTTCGCTCAGCTGCTCGTCGGGCTCGTCCTTGAGCGTGCCGTAGAGGCAGCTGGCTTGGCCGATGGTGGAATTCGCCCGCTGATTCGACCACCCGAGATGCTCCTTGAGGATGCGGCGCGGCTTGGAGGTGCCCACTGCATCCATGAGATCCTCGGTGCTGGCGTGGTGGGCGATAAGCACATCGAGGTGTGCCTTGAGCGCCATGTGTTGTTCTAGCTCCGCCAACTGGGGGAGGGTAGCGCCGAGCGAGGTGAACCCGCCCGTGTCCACGTCATAGAGCGCCACGAGCTGAGCGAGATCCTCGCCAATACGATCAACGATCTGCTGTACGTGGTCGGTGACAGACATTGGGCCCCTCCTTTCTGTGTGAACGCGTGGCGCACACACTAGAGCAGGAAGGGCCCAGCCGACTAGCGGGGGCTGTGCATAACCTAGCTAGCGCGGAAGGTTATGCACAGAAAAGCTAGCGAAGGGAGCTGAAGAGTTGCTCAGCTTCGGTTTCATCCCATAGCACCACGGAGCCCACATCCACGTTGTCCATGCCACCGACTGGCACCACCTCGGTGTTAAAGCCGCCGAGCATGTGCAGCGCCGCCCACATCAAATGCCAAGTGTGGTCGCCGGAGTCCACCGTGAGCGATCCCGCGACGCCGTTAACCAGTGGGAAAGACCGGAAAGGGTTGAGGAAGGTAGTCGGGGAGGCCACCTTCTTGGCGAGGGCGGTGAGGAACTGTCGCTGACGAGCCGCGCGGTCAATATCTCCCTGCGCGGTGGAGCGGGTGCGCACAAAGCTCAAGGCTTGGGCGCCATTGAATTCTTGGCAACCGGCCTCGAGGTGGAAGTTGATGACATCGTCGTGGATGGGTTCGTCCACGCAGAGATCCACCCCGCCAACGGCGTCGACTGCGTTGGCAAAGCCGCCGAAGCCGACCTCGGCGTAGTGGTCGATCTTGAGTCCCGTGCTCTGTTCGACGGTCTCGATGAGCAAAGGTGGGCCGCCGAAGGAGAAGGCGGCGTTGATCTTGTCCATGCCGTAGCCGGGAATCGGCACATAGCTATCGCGCGGGATAGACAGCAGCGTGGGCTTGCCGAAGGTGGGCACGTGCAGCACCATGATCGTGTCTGTGCGGTTGCCTCCCACATCACCACCGGTCATGAGCTCGTGGTTTTGCTCAGGGCTAAGCCCTTCGCGGGAATCCGAGCCCACCAGCAGCCAATTCGAGCCACGCGTGTTGGAGATCTGCTGGGCTGGCATCGCGTCTACTCGTTCGAATTTGGTGTCGGCCCACAGCATGCCCACTACCGCGATGGTGACGATGATCGCCACAGCCCAGCGGAACATGGAGAAACAGCCCATGCGTGGCAAGCGCAGAGCCCGCCACGGGGCACGACGCCGCGGCGCGGCCGCCGGGCGTGGTGGGGCAGCTGCATGCTGCCTCGGCGAATACTGGCCGTGCTGACCCGGCTGCTGCACAGGGGCGTAATACTGGCGGGGGCGCTGCTGCGACGAGCGGGCCGCCTCGGGGTGCTCGCGGTAATAGGCCCGCCGCTGCTCTTCATAGCTGGGCTGGCGGTGCCGGGCAGGTGTGTCGCTGTCACGCCGGTGCCGCTGCGGCCGCTGGGGTTCACGGGGAGATTCATGACGGGGTTCGCGACGCGGCTCACGCCGGGGTTCCCGGCGAGGTTCGCGCCGGGGTTGCGGCTCACGAGGGGGGTGAGGTTCGCGTCGAGAAGCGGGAGAGCCCCCCGACCGGGGCGGCTGAGGGCGCCGCCTCACGGGGCGGCCGTAGCGATCGCGCAGAATGCGGCCGTCTTTGTCTCTCGCGAAATCGTCCATGTCTGGTTACTTTAGTGCCTAAGACAATCCGAGCCTCGATACATCGAGGAACTGGTAGCCGAGAAAAGCGACGGCATCGATGAAGAAATGCGCGAATACCAGCGGCCACACCCGCCGAATCTTAAGATAGACGGCGGCGAAGACGATACCCATCACAATATTGCCCGCCCCGGCGCTCACGCCCTGGTACAGGTGGTAGGAGCCGCGCAGCACCGCGGAGGCGGCAATGATCGCCACCGGCGCCCACCGCAGCTGCGCGAGCCGGGTGCTGAGCCACCACACCACCACGGTTTCTTCGGCGAAGGCATTGGCGAAGCTCCACAGCAGCAGGATCACGCCCGCCCACAGCCCCGAGTGATAGGCGGAGACCACCACCTCTTTACTCCAGCCAGCGTGCAGCGCCACAAGATACAGACCGAGCCCAGGGACACCAATGATCGCGGCGAGCCCAGCCCCGATCAGTCCATCGCGCAGCCGCGGCCGCGGTAGCAGGATGCGGTCGCGGGCAAGCAGATAGACCACCAGCAGCCCCCAGCCGCACAGTGCAGCCGCCGAGATCAATTGCAGGCCCAGATCGAGCCACAGCGCTGAGGATTGCGGGGCGTTGAGCGTGGTGCTTTGCTCGTTGAGTGCCTCCGGCGCGAGCAGCGCATCAATGAGGCGGAGACTCGACCGCAGCCCCGAGGTGCCGAAGGTGATAAGAAGCACCACAATAATTTCCGCGAGGATCATGGCTTAATCCTTCTCTCCTGGTGTCTCCAGCTCCTCGGCCACCCCCAGCAGTGCGGCTGGGTCTGCGTGGATGCAGCCTAAATGCAGGCCCACCGGTGCCCGGCCTGGCAGCTGCCACGGCACCGAGATCGCAGCGCGGCCGGTGATATTAAAAAGACTGCCCCACGGGGTCCAACGGGTTTGTTCATCGAAATCGGCCTGTGGGTCGAGGGAGCTGAATGCGCCGATCGGCGGGGGATCATAGGCCAGGGTCGGGCTGAGCAGTAGGTCGCATCGCCAGCTATGGCGCACGTGGCGGTCCACGCCTGCAAGGACGTGGAGCGCCTCCTCGAGCGCGCCGGACGGGAGCTCAGCACCGCGCTGGCGCATGTACTCCACGATCGCTGAGGCCGGACCAGGGATGCGGCGGGACTTGCACCACATCAGGGTTTGGAAAGCGGCAAAGGGCTCCGGGCCGTAGGCGGGGTCCACGGCGATGATCTCGTGGCCGAGGCTGCGAAGGTGCGAGGTGGCGTCGTCAAGCGCGGAGAGCATGATGGGATCCACGTCCCCGTCGCCGTGCAGGGGCGCGCGAAGAACGCCGATGCGCAGCCGCGAGGGGCGGGGCGTGAGGCCGTGGAGGGCAGCGGCACGGCGGACGCTAGTGGTGAGGAAGCCTTGGGCGGTGAGTCGGCCCTCGCCGGGGGTGTGTGGCGGTTTGAAGCCCACGAGACCGCAGGCGGCAGCCGGTACCCGGATGGAGCCGCCGCCATCGGAGGCGTGGGCGGCGGGCACAATACCTCGAGCTACGAGCGCTGCGGCGCCCCCAGAAGAGCCGCCGGGGGTGCGCCCGGGCCACAGCGGATTCTGGGTGGGCGGCTGCCCTACGGGCTCGGTATAGGCTGTCATTCCCATCTCCGAGGTGGCGGTTTTACCGGCGATGGTGGCTCCCTGGCGCAGTAGCCATGCGCTGACATGATCGTGGCTGCGCGGCAGGTGGCGACGATGCACGGAGCCGTAGCTGGTGGGCATGCCGGCCACATCGGAGAGGTCTTTGACAAAGAGCACCATGCCGTCGAGGTGCCCGTGGCCGGTGGGGGCGATGGGGTGGGCGGTGCCATCGTGGATCACGCCGTGCTCGGCGGGGCTTAGCGCCGCCAGTGCGCGATGGATGCGGGCCAGCTCGGTCTCGATCGGCGGGGTGGGGTGCGGCATGAATGTTGATGGTAGACCGCCACCAGTGGCGGGGAAAGGCGGAGCTCTCGCTAGCCCGTGTGCGGGCGCCTGTGAGCCGCTACACTCGAAGATCATGACGACGACGGTGGCTTTTCTCGGTCCGCGCGGTACCTTCACGGAGATGGCGATGCAGGCCTTCGCTGAGCGCGGCTGCTTCGACAGCCCCGAGCCGGCTGGTCTGCCGGTGTCCTCCCCGGCGGAGGCGCTCGCCGCGGTGGTGGAGGGCAGGGCCGATTATGCCTGTGTGGCCATCGAAAATTCAGTGGACGGCGCCGTCACGCCGACCTTTGATGCTCTCGCTGCGGCGGAGGGGGTGCAGATCTATCACGAATTCGCCCTCGAGATCTCCTTCGCACTCATGCGTGGCGACGCCACCTCCAGCACCACTCCGCCGCGGTTGAGCACCCACCCCGTGGCGTGGCAACAGGTGAAGAACTCGGCCCAGCAGCTTGTAGGAGAGGTGGAATTTATCCCCGCCTCCTCAAATGCTGCGGCCGCGGAGGCTGTGGCCAAAGGAGAGGCCGACTATGCCGCCGCCCCGGAAGCCGCGGCTGCGCTGTGGGGGCTTGAGGTGGTGGCCAGCGACGTGGCGGATGTACCCGGTGCCCGCACCCAGTTTGTGGTGGTGGGCCCAGCGGGAATACCGACCGAGCGTACGGGCAACGATCGCACCTCGGTGGTGTTTACGCTGCCGAATGTGCCCGGCAGCCTGGTAGGTGCGTTGTCCGAGTTTTCGCTGCGCGGGGTAGATCTCACTCGGATTGAATCCCGCCCTACCCGCACTGGGCTGGGTACCTATCGTTTTCACGCGGATTTGGTGGGACATATCGACGATGCCATAGTGGCGGAGGCGCTGCGGGCGCTGCATATGCGCTGCGAGTCCGTGCAGTATTTAGGCTCGTGGCCGCACAGCTCCACCCCGCCGGAGCAGCCCGACCGCAGCACCGAACGCGAGGCAGCCACCGCCTGGGTGGCGGCGATGAGAGAAGGTAGGCGATGAGTACATCTCCCCGCACGGGTCGAATCATCTTGGCTCGGCACGGCCAGACCTATGCCAACAAAAACCTAGTGCTCGATACCCTCCCGCCGGGGGCTGAGCTCACCGAGCTCGGCCAGAGCCAGGCCCAGGAATTGGGGCAGAAGCTGGCCGAGTTCAGCGGCCCGCACCTGGGACGGATCTACAGCGGGGTGGCCATTCGCGCCCAGCAGACCGCGATGCGTGCAGCCGCGAGTTTCCGCGAGGACAGCGGCCTCCCCCTAGACCGGGTGCTGGTGCGTGAAGGGGTACACGAGATCAGCGCCGGTGATCTCGAGGGCAGTACCCGCCGGGAGGATGCGGAGCTTTATGTGGAGCACTTCGTCCGCCGGCTCCGCGGCGAGCAGGCCGCCCTGCCCGGTGGGGAATCGCTGCGCGCGATTGTGAGCCGTTATCTGCCGGTGTTGGTGGAGATGCTCAATGACCATGTTGATGCGGGCCGGGACGCGGTGCTGGTGAATCACGGGGCGATCAGTCGTACGGTGGCCACTCATGCGTGTGCGCTGGAGCCGGAGTTTGCGCGCGATCATCGTCTGGAGAACTGCGGGCTGATTGTACTGGAGCCGCGCGGGCGTATCTTCGGCCGCTGGACACTGACCCATTGGTCAGATACTCCCGTGGAGCAGCTTTGTGGGGACTGAACGGCCGGCAGGTTAACCCCAGCCGAGTTCGTGGAGCCGAGCGTCGTCAATGCCGAAATAGTGCGCGATCTCGTGCACTACGGTGATGCCCACCTGCTCGACGAGCTGCCTTTCGCTCACACAGTATTCTTTGAGCGATTCCTTGTAGATCGTAATGGTGTCGGGGAGGAATCCGCTGAACTCGTTGGTGCGGTCGGGCAGCGCGACGCCCTCGTAGAGTCCGAGGATGTCGGGGGAATCGGGGTTGCGATCCTCGATCCGGATGACCACGTTGGTCAGCCTGCTCAGCAGTTCCTCGGGGATGAGGTCGAGGCCCATGTCCACGAGTTCTTCGAAGCGTTCGTCGCTGATGGTCACCATCGCGCTGATCCTAACGTCGGACGTCCTCGCGCAACGGGTTGCGCTCCGGTTGTGGCGGAGGGGCGGCGCCGTCGATGGTGAACGGGCCGGTGGCGGTGCCCTTGAGTGTGGAGAAGCCGCCGTCCTCGCGGGCCTTGATGAGCGAGCAGTTCACAGACTTCGAGCCGCCCTGCCACGCATCGGCGGAGAGCGTGGTCCAGAAAGGCTGCAGTGTGGACTGGTAGAGGTTTTCCTCGTTGCCGAGATACTCCTCAGCTGCTTGGGTGCACACCTGGTTGAGCTTGTCGTTTTGCTGCTCTTCGGTGGGCACCGAGTCGGGGAAGAATTCCGTGAGGTTCACAACGCGAGTGACCTCGAGCATGTGGTCGGCATCGCAGGCCACGGTGTGCGGCACGTTCGCCCCGTCGATGCTCACGCAGGTGCCCGGTTCCTTGACTCGAGCTTGGTCCTGGTCGGCGACCTTGCCGGTAGTTTCTTGCGGCACACCATTGGGATCGGTGGACTGTAGGCCGCAGAGCATGGTGCGATCTCCGGCCTCCCAGGCGCTCGGCGGCGGCAGGACTGGCGCTATAGAGTAGCGGCCACGCGGATCGTAGGTGCCGTTGAGGTACGTGATGGTGGGTTGCTGGCACAGCTCCTCCCGCAGCTGCGCTTGCCGGGTGAGATCTGGGGCGGGGGCGTCGGGGCCGAACTCGGAGGAGGGGTAGGCGGCGAGGTTCTCTCGCGCGGTCACCTCGAAACGGTGGGGGCTGGCGCAGTCAGTTTGTTCGAAGTCGGCGACATCACCGGTGGGGGTGAACGACCAAGTCACACACGAGCCGGCGTCGGCTGTGGTGAAGGGCGCAACCTCTTCCACGGTGGAGGTAGTAGAGGAGGCGTTCGGGGTTTCCTCGGGGGCTTGGTTTTCCCGCACCATGTCGAAACTACCGATCGCCACGCCGCCGGCGAGGGCGGCAATTGCGCAGATCCGCAGCGCGGTGCCGCTGCGCCAGGTGGGTGTAGTCGTCGAGTTCACGTCCCCCATGCTAGCGACTTCCCTTCCCGCGCCGGCAAGCGGTAGGGGCCTGCCGTTGCGCGGGGTGCCACCAGCGTGGGGCTTTTTATGCTCGTTGCACGTGGGTTTTAAGGCTAAATCGATCGGGGTGGTACAAGGAGCGACACCACTCAACGGGCTTGTCGTGCGAGGTGGACAGCCGTGTGACGGCCAGGAGTGCGTCGTGGGGGCGCAGCCCGAGCAGCTCAGCATCGTCTGGGCTGGCGTTGGCGGCGGTGGCGGTTTGCTCCGCGTCGGTGACGGCCACGCCGTAGTCGCGATCCAAAATGGCGTAGACGGATTTGTACACGTCTGTCTCAAGCAGGTTCGGGGCGTAGCGGGAGTTGTACCAGCCATCGTCGATCGCATAGGGCTCGCCATTGCCCAGCCGCAGCCGCACGAGGTGGGTGTGCGGGGTGGAGGGGTCGGTGCCGAAGAACTCTGCCACGTCTGGCGGGGCAGGGGCCCAGGCGGAGGCCAAAATCTTGGAGCTGGCGGTCAGCTGCTGGGCTTCCATCTCGGAGGAGAAGGACGCCAAGTGGAGGCGGTTAACCAGCGGGTTGGGGGCTACGAAGGTGCCTTTGCCGCGGGCCCTTTTGAGTTTGCCGCTGGCCACCAAGTCACCGATAGCGCGGCGTACCGTGATGCGAGAGACCCCGAAGGTGTCTTCCAAGATGCGCTCACCGGGCAACATGTCACCCGGCTTGAGCTCGTGGGTGCAAATATCCTCGAGAACTTCCCGCAGCTGGGCATGCTTGGGCTTGCCGGTGTCGGCGAGCGGGCGCGCAGGAAATGACGGGGACGAGGACATACCTCCATAGTAGCGAACTGGTGATAACCGGAGCGTCGTGATGGATGTATCCTCTGCCACGCGCGAAGGTGGGAGACAGTCCCATTTTTCAGGCGCTGCGCGGTAGGCTGATGGATGTGATTGATCTTAAGTTCTTGCGTGAAAACCCAGATGTCGTTCGCCAGTCCCAGCTGAATCGGGGGGAGGATCCCGCGCTTGTCGACGCCCTGCTCGCCGCCGATGAACGCCGCCGTTCCGCGATTGTCGACGCGGACGCTCTGCGTAGCGAGCAGAAAGCCTTCGGTAAGAAGATTGGCCAGGCGGCCCCTGAGGATCGCCCGGCGCTGCTCGAGGGATCGAATGAGCTTAAGGCCAAGGTTAAGGCAGCCGATGCAGAGCAAAAGGCGGCCGAGGCCGAGGTGCAGGAGCTGCAGATGAAGCTCTCTAATGTGGTGGAGGGCGCTCCCGCCGGTGGCGAGGAGGACTTCGTTGAGGTGGACTATGTGGGCACCCCGCCTGAGTTCGACTTCGAGCCCCAGGACCACGCCGAGCTCGGCGAGAAACTCGGCCTCATTGACATGGAGCGCGGCGTGAAGGTCTCGGGTGCGCGCTTTTACTATCTCACCGGCTATGGCGCCCTGCTCGAGCTTGGCCTAATGAACCTCGCTGCTAAGAAGGCGATGGAGCACGGCTTTAAGCTCATGGTGCCGCCTGTGCTGGTGCGCCCCGACATTATGGCCGGCACCGGTTTCTTGGGCGAGCACGCCGACGAAATCTATTATCTTCCTGCCGACGACATGTACCTCGTGGGCACCTCCGAGGTGGCGCTGGCCGGGTATCACAAGGACGAGATCATCGACCTCAGCGATGGTCCGAAGAAGTATGCGGGCTGGTCCAGCTGCTTCCGTCGGGAAGCCGGCTCTTACGGTAAGGACACCCGCGGCATCATCCGCGTCCACCAGTTCAACAAGCTGGAGATGTTCGTCTACGCCAAGCCCGAGGACGCCGAGCAGGAGCACCAGAATCTCCTGAACATGGAGCGCGACATGCTCTCCGCTATCGAGGTACCCTACCGCGTGATCGATATTGCCGGCGGGGATCTGGGACAGTCTGCGGCCCGCAAGTTCGATACCGAGGCGTGGGTGCCCACCCAAAACACTTATCGCGAGCTCACCTCCACCTCGAATTGCACCACCTTCCAGGCCCGCCGCCTGCAGACTCGCTATCGCGATGAGCAGGGCCGCGCCCAGGTGTGTGCCACCCTCAACGGCACTCTCGCCACCACCCGCTGGCTGGTGGCCTTGCTGGAGAACCACCAGCGCAAGGACGGTTCCGTGGTGGTCCCCGAGCAGCTGCGCCCCTACGTGGGTGTCGAGGTGCTGGAGCCGAAGAACTAGCACCTCAACACGCCCCGCCAACCCCGGCTGCCCCCAAGGCCGATAACGACCCTGTAAGAGGACACCGTCAATGTGGAGAAAGAAGAACCAGCGCTTTAGGAAGGTATCCGGCTTCCTCGTGCCCGCCGATGAGCCGAGGACCCGCGGCTCGCATCCCGCTGAGCTGAAGGAGCCGGTGTATCGCCTCGGAATTGGCCTAGCGCGGCTGGTGATGAAACTCCAAGGAGTGCGCGCGGTGGCCCAAGGTGCAGAGCACATTCCCGCCGATGGGGCGGCGGTGATCGCGGTTAACCACACCGGCTACATGGACTTCATCTTCGCCGGCATCCCCGCCCACCTGCGGGGGCGGCGGCTGGTGCGGTTTATGACCAAGAAGGAGATTTTCTCCGCGCCTTTCCCCGTGGGCTGGGTGATGCGTGCCATGAAGCACGTGCCGGTGGACCGGGAGGCTGGGCGCGATGCGCTCGAGGCTGCGGTTGAGCACTGCGCTGCGGGGCATCTGGTGGGTATCTTCCCCGAGGGCACGATTTCTCGCTCCTTCGAGCTCAAGGAATTCAAAACGGGGGCGGCCCGCATCGCCCAACGCTCTGAGGTTCCGCTCATCCCACTGATCGTGTGGGGATCCCAACGCTTCTGGACAAAGGACCTCCCCAAGAACCTCGGCCGGAAACGCCTGCCGCTGTGGGTGCGCGCCGGCGCGCCGATCTCTACCGAAGGCTCCCCCGAGGACGTCACCGCCAGGCTGCGGGAACGCATGACGGTGATGCTGGAGGAGGTGCGCCGCGATTACGACGCCCAATTCGGCCCCTTCGACGGCAATGAGCCGTGGATACCGGCGAGCTTGGGCGGCACCGCGCCGAATCAGGAGCGGGCGGACCTGCTTGATCGGGCGGAGAAAGAGCGTCGACAAGCGAAAAAAGCTCGCAAGGCCGAGCAGGCACAGGCGAAAGCCGCTAAGAAAATGAAAGAGAACTAAACGATGACCTCGTCACCTTCGCCCACGGGCGGCGCCGATACGCGCCCACTGCTGATCGCCACCGACGTGGACGGCACTCTCATCGACGACGCCGAGCGTATCCCGCCCCGCGTGGTCAGCGTCCTCCAGCAGGCCGTGCGTGAGGGAACGAAAGTGGTGCTCGCCACCGGCCGCCCCCCGCGCTGGATCTTTCCGATCCTCGAGCAGCTCGGCATCAACCCGCTGTGCGTGTGCGCCAATGGCGCGATCGTTTACGACTCCGCCCAAGACAGCATCATCCACAGCGCCGCGCTAAAGCCCGACACCCTGCGCACCGTCGCCCGCATCGCCACCGAGGTCCTCGACCCCGTGGGTGGAGTACATTTCGCGGTCGAGCGCGCCGGGCGTTCCGCTTTCGACCCCACCCATGAGCTCTTCGCGGTGGCCCCCGACTACTCGCACGCCTGGGAGTCGCAGGAATACGGGGTAGAGGAGCACAAGCAGCTCTTCGCCAGTTCCGCGGTGAAGCTTCTGGTCCGCAGCGAACACCTCAGTTCGGAGAAGATCGCCGAGCTGCTGCGCGCTCAGGTCCCCACCGAGATGGCGCATGTGACCTTCTCCATGTCCGGCGGCCTCGTGGAGGTGTGCGCGCCGGGTGTGAATAAGGCGGTGAGTTTGGCGCAGGTGGCCAACTACTACGGCATCGATGCCGCCGATGTGATGAGCTTCGGCGACATGCCCAATGACTGCGAAATGCTCCGCTGGTCCGGCCGGTCCTATGCCATGGGCAACGCCGCCGAGGAGGTACAGGCTGCCGCGAATGCCACCATTGGGGATAACAATGCAGGCGCCATCGCCGATGTGCTGGAGCCGCTCTTTTTCGCTTAACGACGCCACCCACCACGCCACCACCCGCCCAGTCGCAGGTGGTGGCTTTTGTCATGCTCGCCTGGATACAACAAACCGCCCCTCCAGCAGTGATACTGCTCGAGGGGCGGTGACAGGGGAGAGCCTGCAGGCCTCGCTGTGGATCTAGCGGGCGATGATCTCCAGGCTGCCGTCCTTCGGGTTGTAGCTAATGTGGCCGCCGACGAAGTCCACGCGGTAGCCATCATCGGTGGCGTACTGGTCGCTGGTGGGCAGACCCAGGATGCCGGCATCAAGGCCGGTGGAGGCCCAGGCATCGGCGATCTCGCCCCACAGGGCGTGCGTGCCGTCCGGGGAGCTAACGATCACACCATCGGTGAAGGGCACATAGCGCAGCTCGCCGGTAGCGGCCGAGGGGGATGCATAGTGCACGCCGCCGCGCGGGGTGCCCAGCACCGGGCCGAAGCGGTTGTCGATCTCGTTGAACTTCTCAGACTCGACGCTGTCTTCGGTCTTCGTGATTTTCTTCGGCACAAATACTGGCAGATCCGCGATGCTGAGATCCTCGATCACCGGCACATCGCCCACCTCGTTCACGGCGATGTTCTGAATGCTCTGGCTGCTTTCGGAGCCCAGCACCAGCGCCAGAATGGAGCCAACGATGTCCAGGATTTCCGAAACCTCCACGGTGCGGCCCTGGGTGTGATCGATGATGGCGTCCAGGGCGCGGCTAAACAGCTTCGCTGCCTCGCTGTCAGCCCGGCCGGTGAGATCCACATCGGCGTCCGGCTTCTGAGCGGGCTCCTTGGCCGGCTCTTTGCTTGCGGGTTCTTTGCTTGCGGGTTCCTTCTCTGCGGGCGAGCTGGTGGTCGCCGGAGTCGGCTCCTTCTCGCTCGTGGTCTCCGAGGTGCTGGGAGTGGAAGTCTCGGAGGTCTCAGAAGAAGAGGTCTCAGAAGTAGTGGTCTCGGAGGTCTTGGGCGCCTCCGTGGTGGTGGAGGTGCTGGTCTCTGCGGTTTCAGAGGTAGAGGTCTCGCTCGGAGATTCTGCGGTCGAGCTCTCCGAGGTGGTCTCGGTGGTGGTCTCTGAGGTGGTCTCCGAGGTCGTTTCTGAGGTGCTGGTGCTCTCTGAGGTTGAGCTTTCCGAGGTGCTGTCGGCACCCACCTTGCCGGCCTTGATGGCGTCATAGGTCTTCTTGGCAATGCTGCGGATCTTGCCCATCTGGGCGTAGCCGGCATCGCCTGGACAGGTGGTATTACCCACGTCGCGGTGGGCGAAGATATTCGGCAGCTTCACTGCGGTACCCAGCGGGTACTTGGTGTAGTGGCTTCCTTCGGAGTAGTGGGTGTTGGATCCGGTGGGGTCGAGGCCCTCGACTGCGGTGCGCCAACCGATGGCCTTACCCATGGATTCGATGGTTGCCGCAGGTGGGGTCTTGGTGGAGTAGTCACCGATCATGGAGATACCCCAGGTGTTCTTGTTGAAACCACCGGCGTGCGCACCCTGGACGGCCTTGTTCAGGCCGCCGGCGCGACCCTCGTAGATGTTGCCGTACTTGTCCACCAGGGCGTTGTAGCCGATGTCGCACCAGCCGAGGGTGACGGCGTGGTAGTGGTAGATGCCACGCACCTGGGCGGCCGCTTGGGCCTCGGTGTAGTTGTTGCTGCCGGCGGTGTGGTGCACGGTGATGCCCGAAACGTGGTCGTCGTAGTCGGGGCTCATGCAGCGCTTGGACTCATCGGCTCCCCAACCGGCACGGGAGACCATGGTGGGCATCCCATCGGAGTCGGCGGCGAGGTCGATTCCGGCCTGCGGGGCCGAGGAAGCGTTGCCGTCGATGAACACGGCGTCCAGGTTGGTGGGTGCGCCGGAGACCAAATCGAGGTTGGTCACCGATACCTGCACCGAGTTGGTGGGGGCGAGGTAGATCAGCTCGGTGCCGTCCTTCTCGCCGCCGCCGGAGGTTTCGTTCAGCGGTTCGGCCTCGTACCACGGGCCCCAGTTTCCAGCGTCGTCCTTAGCGCGGAAGTGGGCGACAAAGTCCTTCGCGCCGTCCCAGGTGAGCGCGAACATGGAAAATTCCTCGTCGCGGCTGAATTCCTTGACGGTGCGTTCGCCGCCCTCTTCACCTTGGCTGCCTACTGCTGGGTCGTCGACCACCACGTTATCGCCGCTGTCGAAGGAGACAGAGGATTCGCTGGCGCTGATGGGATCGGCGGCAACCGAGTCGGTGCGCTGGATAGTGTCCGAATTGATGGCTACTACTGAGCCGGTGATCAGGGCTGCCGCCGCCACGATGGCAGTGAGCGGCCGCCCAGTTCGGCCCATGATCCGTCGTCGTTGCTGCACTATGAATAGCTCCCTGAGGGTTGGTGCTGGAGAAAAGAAAATGAACGTCTGTAGAGCTTAGTATAAAACTGTGAAATTTGATACGCCTGTGGCGAGCGTGCAGGTTGTGTGCATCCGTATATTGCTGATGTGTCCACACAATCCCCAGCGCACGCCGCTCTCGGCTCATCCGGCTGAGGTGGGGTAGTTACCTGAGAGTGCTCTTATCTGGCTCACCCCTTCCGGCCCGCGCTGCGGCCCTGCCGCCACCCTTTGCTCGGCGGGCTCGGTTAAGCTTCTAGGGCATGACTGACTATGACCTCATCGTTGTGGGCTCGGGCCTGTTCGGACTGACGGTTGCGGAGCGGGCAGCCTCGCAACTGGGCAAGCGGGTACTGATCGTCGAAAAGCGCGAGCACCTCGGTGGCAATGCCTATTCGGAGAAGGAACCGGAGACAGGTATCGAGGTGCACCGCTATGGCGCGCACCTCTTCCACACCTCCAACAAGCGCGTGTGGGAGTACGTGAACCAGTTCACCTCCTTCACCGGCTATCAGCACCGCGTGTTCGCGATGCATGATGGGCAGGCCTATCAGTTCCCGATGGGGCTCGGTCTGATCGCCCAGTTCTTCGGCAAGTACTACAGCCCCGAGGAAGCCAAGGCGCTGATCGAGGAGCAGGCCGCCGAGGTGGACACCGACAATGCCCAGAACCTCGAGGAAAAGGCCATCTCCCTGGTGGGGCGCCCGCTTTATGAGGCCTTCATCCGTGATTACACGGCCAAGCAGTGGCAAACCGATCCGAAGGAGCTGCCGGCCTCCAATATCACCCGTCTGCCGGTGCGCTACACCTTCGACAATCGCTACTTCAACGACACCTACGAGGGCCTGCCGGTCGATGGCTACGCTGCCTGGCTGGAGAAGATGGCCGAGCACGAGCTCATCGAGGTGCAGCTCAACACCGATTGGTTCGAGGTGCGCGACCGCTACGCTGGTGTGCCCGTGGTCTACACCGGTCCCATGGACCGCTACTTCGACTACTCCGAGGGCCGTCTCGGTTGGCGCACCCTCGACTTCGAGCTCGAGGTGCTGCCGGTGGGCGACTTTCAGGGAACCTCGGTGATGAACTACAACGATGCGGACGTGCCCTACACCCGCATTCACGAGTTCCGTCACTTCCACCCCGAGCGCGACAGCTATCCCAGCGACAAAACCGTGATCATGAAGGAGTACTCCCGCTTCGCCGAGGGTGAAGACGAGGTGTATTACCCGATCAACACGCCTGAGGACCGCGAGATTCTCGGCCGCTATCGCGCGCTCGCCAAGGCGGAGGAGGAGCAGAAGCAGGTGTTCTTCGGTGGCCGTCTCGGCACCTACCAATACCTGGATATGCACATGGCCATCGCCTCCGCGCTGAGCATGTTCGATAACAGGCTGCGCGATATCCTCTAGCCTTTCGCTTGTCGACGCCACCCCGAGGCGTCCCACCCCTTTCTCCCCAGGGCCCACGCTGCTGCGGCGGCGTTGGCCCTGTTTCTTTATGCCCGAGTTCCTCAGCGCTGCGCATGATCCGCCCCGAACGGGTGGGGTAGTGCTGGGAAGGCGCAGGGTTATGTGGAGATAATTGTCACAAGTCGTGGGGGTTTATGGGGGAGTTGGGCGGGCTGAGCTGGGGCAAGTCCCATGTCTGACCAACCGTTCGGTTGTCTACCGCGCCGGTGGTCACAGCGGTGTTCTTAGGTGGCGTTAATCTAAATCGAGGTGTGCTTAGGGTGCCTGACGCCACACTGTGAGGATCATGCCCGCGGACACCACCCTAACCAGAGAGATTCAACAAAGTAGAAGGAGCTCGGAAGAGATCATGAGTATGTCATGGCTCGCCGCCCCGCCGGCGGCACCCCGAAAGAGTTCTGAGGAGATCAGTCGCCTCTATCCGCGTCTGCGGCTCCAAGTGTTCATGGGTATTTTCATCGGCTACGCCGGTTTCTACCTCGTGCGCAACAACATCTCGGCGGTTGCGCCGCTCTTGACTAAGGACAGCGGTATCGATGTGGTCGGTGTCGGCGTGATCGCCAATGCCGTGCTCTTTGCCTATGGTCTGTCCAAGTTCTTCTCGGCCATGGTCTCGGACCGCTCCAATGCCCGCTACTTCATGCCGCTGGGCCTGGCGCTCTCGGCGATCGTGAACCTCTTCATCGCCTTCGTGCCCTGGGTGTCTGCCTCGGTGACGGTGTTCGCCACCGTGATGTTCATCAACGGCTGGGTGCAGGGTATGGGTTGGCCGCCCTGCGGCCGCGTCCTCGTCCACTGGTTCTCCACCAATGAGCGTGGCTTCAAAACCTCCCTGTGGAACACCGCCCACAATGTCGGCGGTGCTGCCCTGCCCGCGCTGATCGCCTTGGGCCTGTGGATGTTCCCCGACACCTGGGAGGTGGCCTTCTGGGTGCCGGCCGTGGTGGCACTGCTCGTGGCCGCTATCGGCTTCCTGCTGGTGCGCGATCGGCCGGAGGCCGAGGGCCTGCCGCCGATCGAGGAGTACCGCAACGATCCCGCCAAGGTGGAAGCCTCCGATGATGATGGCATGAGCACCATGCAGCGGGTGTTCAAGCACGTGCTTACTAACCGCACCATCGTGATGCTGGCCGTGGCCAACGTCTTCGTCTACGCCCTGCGCTACGGCGTGCTCAACTGGATCACCGTGTTCTTGCACGATAAGCACCACGCCGAGATCGGCAGCGGCCTGGTGGGCTTCGCCACCTTCGAGCTCGCCGGCATCGTGGGCACTATCCTCTGCGGCCTCGTCTCGGACAAGCTCTTTAAGGGCTATCGCTCCGGCGCCGGCATGCTCTTCAGCGCCGGCGTGGTAGTGTGCATCCTCTTCTACTGGCTGCTGCCGGTGGGCACTCCGATGTGGCTGCTCATCCTGCTGGTGGGCATGATCGGCGGTCTCATCTACGGTCCCGTCATGCTCATCGGCCTGCAAGCTATCGACCTCTCCCCGCACAATGTGGCCGGCACCGCCGCGGGCTTTACTGGCCTGTTCGGCTACCTGTTGGGCGCCACGCTGGCCTCCACCGGTGTGGGCGTGGTGGTGAAAAACTTCGGCTGGGATGCCGCCTTCACCATCTTCATTGTCTTCGGCGTGATCACCGTGCTGCTATTCGCACTGGTGGGGCGCGATGAGCGGGCGCTGATGAAGGCCCACGCGGATAAGGTGAAGAACGCCTAGTTATTCTCCATCTCCACCACGGTGGTCGGGCCGATCTTGATGTCATTGGCCTCGAGGGCCTTGATCACCGCTACGATCGCCGCGTCCATGGACGCGACGGTCTCCATCTGCCGGGAGCCGGACCAGAAACGAATCTCCATGGTGGCCATTCCACCCACCACATCGCGAAGTACGGCCACCGGTTCCGGCTCATTGAGCACTGCGGGCTCGGCGTTGAGCGCCTCGATGGCGATCACCCGGGCCCGTTCATAGTCTTTGGGGTCGCGGATCTCTACATCGAAGGCGGTGCGCACCCACTCGTTGTGGGTTTGCACCGTGACCACCGAGGTGTGCACCGTGCCATTGGGGATGAGCACCTGGCGGCCATTGAAGGTGCGCACCGTGGTGGTGGAGAGATTAATGTCCGTGACGGTGCCGGAGATATCCTCGATCGCAATCTGATCGCCCACCACCGGCTTTTCCCGCATGAGAATCACTAGGCCTGCGAACATATTGCCCAGCACGGTCTGGAAGGCAATACCGGCGGCGATCGAGACCACGCCCAGGCCGCCGATGATATTCACCGGCTTGATCGAGGGGAAGGTGTAGGTGATGGCCACGCCAAACATTGCGATAATGACCGCCCAGCAGGCGATCTGGGCGAAAGCCCGCGCCGAGGTAGGCGCACGCCCTACGGTGATCAGCAATGGCTTTGCCAGCTTCAACACCACCCAGCCGAGCACGCAGCCGGCTAGGAAAATGAGGGTGCCAATGCCCACCTTCTCCCAGGTGAGCATGCGAACTGCTTCTTGAACTTGATCGGCGGTGACTCCGCCGCTGTCGGGTTGTTGCGCCACAATATCCGCAAGCATGGGTGCTAAACAGTCTTTCCTTGTAATCGATCGACGCCTGGTGGTTCTACGAGGCCTGCCGTGGGGGTGTGCTGATCTCCATACCGGCAGCAGCGAGGCGGCGCACAGCGGCAGCGCCGCCGCCGGTGGCGGGAGTAAGCACGCCGGCGGTGGCGGGGGAATCAGGATCCAGTAGCGAGAGCGCGATCTCGCTGATCATCAGCGCGGTGCCGGCGTAGCCTGGATCGCGGTCTAAGTGAATGCGCACACTGCTGCCGCCAGCACGCTCGGTGGTGGTGACGGTGAAACGCCCCGCGGCCTGCTGTGTATCGCTCGGGCCTTCACCGGGGGCGGGGAAGATGCGCTCCACTATCCGCTGGCCCCAGTCCCGTTGTGCGAGATAGCCGATGGTGCCCAGCACGGCCGTAAAGGCGAGGGCTCGCGGCCGCGAACCCAGATCGTGCACCTCGCTATAGCGAAAATCCGGGCCATAGCCCATGAGCCAGGCAGAGCGGCGCACCAGCCGCACGTTATAGCCGGCCATAAAGAAGGGGGCGAGGCTCTGGCCGCGCCCTAAGCGTGGGCGGGACGACGCCTCCTGCTCGGGGGATGGGCCGAAGAGCTCATTGTTCAATGCATAGGGGTGGCGGGCCGCGGGCCGCCCCGTGCGCAGGGAGTTGAGCATAGAGGCGATGGTGCCGCCAGAAACTCCGCCCACCAGATCCGAGACCACCATCTCTACGTGGCCCAACTGGCCGCCGCAGTGCTCGGCGAGGAGCCAGCAGGCAAGGTCGGAGGGGACGGAATCGAAGCCGCAGGAGTGCATGATCTTCGCCCCGCTTGCGGCCGCTACGTCATCGAGCTCGCACACGCTGTCCTGTACAAACTCGGCTTCGCCGGAGAGGTCTAGATAGTGGGTGCCGGCCTCCGCACAGGCGCGCACCAACTCCCAGCCATAGCGGGCGTAAGGGCCGACGGTCGTGATCACCACCCGCGCACTGCGGGCAAGTTCGGCCATGGATGCCGGGTCGCTGGCATCGGCGATACGCAGCGGCACCGAGCACTCGCCGTACAATGCGGCCAGCTTCGGCGCGGAGCGGCCGGCGAAACAGAGACGCCGATGAGAGGCGTGCTCGAGAAGATACTGGGCGACGAGTTTTCCTACAAAACTAGTGGCGCCAAAGAGAAGGATATCGCATTCTCGGGGCGGATTAGTGCTGCTCATAGTGTTTTTAGCTTATCAGCAGGGGTCGATAAAAAGGCGGAGAAATCGCCATTGGCTGATAGGATGGACACCCATGAGCCGACACCGGCACCGCCGTACAACCTTGACCCGACGCTCGCCGCTGGCGCTGTCCACGGCCGCGTCGGCGCTGTTGATTGGTGTCATCGCCCTCGTGGGCGGGTGGATGCGGCGCTGGATCAGCGATGATGGACTGATCGTTTTGCGCACCGTGCGCAATCTGCAGGCCGGGCACGGCCCGGTGTTCAATATCGGCGAACGAGTAGAAGCTAATACCTCCACGCTGTGGCAATACCTTATATATGCCGGCGCGCAACTTAGCCATGCCCGTCTCGAAATGGTGGCGCTGGTTCTAGCTCTAGGGCTGAGCGTGTGCGCTGGAGTGATCGGGGTGCTGGCCTCGGCGCGTTTTTATCGCGATCCCAACGTGATCCTGCTGCCAGTGGGCATGCTGGTGTATTTCGCGCTGCCACCGGCGCGCGATTTTTCCACCTCGGGGCTGGAGTGGGGGCTATCCATTTGCTATCTCGCGGTGCTGTGGTGGGCGGTGCTGCGCTGGGCCTTCGGCGAGCGTTCCGCTCCGCTCGTCGGTTTCATTGCCGGCGTGAGTTGGCTGGTGCGCCCCGAGTTGGCCCTGTACGGCGGGCTCGTGGGCCTAGTGTTGCTCGTGGCCTCGCGCGGCTGGCGAACCCGAGCCTGGGTGCTGGCCGCGGCGTTGCCGGTGCCGCTAGGCTACGAGATCTTCCGCATGGGCTACTACGGGGTGCTCGTGCCGCAGACCGCAGTGGCAAAATCCGCCAGTGGTGCCGAATGGGCCTCGGGGCTGAATTATCTGCGCGACTTCAGCCACCCCTATGTGCTGCCGGTGGCTCTGGCGGTGGTGGTGCTCATGGCCGGCACAGCCGCGGTGGGGGCCACCGCCCAGCGCCGGCCGCTGGTGGTTACTGCAGTCTTTATCGGCTGCGCGTTGCTTCATGTGCTTTATGTCCTGCGCGTGGGTGGCGACTTCATGCATGGCCGGATGCTGCTGCTTCCGCTCTTCGCCTTGCTATTGCCGGCGGCAGTGCTGCCATTGCGCCTTGAGCGCAGCCGCATCGCACTGGCGCTGGCGGTGCAGACGCTGCTGGTTGTGGGCTGGTCCGGCACCATTGCCTATCGCGGCCACCCCTGGGTGATTCCCGATAACAATACCCAGCTGGGCATCGTGGATGAGCGCGGCTTTTATTACAAGACCACCGGCCGCGACCCCAAAACCGAGCCGCTGCTAGTGGCGGAGAACTTTCTCACCTTTCCTAATATGGATGGCTTTGCCGAGGCGCTCCAGCTCTCCGAGCATGGGCAGGCGGCTGTGATTGGCTTCGCCATCGATCCGGACACAGATGAGCGCTACTGGGTGGCCTATCCCCGCACGGTGGGGCAGGGGGACTTCGATCGCTTCGCCCCAACCGTGAACTATGTGAACCTCGGCATGACCAGTATGAATTCCCCCTTGAGCGTGCGGGTGCTTGAGCCGGTGGGCCTCGCCACCCCTGTAGCGGCTCGCTCGCCGCGATTGGCAGGCGAGCGCATTGGCCACGATAAGTTGCTCGCACTGCCTTGGATCCTGGCGGAGTCCTCGGTGGACATTAAGCGGCTGCCACCGGAGGTGGATCGCGAGTCCGTGGAGGCTGCTCGGCACGCGCTGCGCACCCCTGAGTTCCAGGAGCTGGCAGCGAGCTATCGCGAGCCGATGAGCGTGCACCGATTCCTCGCCAATATCCGCTATTCCCTCAGCGGGGGGCGTACGTTTACGGTGGATGCGGATCCTTCTAAGTACAGCAATAAGCCCCTCAGCGATCAGCCCATCACGTGGGATCGGCCGCGCTCCTAGGGGATTGATGCGGCGGCAGGTGGGCGTCGATAAGTGCAGGCGTAGGTATTGATGCCCCTCACATTTTGTGCCCCGCCACGGGTGTGCGGCGGCGGAGGGCTGCGGTGGCGGCTATCGTTGATGCAGATAAACGTGCCCGAAGAATCGGAAGGCCTAAGAACTTTTTATGAGTGCTGAAACCAAGTCCCTCGCAGTGGAACAGCTGCAACGTGTGCTGCTGCCCAAGCGCGGCGAGCCGCGCGATGTGCGGATGCTCTACCTGATCGAATCGGAGCAAAACCCCGCCCGCGCCCGCTGGGACAGCCGCACCGCCGTGACGATCCCCGAGGGCTGCGAGGTCTCCTTCCAGACCTACTTCAATGCCTTCCCCGCCAGCTATTGGCGGCGCTGGTCGCAGCTGGATTCCGTGGTACTGCGCCTGGAGATGGATGGCGATGCCCGCATCGATGTCTACCGTTCGAAGATCGATGGTGCCCGTATCGCTGTCGATGGCGGGCTCAGCGAGGGCGGCGTGATCGAGCTTGAATGCTCCCTCGCCCCCTTCGAGGACGGCGGCTGGCTGTGGTTCGACGTCACCAGCGACAGCGAGGTGACCATCACCAAGGCTGGCTGGTACGCTCCCTGCGCCCCGCAGCCGCAGGTCATGCCCGATGGCAGCACCGTGGGCCCCTTCGAGCCGCGCGTGACCGTGGGCATTCCCACCTTCAACCGCCCCGCCGATGCGGTGGCTGCCCTCGAGGCGCTGGCCAGCGATCCGGACGTGGATGCGGTGATCGACACCGTCATCATGCCCGATCAGGGCTCTCAGCACCCGGCGGATGAACCCGGCTATGCCGATGCCGTGGCCGCCTTTGGTGATCGCTTCTTTGAGTTCCGCCAGGGCAATCTTGGCGGCTCCGGCGGGTACTCCCGCATCATGTACGAAGCCCTGGGCGGGGCCGATGGCACTGGTGCCGCCGGCGAGAAGAAATCGCCCTACATCGTCTACATGGATGATGACATTGCGATTGAGCCCGACTCGGTGCTGCGCGCATTGCAGGTGGCGCGCTACGCCACCTCCCCGATTCTGGTGGGCGGGCAGATGCTCAACCTGCAGGAGCGCTCCCATCTGCACTCCATGGGCGAGGTGATCGACCGTTCCATTTTCATGTGGACCTCCGCTCCCTTCGTGCACTATGACCACGATTTCGCGAAAAACCCGCTGAGCGATCGCGGTAGCTTCGGCGATAAGCCCGGCACCCCGAACTCCTGTGACCTGCACCGTCGCATCGACGTGGACTACAACGGCTGGTGGATGTGCATGATCCCGCGGGTGGTAGCCGAGGAGATCGGCCAGCCGTTGCCGCTGTTCATCAAGTGGGACGACGCCGAGTTCGGCCTGCGTGCCGGCAATCACGGCTATCCCACCGCCACCTGGCCAGGCGTGGCCATCTGGCACATGGCCTGGTCCGATAAGGACGATGCCATCGATTGGCAGGCTTATTTCCACCTGCGCAACCGGCTGATTGTGGCTGCCCTCAACCACGAGGGGTCCGTGGACGGCATCATCAAGTCCATGCGCAAGGCCACCCTTAAGCACCTCATGTGCTTGGAGTATTCCACCGTGGCCATCCAGAACGAGGCCATGAAGGACTTCTTGGCCGGCCCAGAGCGGCTCTTCGATATCCTCGAGTCCTCGCTGCCGCGCATTCAGAAGATCCGCAAGGACTACCCAGACGCGGTGGTACTACCCACCGCCGCTGAGCTACCCAAGGCCACCGGCATTCCTGGGGTTCCCACTCGCGACATCGGTGGCCGTCTCGCCCCGTTGAAGAAGGCGGTGTGGCTGGCCAAGGGCATCAAGCACTCGCTGTCGAAGGAGGACGACACCCACCACGAGGTGCCGCAGGCTAATCTCTCGCCGATTGAGGCCCGTTGGTTCTCCCTCTCGCGGGTGGATGGAGCCACCGTGACCACCGCCGATGGCAGGGGAGTGGTCTACCGCAAGCGCGACCGTGCCAAGGCTAAGGCCCTGCTCGATGAATCCCGCAGCCTGCAGAAGGAAGTGGCCGAGCGCTTCGATGAACTGCGTAGCCTCTACCGGGAGCACCACGAGGTGCTCACCTCTCGCGAGGCATGGGGGCAGATCTTCGATGAGTAAGGTCGAAGCAGACATTCTGGTGGCTATCCAGAAGCGGCTTTTCGACGCTCCCCTGGTGCTTCCCCTCGCCCGTGGCATGTCCCTTTTCGGCGAGCATGCCGCCGGTTGGATGGGCTCGGGGCTAGTCCTGGCCGCCGTGGATCAACGCCGCCGCGGCCGGTGGCTGGGGCTGAGTACCGCCGCTTTCTGCTCCCATGCTGCCAGTGTGATTATTAAGCGCATTGTGCGCCGCCGCCGGCCGCATGATGATCGGATCCGAATTGGCGTGGGCACCCCCTCGCGCTTAAGCTTCCCCTCGTCGCATTCGACCTCCACCACCGCCGCGCTGGCCTATGCCGCCCACGTCACGGGCTCGCCCGCGCCGCTGGTCGGGGTGCCGCTCATGATGGCCTCGCGACTCGTCCTAGGGGTGCACTATCCCACGGACGTGGCCGCTGGTGCCGCCTTGGGGTGGCTCAGTGCGGAGCTGGTGGAGACGCTGCTAGAGGACAAGCTGAAGGAGATAGTATGACGAGCGCCGAGGCCCACGAAGCTGGTCCCGCAGACCAGGACACCGGCCTAATCGGCTCAGAACCACACACCCGCGGCTTGGACGTGGGCTCCCAGCACCAGCCGCCCCGCAATCTGCTGGACGGCATGATCAAGGCGCTGCGCCCAAAGCAGTGGGTGAAAAACGTGCTCGTGGTGGCCGCCCCCTTGGCCGCCGGAGTGGAGGCCTTCAATGCGACCACCTTGTGCGATATCGTGATCGCTTTCGCCGTGTTCTGCATGGCTGCCTCCTCGATTTACTTGGTGAATGACGCCCGCGATGTGGAGGCCGACCGCGAGCACCCCGTCAAGCGTTTCCGCCCGATCGCCGCCGGCGTCCTGCCGGTGGGCGTGGCCTATGGCATGGCGCTGGCGCTCATTCTCGGCGCGGTGGGGGTCTCGCTGCTGGCGACCTCGGGCGCAAACCTCGCCGTGGTGGTGGCCGTCTACATTGTGCTGCAGCTGGGCTACTGCTTCGGTTGGAAGCACCAGCCGGTCATCGATATCGCGCTGGTGTCCTCTGGGTTCATGCTGCGTGCTATGGCCGGCGGTGTGGCCGCCAATATCGCCTTGTCCCAGTGGTTCTTGCTGGTGGCGGCCTTCGGCTCGCTCTTCATGGCCGGCGGTAAGCGCTATGCCGAGTACCTGCTGGCCCAAGAGACCGGGGCGAAGATTCGCAAGTCGCTGCAGGGCTACACCCCCACCTATCTACGTTTCGTGTGGCAGATGGCGGCCACGGCTGTGATTATCTGCTACGCCCTCTGGGGATTCCAGATGGCGCAGGCCTCTGATGGTGATGGTTCGGTGTGGTATCAGATCTCGATGGTGCCGTTCACAGTTGCCATCATGCGCTATGCCTCCGATATTGACCGCGGTGAGGGCGGCGCCCCTGATGAGGTGGCGTTGCGGGACCGGCCGCTGCAAACCCTGGCCGTGCTGTGGATCCTGTGCATTGTTTTGGCTGTCTACTTAGCCCCTGGAACCCTCTAAGGCGTGGGATTCCGCATACTCTTTTCACTTAAGAGGAGCTGAGTTGAATCTCAGCTTTCGGGCAGGATATGCGCAGTATCTGCGCTTTTAACTTACGGTTCCCTCGGCTTCCGGCGGCACTTTTCTTGTGGACGACCTGCTTTTCTATGGTGTAGCGTCTAGCTGTGTAACAAATGTGTCACGGTAATCGATTCATTCTGTGGACGCGCTACCCCTATGCCCATCGTGCTGTGGGGACGTAGGACGCCTAGCTGCCAGATGACGGGCTGGGTGCACGACTGACAGTGAGTTAAGACTTTTCTAGGAGAACCATGAATATTGCAGCCTCGCTGCGACGCAGTGGACGCACCATCGTCGCTGTGTTGTTGGCCCTCTGCACTGCGCTTGGTGTCATGGTGGCAACCAGCTCGAACGCCCAGGCCGGCAACCGTGACTGGTTGCGCCCCGACAGTACCGGGCACTGCGTATGGGATGGCGCCAAGCACTGGATTCAGCGGTGCGATGTCTACTCCTCGGCCATGGGCCGAAACGTTCCAGTGCAGATTCAGCCCGCGGGCCGTGGCGGCAACGCTGGCCTGTACATGCTTGATGGCATGCGTGCCCTTGATACGG
The DNA here is from genome assembly GCF_030440575.1 of Corynebacterium ciconiae DSM 44920. Taxonomy (NCBI): domain Bacteria; kingdom Bacillati; phylum Actinomycetota; class Actinomycetes; order Mycobacteriales; family Corynebacteriaceae; genus Corynebacterium; species Corynebacterium ciconiae. The sequence continues at coordinate 207,671 of NZ_CP047189.1, forward strand.
ACAATGCGTGGGTCTTCGAGACCGGCGCGCCGAAGCTCTTTCTTAATGACAACATCACTCTCGTGATGCCGGTGGGTGGCGCAGGCTCCTTCTATACCGACTGGCACGGCGATGCCACCATTGATCCCACCAAGTACGTGAACTACAAGTGGGACACCTTCCTCTCTCAGGAGCTGCCCAACTACTTGGCTGCTCACTTTGGTGTGGCTCGGAACAACAACGCCGTGATTGGCCTGTCCATGGGGGGCACTGCCGCCATGAACCTGGCTGCTAATCACCCCGATCGCTTCCGTCAGGTGGCATCGTTCTCCGGCTACCTGACTCAGACCATGCCGGGCATGGACATTCTGCTGGGTCTGGCCCTGCTGGATGTGGGCGGCTACAACATCATGAACATGTACTCCTCCTTGGTGGACCCCCGCCGCATGGCCGAGGACCCCTTCCTCAACATGGATAGGCTCCGCGCGAACGGCACCAATGTCTACATTTCGGCCGCCACCGGTATTCCGGATATTCGCCGCGGCTTGCCGCCGAATGTGATTGCCGCCGGCGGTTTGCTGGAGGCCAGTGCGCTGGCATCCACCCGCATGTGGGAGGCCAAGGCTCGTGCCTCTGGTTTGAACTTCACCACAAATTTCCCGCTCATTGGTATTCACGATTGGGCCCAGTGGAACTTCCAGCTGCACCAGTCTGAGGGCTGGATCTTGGACGGCATGCGCGCCCGCTAGCCCGCATCCGCACCGTGACACCACCCGCCTTCTGTGTTCGAGAGAGGCTCGGCCGCAGGAGGCGGGTTTTTTATGCCTAGCGTGCACTTTTTCCGCAGCGGTGGCGTGTCGCTGAACTTAAAGTCTAAAGTTATACTTAAACTAACTTCTCAATGCGCACCGAGCGTGCGCCGGAAGAGGGGAACTTCCGGCTCCGCCAGGTGGAGAGATCTGGGCCGATCGACACTGCCGCCCGTTTCTCGCATACACTAAGTCCACATTGCGTGCTCGCACCGTCTATCGCGGGCTGTCCACCATTAGCACTAGGTTTCACCACGCCGCTTAAAGGAAAGCACATGTTCAACTCGACTTCTGCTCCTCGCACTGGCACGTCGCGACGTTCCCTCAAGATTGCGCTCGCAGCCATCCCTACTTCGATTGCTCTTGCCGTCACCGTGCTGCCTGCCCCGCAGGCTCAGGCGCAGACGCCCGGCTCGAGCCTGAGCTCCTCCGGTTTTACCGATTCCTTGCGTCCCGAGGGCACTCCGCCGCGCACTCCGGTGCGCACCGAGTTCCCCGAGATCAACGGCCTGCCCGAGGGCGTGAGCGTGGACAAGGTGGAGTACCTGAGCGATCGTCACATCAAGATGTACATCAACTCCGCCGCAATGCCCGGCAAGCCGATCCCGGTGCAGGTACTGCTGGCTCGCGATTGGTATGCCAACCCGGATGCCACCTTTCCCTCCTTGTGGGCGCTCGACGGCATGCGCGCTCGCGATGATGAGTCCGGCTGGACCATCGAAACCGACATCGAGCAGTTCTACGCCGACAAGAACGTGAATGTGGTGATGCCGGTGGGCGGCGAGTCCTCCTTCTACTCGGACTGGCAGCAGCCGGACAACGGCAAGCACTACATGTGGGAAACCTTCCTCACCCAAGAGATGGCCGCAGTGCTCAAGGAGGGTTTCCGCACCAATGACCAGCGTGCCGTGGTGGGCCTGTCCATGGGCGGCACCGCCGCGTTCAACCTGGCACAGCACCGCCCGGACCTCTTCCGCTTCGCCGGTTCTTTCTCGGGCTACCTCGACACCACCACCATCGGTATGCCGGAGGCCATTACCGCCGCACTCGTGGATGCCGGCGGCTATAACGCCACCAAGATGTGGGGCCCTTTCTATAGCCAGGATTGGATCGACCACGATCCTAAGCTGGGTATCGAGGCCATGAAGGACATGAAGGTCTACGTCTCCGCTGGTTCGGGTCGGGCCACCACCGCCGCCGATCAGCAGAACTACGCCGGCCAGGGGCTGGAGGTCCTCTCCCGCCTGAGCTCTCAGACCTTCGTGAACAAGGCCAAGCAGGCCAATGTGGATGTGATCACCAAGTTCCGTGACTCCGGTGTGCACGCTTGGCCCTACTGGCAGTTCGAGATGAAAAACGCGTGGCCGCAGATTGCGGACGCTCTCGGCATGTCCAAGGACGATCGTGGCATTGAGTGCATCACCCAAGGTGCGATCGGCGAAGTGACCAAGTCGGGTCGCTGGGGCGATTGCGTGACCAACGAATACCCTGTGGCCGGCGGCGTGGCCCAGGACTTCCGTGACGGCCGTGCCTACTGGTCCGAGAAGACTGGTGCATGGGTGCTTAATGGCCGCATCAGCGCTCGCTATTCCGAGATCGGTGGCCCGAGCTCCTGGCTCGGCTTCCCGAAGACCCACGAGCTCCCCACCCCTGACAAGGTGGGCCGCTTCAACCACTTTGAGAATGGCTCCATCTACTGGACGCCGAAGACCGGCGCCGTGGCCGTGCCCGCCGATATTGTGCGCGAGTGGGGCAAGGGCGGCTACGAGACCGGCCGTCTGGGCTACCCGGTGGCAGAGCCTGTGGCCGTGGGCGATGGCCTGATGCAGCAGTTCGAGGGTGGCGTCATCGCCCGTACCCCGGACAATCGCACCGTCACCGTGATCGGTGCGATCGCCCAGAAGCTCAAGGATGCCGGACTGGGCGATGCCGGTATCGGCACCCCCACCGCCCCGGAGCGTCTCATTCCCGGTGGCGCCCTGCAGGAGTTCACCGGTGGCGTGATCTACTGGAGCCCCAAGACCGGCGCGCACATTATCAAGAACGGCCCCATTCGGGATCACTGGTCCCAGCAGAATTGGGAGACCGGCCCGCTCGGGTGGCCTACCGGTGACACCGAGGACATTCCGGCCGGTGGCCAGCGCCAGACCTTCGAGGGCGGCACCCTCGAGGCTGTCAACGGCACCGTGGTGAAGAAGTAAGCGACGAGGGAAAGGGCGACTACACCATGCTGAAACGTGCGGTTGTATGCCTCGCGGCACTGAGCGTGCTCGCCGGATGTGGCTCCTCCACCTCCGAGGCGCCGGATGACACCAAGGTGGAGTCCTTGCATCGCGAGCAGTCCACGGACGATAAGGACGCGGGCAAGGATAAGGATAGGAGCAAGGACGGAAAGTCGAGCGAGCCGAGCTCTCCCAGCGAGGAGGCTCCCGCTGACCAGAGTGCCCGCGAAATCGAGTCCATCCCCGGCGCCGAGCCGGGCGATCCCAAGGAGGTTGAGTTCTTCGAGGAGCTCAAGGGCATCGATGTTGAGGGGGTCGAGGATCAACTGGTGGCTACCGCCCAAGAGGTGTGCTCTGATGGTCGCGACTCGGTGCTGCTCAATGCTGTGGCCGGGCAGTTGGACCAGCAGGATCGTAGCGACCTCAACGTGGAGCAGCTGGCGGATCGCATTGCGGAAGCCGCTGAGAAGGCGTACTGCTAGAGCCCATGAAGAAGCTCCTCACAATCCTCGCCGTCGTCGTTGTGCTCGGCGTCATCTTGGTGGGCGTTGGCAATTGGCTCAGCGGCGACCACCAGGAGCCAGGGCAGCAGTCGCCTACCGCTGACTCCGCGAAGCCCGCCGATCCCGATGGCTGCCCCAGTGTGGAGTTCATCTCCGCCCCCGGCACGTGGGAATCGCGTGCGGACGATGATCCCGCGCATCCCAGCGCCAATGACATGTCCTTCATGCTCAACATCTCCAGGCCTCTCGATGAGGCTTACGAGGATTCGGATGTGAAGGTGTGGACCTTGCCCTACACGGCACAGTTCCGCAACATTAACGCGCTCACTGAGATGAGCTATGACGACTCTCGGACAGAGGGGATCGACCGGCTCAATGCCGAGCTCGTGGCCACCCATGAGAAGTGCCCGAACACGGAGTTCATCCTGGCTGGCTTTTCCCAGGGGGCGGTGATCGTGGGCGATATCGTCTCCGATATCGGCAATGGCCGCGGAGTGATCCCGGCTGATCGCATCAAGGGCGCGGCGCTCATTGCCGATGGGCGTCGGGAGCCTGGGGTGGGTGTGGTGCCCGGCACTCAGGTTGGTGGTGTGGGCGCGGAGATCGCCCTGCACCCGCTCAACGCTGTGGTGCAACCGGTGGTGCCAGGCGCCACGATGCGCGGTAGTCGTGCCGGCGGTTTCGGGGTGCTCAATGATCGCGTGATGGACGTGTGTGCCCCTGATGATCCGGTGTGCGATGCTCCGCGCGATGTGCGCAATGCGCTCGAGCGAGCTCGGGCGATGATCGAGGTCAATGGGGTGCATGCGTGGTACGCACAAAACGAATACGTGGTGCCCGGGACCACCGCCGATCAGTGGGCGGTGCAGTGGGCTAAGGATCTTATCGGCCACTGATAGCGCGCAGCTCCGCACAGCGGCGGCAGGGCAGGAACACGCCGAGCCGCCGCTTTTTGAATTTTTGCAACAAAAAGTAATAGTGTGGAAGCGGTAATCGACAATAACCACAGGAGCATCACGCGTTTATCGCGCGTGCATCATCGACAGGGGTAAGGCCAATGGATCTCAACGCCGTCTTGGGCAAGTTTTTTGATAATGAGGGCAATATCGTGTTGCCTCCCATGCTGAGTCTCGCGGGACTGGCTGAGATGTCCTACCAAGCGGGGGCCGCCCAAGGTGATGGCGATCGCGTGTGCCTGAGCTATTGGGACTTTAGCTCCAGCCGCGAGGGCGAGCTGATCACCTACACTCGGGCCCAGATCAACACCCGCATTAAGGCGGTGGCAGCGAGGCTGCAGCAGGTCGGTGGCCTAGGGGATCGCGTGGCCATCATGGCCAATAACAGTCCCGAGTACATTTTCGGCTTCCTCGGGGCGCTGTATGCGGGCACGGTGCCCGTGCCGCTCTACGATCCCACCGAGCCTGGCCACGCGGAGCATCTGCGGGCGGTGTTTGCCGACTGCGCACCGAGTATCGTGCTCACCAACAAGCGCACTGCGGCCGCTGTGCGCGGCTTCTTCGCGGAGCTACCCGGCGCCGAGCGTCCGCGCGTACTCACCGTGGATGCCCTGCCGGATTCCACGGCGGAGAAGTTCACTAATCCGATGGCCGATCCTCAGGCCATGGCCTCTCGGGCGGTGCTGCCGCTGGATATGCCGGCCTTCCTGCAGTACACCTCCGGCTCCACCCGCACACCTGCGGGCGTGGTGTTGAGCAACCGCTCGATCATCACCAACGTGCTGCAGATCTTCCGCGCTGTGGACATCAAGTTCCCGCTGCGCCTGTCCACCTGGTTGCCGCTGCACCATGACATGGGAATCATTTTGGCGATCTTCGTCACCATTCTGGGCCTGCCCCAGGAGCTGATGTCGCCCCGTGATTTTGTGCAGCAGCCTTCCCGCTGGATCAATCAGCTCAACCGCCGCGAGGGAGACCAGCACATCTATACCGTGGCCCCCAACTTCGCCCTTGAGCTGGCGGCCCGATACACCGATCAGGCGCAGGAGCTGGATCTCTCCGCCGTGGAGGGGCTGATCTGTGGCTCCGAGCCGGTCACTGAGGCCGCAGTGGAGTCCTTCCTCGCCGCTTTCGAGCCGCGCGGCTTCCGTCGCACCGCGCTGCGCCCCTCCTATGGTCTGGCCGAGGCTTCGCTCATGGTGTCTACCCCGCAGAGCGAGAACCGTCCGGTGATCAGTCATTTCGACCGCGCAGCATTGGCTGAGGGGCGTGCCGAGATTGCCGAGAAGTCGGATGCCACGGTGGCCTTTGCCTCCAATGGTGCGGCAGTACCTACTCAGCTGTGCACGATCGTTGATCCCGAGACCCGCACCGAGCTGCCCGATGGGGTAGTGGGCGAGATCTGGGCGCATGGTGACAACATGGCGCAGGGCTATCTGGATCGTCCCGAGGAGACAGTGGCTACCTTCCGCAATAGGTTGGCTGGGAAGATGGATAACTCCCGAGTACCCACCGCCCCGGAGGACGGCTATTGGATGGCCACGGGGGATCTGGGTGTGATGTTTGACGGCGAACTCTACATCACCGGTCGTTTGAAGGACCTCATCGTGATCGCCGGCCGCAACCACTATCCGCAGGACATTGAGTACACGGTGGCGTCGGCAAGCGAGCATGTGCGCCCCAACTGCGTGGCTGCCTTCGCCATCGACGGTGATGATGTGGAGAAGTTGGTGATCCTCGCCGAGCGTGACCTGCAGGCGCAGGCCGACGGCGATGAACAGGCCATTCGTGATATCCGGGCGGCCGTGGTGCAGGCCCACGGGGTGCAGCCGCACGAGGTGCGGATCCTCGCTCCCGAGGGCATCGCTCGTTCCTCCAGTGGAAAGATCGCGCGCAAGGTGAGCCAGCGCGAGTATCTAGCAACTATTTAGTAACATAACGGTAACGGCCGCATTCTGGCGGCTTCTCTCCGCGCCTGTCGCGGCGAACGCTGTTACTGTGGCCCTCCACCGGGATTCAGTGTGTTCCACCGGATCACGGCTGTGAGGGCCGTTTTCTGTCGTAGTTAAGGTGAGTTGTGAACGTGAACCAGGGTCAAGGTCCTATCTCCGTCAACGAGCTGTCGGCGTGGCTGACACGCTGGGTGGCGGAGAACACCGAGCTATCCGTAGACGAGGTGGACGTGGATACGCCCATGCAATCGTTCGGGCTCTCCTCCCGCGACGTGGTGGTGCTTTCTGGGGAACTGGAAAACCTCACCGGGGTGCAGCTTGATGCCACGGTGGCCTATCAGTATCCCACCATCCGGGCGCTGGCAGAGTTCGTCTGCTCCGGTGGCGCCACGTCCCAAGCTGGGGCTACTGCGGGGGGTGCGTCGGCCCATGATGCGCCTCGAGGCGGGGCGCTAAGCCGTGGTGCGCACGATATCGCCATTGTGGGCGTGGCCGCCCGCATGCCGGGCGCGCCCACTGCGGCGGCGATGTGGGAGCGCGTGATCGACGGTGAGGTGATGACGGGCGATCTGCCGCTGGGCCGCTGGTCCGAATACGCCGCCGATGAGGTCACCCAGTCTCGGCTGAGCAAGGTGCCCACCACAGGCGGCTATCTGGAGGATATCCAGAGCTTTGATGCCGAGTTTTTCGGCCTGTCTCCCGTGGAGGCAGCCAATATGGACCCGCAGCAGCGGTTGAGCCTCGAGCTCACTTGGGAGGCTCTCGAGCATGCCGGCATTCCGGCGAACACCCTGCGCGGCACCCGCACCGGGGTGTACATGGGTTCGTCCAATAATGATTACGGGATGCTGGTTGCGGCGGATCCGAACGAGATGCATCCTTATGCGCTCACCGGCACCGCCAGCTCGATCGTGCCGAACCGTATCTCCTATGCATTCGATTTCCGCGGCCCCTCGGTGAATGTGGATACCGCCTGTTCCTCCTCCTTGGTGGCGGTGCACCAGGCGGTGCGCGATTTGCGCACCGGCGATGCCGATACCGCTATCGCTGGTGGCGTGAATGTGCTGGCCTCGCCGTTTGTCTCTATTGCCTTCGGCGAGTTGGGGGTGATCTCGGAAGAGGGGATCAAGGCCTTTTCTGATGACGCCAAGGGCATCGTGCGTTCCGATGGCGCCGGGGTGCTTGTGCTCAAGCGTGTCGACGATGCCCTCGCTGCCGGTGACAACATCCTGGCGGTGATCAAGGGCTCTGCGGTGAACTCCGATGGACGCTCCAATGGGCTCACCGCACCGAACCCGGACGCACAAGTGGATGTGCTGCGCCGCGCCTATGCCGACGCCCAGGTAGACCCAGCGGCCGTGGACTATGTGGAAGCCCATGGCACCGGCACGATCTTGGGTGATCCCATCGAGGCCCAAGCCCTGGGCACGGTGCTCGGTGCCGGTCGCAGTGGCGCTGATCCGCTGCTGCTGGGCTCTGCGAAGACCAACTTTGGCCACAGCGAATCCGCGGCGGGTGCCGCAGGCATGATCAAGGTGGTGCTGAGCATGGTTCATGACACCGTGCCGCCGCTGGCCGGGTTCACCGCCCCCAATCGCTATATCAACTTCGAGGCCGATCACCTGGAGGCCGTGGAGGATCCCCGGGAGTGGCCCGAGTACTCCGGCCATAAGCTGGCCGGTGTGTCCGGATTCGGTTTCGGTGGCACCAACGCCCACGTGGTGGTCTCTGAGTTTGTCGCCGCCGACTATGAGCAGGAGCAGCTCTCGCAGCAGCCGCAGCTCGCCGGTGAGGGTGGGCTGGTAACGGTCTCTGGTTTGGTGCCCTCGCGCCGCAAGGCCGCAGCCGCCGCCCTGGTGGAATGGATGGATGCCCACCCAGAGGCCACCCCGGCGGAGGTGGCGCGGGCCACCGCCAAGCGCAATCATGGCCGTTCCCGTGCCGCGGTGGTGGCCGCCGATCACGAGGAGCTGCGCAAGCGGCTGGCTCTTGTGGCGGAGGGGAAGAAGTCGCACGGTATCGCCGTGGCGGATTCCCCTGCCCAGAACGGGCCTGTGTTCGTCTACTCCGGTTTCGGTTCTCAGCACCGCAAGATGGCGAAGGATCTGTTCAGCTCCTCGTCGCTTTTTGCCGAGCGGATCCGCGAGTTGGATCGGATTATTGCCTTCGAATCCGGCTGGTCCTTGGAGGAGCGCATCCTCAACGATGAGCTCAGCTATGACACCGAGACCGCGCAGGTGGGCATCACCGCCATCCAGATCGCACTCACGGACTACCTGGCCCAGCTGGGCGTGACCCCGGCGGCGGTGCTGGGCATGTCCATGGGTGAGATCGCTGCGGCCTATGCCGCAGGTGGTGTGAACGCGCACGATGCCATGGTGATTGCCTGCCACCGCTCGCGGCTTATGGGTGAGGGCGAGCGCTCCCTGCCCGAGGATGAGCTGGGCGCCATGGCGCTGGTGGAGACCGCCTCGGAGGATCTGCCCGAAGGTATCGAAGCTGCCGTGTACGCCGGTCCTGGCATGACCACGGTGGGTGGCCCGCGTGAGGCTGTTACCGCCTTTGTGGAGCAGCTGGAGTCCGAGGGGAAGTTCGCCCGCTTGCTCAACGTCAAGGGCGCTGGGCACACCAGTGCGTTGGATCCGATTTTGGGTGAGCTCTACGCAGAAACGGCCCATATTGAGCCGAAGCCGCTGACTATCCCGCTGTTCAGTTCGGTGGAGCGCGGCCGAGTCTTCGCTCCTGGCGAGGTGGTGCACGGTACTGACTATTGGGTCACCTGTACCCGGCATTCGGTGTGGTTCCAAGATGCCACTGAGCAGGCTTTTGCACATGGCTACGACACCTTGGTGGAGATCTCTCCGAATCCGGTGGCGCTCATGCCGATGATGAATACCGCCTTCACGGTCGGCAAGCCGGATGCGCAGCTGCTCTTTGTGCTTAAGCGCAAGGTTCCGGCGGAGGATTCGGTGCGCGAGACCCTCGCGAAGCTGTACGCCCAAGGCCAGCCGGTGAATGTTCGCGCGCTCTATGGCGATGGTCCCTGTGCGGAGATCCCCACCATGCGGTGGAAGAAGCAGCGTTATTGGACGGCGGCCCGCCCAGCCGGCGGCTCCCCGCAGCTGCCTGGCGCCAAGGTAGTTCTGCCTGACGGCTCGGTCGCTTTTTCCACCCAAGCGGACCTCGTTCCCAGCTCTCATGCGCTTATCGACGCCGCCGCCCAGGCTCTTCTACCCGGTGCCCGCGTGGTGGCCGTCGAGGACCGCAGCCCGCTGGCACCGTCCGGCGAGATCACCACCACGGCATCGACCTCTCTCGGTGGTGTGGATGTGCGGGTCTACGCCGTCGACGGTGGGGCCAGCACACTGGTGGCCGAGGGCTTTGCCGCCTCGCCGAGTATCGCCGGCGCGGCCGGTGAGACCGCCCAGGCGACGGCACCGGCCGCGCCCTCCCAGCCCCAGCGCCCCGGGGTGGAGGAAGCGGAGGTGGATGCCCAGGTGTGGGATCCGGCTTCTGGCGAAACCGTGGAAGAACGCCTCCGCATGATTGTCTCCGAGTCCATGGGTTATGACCTTGAAGATCTACCCGCGGAGTTGCCGCTGATTGACCTTGGTCTGGATTCGCTCATGGGCATGCGTATCAAAAACCGCATCGAGCACGACTTCCAGATTCCGCCCCTGCAGGTGCAGGCGCTGCGCGATGCCTCGGTGGCGGATGTGGTGCAGATCGTCAGCGATAAGGTGGCTGCTCGCGATAACGGCGCCGATGCCGTGGCCCAGCCAGTCCCGGCTGTGGCCGATTCCCCAGCCACGGAATCCGCGCCGGCAGCAGCGCCTACCCAGCAGGAGGGTGGCGTCGATAGGCCTGCGAGTGCTGAGAGCACCGGGGTGGGCGTGGCCCCGCGTGATGCCTCGGAGCGGCTGGTCTTTGCCACATGGGCCACTATCACGGGACGGGCGGCCCGCGGTGTGACGAGCCCGCTGCCGGAGATCAGCGAGGAGCAGGCCGAGCAGATGGCGGCCCGGTTGACCGAGCGCGGTGGGGTGGACGTGTCTGCCGATGCGGTGCGCGCAGCTGAGACTCTTGAGCCTTTGGCCAATATCGTGCGCGAGGGGCTCGAAACCGAGGTAGAGGGCAATATTCGCGTGTTGCGGGAGCGTCCCGAAGGCTCTGCGGCGCCGGCATTGTTCATGTTCCACCCGGCTGGCGGTTCCTCGGTGGTGTACCAGCCGTTGATGCGGCGCCTGCCAGAGGAGATCCCAGTGTATGGCGTGGAGCGGCTCGAGGGGAGTTTCACGGAGCGCGCCGCTCACTATGTGGACGATATTGTGGCCCGCGCCGATGGACATCCGATTGTGCTCGGCGGCTGGAGCTTTGGTGGCGCCTTGGCCATGGAAGTCGCCCGGCAGCTGCAGGGCAGTGCGAACGAGCCGAAACTGGTGGCGCTGCTGGACACGGTGCAGCCTTCGGAGAAGGCGCCGGACACCATGGAGGAAACGAAGGCCCGTTGGGGCCGCTATGCCGCCTTTGCGTCTAAAACCTATGGCATCGATTTCCCAGTGCCTTATGAGCTCTTGGAATCGGCGGGCGAGGAGGCGCTCCTGGGAATGCTCACAGAGTTCCTCGCCACCACCGATGCCAGCGAACACGGCTTGAGTGCTGGGGTGTTGGAGCATCAGCGCGCCAGTTTCGTGGATAACCGCATCCTCGATCAGGTGGATTTCCACACGTGGGCGGAGGTGAGCTGCCCGGTGGTGCTGTTCCGTGCGGAGCGCATGCATGAGGGCGCGATCGAGCTGGAACCGCGTTATGCTTCGATTGACGAAGATGGCGGGTGGTCGAGTATCGTGGACGAGTTAGAGATTGTGCACCTCAAGGGCGATCACCTCGCAGTGGTGGATGAGCCCGAGATTGCAAAGGTGGGCGCGCACCTAACCCGCCGTATAGATGAACTCGAGTAGCAAGAGGATAAACAATAGTGAATCCGATGACCACGGCTGAGAAGCTCGCTGATCTGCGCCAACGTCTTCAAACGGCGCAGGATCCAGGCAGTGAGCGTTCTCGCCGTAAGCGCGACGAGGCGGGGCTGACCACGCCGCGGCAGCGCATCAACCGGCTGCTCGATGCCGGCTCCTTCGTGGAGGTCGGCGCGCTGGGGCGCACCCCAGACGAGGCGGATGCCCCGTACTCGGATGGTGTGGTCACCGGTTATGGCCGCATCGACGGGCGCACCGTGGCCATCTACGCCCACGATAAGACGGTCTATGGCGGCTCGGTGGGCGTCACCTTCGGCCGCAAGGTGTGCGAGATCATGGACATGGCCATCAAAATTGGCTGCCCGGTTATCGGTATCCAGGATTCCGGCGGCGCCCGCATCCAGGATGCGGTGACCTCGCTGGCCATGTACTCCGAGATTGCCCGCCGCCAGATGCCGCTATCGGGGCGGTCCCCGCAGATCTCCATCATGATGGGCAAATGCGCCGGCGGCGCCGTCTATGCCCCTGTGACCACCGACTTCGTGGTGGCGGTGGAAGACCGCGCCGAAATGTATGTCACCGGCCCGGCCGTGATCAAGGAGGTTACTGGCGAGGAGATCACCTCCGCCGAGCTGGGTGGTGCCCGCGAGCAGGAGCTCAACGGCAATGTCTCCTATGTGGCGTCCTCCGAAGATGAGGCCTTCGCCTATGTGCAGGACCTCATGGCGCACCTGCCGCTCACCTGCTTCGATGAGGCCCCTGAGTTTTGGGCGCCCAACGATGAGGATGTGGCCCAGGCCAGCGAGCTCGATCTGTTCATGCCGGATGATACGAATGCCGGCTATAACATGCAGGATCTGCTGCCGAAGCTGCTCGATAGCGATGATGTGCTGGAGATCCAAGAGAACTTCGCGCCCAATATCATCACCGCTTTTGGCCGTATCGATGGCAAGTCGGTGGGCATTGTGGCCAATAATCCGCTGCACTACGCCGGCTGTATTGATGCTGACGCCTCCGATAAGGCTACCCGCTTCATCCGGATTTGCGATGCGTACAACATCCCGCTGCTCTTCGTGGTGGATACCCCCGGCTATCTGCCAGGCGTGCAGCAGGAGAAGGTGGGTCTGATCCACCGCGGCGCGAAGCTGCCCTTTGCTTTGGTGGAGGCCAGCGTGCCGAAGGTGTCGTTGATCGTGCGTAAGGCCTATGGCGGCGCTTATGCGGCGATGGGCTCAAAGAACCTCTCCGGCGATATCAACTTGGCGTGGCCCACCGCCCAAATCGCGGTGATGGGTGCTGCCGCGGCGGCGGTGATGATTCAGGGCAAGAAGCTGGCGCAGATGCCCGAGGAGCAGCGCGCCTACATGAAGAAGCTGTTCATGGACTTCTATGACGAGAACATGACCAGCCCCTATGTGGCCGCCGAGCGTGGTTATGTAGACGCCATGATCGAGCCCAACAACACCCGCGTGGCGCTGCGCCAGGCCTTCCGCCAGCTCGCCACGAAGCAGGTGGAGGATCTGCCGAAGAAGCACACCATCATGCCGATGTAGGGCACGGCCCCTAAACGCCAGCTCGCACCCCATCTCCCGCCATGGTCGCAGGAGGTGGGGTGCGAGCTGTGCTGGTCCCAGTGGGGCCTAAATGGTGGTGTCGTTCTTCTGGAACTTCAGCGCCACACCTCGCCACCCCAGCAGCAGGAGCAGCGAGACAAGCGATGCCACGAGGATGAAGGACCAGTGCGGCATCTCGCCGTGGCGGAGCCCCCAGATGCCGAGCCCGGCGATCACGCTGCATAGCCACACGCTGATTCCGGCGGGGGCGATGCGCCAAGGCTCGAGGGCCGCGAGATAGATGATGCCCCAGGCCACTAGGGTGCCGATGAGGAAGGGCCAGGCGGTGTCAGCCACCCCAGCGGCGCTGAAGGGCATGGTATCGCTCTGGTGGGCGATGCGGGCGAGCAGGGCAAAGAGGACGATGGCGAGGACATCACCAAGAAAATAACGAGCCATAGGCTCTAATCTACTGACTCACCGGTAGAGGTGGTACGTCCCTCGCGGGTGACGGGCTCTTCATGCTCTTTGATCTCAGGTTGGGGGCGGATGCCGCGGCTGGAAAAGCCGAAGAAGTACACGATCCATCCGAGAATGGTGATGAGTCCGAGACTGATCAGGCGGTAGATAAACACCGCAGAGAAGGCCTGGGCGGCGGTCATGCCGGTGGCCACGAGGGTGCCCATCATGGCGGCCTCGACGGGGCCGAGCCCGCCGGGGGTGACCTGTACGGTGCCGGCGATCTTCGCGGTCACGAACGCTAGGGCGATGCCGGCAATGGTGGTTTTGTTCTCCCCGCCGTAGATATCGGGCAACTGATAGGTCACTGCCCACACCGCGCCCACCAGGGTGACGATGTCGAACACCCAGTTGAGAAAGGACATCGCGGCCGCGTAGAGGAAGGTGCCGAAGCCCATGTGGGCGGCTTTGAGCTGATCGATGTGATGGTTAATCGAGCCCGTGGTGCGGGAGGTGATGGGTTTCAGCAGCCGTTTGAGGGTGTCGGGATTATTGGAGGCCCAATAGGTGAGCGCCGATAACGCCAACAGCACCGCTAGGGTCAGCAGTAGCGAGCCGAGGGAGAGCGAGGCGCCGAGGAAGATGATGGCGATCACGCCGAGAGCCACCAGCCACAGCGTGGACAGGGTGGAGGAGAGCACCAAAAACCAGGTGCTGATGGCGGGGCCTGCGCCCCAGCGATTCATGATTTGATACTGCAACACCGTGGCGAAGGCCGGTCCGCCGGGAAAGGAGGTGGACCACGCATTAGAACCGAAGGTGAGGGCATTGGCCTGGAGGCGGGAGACCTTGACCTTCCCGGCCCGCATGAACACGTACATCACTTCGGCCATGGCCACGAGCGCCAGAATGGAGCTGATGATGGCCAGAGCCATGCCCCGTCCGGCCATGTCGTCGAGCTCCATGAAACCTTCGGCGATAAAGGGCAGGTTATCGCGGAAGATGAAGAGCACAATCCCGAGCACCACTAGCGGGAAGAGCCAGCGCACCCAGGGGTTGCGCAAGAATTGCAGCATCAGTCTCCCTTCGTCGCGGACCCGCGACCATGCTCGCCCTGTTGTTCACTCTGGAGGCGGGCCATGAGGGCATGGAAGGGGATGAGTTGGTTATCGTCCTCGGCGGGGGTGCCACTACGTACCGTGAGATCTTCGGGGTACACCTCAACATTGCCGGGCTCTGTAGCCTCAGCGTAGTCGTTTCGCCCCGCAGTGGTGGGTGCCACGGCGGCGGGCAGCGGCTCTTTGCCGTGGCCCACGTAGTTTGATGCACGCTTGACCCAGCTCGGGGCCCACCAGCTGTCCTCGCGCAGTAGGTGCATCACGGCCGGCACGAGGAACATGCGTACGATGGTGGCGTCGAGAAGCAATGCGGCGATCATGCCGAAGGCGATGTATTTCATCATCACAATGTCGGAGAATCCGAAGGCGCCGCAGACCACGATCATGATCAGTGCCGCGGCGGTGATGATAGAGCCGGTGTGGGCGGTGCCATAACGGATCGCTTGGTCGGTGGTGGCGCCGCGGGCCCGGGATTCCACCATGCGGGAGACCAGGAAGACCTCGTAGTCGGTGGACAGGCCGTAGACGATGGCCGAGATGAGCACCAGAATCGGGCTCATCAGTGGGCCGGGGGTGAAGTTGAAGAGGCTGGCGCCGAGGCCATCCACGAACATCCAGGTGAGCACACCCAAGGTGGTGCCGAGGGTGAGGATGGTCATGATCACGGCCTTGGCGGGCAGGATGATCGAGCCGAAGACGATGCTCATGAGGATGAAGGTGGCGGCGATGATGTACAGCGCCATCCACGGCAGCCGGTCGAAGAGCGCCTCGATGGATTCAATCTCGAGGGCAGGGGTGCCGCCAATGTAGAGCTCCACACCATCCGGGGTGTCGATGTCTCGGAGCTGATCCACCACGGCTTTGTTCTGCGAGCGGTCCTCAATACCGGCCGAGAGGACAGTGGTGCCGTTCTCGGTGGGGGAGGAGGGAGTGAAGCGCCCGGTGAGGCCATCGATCTGGCTAGCCTGCTGGTAGATGCTGACAAGCCCGGCATTATCGGCGCCCGTGACCACCAGCTTGATGGGCTCGGTGCGGTATTGGGGGAAGTTTTTGTCGAAGCTTGCCTGGGTCTGGCGCACGTCATTAGTGGGCGGCAGGTACGTTTCATTGATTCCGCCGAAGCTCACCCCGCCCAAGGGGATGGTCAGGGCGATGAGCAGCCCGGTAACGCCGAGGGTGACGGCCTTGGCGTGGCGCATGGACCAACCGGCCAGTCGTGCCCACAGGGAGCTATCGATGTCTTCTTTCTTCTTCGACACCGAGCGCACCCGCAGCTTGTTGATGTTTGGGCCCAGCATGCCAAAGAGAGAGGGCAGCACCGTGATGGACAAGATCGCCGCCAGGCCCACCGCGGAGATCGCCCCATAGGCGATGGACTTGAGGAAGGCTTGGGGAAACACCAGCAAACCGGAGAGGGCCACGGCCACCATGGCAGCCGAGAAGACCACGGTTTGGCCCGCGGTGGCGGTGGTGATGGCCACCGCGTCACGCACGTCGCGGCCGGAGTCCATCTCTTCGCGGAAGCGGGAGACCATGAACAGCCCGTAGTCGATAGCCAGGCCTAGGCCGAGGAGCGTGACCACTGACATGGCGAAAACGTTGACCTGGGTGATACCGGCGAGCACGCTGAGCACGCCGAGAGATCCAAGAATGGAGAGAATGCCCACGATCAGCGGCATCACGGCGGCCACCAAGGAGCCGAAGACGATGAGCAGCAGCACGCCCACTAGGGGAAGGGCCACCAGTTCGGCGCGTTTGATATCGCTCGACATGCCCTTGTCGAGTGCATCGGCGATGGCGGTGGCACCGGCCACCTCTACCTTCACGTCTTCGCCGAGCATGTGCTCCGGCGGGGTGAAATCATCGCCTACCGCGCGGAAGTCCTTGAGGGTTTGTTCCCCATCGCCCTTCAGCCCCACCGCGGCGAAGGCGAGATGCTTATCGGCGGTGGCCAGCTGATCGTTGCGATTGTCGAAGTAGCTGTTGATGTGGGAGATCTGCTCGGGGTGCTGCTCCTGCAGCTGAGTGAGGAAGCTGCGGGCCTTGTCCACGGTGGCAGGATCGTCCAAGGGGCGATCCGAGGTGGATTCGAATAGCAGAATCACGTCGCCGTTGTTATCGCGGCCGAAGGTGTCCAGCTCGATCTGGGCAGCCTTGGTCGAGCTGGAACCTGGATCGTCCCAGCCCTCTTGGCTCATGCGATCTTCCAGCTTGGTGCCGGCCAGCGCGTAGAGCGCCAGAATCACCAGCACGATCACCGCCGGAACGATGCGCCGGAAACGGTAGGACAGCAGTCCCCACTTGTAGAACATGGTGTAGCTCCTCGTCTATCCCCGTGGCCTAGTGCGGCTTGGAATTCAGCAGCGCACGCAGCGGACGGAAGGGCAGCAGCCAAGCGCCGTCTGCGGGCAGGTTGTCCAGGGTGACCCGCGGCAGCGGCTCGAGGAAGACGCCGTCAATATCCTCGAGGTCAACAAAGCGCAGCGACTCCGAGGCGGTGGCCCACGAGCAGTGCTCGTGGAAGCCGAGCACGGTCACAGGCACCCCGGTGGCGGCGATGCGTTCGAGGGTCTCCTGGAAGTTACGGCCATCGGCGCTGGCCACCACGAGCCCCTTGAGTACGCCCTCCGCTTCTCGACGCTCAATATGGCGGATCATATCGGGATCCACATCGGAATCCTCCGCCGTCTTGGGCTTGGCGAACACCGCGAAACCCATATTGCGCATGGCATCGACCCAGGGGCGTACTGCCTCGGCGGCGTCGGGGGAGACATTGGTAAAGACCGTGGCCTCGGGATCGATCTCTGGGTCGATGGAGGCGGCCTCATGGATCAGCCAGCGGCCCACCGCGTCGAAGCGTGGGCGCTGGGAGCCGGAGGGTCGGCCACCCAGTAGCGCGCCGAGGCCCATGTCTAGGTTCGGGCCGTCCCACACCAGGAGCATGTTGGCGGGGCCGACGCGCCCCGAATCGTCATAGCGGTGGTGCAGCTCCACGAAATCATTCATGGCTAGTTCTCCTTCGCGGTGGGCTCGTCGCGCTTGCGCCAGAGATATTCCCGAATCACGTGGCTTTTATCGAGGCCCTTGCCTTCGAACTTAGTAATAACCTGCCGGTCGGTGAGTTGGGGGCACTCGGGCCACGGCCAGCCCATGTACTCGAGCGCGGGTTCGACATCAACGAGCTCATCGATCCATTCGGCGTAGTCGGCGTGATCGGTGGCCACATGCAGCACCCCGCCCGGCTTAAGCCGAGAGGCGATCAGGCGCAGCGGCCCCGATTGGATGATGCGGCGCTTATGGTGGCGCGCCTTGGGCCAGGGATCGGGGAAGTAGATGCGTACCCCGTCGAGGGAGGCGGGGGCGATCATGCGGTTGAGAACCTCGATGCCATCGCCGCGGACCATGCGGATGTTGTCGATGCCTTCGCGCACGACGCTGCCTAGCAGCTTCGCCAGCCCGGGCTTGTAGAGCTCCACGGCGATGATGTTGGTGTCCGCCTCCTTGGGGGCCATCGCGGCGGTGGAGGTGCCGGTGCCGGAGCCGATCTCCACGATGGTGGGGGCCTGCCGGCCGAACCACTCGGCGGGGTCGATGCGTTCATCGGAGAGCACGGTGCCCAAGCGGGGCCAGTGCTGCTCCATGAGGGCCTGTTGATTATCGGTGAGGGTGCCGCGGCGGAAGCTCACCGAGCCCAGGCGCGGATAATCCAGCCCATCATCGAATTCGGACTGGAGGGGCCGCCCGCCCGGAAGGTCTCCCACGGTACGTTCCGTGGGGGTGTGTATGTGCGGGGCGGGGGAAGAGGGGGACGCCGCAGAGGGGGTGCGGCCGCCCGCAGAGAGAGAATCAGGGTTATCAGTAGTAGACACTCGACACATTCTGCCAAGTAGTGAGGTAAAAGTTCAATAATAGCCAGTGTCCGTATGGTCATCTTCTGGGGGAGCTATATCGAGCAAATACCCCCAAAGTGGGGCAGGGTGGCAGCTGTCAAAGTGTGACTTAGGCCCGAAACGCCGCGCAGGAGCTCACCAATCCAGCGAATATACGTACCTTTTGGCGAACGCGATCCAAAACACGGCTTCATCTCTTGGGCACCTAACTAATCTTGGTAGTGGAAGTCTGTCGAGTGACGCACATGTCTGGAGAAGCGATGACCGCTATTAAGGGCCTAGAGGGCCCCGCACCCACCAAGAATGAAGAACTGCTCACCTGGATTGCCGAGGCTGTGGACCTCTTCCAGCCGGATCGGGTGGAGTTCTCTGATGGCTCCCAGGAAGAATGGGACCGACTCGGCGCAGAGCTCGTGGAGGCGGGCACCCTGATCAAGCTGAACGAGGAGAAGCGGCCCAATAGCTTCCTCGCTCGCTCGAACCCCGCGGACGTTGCTCGCGTGGAATCCCGCACCTTCATCTGCTCCCACACCGAGGAGGGCGCCGGCCCCACCAACAACTGGGCCGACCCGGTGAAGATGCGCGAGGAAATGCTGGAGCAGTACAAGGGCTCCATGAAGGGCCGCACCATGTACGTAGTGCCCTTCTGCATGGGCCCGATCGATGATCCCAGTCCGAAGCTGGGTGTGCAGCTCACCGACTCCGCCTATGTGGTCATGTCCATGCGCATCATGACCCGCATGGGGCAGGAGGCTCTGGACAAGATCGGCGAGGACGGCGATTTCGTGCACTGCCTGCACTCCGTTGGTGCGCCCCTGGAGGAGGGCCAGGAGGATGTTCCGTGGCCCTGCAATGACACCAAGTACATCACCCAGTTCCCGGAGACCAAGGAGATTTGGTCCTATGGCTCCGGCTACGGCGGAAACGCCATCTTGGCCAAGAAGTGCTATGCCCTGCGTATCGCCTCGGTGATGGCGCAGGAAGAGGGCTGGATGGCTGAGCACATGCTCATCCTCAAGCTCAACTCCCCGCAAGGGAAGTCCTACTACATGGCCGCTGCTTTCCCCTCCGCCTGCGGTAAGACCAACCTAGCGATGCTCGAGCCCACCTTGGAGGGCTGGACCGCCGAGGTGGTGGGCGATGATATCGCCTGGCTGCACTTTGGCGAGGATGGTCGCCTCTACGCCGTGAACCCGGAGAATGGTTTCTTCGGTGTGGCCCCAGGCACCAACTACTCCTCTAACCCGAACGCCATGCGCACCATGGAGCCGGGCAACACCCTGTTCACCAACGTGGCACTCACCGATGACGGCGATGTCTGGTGGGAGGGCCTGGAGAACAAGCCTGAGCACGCCATTGACTGGTTGGGCAATGAGTGGACCCCGGATTCGGGACAGCCGGCCGCCCACCCGAACTCCCGCTACTGCGTGCCGATCGCGCAGTGCCCAGTGGCTGCCGAGGAGTTCAATGACTGGAAGGGTGTGCCGATCGACGCCATCCTCTTCGGTGGTCGCCGCCCCGACACGGTGCCGTTGGTGACCCAGGCACACGATTGGAACCACGCCACCATGATCGGCGCGCTGCTTGCCTCCGGCCAGACCGCCGCCTCCGCCGAGGCCAAGGTCGGCTCGTTGCGCCATGATCCGATGGCCATGCTTCCTTTCATCGGCTACAACGCTGGTGACTATCTGCAGCACTGGATCGACATGGGCAACAAGGGCGGCGAGAAGATGCCGGCCGTGTTCTTGGTCAACTGGTTCCGCCGCGGCGAGGACGGCCGCTTCCTGTGGCCGGGCTTCGGTGAGAACTCCCGTGTGCTCAAGTGGATCATCGACCGCATCGAGGGCCGCGTGGGCGCCACCGAGACCGTGGTGGGATACACCGCCAAGGTAGAAGACATCGACCTCACCGGTTTGGACACCCCGGTGGCCGATGTGGAGGAGGCCCTGACCGCCCCCGCTGAGCAGTGGGAGGGCGATGTGGCCGATAACCAGGCGTGGCTGGAGAAGCTTGGCCCCAAGGTTCCCGCCGAGGTGCATGAGCAATTCGCCGCGCTGAAGAAGCGCATCGAGGACGCCAAGTAACCTCAACCTTCCAGACAGACCCTCCCTGCCCGGTTCCCGCACCGCGCTGGCATATGAACTCACTCGCCGTGAGAAGCCAGCGCGGCGCGGGGGCCGGGCAGCGTGCGTATCGAGCATGAGTGCCTACGGGCGGCTCTCGCGACCGAGCAGCCCCAGCGACCGAGCAGCCGTGGTGTGCGAGCGGGCACAGCCGACCGAGCTGGCCGCGTGCCGCCTGCCGTGGGGTGTATTCCTTCGCTAAACTATCCCAGTGAATTTAATGTCGCGTGGATAAATCGCGGATGAACACGGAAACGGACGTGCATGAGGGATATGCCAAGCGCTCAGCGGGGGACAGGCTCACACCACGGCCAGTACACGGCAGTATCGACTGCGGCGGACGCGCCCACAGATAGCTCCGCGGCAGAGTGGGAGCGCGCCCTCAAGGGGCCTCCGGCAGGCCGGCACTCCCGCGCAGCGCGCACCGGGGCGGGGGTGCTATTTCCGGCGCGAGTGTGGGTGCTGGCCATGGTGTTCGCGGCGCTGACTATGTGGCTGTTTCGGCGCTCCGGTTTTCCCGATGATCTCGCCTCCTGGTGGATCGCGGGCTCGCTGGTGGCTGATGGCCAGGCGCACGAGATATATGCGGTTGATACTTCAGACTTTGCGGCATTCGATAGCCAGGCCTGGGCTGAGCAGGCGGCACTCATTCGTGATGTATCGCCCTATCCGCACCCGTATGTGCACATTCCTTTGGTGGCCTATGTGCTGGCCCCGCTTACCCAGATAATGTCCTTTTCCTTCTTCGCCACGCTGGGTGCGGGGATCAGCGGGGCCTGCGTGGTGCTGATCGTGGCCTCTGGGATTGGGCTTTTTACTCGCTCGGCGCCGTCCACCACGGCGTTGTGGATTGGCAGTGTGCTGCTGTGGCTGTGCGCGGCCAATCAGATGAGTATCACCCTGGGGCAGTCTTCGCCGTTTATCTACGCCACCATCGCCGTGGCCTTGGCGCTTTCGGAACGCCGCCCGGTGATCGCCGGTGTACTCATAGGTATCGCGGCGCTGATCAAGATCACCCCGATCGCGCTGATTGTGGTGTTGGTGGGCTTCGGCTCGCGGCGTCGCGCCGGGCTGGTGGGCTTGGGGGTGGTGTCCGCTGGGGCGGTGCTCACCTTGCTGCTGGTGGATTCGGCGGTGATCTCGGCGTGGCGGGAGACGATCTCGTGGATGAGTTCCCACACCTTGGCGGTACCGATTAATGCCTCTCTCGATTCGCTGTTCGCCACCCGCACCAATATGGATGTCCAGGTGGAGGCGATTGCTGGCACGCCGGCCGCGGCGATCGTGATTAATGGCATATACGTGCTGCTGGTGGGGCTTGGCTTGGTGCTGCTCATGGGCACCCAGTCGCGCCATAAGTTTGAGATCTCGGCCGTGGCGATCTTGCTGGTGGCCACCTCGGTCTCCGGGGTGGTGTGGCTGCACTATGGCCTAGTGGCGTTTTTGCCGCTGGTAGGGGTGCTCATTCTGCACCGCCGCTACTGGGTGCTGGGGGTGGTGCTCTTCGCCTTCCCGCCGCTGGGCGGGCATTTCATGGATATGGAGACCACCCCGGGGGCGGTGCCCTGGGCGCCGCTGGCGCTCATGGTGATTCCCACCTTGTTGTTGGTGGCCGGTGAGGTTATCGGCACCCAGGGGTTGTCCTTCCGCTCGGTGTGGCGCGGCATTCTGCACGAGATAGGGGCCCAGCCGGCCCCGCCGCCGCGGCCTGCTCGAAGGGGCGCTGTGGCCCCTGTGGTGCCCGCGCGGGCTGAGTATCGCGGCCGGCCTGCGGACTCGCGTCCGCGCCGCGCCCAGCGCTAAACTGCGCGGTTATGGTTTCCTCTGCAGCCCGCGCGCCTCATGTGTCCTCTGTGCCTACGCGGGGGATCTTCTCGGCCCCAGTGTGGCTGGTGGCGGCGGGTTTCGCGGCGCTGACGCTCTATACCCAGCTGCGCCTGTCCACCCCGGACGATGCGGCCAGCTGGTGGATCGCGGGCCGGTTGGTGGCCACTGGGCATGCGGATGCGCTCTACTCCATTGACCCACAGGACTATGGCCTGTACACCGGTCCGGAGTGGTCTCACGAGGCGGGGCTCATCGCCGATCACACTATGGTTCCGCACCCTTATGTGCATGTGCCCACGGTGGCCTATGTGCTTGCCCCGCTGACGGCGATCATGAGCTTTCCCGTGTTTATCGGCCTCGGTGCGGTGATCACGGGGGTGTCGCTGACGCTGATGGTGGCCGCGGCGATCGCGATGTGGAGCGATCAAGCTCCCCGTCCTGGGGTGGTGATGGCTGTGACCGCGCTGCTGTGGGTGAGTGCGCCCGCCCAGGCCAGTATCACGCTGGGCCAGACCTCGCCGTTCATTTATGCGCTCATCACTCTGAGCGTGGCGTTGAGCCGCCGCCACCCTTGGGTTGCTGGGGTGGTGATCGCGGTGGCGAGCTTCATCAAGATCACCCCGATTGCCGTGGTGGTGGCCATGCTCTTTTTCGCTTCTCGACGCCGCGCCGGGGTCATCGCCACGCTCCTGCTGGGCATCGCCGGGCTGCTGTCGTTCCTGCTCATCCCGCGGTCAGTGATCCAGTCCTGGCAGGAGACGGTGGGCTGGATCGGCTCCCATACGCTCGCCCCGCACAATGTGGCCATCGATGCGCTGCTGATCTCTCCGGTGCACACCGATGCCATCGTGGGGGTCTTTGAGGAGTCCTCCCCGTGGGCGCTGCCGCTGAAGCTGCTGATTGCCGCGATCCTCGCGGTGGGGGCGCTGGCTCTGATGGGGACGCAGAGCACGAAGAAATTCGAGATCCTCGCCGTGGCCATGATGCTGGGCGCCACCGGTGTGTCGAGTGTGCTGTGGGGCCACTACATCCTCATCGCGGTGGTGGGAATCATCGGCCTGGTGGCGCTGTATCGCTGGTGGTGGGCGGTGGCCTTCGTTCTGCTGCTGGTAACGCCCTTCGCTGCCGGCGATGAGCAGCTTTCGTGGGAGGCTGCACCCCTGGTGGCGCTGCTGGTCCCAGCGCTGCTGTTGATGCTGGGCGCGGTGGGCGCCCAGCGCCCTAGCCTGGCGGCGATCGGCCGCGGGCTGCGGGAGGAATTCACCGGCTCCTAGCGGCTAGTTTTTGCGCAGCACAACCACCAGGTTGGATACGGCGAATTCACGGAAGATCGGGATGCGTACGGCCCACCACGCCCACCAGGGGTGGTAGCGAGGGAAGGCCAACACCAGCTGGCCGGTACCTTCGGCCCAGCGGAGCCCTTCCGCGCAGGAGACGTCGAAAAGCGATGTGCCAAAGATATTCTTCGGCTCGTGGCCATGTGTCTTCCGGTAGCGGCGGCGGGCAAACTCCCCGCCCACATAGTGCTGCCACAGCCCGGTTTCGTGGCCGCCGAAGGGGCCGAGCCAGATGGTGTAGGACAACACCATCAGCCCACCCGGGGCGGTGACGCGCAGCATCTCATCGGCCATGGTCCACGGTTCGGGCACATGCTCGGCCACATTGGAGGAATAGGTGATCTCGCAGCTGTTGTCGAGAAAGGGCAGCTGCATGCCGGAGCCGCGCACATCGGTGGCGAGCTCGCCCGGCTCGCAGGAGATATAACGGGCGCCGCGGGCAGCAAACTCCGAGGTGAAATAGCCAGGGCCGCCGCCCACATCCAGTACCCGGGCGCCGTGCAGGGGCACGTCGAAGTCCTCCCCGAGGGCGGCGATGAGATCGGCGGTGTCGCGGGCCAGGCCGGTGTAGAACACATCCGGGTCAGCCTGTTCGAGGGGGAAGGAGCGCAGCAGAGACCACGTGCGCCCAAAGGTGGCCCGCGCGAAGGTCTGCGGTGCGGGCCGCCCATTCAGGCGGTTGAGGGCCGAGCGGAATATGGTGCGCATGGGGCTCCATTATAGGCTTGGGGGTGATGAAGATTCTCCTGCTCTGCTGGCGCGACTCCACCCACCCCCAAGGCGGTGGTAGTGAGCGCTATCTTGAGCGTGTCGCCGAGCATCTCAGCGAGCGCGGCCACGAGGTGATCTTCCGTACCGCTGCCAGTGAGAATGCGCCCGCCACCAGCATCCGCGGCGGGGTGCGTTTTCGGCGCGCGGGCGGGCGGCTGAGCGTGTATCCGCGGGCGTGGCTGGCGATGCTTGCGGGCCGATGCGGGATCGGGGAGCTGCGCGGGGTGGACGTGGTGGTCGATACCCAAAACGGCATTCCCTTCTTTGCACGGTTGTGTCTGGGCGCCCCCACCGTGGTGCTCACGCATCACTGCCACCGTGAGCAGTGGCCGGTGGCAGGGCCGGGGTTGGCGCAGCTCGGCTGGTTTTTGGAATCCATCGCCTCCCCGCGCGTCTACCGCCACGCCCGCTGGGTCACGGTCTCCGAGGCATCCGCCGCCGAGCTGCGTGAGCTAGGAGTGCGCGATATTAGTGTGATCCACAACGGGGTGGATCCTGTGCCGCTTTTCGACGCCGCCCCGCCGGCCCCCGCCCCGCGGCTGGTGACGCTGTCGCGCCTTGTGCCGCACAAGCAAATAGAGCACGCCATCGAGGTCGCCGACTCCCTCGGAGTGGAGCTGGATGTAATCGGCTCCGGCTGGTGGGAGGAGAACCTGCGCGATATCGCCGGTGAGAATGTGCACTTTCACGGTCACGTCTCGGAGGAGACCAAGCACGCCCTGCTGGATCGGGCGGATGTGCACCTGATGCCCTCACGGAAGGAGGGCTGGGGGCTGGCGGTGGTAGAGGCCGCCCAGCACGGGGTGCCCACCATCGGTTATCGCAGCTCGAGGGGGCTGTGCGATTCCGTGATTGATGGCCAGACAGGCCTGCTGGTTGATAGCCCTGAGCAGCTTGCGGCCGCCACCGCCGAGCTCATCAATGATCCGCAGCGGCGCGCCGCCCTCGGCGAGGCCGCCCGCCAGCGAGCTCAGCGCTATTCCTGGGCTACTACTGGTGCTGCCTTCGCCGAGCTGCTAGAGCGCGTAGCCCGAGCATAAGCGGCACCAGCAGCCACGCCATGAGCAGCACCAGCCCATAGCCGCGCGGGCGCGGCTGGACCCCTGGCACATGGTGTCTCGTATCCCCATCGGCCACCAAGCCCACCCCGAGGCGGGCCAAGGCGGTATCATCGCGCCGCTCCCACGCGGCCATGGCCTGCTGCCAGCGCGGCTGAACGGGATCCACCAGCTCACCGTCTACCACGAGCCCGCCGGGTTGCACGGCGGAGACCGCCTTGGTGCGTGGATCCACCGCCACTCGGCCCTGGTAGGTCGTGATCGCGGTGGGAGGACCCACCAACAGCACATCCACGCCCCGGGCTTCATCCTGTAGCTCCTGCCATACGCTATCGGCTGGGACTGGGCGCAGCTCGGCCAGCTGCTGCGGCGCCTGGGGCACGCTGAGCGCCAGTAGCACCACGCCCGTGATCCTCAGCCACGCCCAGCGAATACCGGCGGCCATCGCGGCGTAGGCGGGCAGGGCGAAAAGCACATACTTGTGGCTATCACGAAACAGCGCCCCGCCGGGAACAGCCTGCAGATCGAGGCTCAAGGCGGCGGCGATCAGACCAGCCGCGCCGAGCACGACCAGCCGGCGTGGGGTAGAGCGCACCCCGCACAGCAGCACCGCGAAGAGCAGCACCCCAGCGATCACCCCGCCGCTGCGGGCCACCTCGGCGTTCCAGATCCCGCCCAAGCCCAGCACCGTGGCGCCCATATTCAGCGCCTCCGGGCCGAGAGTGGTTTCGGCCCGGGTGGCGAAGGCCGCCCCCGCGGTACTGCTGGGCGGGCTCAGTAGCGAGGGCACCAGCCACGGCAGCGACACCACAGCTGCGCCCACTACAGAGCTGAGCGCGGGGCGGGTGATGATGGCCACCACCCCAGCCACCACCGCGCCGGTGGGGGTGAGGCTGGCCAACCACACGAGGCTGAGCTGACGCAGCGGGCGGTGGGCACTGGCGGCGATGCCCGGCAGCAGCCAGGCGGCGATCACCAGCGACCACTGGCCCTGAGCGAGACGCTCGATCACGAAGGGATTACACAAACTCAGCCCCACCCCGAGCGGCCCATAGCCCCACGCGGCCCAAGCGGCCAGCCCAGCCGAGCCGAGAATCAGGAAGCGCGCGAGCCAGGACGCCGGCAGGATCTGGCCGGCCAGGGCCAGCAGCCCGTCCTGAGGGGCGTTGCGGGCGGCAAGATCCCCCACGCCCAAGGCGTCGGCGCTGAGTGCCGGGGTATCGATCACCACCATGTCGCGGGTGATGAGCACCCCACTACGCAGCAGAGTCAGGGCGAGCATTCCCAGGATCAGGGCCGCGATAGCCCAGGACAGCGTCGATAAGCGCACAGCGGGAAAGAAGACGCGTCCGCGCATGCTAGCTCCGCGCACGCAGATACGTGATGGCGGCGGCAATCAGCAGCAGGAAGGAGAGGGTGCGGGTGAGATATTGGGTCACGCGCATGGCGTGAAAGGCGCTGAGCTTGCGCTCGGCCTCGGCCCACTGGGTGGAAGTGCTGGTCTCATCCCAATCGAAACGGGCACTAAAAACAGCGCCCTCCACCGAGGAGCTGCCGGCAAAGAACTCGGCGGTGCGCTCCTTGGCGCTGGCCTCTGTCGGAGCGCTCAACCACAGCGGACGCTCCTTCATGTCCACGATCATGCCCGAGAAGGGCTCCACAGTGATGTCGCGCTCCACGGCGTAGTAGCCATCGATCACCCGCACTGGGCCGATCTCTTGGTGGAAGGTGAACACCTCCTCGCCGTGATAGGGCACGGCGTCTACAAAATCCACCGGCACCGAGGTTTGCAGCACCGTGTCGAAGTAGGAATAGGAGGACTTACCCGCGGTGGGTGGGAAACGATACTGCAGGCCCACCCGCACAAAGGAGGGGTGGTTAAGCGTAGACCCAGCGATCAGGCCCGGGGCGCCGCCGCTATAGCGTGCCGACGCCGTCTCCACCGGATAGGCAGTGCCGCGGCTGAGAGTCACCGCGTCCTCCTCGCGGTAGATTATCTGCTCGTCCGAGCGCACCGTGGTGCGGGCCTGGGCGGTCACATTCTCTCGATCCGCGGGCTCGCCGAAGACGATGCTGCTGTCCTTGTACACCGTCTGGCCTTGCGCCAAAGAACCGACCGCGGTGGAGGGAACAGTACTGATATGCATCGCATAGTCGCGCGGTAGCGGCTGCTCGCTGAACTTCCACGTGGTGTAGATGATGAAGGACAGCGCGAGAAAGAAGACAGAGGCGCCGAGGAGCACTCGGGGAATGAGCAGCGAGACGATGCTGCCGGTTGTGCGACCGCGGGCCACGTCGACTCTCTTTCTAGGCGGGGTTCATAAGGCGGTGACACTACCGCGCCGCGAACAGTGAAGTACCAATTGGGGTTATGAAACAATAAGTGTCGTGTCCACTCAATCCTACGCAACATCGCGCGGTTATAACCCTAGCCTCGAGGGTTTGCGCGCTGTCGCCGCCTGCGGAGTGTTGCTCACCCACACCTCCTTCCAGTCTGGCATGGATCCTCGTTCGGTGATGGGTGGATTCTTGGGGCGTTTCGACTTCTTCGTCGCGCTCTTTTTTGCTCTCTCGGCCTATCTGCTGGCGCGGGGCGACTACCGCACCCGCCGCTCCTTCTATGCCAAGCGCTTCTTTCGCGTCGTGCCCGCCTATGTGGTGTGCGTGGCCACGGCGCTGATCATCCTGCCAGCGAATTTCGATGCCGACCCAGCCGCGGTGATCGCCACCTTCTTCTTCGCCCAGATTTACCTGCCGCACGGGCTCTTGCCCGGTATTACCCACCTGTGGTCCATGTGCGTGGAAGTGGCCTTCTATCTGGTCTTTCCCTTCATCCCGAAAAGAAGGCTCATCATTGTGGGGCTCGCGGTGCTGAGCCTCGGATGGGCCTTTGTGCCCTTCCCCTCCGGCGGGCCCAACTGGCAGATCTTCCCACCCGCCTATGCCTGCTGGTTCGCGGTGGGGCTGCTGGCCGCGGGCATCCAGCCCACGCCCAGCGCGGAAAAGTGGCTGCGGCGCCGCTGGATCTGGTGGCTCTGCGCCGCCGCCATCCTCTTCGTGGCCGGCCAAGAGTTCTTCGGCCCCCTCGGGCTGGAGCATCCCTCTCCGCTGGAGTTTCTGCGCCGCGTGATCGCCGGCGCAGCCTTCGCCGCCGTGGTGCTGGTGCCCTATGCGCTCGCGCCGGGATCGGCCGTACTGGATTCGCAATTGTTCCGTCAGCTCGGCACCATCTCCTACTCAATCTTCCTGTGGCATGTGGTGGTGCTGGAGCTGGTGTTCCCGCTGCTGGGGATGCGCCCCTTCAGCGGCAACTTCCTGCTCATTACCGCGGTGACTCTGGCGCTGACTCTGCCGGTGGCGTATCTGTCTTACCACCTGGTAGAGCGACCAGCGCGAGGGCTGTGGCGATGGCTGCCTGCGTTAGCACGTGCCCGCCGGCCTCGACACCGCGCTGCAGCCACAGCCCCGCAACCAGCACGCTCAGCCCAGCGATCCGCAGAGTAGTGAAGCGCTCCACTACCCACGCCACCGCCAGGCCGATGAGCCCGGGAATCCCCAGAATCAGCGGGGCCAGCAGCAGGTAACGCGGGCTAGGGCGAAACACCCCGGGAATCCTAGGTGAGGTGGGCAGATATAGAGCCCAGGCCGCGGCCAGCAGCGAGATGATCACACCCACCAGCAGATAGCTGCGGGGAAAACGCAGCGGGCCCAAAGCATCGGCCTCGAAGGCCTGCATGCCCGCGTTGATGGTGGTGGGCGGGGCATCGCCCATACTCAACCCGGGGTTGAAGGAAAAGGTGGTGTCTACCAGCTGCTTGTGGGGCGCTGGCGGGGCCTGGGGGTTAGTGAGCAGCAGCCACTCCGCATTGGTGGAGAGATGATGCTCCCCAGCGCTGAGCTCCACCGGCCCGCACCCGTGGGAGGTGCCGTCGATGCGCGTATTGGTCCACGCCCCACAGGAAGAGGTGCGCAGCTCCAGCCGTGCCGGCTCGGGAAGCACGAGGGTGCGGGAGAGCACACCGGTGTAGACCTGCCGCTGGCTGAAGAGATAATGCTGGGCGCTGGGCGAGCCCTGCACCACGATCTCGCGCCGAATACCCATATCAGCCTCAGCAATGCCCTGCCCAGGGCCGGGGATGATGCGCACGGGCAGCTCGTCTACCCGCAGCTCGGCGGTCTCGCCCTCCTGCATGAACACCCGGTTGCCATTGACTAGCAGGTCGCCGGAGCGGCCCCTGATCTGCAGGGAGAGGGTGCGGCGATCGGGATCCTCCGGATCAAGGCTCAGCCAGTCGCCATAGAAGGCGGTGCCGGCAAAGCCATCCACCGCAGCGGTGGGGGAGTGGGAGGTCTGCGGACCATAGAGGCTGCTGGCATCTGCGGCGTGCGCGCCCGCCCTTAGCGTGCCGCCAGTCTCTCGCAGCCAGAGCGGCTCGGCCTGGGAAGGATAATCGATTACCGGGTTTTTAATGTCCGTCGCCTCCTCGCGACGGGCCAGCAGTCCCGAATGCTGCCCGGTGCCATAATTGCGGGCGATCGCCAAGGGGGTGTCGGTGATGATCTGGGCTTGCTCGGGATCGTCGATAAGCTGCCGCGGCTCATAGCCCAGCACCTCATTGATCAACGCCAGCGATTCTCCGGCGCCCTGCACCTGATCGATGGGCTGATCCACCACCGTGGCGCCACGATTCGGATCGATCTCGATCACATCCATCTCGCCGAAGGAGTGCACCGGAAAGCCCTGCTCCTCGGCGGCATCCACCAGTGTGTGGCTGGCGCGCTGGCCCACATCGTGGCGCACCGCAATCAGCCCCACGCCGAGCTGCGGCAGGGCGGCGAAAGAGCCATCCTGCAATGAATCCATCACCCCGTCGAGGCCGCGAATAGCCTCAGGGTTAATCAACGGCACCGCATCGCGGGCAATCCAGGGCACCTCCAGCAGGGGCTGTAGCGGCTCGTCCCTAGTCCAGCCCCAGTCCTGGCGGGCGAAACGCACCGGTGGATAGATGAGCGTACGGGTGTTGCTGCCGTGCTCATTCAGCCAGTCCGCTGTGTCATAAACATAGGAGGGAACCTCCTCAAAGCTGCCACGGGGCGCTAGCCGCAGCGACCACGCCGGCGAGCTGGCCATCACCAACGCCAGCGCAGTGGCGATATAGAGCAGCTTGTGCCAGTGCACGCTGATACAGGCCAATCCGATACACAGCGGCAGCCGTACCAAAGGATCAAACTTGTGCACATTGCGCAGTAGCGCGCCGGGGCCGTCCAAAAAACCGGTGACATAGTGCGAGCCGCAGAGGATGATCACGCCGATGAGGAGCAGGGTGATCCACATGCCCTGGCCGCGCATCCGCTTCAGCCCCGCAATGCCGGCGGCGGCGACGGCCACAGTGGCCAGCACCAGCACCGGGTTGAGGGCGAGAACGTGGCCGGCCACGCGCTCATTGTCCACAAAGGGCGTCCAGCTGGTGGCGCCGCGCAGCACCTGTACCCCGTTGAGGTTGCCGGTGGTGATGTGGGCATTTTCTATGTAGTCGGTAAAAGGCGGCGAGAGCCGGCCCATGGTGGCCAGCGGGATAAGCCACCACATGCTCACCAAGATGGAGCCGATGAGGAAGTGGCCGAAGTCCACCCAGCGGCGCCGGTAGAGCAGCACGAACCCGCCGGGAATACAGGCGGCAATGGTGGCGGTGGCGTTGACCGCGCCGAGGCAGGCGACGGCGATGATGGCCCGCCCGAGCGCCGGCTTGGCGCGTACGAGCGGCTCCACAATCCACGGAACCAGCGCCACCGGCCACGCCTCGGAGGAGATGGCGCCGAGGGTGGTGAGGATGCGCGGAGAAAGGGCATAGGCCGCCGCGCCGAGAATCGGGCTCGGCAACCTCAGGGTGCAGGCTAGGCGGTAGAAACCAGAGAAGGCGAGGCCGAGGATGAGGGTCCACCACAGGCGCTGGGCCACCCAGTCGGGCAACCAGTCGGTGAGGAGGAAAAACGTGCCCTGGGGGAAGAGATAGCCATAGGCCTGGTTTTGGAGCTGGCCCAGGGGGAATACATCGGTCCATGGCCGCAGTGCGCGGGCGAGGAACCCGCCTGGGTTGAGAGCGAGATCCAGTTTGGTGTCGGCGGCGGTGCGGCCCCAGGCGGAGCCGAAGCAGCACAGCGCCGCGATGAGCCAAGCGATCAGGTGCACGCGGGCATGCGGTGAAACCCGCAGGGCGGTGGCCCAGCGGGGCATTAAAGGGCGGGAGGCGAGAGAGGATGCCGCGGACACGCGGCGAGGCCGCGGCTTAGCGGGTGCCGTATTCGACGCCGCCGAGGAGTGCGTCGTCACTATTGACCGCGTGCGACTGGGGGACGGAGTCTTGCGAGGAGAAGATGGAGAGGCCAAGGATTGCAACCATCCCTAGAAGGAGCCCGACGACAGCAGAGGCGAACGCTGGGCCGATTGTGCGGCGAGTGACGCTATCTGATTCAAGAGCCATGGCTTAGTCCTCATTGTCTTCCGGGGGGACCACAAACACGGGAATGTTGGTGTTGTGGACAATACTATCTGTCGTCGAAGAGCTGAAGAAAGAGCGTATTCCGGTTTCAGCCCGAGTGCCAATCACGATCACATCTGGACGGAGATCTTCGGAGGCGTCCACGATGGCCGACCAGATAGAGGTGGCCGATTCCACCAAGTGCGCCTTGGCGTATAGGCCCAGCTCCTCGGCGCGGTTAACGCCCTCGCGGCAGGTGGCCAGCGCCTGCTGATAGGCGGGATCATCGGTTTCGTCGTCGGTGGACTGCAAGTCGGAGAATTTCATTCCGGACTGTCCCGCGGCCCGAGCGGCCTGGCGGTAGAGCGGCTCCCACGCGGTGATGATCTCCACGTGTTTCGGCGCCAGCAGCGAGGCGGCGTAGTCGAGTGCTCGCTGCGATTCCGGAGAACCGTCGTAGGCGATCAGCATCGTCTGGGTTGATTCAAACACCGGCGACAGTGCCCCTTTCCTATTGTCATAACTCGTTGATCTTTTTCGGCGCCGGCGCTTCAGGCATTCTCTGGCGAGAAAAAGCGGCGCGGCGCAGCCTAGGCCACATGGCGCTGAGTGGGCCCCTCAGCTGGCCTATCTGTGGCAAAACCTCTTCTAGTGTAGGTGATTGCGGGCGGTTGTCCATACCCCACTGGGGCGAGAATTACTCGCCACAGCAGTCACAATAGTCACTTTTCTGTCTCTGCTAAGCTCGCTTTAGCGCTGTTGAGCAGGGCAGACACGTATTCTCAGCCAACCTTAAGCTGAGATAGGAAATCGCCAAGAACACGCCTCATTAGTAGTGTTACAAGATGTGAATGTGCGCAAAATTTCCCTCCTCGTCGTCGTGGGGCTCCTCGCGGTGGCGTGTGTAGCGCTGCTAGCGAACTACCTGCTGGGCAAAGACAAGCTCCAGCGCAATATCGATATCAAGGGCGTAGCCGTCGGTGGGCTGAGCGATGCCGAGGCCCGCGAGCTGCTCGCCACCCGTTTGACGGGGGTTGAACACGAGCCGATCACTGTCCGTGCCGGCGAGATGGACACCCAAGTCGTGCCCGCCGAGATCGGCCTAGCCGCCGATTGGGAGAACACCGTGGCTCAGGCCCCGCACACCTCGTTGAATCCGGTGCGCGAGATCGCGGCCTTGTTCCGCACCCAGGAATCCGATGTGGTCAGCTCCGTTGACGATGCTGCATTTCAGGCCGGGGTGGATCGGATCGCTGAAGAGCTGACCCGTCCGCCGCGCGATGCCGCGGTGCGTCTGGACAAGGGCGAGGTAGTGGTAGATGAGCCGCTGAACGGCCAGCGTCCCGCCCGTGAGGGGCTGGAGGCCTCACTGCCTGAGCGTTGGCTCGATAGCGATGGGGTGGAGGTCTCGGCGAGCACCGAGGAACCGGCGGTGCGCGATAGCTCCGCCGCCGAGAAGGATGCCGCCACGGCGCTAACCGGCCCGGTGCTCGTACATGGCCGCGACGATGTCACCGGCGAGATCCCCCTCGAGCGTATGGGCGAGGTGATCAGCTTCGTGCCCGAGGAGGATCACCTCCGCACCGAGTACAAGGAGGATGCGGCCCGCGGCATCCTAGGTGAGAAGCTCTCTGACACCGAGGTGGAGATGAAAAACGCGAGCTTCACTCGCGGCGGGGGAGAGGTGATCCCCAGCGTTGACGGCGTACACATTCAGTGGGATGCCGTGATGGATGGCCTCGAGCAGCGGATTCTCGGCGATGAGCCCCGCGAGTTCGATGCCCCCTATGAGGATGAGCCCGCCACCTACACCACCGAGCAGGCCGAGCAGGCCAGCTTCGATGAGACCGTTTCCTCTTTCACTACCGGCAATTTCTCCGGCCCCTCGGGCACCAACATTGCGCTCACCGCTGAGATTGTGGACGGCGCGGTGGTGGTGCCGGGGCAGACCTTCTCCCTCAACGGCTATACCGGCCCGCGCGGCTCCGCCCAGGGTTTCGTGGAATCGGGCATCATTCTTAATGGCCGTGCCGATAAGGCCGTGGGCGGCGGTATTTCACAGTTCGCCACCACGCTCTACAACGCCGCCTATTTCGCCGGCATGGAGGATGTGGCGCACACCCCGCACTCCTATTACATCTCTCGGTATCCCGCTGGCCGCGAAGCCACTGTGTTCGAGGGTGCGATCGACCTGCAATTTAAGAACACCTCCTCGCATCCGATCCTCATTAAGTCTTGGGTGCACGGCAACGAGATCACCGTGGACTTCAAGGGGATAAAAGAAGTAGAGGTGGAGTCGGTCTCTGGGGGTCGGTGGGCCAGCACTCAGCCTCACCGCATCAGTCTCTCTGGGCCTGATTGCTCGCCCTCCTCCGGCGCGCCGGGCTTTACCACCTCTGATACCCGCATCATTCGGGATCTCTCTGGCGCCGAGCTATCTCGCGAGAGCCAGGAGACGGTCTACGATCCCCAACCGATCGTTACCTGCAGTTAGTGTCTTCTCGGCGCTTATCGACGCTCACCCAATGCCCCATCACCGCAGTTGTCGGTGGTGGGGCATCGCGCTGTGCACGCGCGACGTGAATCCGCCCCGTTAACTTAAAAAGCGCTCGAGGGGGGTCATCCTCAAGTCCTAGGCGCCCTGTGAGACCTAATCCTCGCTAAAAGCACCCTCGCTACCTACGCAGTACTGTGGCGCAGCCTCGGGGTGAACGTTGACTAATGCAGCCGCGACCCCCGCTTGGCCTCTGCCGGATCTCCCACCGCATTCCCCGCGATCAAGCTGGTGAGTGCGGCGTAATCCTTATCGCACATCTCGCAGAGCAGCGGACATAGACTAGCGGCGCCAGCGTGCTGCAGAAGACGGTGAACCTTAAGGCCCGCGCACCACGCTCGGGGTGCGCACTGCAGCTGAGAACGCAGCAACGCCCCGCACTCTTCTCTTTCACTAGGGGAAGAGCTGCGGGGCGTGAGGATGCCGCCTTCGGGCGCCGAGGGCGAGCAGGTGGTGCTAGTTGGTGCTCCAAGCGCGGTCGAAGACGGGCCAGGAGTCACGCAGATCCATCTGCCAGTAGCTCCACTGGTGAGTGCCGGTGTCGCGCATGTTGAAGGTGGCGGGGATCTCCAGCTTCTCCATCTTGGCCTTGAGCAGGTGGGTGCACCAGTTGGTGGCGGCCTCGATGCTGCCACCCACGAGCTGAACATTGGCCACGGTCATGGGGTTATTCGCGAATCGGGGGTTGCTGATCATGTCCGGCTTACCGGAGGGGCCAGCCGAATTGGAGATGTAAATCTCGTGGCCACGCAGGGATTCTGCCTGGGCGACGGCGTCGTGACGCGCGCGGGTGTCCGAGCCCACCGGTCCCCACATGTCGTCCGGGTTGGACTTGGCGCGGTTGAGGGTCACGCGCAGCATGGCGTCCGAGATGGGATCGTTCGTCGCGGCGCAGCCGGAGAAGGAGCCTACGGCCTGGTAGAGCTCTGGGTTGTGCTGGGCCAGCAGGAGGG
This sequence comes from Corynebacterium ciconiae DSM 44920, assembly GCF_030440575.1. Lineage (NCBI taxonomy): Bacteria > Bacillati > Actinomycetota > Actinomycetes > Mycobacteriales > Corynebacteriaceae > Corynebacterium > Corynebacterium ciconiae. The sequence continues at coordinate 243,190 of NZ_CP047189.1, forward strand.
AGCTCGTGGCGGACATGGACATGCCTGCGATACCGCGCTCGCCGGAGGCGCCGAGCTGAGATTCCAGCGGGGTGGGCAGCTCTTGGGTGAGGAAGGTTTCCCACAGCTGCTTGCCGCCGAGCTGCGGCTGGTCCGCGTTAACCCAGTCGGTGTAGTAGGAGAAGCGGCCCTCCATGGGTATCACCACGTTGACGTTCTTATCCGCGTAGAACTGCGCCACATCCGTTTGCATGATCCAGTTAGCGCGGCCCTCGCCGCCGTCGCCACCATTGAGCAGGTAGAGGGTGGGGCGAGGTGCGGAGGCGTCCTTCGGGGTGATGACCACCAGCGGTACATTGCGGTTCATCGCCGGGGAGAAGGCCCACATTTCCTTCATGTTGGGGGTGGAGTTCACCTTGGCGCGCCACTCGGGCTCCTTAGCCAGCCGGGGGGTGGCCCCTTCGTGTACCTGTGCTGCCTCGGCGGCCTGGGCCACCGGGGCGGAAGGAAGTGCAACGGTGGGCGCGATCAATCCAGCTGCTGCGATGGTGGCCGCCACGAGCGGCGCCGCGAAACGAAACTTCATACAAACCCCATGTCAGTTTTTAAGTCGGATTTTAGGCAACGATAAGACTACGCGGTTCAATCCATATTGGAAAGAGTTGCGATTGCGTAACCCCCTGTGCTCGTTTGTCACATCAGTCACAGGAGTATCATCTAGGCCCACGGCGGTAGGTGGCCTATTCTCATGAGCAGGCGCATGTCTGCTGGCCCTATCGCCCAAGGGTGATCTCGTCGGGCAGACGAGTGCCGCCTCCCAGCCCATGCAGGCCCGAATATATATAGGACTAAAGGACGCTTTATGAACGAAGAAATTCTTGTTGCCATCAACACCGTGCTCGGCCAGTTCCTCAACGCCGGTTCCTCCCAGGCCGCCGACATCGCGGTCGATCTCGGTATCTTCTAAACCCCACCTGTGGGGGTGGATACCCGTCGGCGGTCAGCTGTCCGCCGAGGGGTGCGCTGCCCTCGCGGTTATCTTCACGCCCATCACCTCCTGTCCTGCCCCGCCTGATGCTGCGGTGGGCGCAGGCCGTGACGGTGGTGGGCAGCTTTGTGTGCAATCTTCGACGGTGACGGGGCAAACAACGTATCCTTGTTAGCGTGTCTGATCATTATGATGTTGTAGTACTTGGCGCAGGCCCCGGAGGCTATGTCGCCGCCATTCGAGCAGCCCAGCTTGGCAAGAAGGTTGCGGTCGTGGAGAAGCAGTATTGGGGCGGTGTCTGCCTCAATGTTGGCTGTATTCCCTCCAAGGCCCTGCTGAAGAACGCAGAGCTGGCCCACACGTTTAACCACGAGGCAAAGACCTTCGGTATCGAAGGCGATGTCAGCTTCAGTTTTGAGGCGGCGCACAAGCGCTCCCGCAAGGTCTCCGCGGGCATCGTCAAGGGCGTGCATTACTTGATGAAGAAGAACAAGATCACGGAGATCAATGGTCTTGGTTCTTTCACCGATGCCCACACCATTGAGATCACCGAGGGTGACGATGAGGGCACGACCCTCACCTTCGATGACTGCATTATTGCCACTGGTTCCGTGGTGCGCTCCCTGCCCGGCGTGGAGCTGGGGGGCAATATCTGCTCGTACAAGGAGCAGATCCTCAACAGCGAGTTGCCGGATTCCATGGTGATCGTTGGCGCCGGCGCCATCGGCATGGAGTTCGCCTATGTGCTCGCCAACTACGGCGTGGATGTCACCATCGTCGAGTTCATGGACAGCGTCTTGCCTAATGAGGATAAGGACGTGTCCAAGGAGATGGCCAAGCAGTACAAGAAGCTTGGCGTGAAGATCCTCACCGGCTATAAGACCACCGAGGTGCGCGATAATGGCGACAGCGTCGAGGTGGACGTGGAGTCCAAGGACGGCAAGAAGAACGACACCCTGCTCGTGGATCGCGTGATGGTCTCTATCGGTTTCGCCCCGCGGGTGGAGGGCTTCGGCCTCGAGAACACCGGTGTTGAGCTCACCGATCGCGGCGCTATCGCCATCGATGAGCGCATGCGTACCAATGTGAACCACATCTACGCCATCGGTGATGTCACCGCGAAGCTGCAGCTTGCGCACGTAGCAGAGGCCCAGGGCGTGGTGGCCGCAGAGACGATCGCCGGCGCTGAAACCCAAGAGCTGGGCGATTACATGATGATGCCCCGCGCTACCTTCTGTAATCCCCAGGTTGCCTCCTTCGGCTACACCGAGGATGCCGCCAAGGAGAAGTTCTCTGACCGCGACATCAAGGTGGCCACCTTCCCCTTCTCCGCGAACGGCAAAGCCCAGGGCTTGGGCGAACCCGCTGGTTTCGTGAAGGTTATCGCCGATGGCGAGTACGGCGAGCTGCTTGGTGCGCACATGGTGGGCGCGAATGTCTCCGAGCTGCTCCCGCAGCTCACCTTGGCACAGCGTTTTGACCTCACCGCCGAGGAAATCGGACGCAATGTGCACACCCACCCGACTCTCTCCGAGGCCATGAAGGAAGCCTGTGAGGGAACGATGGGGCACATGATCAACCTCTAATCCTCACCTTCTCACGCAGCCCTCCAGCAGATGCTGGAGGGCTGCGTGCTGTCTTGTGTCCCTCCTCAAACAGGACGTATCAAGGGTGCATCGTAGGCGGTAGGCCTGAAGGGGGAGGAGGGATTCTCCTATATTGTGTGGCATGAATCGATCGGAAGCTCAGGAAATTCTCGATCTCGTCCGGCAGATCGATGAACGAGCTACGGCTCGACCGCGAAGTGTATGGGTGCGCGACGGGCTACTTAGTGTGCTCGCGGGAGTGGGGCTGATCTGCGTCCTTCAACAGCTCGTGTGGCTGGGAGTCATTCTTTTCCTACTCGTCATTGGGCTCGCGCTCGCCAAAGTGGGGGATGCTCGTGGGGTGCGGCGTGCTGTCAAACAAGACCAGCGACAGCTCCCCACCGCCTCATGGAAGCGGGTGTGGTTTCCTATCCTCGTTAATCTGCCCGTGCTTTTCTTGCCGCGGGGCAATCTCGCGCTCTCCGTTGTCGTGGGAGTAGTCGCCGCAGGCTTCATGCTGTGGGCTCTCACCCAGGAAAGGAAGGCATCATGGCTCTAGATCCAGTTTTGCGTACCCGCGAGCATGTGGGCCTCTGCGCCGCGCTTGCTGCCGCTGGCGCCACCGAGGAGGGGATGCGCCATGAGATGGACTCGAGTTATCTATGCACACTCAGTGGGGTATCCGAAGCGAAGCTGCCCGCGCTGCTCGCAGAGTTGGACGCCGACGGCTATGTCACCCTGTTTCGCGAGTACAGCTCGGGCCAAGGCGACCGGACAGTGTGGGTGTCGCTGACTACACAGGGCGCCGATGCCTATGATCGCCACCTTCAAGCGGTGCGCGCGATAGCCGAAGGGCAGGGTTAGGGCGCGCACCGTCCACACGCGGTGTGGGAAGGCCTAGTAGTAGAAGGGGAAGGCCGACCAGTCGGGCTCACGCTTGTCGAGGAAGGAGTTTTTACCTTCCACGGCCTCGTCGGTCATATAAGCCAGGCGGGTCGCTTCGCCAGCGAAGACTTGCTGGCCCATCAGCCCATCGTCGGTGAGGTTAAAAGCGAATTTCAGCATCCGTTGCGCGGTGGGGGATTTGCCGTTGATCTCCACTCCCATCTGGATGGCCTCGTTTTCGATCTCGGCGTGATCGGCCACGAGGTTCACCGCGCCCATGTGATACATCTCCTCGGCGGTATAGCTCCGCCCCAGGAAGAAGATTTCGCGGGCGCGTTTTTGGCCCACCATTTTCGCCAGGTAGGCGGAGCCATAGCCGGCATCGAAGGAGCCGACGTCGGCGTCGGTCTGCTTGAAGCGGGCGTGCTGCCGGGAAGCGATCGTCATATCGCAGACCACGTGCAGTGAGTGTCCACCGCCGGCAGCCCAGCCACCCACCACGGCGATCACGACTTTGGGCATGGTGCGGATGAGGCGCTGAACTTCCAGAATGTGTAGGCGCCCACCCTCAGCTTTGGTGCGCATCTCATCGACGGTGTCTTCGGTGTCGCCCGAGGCATAGCGATAGCCGGAGCGGCCGCGGATGCGCTGGTCGCCGCCGGAGCAAAACGCCCAACCGCCATCTTTGTCACTGGGGCCGTTGCCACAGAGCAGCACACAGCCCACATCGGGGGTGCGGCGGGCGTGATCGAGGGCGCGGTACAGCTCGTCCACGGTGTGGGGGCGAAAGGCGTTGCGCACCTCGGGCCGGTCGAAGGCGATGCGCACGATGCCGTGGGCGCGGTCGGTGCCCACGTGCCGGTGATAGGTGATATCGGTGAGATCCTCGAAGCCGTCGACAGCGCGCCACAGCTCGGGGTTGAATGGTTGCTCGCTCATACCTCATTATCCTAGAAGCTATGAGTTCGCTCGATGAGGTTCTGGAGCGCACCCGCGTGGTGGCGCTGCCGATGCGCGTGAAATTTCGGGGTGTGACGGTGCGCGAAGCCGCACTCATTGAGGGGCCGCTGGGGTGGGGCGAGTTTTCCGCGTTCACGGAATACTCACCGGCCGAGGCGTCTCGCTGGCTGCTCTCGGGCCTCGAGGCCGCATTTTTGGGCTTGCCGACGCCACCTCGCAGCCACATTCCCGTCAACGGCACCATCCCCGCCGTGGGGCCCGAGCAGCTGCCCGAGGTGCTGCAGCGATTTCGTGCCTGTTCGGTGTTGAAGGTGAAGGTGGCGGAGCCGAGCCAGAGCCTAGCGGATGATTACGAGCGCATTGCTGCGATTCGCCAACTGCGCCCCGATGCCACGCTGCGGGTGGATGCCAACCGCGGCTGGTCGGTGAATGAGGCGATCGCCGCGGCGAGGTTGCTGGGCCCTTTGGAGTATATGGAGCAGCCGGTGGCCACCGTGGAAGAGATGGAGCAGCTGCGCCGCTGGGTGGATGTGCCGATCGCTGCCGACGAAGCCATCCGCAAGGCCGAGGATCCCTATGAGATCGCCCGCCGCCGTGCCGCTGACTATGCGGTGATCAAGGTCGCGCCGATGGGCGGGGTAGCCCAGGTGGAGAAGGTGGCCGAGTTCATGGCCCGCTACGGCATGGGCGTGACGATCGCATCGGCGCTCGATACGGCGGTGGGGATGAATGCTGGGGTGGTGGCCGCCGCATGTGTCGCCCCTGAGCGGGCCGCCGGCTTAGCCACCAGTCAGCTTTTTGTGGAGGATGTGGCCCCGCCTCGAGAGATCGTGGACGGGATGATCTCTACCGCTGCTGTCGCCCCAGATCCGGCGCGGGTGGAGGAGTTGGCTGCCCCGCCCGCGCGCCGGGATTGGTGGCTCAAGCGCATAGAGCAGTGCTGGTTAGAATTAGGGCTATGACATCTTGGGACACCGCGCGCGCCATTGTTGAAGAACTCGCTTCGAGCTGCAGTGATGTGGTGGTGTGCCCAGGGTCGAGGAATGCTCCTTTGTCCATGGCGCTGGCCGCGGCAGAGGGGCTGCGGTTGCATGTGCGTCTCGATGAGCGCGATGCGGCCTTCACTGCGCTCGGCATGGCGCGGGTGACTGGGACGGTGGTGCCGGTGGTGATGACCTCCGGCACGGCCGTGGCCAATTGCCTGCCGGCGATGATTGAGGCGCACCATGCGGATATTCCGTTAGCGATTGTCTCCGCGGATCGCCCGGTGCGGCTGGTGGGCACCGGCGCCAGCCAGACCATCACCCAGCAGGGACTTTTTTCCACTGTCACTCCCACGGTGTCGATCGCCGAAGCCAGCCGTCCCGAGACGGCGCGCGCTACGCTGCGACGCGCACTGGCGGAGCATCGCCAGGCACACATCAACGTGGCTTTCGATACCCCCCTGGTGCCGGAGGTGCCGCTTGAGCCGGTGGCGGTGGGGCAGAAGGTGGCGTCGATAAGCCCCAAGCCGCGCGACTGGGGTGAGGTTGCGGTGGATCTCAGCGCCCAGGTGCTGGTGATTGCCGGCGATGGCGCGTGGACGGTGGAGGGGTTGGAGGATGTTCCCACCATTGCCGAGCCGAGCGCACCGGCGCCTTTCCACCCAGTGCATCCTTTGGCGGCGAATGTGCTGCTCAGTGGGGTGGACATCGCTCGTCCCGAGCACATCATTATTGTCGGGCATCCGACGCTGCACCGCGATGTGCTGGCCCTGATGCGGCTGGGGGTGCGCACCACGGTGCTCACCCGCGGCGATAGCTACACCGACCCGTGGGGTACGGCCACCGAGGTGGCCAGCAGCGTCCGTGTCAGCGGCGAGCTGAACCACACATGGCTGGAGCTTATCGACGCTGCCTCCACCCGTGCCGCCGATGCGGTGCGCGATACCCTTGCCGAGGACGATCTCGGCTTCACTGGGCTGCACGCCGCCGCCACGGTGGCCGACACCCTCGAGGTGGGCGATGGTTTCTTCGTCGGAGCCTCCAATCCCGTGCGCGACGCCAGCCTAGTGGGGCTGCCCTTCGATGGGGTAGATACCTATTCCCCCCGCGGCACCGCGGGCATCGATGGCTCTATTGCCCAGGCGGTAGGGGTAGCTGTAGCCCGCCAGCATCAGCAGGCGGATGCTGTGCGCGCCCCGCGGACGGTGGCGCTGCTGGGGGATGTCACTTTCCTGCACGATATCGGCGGATTGTTGCTCCCCGCCGGCTCGCCGCGGCCGGAGAACCTCACCATCGTGGTGGCCAACGATAATGGCGGCGGGATCTTCGAAACTCTCGAGCAGGGCGCGAGCGCTCACCGCGAGATTTTCGACACCGCCTTCGGCACCCCGCACAATGCCGATCTGGAGGGACTGTGCGTCGGCTATGGGGTGGCCCACCGGCGGGTCGAAACCCTGCCGGAGCTTATCGATGCGCTCGCCGAGAGCTGCGACTACGGCGTTGATGGCATTGAGGTGATCGAGGCCCGCACCACCCGCGCCACCCGGCGCGAACTGCACCAACGCCTCAATGAGAAGGTGGCGTGGGAGAAATGATCGCCCGCCGCCTCCGCCAGCTTGTGATCGTGCTCTATAGCGCGGTGGTGCTCATGAGCATGGGCATGGTGGGTGCCGCCATCATGAACGATCACGCCATTTCCTCCAACCCTGGTCGCGCCCTAGCGCGGGTGACCAATGAGGACTGGCTGCGCACCACCGTGGAGTTCCAAGATGAGCGCGGCATGTTTCACGTTCCGCCATCTGGGTTGCTTTATCCCTCCGATCTGGGAGTGGGGCAGCGGGTGTGGGTGAACTATTCTACCGATAACCCCAACTTGGTGAAGGTGGAAGGGCGCAACTGGACGCTGGCGATCATCCCCGCCCTGTCGGTGCTGAGCATCGCTACCGCGATCGGCGCGGGGCTGTGGTGGTTTATTGGGCATTCATCGAAAATTCGGACGCTCGACACCCTGAGCCAACCCGCACGGAAGACGAGCACGGCACACTAAGCGGCATGCGCATCGGAATAGTCGCGGAATCCTTCCTGCCCAACGTCAACGGAGTTAGCAACTCCATCCTTCGCATCCTGGAGCATATCGAGGGCACCCACGAGGCCATCGTGATCGCCCCAGGTGCGCGGGAGTTTCAAGAAGAGATCGCCAGTTATGCGGGCGCGCAGATCGTGCGGGTGCCCACCATCCGCATGCCCTTAATTAACTCTCTTCCCATCGGCGTGCCCGTCCCGGCCGTCACCCACGCCCTGCGTTCCTTTGCCCCCGACGTGATCCACCTGGCGTCGCCTTTCGTGCTCGGCGGCTATGCGTCCTTTTCTGCCCGCCAGCTTGGCATCCCCGCTGTGGCCGTCTACCAAACCGATGTGGCGGGCTTCGCCACCACCTATCACCTCACCCCGTTGGCGGTGGCCGCCTGGGATTGGACGCGCATCATCCATAACCAGGCGGCGCGGACTCTCGCACCCTCCTCAGCCACCATCGCCGAGCTGCAGGAGCATGGGGTGCAGCGGGTGCACCGCTGGGGTCGCGGTGTCGACGCCGAACTCTTCCACCCCCGTCGCCGCGATACAACGCTGCGCGCCGAATGGCTTAGCCACCGGCCCGGGGCGCGCTACGTGGTGGGCTTTGTCGGCCGGCTCGCCGCAGAGAAGGGAGTCCAACGCCTGCAGGCGCTCGCCCACCGCGAGGATGTGCAGCTCGTGATCGTCGGCGATGGCCCCGAGCGCGCCGCCCTCGGCGCCCACCTACCCCAAGCCATCTTCACCGGGGCGCTGTCAGGCACGGCGCTGGCGCGGGCCTATGCCAGCATGGATGTGTTTGTCCACCCCGGTGAGTTCGAAACCTTCTGCCAAACCATCCAAGAAGCCCAAGCCAGCGGGGTGCCCACCATTGCTCCCCGCGCCGGCGGGCCCATCGATCTCATCACCGATGGCTACAACGGCTATCTGCTCGACGTCGACGGTTTCAGTAACCAGCTCGAGCAGGCCGTTGACCGCTGCCTCATGCACCTGCCCACTCTGCGGGATGATGCCCGCCGTTCCGTCGAGCCGCGCACCTGGGCGGCGGTGGTGGATCAACTCCTCGAGCACTACGAGCAGGCCATCCATTCCCCCGCCCGCCGCTAGCGGGGCGCACGCTAGCTCCCCACACAGAACACTAGGGCTGCTCGGGTAAGCTCTGCAGGCGTGGTAAAGGCAAATCTGGACAAGCAGCCCAAAGACGTCGCGCGCATGTTTGATGACGTAGGTAAAAACTACGACATCACCAACACCGTGCTCTCCTTCGGCCAAGACCGGCACTGGCGTAGCCGCACCCGTGAGCGGTTAAACCTCCAGCCTGGGGAAAAGGTGCTGGATCTCGCGGCGGGAACCGCCGTGTCCACCGTGGAGCTGAGCAAGTCCGGCGCATGGGTGGTGGCCTGCGACTTCTCCCAGGGAATGCTCAAGGCCGGCCATCGACGCGCGGTGCCCAAGGTCGTGGGCGATGGCATGCGTCTGCCTTTCCGCGATAACACCTTTGATGCCGTCACTATCAGCTTCGGCCTGCGCAATATCCACGACTATCGCGCTGGGCTGAAGGAAATGGCGCGCGTGACCAAACCGGGCGGCCGGCTCACCGTGGCCGAGTTTTCCACCCCCACCGTGCCGATCTTTGCCACCGTGTACAAGGAATATCTCATGCGGGCACTGCCCGCTGTGGCGCGCGCCGTCTCCTCTAATCCGGAGGCCTATGAGTATCTGGCGGAATCGATCCGCGCCTGGCCCAACCAGGAAGAGCTAGCCGCCGCCATCATGAGCTCCGGCTGGAGCGAGTGCGGCTGGCAGAACCTCACCTTCGGCATCACTGCCCTGCATTCAGCCATCAAGCCCGCACACAGCGACTAGTCCCATAGGGGAGTATCGTCCACCCAGCCCAGCGAACGCTGGGCGCCGTGCCACACCCGGGCCACCAGATCCCGATCCGAGTCGGTGATGAGGTTGCCCATGAGCCGCGCCGCAGCCGGCATCAGTACCCGGCCGCCGATTCCGCGCATCGCCACCGGCCCCGCCGCTGGCAAGAACTGCGGATAGGTGAGCACGCGCGCCAACCGCCGCGCCAAGCGGAAACTCTCGCCATAGTGCTCGCGCAGCAACCGTGGCCATGCCTCGCGCACCCGCGAGGTATGCCCCATGAGCTCGACGGCGAGCCGCGCCGACTCCATGCCATAGTCAATACCCTCGCCATTGAGGGGGTTGACGAGCGCGGCGGCGTCGCCCAGCAACATCCAGTTCGCACCAGCCACCGAGCTAATCGCCCCTCCCATCGGCAGCAGCGCCGAGGCGATCTCGCGCGAGGGCTCCAACTGCCAGTGCTCGCGCTGCTGCGCGGCATAGGACAGAAGCAGCTTCTTCGTGTTGATCTGGGCGGGACGGGCCGCTGTGGACAGCGCGCCACACCCAATATTCACCTCATCCGAACCGAGCGGGAAAATCCAGCCATAGCCGGGCTGCAGGTGTCCCTGCTCATCGCGCAGCTCCACGTGGGAGTGCATCCACGGATCATCCCCGCGGGCAGTGGTGCAATAGGCGCGGGCAGCAATGCCGTAGACCTGCTCGCGATGCCACTGCCGGCCCAGTTTCCGGCCGAAGGAGGACCGCACCCCATCGGCCACCAACACCATGCGCGGGCGCACCATACGGATTTCGCCGCCGTGGCGTACCTCCACCTGCTCGATCCGGCCCGCATAGAGCTGCGGGCTTAAAGCCTCGGCATTCTCCCAGGTGTCGACCCCATCCTGCTGCTGCGCATGGCGGAATAGCAGAGTGTCGAAGTCGCGGCGCTTCATCGCCGAGCCGAGGCGGCCGAATGTGCTCTCGGGCCACGGGGCCTGCACATCGCCGCCGTAGCCGTGCAGGAACAGGCCTTGGTTGCGGTAGCGAGAAGTCACCTGATGCGCGAGGTGGAGAGAATGCAGCTCCTTGATGGCGCGTGGGGTGAGGCCATCGCCGCAGGTCTTATCGCGGGGGAACGAGGCGGCGTCGATAAGCAACACCGATTGCCCCGCGTGGGCGGCATGATAGGCGGCGGCGGAGCCAGCGGGGCCCGCGCCCACGATCAGAACGTCTACAGCAACATCAGGATGAGCCACGCACCTATTGTGGCATTGACGAGGCGTCGACTGTGGATAGCCCCCGAACGTAGACTACGGTTATCATCTGTAGATTAAAACCGCCTGAGAAGTGTGGACGTTCTGCTCTCAGAAACAGACTCACAGCAGCCAACGAAGGTCGAGGACAACCAAGCATGAGTAACGGTACAGCCGTCGGCTCGCAAGACAACGAGCACTGGGTGCAAGTCACCGCATCCCAAGGCTCGATTCCCCGTCTTGACTTGGGAGACCCAGAGCTGAGCGCCTGGGTGGCAGAGAAGATGGACGAGATCGAGGAGCTCCTGCGCGGCGAAGTCGCCAGCGGCGCCGAGTTCGTCTCGGACAAGGTCTCGCACCTCTTTGAGGCCGGGGGCAAGCGATTCCGCCCCATGTTCGCCCTCCTTGCCTCCCAGTACGGCCCAGAACCTGGCAGCCTCAACGTGCAGCGCGCCGGGGCCATCGTGGAGATGACCCACTTGGCCACGCTGTATCACGATGACGTGATGGACGAGGCAGAGAAGCGTCGTGGCGCCGAATCCGCCAACCATCGCTGGAACAACTCCGTGGCGATCCTTGCCGGGGATATCCTGCTGGCCTATACCTCGCGAATGATGAGCCAGCTCGGCATCGAAACCGTGCGGCACTTCGCCATCACCTTCGAACAGCTGGTGACCGGCCAGATGCGCGAAACGGTGGGCCCGCGCGGCGGTGACCCCGTGGAGCACTACCTCAACGTGATCCGTGAGAAGACCGGTGTGCTCATCGCCGCCGCCGGCTATCTCGGGGCCTTGCACTCGGGGGCGGAGAAACACCACATCGCGGCTCTCGAGCGCTACGGCGAGGCTGTGGGCATGGTGTTTCAGATCGTGGATGACATCATCGACATCTTCTCCGACTCCAGCCAGTCCGGAAAAACCCCAGGCACCGACCTGCGCGAGGGAGTATTCACGCTGCCGGTGCTCTACGCCCTGCGCGAAGAGGGCGAAGTGGGAGATGAGCTCCGCGCCCGCGTCACCGGCCCTGTGGCTGAGGAGGACGTGCCGGAGATCATCGCCCTGCTCGAGCGCTCCGGCGGCCGCCAGCGTGCCAAGGAAGACATCGACCGCTACCTCGCCGAGGCGGAGAGCGCCTTGGCTGAGCTGCCGCAGAACACCGTCACCGAGGCGCTGCGCACCCTTGCTCAGCTCACCGCCGGGCGAGTGGGCTAAGGGCCATACCTATCCTACTCGCTGCGGAAATCCGCAGCTTAGGCGGACGATTTGCTTAAACATATAGGGCGTCTAGTAGAGTAAGTCACCGCACCAAGCGTGCACGCCAGGTTGCCCGAGCGGCCAAAGGGAGCGGACTGTAAATCCGCCGGCATTGCCTTCAATGGTTCGAATCCATTACCTGGCACCACACACCCGAGGATCATCCCCCTAAAGGGGAGGGCCTCGGGTTTTTGCATGCTTTGATGTCGCGCGGTGGGGGCAGGGCGGCTGGGGGTAGGTGCTCGAGTGCGAGGAGCACGGTGTAGCCCTGTGGGCTATAAAGGGGCCATGCGAGGGCGGAAAAAGACGGGTTGAGATGCAGATTTGTGTTCTTTCATGGCTTCGGGTTAATCTTCTTAAGGCTTCAACGGAACGGGCACTGCGAAACGCAGTCCAGTTCCTATAAGGGAAGCTAAGCCCCCTTAGCTCAGTCGGCAGAGCGTTTCCATGGTAAGGAAAAGGTCGACAGTTCGATTCTGTCAGGGGGCTCTGTTCATTTATATAGCCGCTCCAGCTTGTGGGTGGTTGTACATGAATGGGGCGGTTTAGCTCAGTTGGTGAGAGCGCACGACTCATAATCGTGAGGTCCCGAGTTCGAGTCTCGGAACCGCTACTGCACACCGCATGATAAGGCCGAGCCGAAATCTTCGGTTGGGCCTTATTTCGTGTGTGTGGCCGCGAGGTGTCTTTACTTCCCGCGTGGAAGTCATTACAGTGAGCGGCAGTGTTGCGCAGAGGCTGCTTATTCATGGTGGCGGACGCGGCAGCGCGCCAAGGGGCGTGGCTCAATTGGCAGAGCAGCGGTCTCCAAAACCGCAGGTTGCAGGTTCGAGTCCTGTCGCCCCTGCAAGTACTTTTAGAAAGTCGTATCGAGGAGAAACGTGGCAGACGATCTCACATCGAGCGCGCGGCCCACGGGCAAGCGTCAGCTCACCGGCGTAAGCACTACCTCGAGCGAGTCTTACTCCTCCAAGCGGGCAGTGGCCACCCAGGATGCGGACGACCGCCCTGGTGGAGGCCCCACACGCTTCGTTCCTGAAGTAGTGGAGGAAATGAAGAAGGTCATTTGGCCGACCTCCAAGCAGATGGTGAACTACACGCTCATCGTCTTCGGATTCCTCATCGTGATGACACTGCTCGTTTGGGGCATCGACATTCTGGCCTCTCGGGGAGTTGACCTAGTTCTTAACCCTTAACTAGGATGAATCTCATAGCTTTTACCCGCCTTAGCCACTAGCGCCAAGGCGGGACTTTTATTGCCTGTACCGCCCGCGCGGGGCTGCGCTCCACGGCGGCAATGAGAGCACGAAGCCGCTACACCTGTGAACCGACACTAGCTAGATTTCAAGCGAGGACGATATGAGCGAGAACATCGAGAACACCACCGGTGCCGCCCCGGAGGCTGAAGACACCGCCACCGAGAACGTGGGCGCCGCCGCGGAGGGTGCCGCTACCTCTTTCGAGACCGCCGCCCAGGCCGCAACCGCCGCCCAGGCCGCCGAGGAGCGCCTCGAGAACCAGGCTGAGGAGAGCGCCGAGGAGCGGGCCGCCGCCGAAAAGGAGGGCGTGGAGGATGCGCTCAACGCCGATGTGGCCGTGGCCGACCAAGCCGCCGCTGAAAGCGATAATTCCCTGGCTGAGTACAAGGCTCGGCTGCGCAAGTTCATCCGCGAGCTGAAGAAGAAGCCGGGCCAGTGGTACATCATTCAGTGCTACTCCGGCTACGAGAACAAGGTGAAGACCAACCTGGACATGCGCGCCCAGACTCTCGAGGTGGAGGACTCTATCTACGAGGTCGTCGTCCCCATCGAAGAGGTCGTGGAGATCCGCGATGGTCAGCGCAAGCGCGTCAAGCGCAAGCTGCTGCCGGGCTATGTGCTGGTGCGTATGGACATTGATGATCGCTCGTGGTCCGTGGTCCGTGAAACCCCGGGTGTTACCAGCTTCGTGGGTAATGAGGGGCACGCCACCCCGGTGAAGCACCGTGACGTGGCCAAGTTCCTGCTGCCGCAGGAGTCCACCCCGGTGGAGGGCGAGCAGGGCGAGCAGCCGGCCGCCTCCAAGGATGGCGAGCAGGTTGTGGCGCAGCCCAGCAAGAAGCAGGCCCCCGTGGAGGTGGACTACCAGGTGGGCGAGGCTGTCACCATCCTCACCGGTGCGCTGGCTACCGTCTCCGCCACGATCTCCGAGATCGACGCCGAAAACGGCAAGCTGCAGGCCCTGGTGTCTATCTTCGGCCGTGAAACCCCGGTGGAGCTCACCTTCGATCAGGTGGAAAAGGTCAACTAACCACCCGCCAGCACAGCACTCTTGTTCCCCTGCTTCCATGCAGCGGGGCGGGAGTGCTGTTCTATTTGGTCTGACCTGCTAGAAGGTGTAGACTTTCCCTTCGCGTGTCTGCGCACCTACGCGCAGCACTCGCCTCCGCGTGAACAGCACCTGTTATCACTGCAGGTGCAGCACGCACCGAATACTGTCAATATCCCCGGTGGCTGAGTTGAGCTCGGCATCCGGACGCATCGGCTGCATACGGGCGGGTTAATACTAGCCAGTACCTGCCCTCGCCGGTGCGGTACCAAGGAAGAGGTTCATCAAACATGGCTAAGAAGAAGAAAAAGGTCTCTGGCCTCATCAAGCTGCAGATCGAGGCTGGCGCCGCTAACCCGGCTCCCCCGGTCGGCCCGGCCCTCGGTGCCCATGGTGTCAACATCATGGAGTTCTGCAAGGCCTACAACGCTGCTACCGAGGCCCAGCGCGGCAACATCGTGCCGGTGGAGATCACCGTCTACGAGGATCGCTCCTTCGACTTCGTGCTGAAGACCCCGCCGGCAGCCAAGCTGCTGCTGAAGGCCGCTGGCCTGAAGAAGGGCTCCGGCGTTCCCCACACTGACAAGGTTGGCTCTGTCACCTGGGATCAGTGCAAGGAGATCGCCACCACCAAGAAGCCGGACCTCAACGCCAACGACATCGAGGCTGCTGCCAAGATCATCGCCGGCACCGCCCGCTCCATGGGCATCGAGGTCAAGTAACACCTTCGCCGCCTCTGTGGAGGCCTGCCGCCTTCCCCGTTGTGGGGCAGGCGGGTGGTAGGGCCCGCTCACGGCCCATCGACACCACAACATTCCCGACACACGTTTCAAAACATTAAGGATTGTGAAACATGAGCAAGAAGCACTCCCGCCGCTACCAGGAGCTCCAGTCCAAGGTGGACAAGGGCCGGATCTACTCTCCGATCGAGGCCGTTCAGCTGGCTAAGGACACCTCCTCTGACAAGTACGACGCATCCGTGGACGTTGCCGTCCGCCTCGGCGTGGACCCCCGCAAGGCTGATCAGCTTGTGCGTGGCACCGTCTCCCTGCCGAACGGCACCGGTAAGTCCGTGCGCGTGGTTGTCTTCGCCGCTGGCCCGAACGCCACCGCCGCTGAGGAAGCTGGCGCTGACTTCGTGGGCTCCGAGGATCTGATCGAGAAGATCCAGGGCGGCTGGACCGACTTCGACGCCGCTATCGCCACCCCGGACCAGATGGCCAAGGTGGGTCGCGTGGCTCGCGTCTTGGGCCCCCGTGGCCTGATGCCGAACCCGAAGACCGGCACCGTCACCACCGATGTGGCCAAGGCTGTCAAGGAGATCAAGGGCGGTAAGATCGCCTTCCGCGTGGACAAGGCTGCTAACCTGCACGCCCTGATCGGCAAGGCCTCCTTCACCCCCGAGCAGCTGGCCGAGAACTACGGCGCTCTCATCGATGAGCTCCTGCGCCTCAAGCCGGCCTCGTCCAAGGGTATCTACCTGAAGAAGATCACCGTCTCCTCCACCCAGGGTCCCGGCATCCCCGTGGACACCTCCGTGGTGAAGAACTACGCCGCTAAGGCCTAAGCTCTTTATCCCCTCGAGGCGCCACCCCAGCCGCGCAAACGGCGAGGGTGGATCCCTTGGGACACACGCACACCCCTGTCACCCTTCGTATCTCGCGGAGATGCTGGTGACAGGGGTCTTGTGCATTGTGCCCACCGAAGCTAGGCTGCTGGCGCCCTAGCTGCCGATGCCTGCAGCCTCCAGTACCCGCTGTCGGTCCATGGGTTCTTCGATGCTGCGCTCCGCGGCGCGGACGATCGCCTCGATCTCTTTGCGCACCACCGCCCGTACGGCAGCATCCTGCGATTCTGCGCCCACGATGTGCAGCAGGTCCAGCAGGTCCACCAGCACGCCCGGTTCTTGGGCACCGTAGCGGCGCATCTCCGACACCCATTCGGCAATTAGTGCGGCCTGGCTGCGTTCTGCGGCCCACAGCACGCGGCGGCCGTGGGCGTCGTCCCGCACCACGGGGCGGGGTGGATGGGCAACGAGGGTGCGCAACACGCTGGTGGCTTGGCCGATGGCGTGGCGGGCAGTGGTGGGATCGTTCACCCCGGGCGACAGCGCCCGCACACCGATATCGAGGAGCTGGCGCAGCCCGAGGGCAAAGTCGCTGCCAGAGACCCGCTCGAGGGAGAGAAAGATCGGATCGGGCATCTGAATGGCGTGGGTGGCGTGCTGAGTGTCGCACCACCAGTGCGCGACTGGCTGGCCGGCGATGATGCGATCGCCGGGTTGGACGTCAATGACCACGGTGGCGTCATGCGCAGCGGCCCAGTCCGCGACCGTGTCGTGATCGATGCGCTGCACATAGCCAAAATTTTCTGCCCGCAACGTGGCCGCGTGGTGTGCGGGCGTGGGCCGCTCGTATTCCACGGCAGGGGTGTCGTCGGTGCTCGTGGTCTGCGCATGGGCGAGGGTGCGTGTAGCCGATTGACGGATGATGGTGTCCACTCGCACCATGTCCACGACGCGCGAGACGTACCAGATGAAGGTGCCGAGCGCGATGAGCACACCGATCACGGCGACGGTCACAGCCAGTTGGGGCGGGGATTCCGCCTCTTTATCCAGAGAGCGCAATACCAGCACGGCATACACGAAATTGCCCACATACACGGCGATGATGCCGCGTACTGCGGGGGATTCGATGTAGTCGCGGAGCAATTGGTGCGAGAAATTCCCCGAGGCCACCTGCAGCACAATGAGGGTCATGGAGATCGTGGTAGTCAGTACCGTCATGGTGGAGGAGGCCACGAAGCTGAGCATGTCGGCTGCCGCGTCGGTGTCGCCGGGCCACAGGTATTGTGCGAGCACATATTCGCCTGGCACAGTCACCTCGGTGAGCACGATGGCCACGATGGCCGCCACGATGCCGGTGACCGCCGCCCCCGACCACAGTTTCGAGGTGGCGAGGTTTTTCAACGCATAGAGAAAACGCTTCACACGCCCCATGCTACGTAGTGCGCAGCACGCTTATCGACGCCACCTTCCCGCCCACAAACCCCAACGCTAAGTCTCGGCGTGGCGGCGGGGGAGCGGAGGTGTGCAACAATTGGGTGCTATGAGTATTTCTATGCGTCAGCGCCCTGCCCGTGCCGGCCTCGCAGTGGCAGCCTCCGTACTGCTGCTCGGAGTGGCTGGCTGTTCCTCCGATGACGGCGATAGCGCGGCATCGCTTAGCAGCGAGGCTTCCAGCGCCGCCTCCTCGGTGACCAGCTCTGAGGAGTCCACCACCACTGAGGCCGCCGGTGGCGACGGCGAATGCGCCGTGAACCCGAATGCGGAGGCCGTGCACCGCGCGGTGGGGCAGATCAACCAGGAGGAAGGTTCCTGGTCCTTTAAGGGCGATTCCAACTGGAACCCCTGCACCGATCTCACCTACGCCCGCGTGGATGAAGCCGATAAGCCTATGGATAACGCCAAGTCCGTGCTGCTGCTCTTCCACGCCGGCGAATATGTGGGACGCGATGAAGGTAGCCCGCACACCATCCAAGACCTCACGCCTGATCTGGATGGATATGGCATCGACGTCACCTACAAGGATGGCGATGAGAGCGATAATGTCCTGCTCTACTGGAACGAACAGGACAACGCAGTAGCCTATCAGCGCCCTGAAGAAAACTAAGGGCCTCTCGGCCCTTCATCACCCCAACCGGTCACTGAAGGAGAGGATGCCTCCATGAGAACAGCGCGGACGGTCATCGTTCAGCTTGTTCTCTGGGCTCTCGTAGCGGCCTGCGGGCTTCTCATCCTCTTCCCCCATACCGCGCCAGCACGCTGGTTGAGCACCCGCATGGGTGTGGCCCAGGTGCTGGCTTTTCCCTATCTCGTGGCTGGGGCCGGGCTCGTGTTCGCGCTAGTGCTTGGAATATGGGGGTGGATGCGCCGCAGTGCCGGATGGGGGTGTTGGTCTACCGCTGCGGCCGGGTGTGTAGCAATGGTTCTTGCCCTCATCATGGGCTTAAGTCCGGTGCCCGCCCCGCGGGGAGGGGAGCAGGCGCGCCCCGCGCAGCCCTCGCCCGAGTCCATCACGGTGGTTACTTTTAATAGCCAAAACACGCTCACCGCCAGCGGTTTCGGCGAACTCGTAGACACTATCGATCCCGATATCGTGGTCCTGCCCGAGGCTGAGCGCCACCGAGTGAAGGTGGCGGTGGCTGGCACCGAGTTTGAGGATGCCTTCATCGACCCCGATCCCGCTGGACCGCCAGTCCTCGGCCCCGCCGCCACCCAAGTGCTCGTCCACCCTCGCCTTGGTACCACCCGCCCAGCCGATGTGCCCTCCTTCGAGGTTGAGGCCAAGGCTGGGATTGTGACTCCTCCGGCGGCGGGGGAGTTTCGCGTGGCTGGGGTGCATCCCGTTCCGCCGATGCCACAGCTTGTCCCAGCCTGGCGGGAGCAGACAATAGCCTTTATGCGCTACGGCGAGGACGTTGAGGAGCCTGTGATCCTCGCCGGTGATTTCAATGCCACCCTCCGCCATGGCCCCCTCGCAGCGCGTGAACGTCTCACGGCCGCCAGCGAGGTGTGTTCACGCCGCGCGGTGGGGACCTGGCCCGCCGATGCCCCTGTGGCCAACGCTTGGCACCTTCATCCCCTGCGTACCCCGATCGATCACGTCTTTGTCTCTGGCGAGTTTCGAGTGGTGGACTGCGACACCATGCCTATTGGCCAAGCCGATCACCTCGCCTTCATCGCACGCATCACCCGCACTTAATACCCCAGCGGTTGAGACGCCCTCAAAGCCTTGTTTTCGCCAGCGTATAAACCATTATGGGCTAAAACACTGATTTTTCTCAGCTATGATGTGCGCCACGTTATAGATCGTTGAGCGGGTGGCCGTCCGGCGTGGGTGGTGGTGTGTCGACGAAAGTGCCCGCACGCTGCGCGCATGACACACCATCTATATGTGTAAAGTCTCTTGTCGAGGCCGTCTAAGCGCTTTATGGCACAGTGTCCTATTTGTGATCACATTGAGACGCTCTTAGTTTTTCACGGTAGCCCTGTGTACTGCAGATATAGTGTCCGATCTGGCATTTCATACACTTTTCATGTCCGATCGTGTCCGAATTCCGGCCGCAATCTGAGACGCGGACGTTTCAACAAGAATAAAAGATGTAAACACAGCTGGCTTGCTGAAGCCTGAAAAAGGTATTAGATTTCCACTTCATCGCCATAGACGTCCCATGTGGAAACAGGGGTGAGAAGGCTATGGCTGGAAAGTATCTCCGGTGTTCTCGGGCGGTGCGGATGCACGCTCGGAGCGCTGCCGGAACGGAAATTGAAAAGCAGGAGAACATTGAACGCTTTGAGAACAAGCTGGACGGCCGTGTTGGCCGCCGTCGCCTTGCTTGTGGGAGTAATCGCGGTGGGCCTGCCGGCCACCGCTCAGGCCACCGAGGGACAGGACTACCGCGGATTCACCACCGCCACCCCGTTCAGCCACTTTCGTGTCACCGAATGGACCGGACAGGATGTTGCCCAAACTGATGGCGAGGTAGCGTTCTGCTTCAACCAGCGTCTTGCGCCCCCGACCTCTGCGGACTCGAACTACCCGGTTCGCATGACCTCCTCCTATGATCTGCTCGAAGCCGCGAACAAGCCCAGTTCGGGCACTCGCTCGGCCTTCGACAACAACGAGGAGTTCACCGAGGCCATTTTGCGCACGATCTACAACGGCTACGGCTTCAACGCCGCCGGCATCAAGGAGCGCTTCGGCCTGAGCGAGGGCGACTTCTACCACGCCACTCAGCTGGCCGTGTGGCGCTACACCGACAACATGTTCACCGCCAACGGCTCCCGCGAAGCCAGCGCTGAATCTATTGCTGCTGTGGATCCCCACGCTGCCAACAACTTTAACGTTGCCCGCGCCGCCGCCGCGCTGCTGGGCAAGGATTCCGAGGTGAAGCTGGCCAAGCACCCCGAGGACGCTGTGATTCGCGTCTACGTGACCGACCAGACCCCGCAGATGTCCGGTTCGGTAGCTGCCCGTGGTTTCCAGAACCTGCTGACCGTGGAGATGACCCACGGTAAGGGCGGCGAGCGCGTGGTTGTGGAAGGTAACACCCCTCAGGCTCCGAAGAAGGAGAACCGCGGTCCGTCCTCCATGCGGACCACTGTCTCCGTCGAGGGCAAGAAGGCTTCCTCCGAGACTCCCGTGGAGCTCGAGGCCAACGAGGTCTCCCAGGCCGTGCACGTGGTAGACACCATCGCCTTCGAGGGTTTTGAGAAGGACAAGGAGTACACCTTCACCGGTGAGCTCATGGACCTCAATGACGACCGCGTGGTGGCCACCGCCACTCAGGTGGAAACAGTCAAGGATGCGAAGGGCACCGTGAAGGTGGACTTTGGTGAGCGCAATCTTGAGCCCGGCCACTCCTATGTGGTTTTCGAAAAGGCCGTGCGTTCCGAGGGCGGACAGCCTGTCGAGGGTGGTCACGAGGTGGTTCACCGCGACCGTGAGGATCGTGCACAGACGATCGTCGTCAAGTCTGCTCCCGTAGAGCTGCCGGGCGAGTCCACCCCCGCCGCCCCAGTCCCGGCCCAGCCGAACTGCTCGGATAAGCCGAACTGTGGCAAGCCGAAGAAGCCGAACTGCTCGGACAAGCCGGATTGCGGTAAGAAGGACAAGCCCAAGAAGCCTTCGTGCGGTGACAAGCCGGATTGCCACAAGCCGAAGAAGCCGGAAAAGCCCGAGAAGCCGAAGAAGCCGGAAAAGCCCGAGAAGCCGAAGAAGCCGTCCTGCGAGGACAAGCCGGACTGCGGCAAGAAGGACAAGCCCAAGAAGGATAAGCCGAAGAAGGAGGAGCCGAAGAAGGACGCTCCTGCAGAGGAGCCGAAGAGGGAGAAGCCGGAGCGGGAAACTCCCGCTACCGAGACCTCTGAATCGGAGACCCCTGCCACCACGGCACCGGAGTCGAGCACTCCCACCCCGTCCGCCGCTGAGAAGCCGGTCCGCAGCCAGGGCAATGCCCCGCAGACCTCGCCGGCTCCCACCAAGGCCGCAAACAAGGAAGAAAAGCGCACCGGCCTCGCCGACACCGGCGCCTCGGTGATCACCATGAGCATCTTCGCTCTCGTGATGATCTTCCTGGGTGGCACGCTGATCCTAGTTCGACTGCGTAGCCGCGACTAAACACACCACGGACCCAAGTGTCACGTGATGAATAAAACCTAGGGCACAGCCTCGCTTCATGCGGGCGCTGTGCCCTTCGGTCATGCATATCCATCCATAAAATATGTGGCGCGCGTCTCATCATGGCTGTACGATAGCAATCTAGTACGTACACTTCAGTAGCTCTGCGCTGGGAGGCAGCATGACACGGTCCACGGACACAGACATCGTTATCGTCGGAGCAGCACGCACCCCGATCGGCCGCCTCATGGGTCGCCTATCCACCCTCAGCGCCCCAGAGCTAGGAAGCATCGCCATTCGTCATGCGCTCGCCGGATCGGAGATCAACCCCGAGCTAGTGGATGCCGTCATTGTGGGGCATGTGCTCAGCGCGGGCGTGGGGCAAAACCCAGCAAAGCAGGCCGCGCTCGGGGCAGGCATCTCTCCCCGGGCTCACACCGCCACCGTGAACAAGGTATGCCTCTCCGGTCTGAGCGCGCTTATCGACGCCACCCGCATGCTCCAGCTTGGGGATGCCGATGTGGTCGTGGCCGGTGGTATGGAATCGATGTCCCAAGCCCCGCATCTACTGCTGGGCAGCAGGCGGGGGACCACCTACGGGCCTCTGCGCACCCTCGATCACATGGCTCACGATGGGCTCACCGCCGCCGACCTCGGCATTGCAATGGGGGAGCTGGGGGAACGGCATGCCGAGCGCTATCCGGTCACGCGCAGCGAACAAGACGAGTTGGCCGCCTGTTCGCATCAGCGCGCCGCCCGCGCGACCGCGGCAGGACATTTTGCGGCAGAGATCGCGCCGGTGAGTATTGCTCAACGCGGCGGGGAAGATGTGGTACACGAGGATGAGGGGATTCGCCCCGACTGCACGGTAGATACCCTCGCTCGGCTGCGTCCCGCGTTTAGCCCAGAGGGCACATTGACCGCCGGGAACTCCTCCCAAATCTCCGATGGGGCAGCCGCCGTTGTTCTCACCCGCCGCCATATCGCTGAAGGGAAGGGCTGGACTGTCCTGGCGTTCGTGAAATCGTATGGGCAGGTGGCTGGCCCCGATAACTCCCTTCAGGAACAGCCTGCACACGCATTACAGACCGCACTGTCAGCCCAAGGCTGGCGGGCGGGGGATCTCGACTGGGTAGAAATTAATGAAGCCTTCGCCGCGGTGGCGGTGCACTCGGCAGGCGTGCTCGGTATCGAACCGGCGGTGCTGAACCCTGACGGCGGCGCGGTATCGCTCGGCCACCCCATCGGCGCCTCTGGAGCTCGGCTTGCAGTCCACGCAGCTCACGTGCTGCACGCGGGGCGCGCCCGCAGGGCGGGGGTAAGCCTCTGCGGCGGGGGAGGCCAAGGCGAGGCGCTGTTGCTCGAGCGGGCCTAGGGGCGATCGGACGCGACGATGGTCGAGACAGTGCTCTACGAGCAGCGGGGAAGGGCCAGCATCATCACCCTCAACCGGCCCCGAGCGATCAATGCGCTTAGCCTCGAGATGGTGCGCCGGATCAGCCAATTACTTCGGCGCAGTGTGGAGGATGAAGGCGTGGATCTCGTGCTTCTTCGTGGCACAGGCGAGCGCGGCCTGTGCGCTGGGGGAGACATCGTGGATCTGTATCACGATGCGCGTGCCGGTGGCAGTGCGAGTGCGCAGTTCTGGTCCGAGGAATATAGCCTGAACCTGCAGCTGGCTCGGTGTCCGCTGCCGGTGGTGGCGATCCAGCACGGGCTGGTGCTCGGCGGTGGGGTGGGGGTCTCGGGCCATGCCAGCCACCGCATCGTTAGCGACAGCACCGCGCTCGGTCTCACCCAGACCGCCATCGGGCTCGTGCCTGATACGGGCTCGAGCTATCTGCTTGCCCGCGGCGACTATGCCACCGGCGCCCACCTTGCCCTCACGGGGCAGCACGCGGGCCCGGCCGAGGCCATCGAAGCGGGTTTGGCCGATTATTACGTACCCCAGAGCCGGCTTGAGCAACTGTGCGCGGAGCTCATCGATAGCGGCGATCCGAGCATCATTGCCGAGTGTGCCGTGCCGGCGCCGGTGCGCTGGACACTCGGCACTGCGCAGCGGTGCGAGATCTATACCCCAGAGGCGAGCCCGGCTGAGATCCTCCGGCGCCTCGCTGCCTGTGGTGCTGCTGGGGCCGAAGCAGCCGAGAGGATCCGCTCCAACTCGCCGCTCGCGGTGGCGATCACTGCGGAATTGCTGCGCCGAGCACGCACCATGAGCCTAGAGGATGTTCTCGATCTAGAGTTGTGCGTATCGTTGCATATGCAACGCTGCGGCGAGTTTATCGAGGGGGTGCGCGCCCTGTTGGTGGATAAGGATCATGCACCTTCGTGGCGGCATGCCGCCGTGGAAAACGTGCACCCCGCCGAGATCGAGGCCGCCTGTACACTGATTACTGACCCAACAATCACCTATCCCTCGAGACGAGAAGGAGAGCCATGACCAGCAATATTGTGTGTGAAACCCGCGGCCGAGTGGGGATTATTACCCTCAACCGGCCCAAGGCACTCAACGCCCTCAACGACGCCACCATGCGTGAGGTGGTCACCGCCGCCCGCGAGTTCGATGCCGACGATGCCATCGGATGCATTGTGATTACCGGCTCGGAAAAAGCCTTCGCTGCAGGGGCGGACATCAAGGAGATGGCCGAGCAGTCCGCCACCGATATGTACCGCAGCAATTGGTTCGCCGAATGGGACGGCCTGAGTGCCGTGCGCACTCCTGTGGTCGCGGCAGTGAGCGGCTATGCCCTCGGCGGCGGCTGCGAGCTGGCCATGATGTGCGACATCATTATCGCCGCCGAGTCGGCGAGATTCGGGCAACCGGAAATCAACCTCGGGGTGCTGCCGGGTATGGGCGGCTCGCAGCGACTTACCCGTGCGGTCGGTAAATCCAAGGCCATGGATATGTGCCTGACAGGGCGGATGATGGATGCCGCAGAGGCCGAGCGTTCGGGGCTGGTCTCTCGTGTTGTGCCCACCGAGTCCCTGCTAGAGGAAGCACTGGGAGTGGCCGAAGAGATCGCGTCTAAGTCTCTGGTGGCATCCACCATGGTGAAGGAGACGGTCAATGCCGCCTTCGAAACAACCCTGCAGCAGGGCGTGCAGTTTGAACGCCGCGTGTTCCACTCGGTGTTTGCCTCGCAGGATCAAAAAGAGGGCATGGATGCCTTCGTCAACAAGCGCGACGCCGAGTTCACCCACCGCTAGGATTCGCTGCAGCGCATACGGCACCGCCCACCGATGCACGTGCACATGCGTGTCGGTGGGCGGTAGCGTGTCTGCGGGCGGGGCTTAGCCCTTGAGCGAGGGGAAGTCGCTATCGGCCCATTCGGAGCCCACCTTGCTGGCCCCGGCATCGGCCTTGTGAATCTCCATCTCTCGTTTGCGTAGATCCACTCGGCGGATCTTGCCGGAGACGGTCTTGGGCAGGTCATGGAACTCCAGCCGTCGGATGCGCTTGTACGGCGCGAGTGTTGTGCGGCAGTGGCGCAGGATGCTCTCTGCGGTCTCGGCGGTGGGCTCATAGCCAGCTGCGAGAATCACGTAGGCCTTCGGCACGGCGAGTCGAATCGGATCCGGCGAGGGCACCACGGCCACCTCGGCGACGGCCGGGTGCTCGATTACCGCGGACTCCAGCTCGAAGGGGGAGAGGCGATAGTCCGAGGCCTTGAACACGTCGTCGGCGCGGCCGATATAGGTGATATAGCCGTTCTCGTCCCGTTCGGCGATGTCTCCCGTGTGGTAGTACCCATCGCGGAAGGTCTCGGCGTTCTTCTCCGGATCGCCATAGTAGCCCGGGGTCAGGCCTACCGGGCGCGGATCGAGAGAGATACAGATTTCGCCGTGATCACCGAGTTCATCGGTGGCAGGATCTTTGAGCACAATGTCGAAGCCAGGCATGGGGCGCCCCATCGATCCGGCCTTCACCGGGTTACCGGGGGAATTGGCGATTTGTAGTGAGGATTCGGTTTGGCCGAAGCCGTCACGGATGGTGACATTCCATTTCTTTTCCACGTGGCTGATCAGCTCGGGGTTGAGCGGCTCACCGGCGGCCACCACCTTGGTCGGTGGGGTGGCGAGCAGATCCAGATCGGCTTGGGCCAGCATGCGCCACACGGTGGGAGGGGCACAGAAACTGGTGACCTTCTCCTTGTCCATCACGCGCATCAGCGCGGCAGCGTCGAAGCGCGCATAGTTGTAGAGGAAAATGGTGGCGCCGGCGATGAAGGGGCCGAAGAAGTTGGACCACGCGTGCTTGGCCCAGCCGGGTGCCGCCACGTTGAGGTGCACATCGCCGGGTTCAAGCCCAATCCAATACATGGTGCTCAAATGGCCCACCGGGTAGGAGGTGTGGGTGTGCTCCACCAGTTTGGCCTTGGAGGTGGTGCCGGAGGTGAAGTACAGCAGCAGAGTGTCATCCGCGCCGGTGGGTTCGCTGAGACTGAACTCGGTGGGGGCGGTGTGGGACTCTGAGTATTGCAGGGTGGGGTGGGTGCCTTGAGCCGGTGGGAGATCGGTGCCACCGGGCCCGGTTTGGATCACGGTGAAATCTCCCGAGACTTCGCCGAACTTTTCGGCATCCTCTGGGTTGGCCACCACCCAGGAGATCTCGGCGCGATCAGTGCGGTCTTGTAGGTCTGCCGCCCCGAGCATCGCTGTGGCGGGGTTGAGGACGAAGCCGCCGCGGATACAGGCGAGCATGGTTTCCCACAGCTCGACTTGATTGTTGAGCATGAGCATGACGCGATCGCCGCGGCGCATGCCGATGGAATCAAACCATGCGGCAAGCTGGGTGCTGCGGGCGGCGAGCTCGGCGTAGGTGCGGCGGGTATCGGGACCGTCGACCTCAGTGATCACCAGGGCCTCCCGTTCGGCGGAGTCTGGGTGAGTGGCTAGGTAGTCGAACCAGTCGGTGGCAAAGTTGAAGTGCTCAAAGCGGGGCCAGTGGAAATCGGCGCGAGCCGCGGTGTAGTCCTGCTGGCGTTCCACGAGAAGGTCGCGGGCTGCGAGGAATGCTCGGGTGTTCTCATTAGGGGTGCTCGCCTGAGCCATGGGTACTCCTTCGCTGGGCGGGTGTTGCCTGGATCAAGAAGATCCTGCGGGTGTGATGTGAGTCTCAAGTGTAGCGAAGATAGCCCGTATGGGTACGGTTTCGGCGAAAAATGTACTCACGGGGTGTGTGCGGGGAAGGGTCTCGGGCCCCGCTGCTGCCTAGGGGCTTGGTACTGTCCGAGGCATGATGCCTCAACGCCTTCGACTCGGCCCCTTGCCCACCGACTTCGCCGCAACCCTTCGTGGCCTCAGTGAACCCGCCCGCTCGGGCGAAACTGAAGGTGAGCGCATATCCGTGCAGGCCCCCTTCACTGGCGAGGAAATCGGCTGGGTGATGGCGGGCACGAACGAGGACGTGGCCCGTGCATTCGAGCGGGCCCGCAGCGCTCAACTGCAGTGGCGCGAAGAGTCGTGGGCGCGGCGGCGGGCTATTGTGAACAACTTCCACGATCGGCTACTGCGCCACCGTGATCTGCTCTGCGATATTGTGCAGCTCGAGACGGGAAAGAACCGTGCCTCGGCCTTCGATGAGGTCATGGACGTGGCCACCAATGCCCGTTACTACGCTCGGCATGCCGAGAAATTCCTAGCCCCGCAGCGGCGCCGCGGTGCTGTGCCGGTGCTGTCGCGCTCCATGCAGTATCACCATCCGCACGGGGTGGTGGGCCAGATCAGTCCGTGGAATTATCCGCTGTCCCTCGGCATAGGCGATGCCATTCCTGCCCTTTTGGCCGGTAATGCTGTGGTGCTCAAGCCCGATAGTGCCACGCCCTTTACGGCGTTGCTCGCCTATCGATTGCTTTTCGACGCCGGACTCCCGCGCGAACTAGTGCAGATCGTCACCGGCTCCGGCACGGTTGTCGGTGCGGCTGTGGCGGAGCAGTGTGACTATCTTATGTTCACCGGTTCGAGTGCCACTGGGGCGCTGCTGGGAGCTACAGCAGGGCGCCGGCTGATCGGTTATTCGGCGGAACTCGGGGGTAAGAATCCGATGATCGTCGCCGCGGATGCCGATTGTGCTGCGGCGGCGCGGGTTGCCGTCGATGGCTGCTTTAGTAATTCGGGCCAGCTGTGTGTCTCTATCGAGCGGATCTACGTGGACAGACGACTCTTTGACCAGTTCCGCGAGGCGTTTGTGCAGAAGGTGAAAGAGATTTCCCTGGTGAATGGCTTTGAATGGGGCGCGGGCATGGGCTCATTGGCTTCGGCGCAGCAGCTGGAGACGGTGCGCTCCTTCGTGGATGATGCTCGCGCCCACGGCGCCCAAGTGCTCACCGGTGGGCGGGCGCGCCCAGATCTGGGTCCCTATTTCTACGAGCCCACCGTGCTTGCTGGTGTGCCCGAACAGGCTCGGCTGCGACGCGAGGAGGTCTTCGGGCCTGTGGTGTATCTTGAGGCTGTCGATACCGCGCAGGAGGCGATCGAGCGGGCGAATGACACCCGTTATGGGCTCAATGCCAGCGTGTGTGCCGCGCCCGCAACCGCGTGGGCACTTGCCCCGCACGTGGAGTCGGGCTCGGTGGCGATCAACGATGGCTACACCACTGCGTGGGCTGCGATCGATACCCCCATGGGCGGGCGCAAGGATTCCGGTCTGGCGCATCGCCATGGCCGCGAGGGCATTGTGAAGTACACGGCCTCTCAAAACGTCACTGAGCAGCGGTGGATGTCGATCCGGGGCCCGCAGCGGCTACCGCGCCGCGGCTATGCGGCAATCATGGCTGCGGCGCTGCGTGTGGGCAAGACACTGCGTTTTCTCCCCTAGGGGCGGGCTTCGGCGTCGATACCGTGCACGATGATTCCGCCGAGCACTTGATAGGTGTCTTGAATGGGCAGCGTGTGGGCGTATTCCCCGGCCTGGATGTGGGTCATGGTGGTCTCGATGAGGGTGGCGAGGAAGGACGCGGGTACCTCGCGGAATTCCCCAGCCTCCATGCCTTCGGTGATGAGGCGCTGGATGGTGGCGGTGGCTGCGCGGGTATTGGTCACATATACCTCGGCTGCCACGGGGAGGGTGGACATATCGTGCATGAATGCCTGGGAGGCGGGCTGTAATGCCTCGGACATCGCGTTGAAGTAGCGCTCTAATGCTTGTCGACGACTCCCCGCGTCCGCAATAGCCGCCTCCGTGTACTCGGCCACGTCCCGAAAGAAGCTTACGAGCACTCGGCGAATGATCTCATCCCGAGTGCGGCCCACCGCATACATGGTGGATTTCGAGCAATGCAGGGTACGCACCGCGTGGTCGATAGTGAAACCGGCGAAACCGTGGGCGAGAAACTCCTCGCGCAGGGTGGAAAACAGCTCGCGCTGACGCGGGGTGAGCGAGGCGGCGGTGGGGGTAGTGCGTGTCATGGATGGGGCTTTCTTGCGCAAGGTCAAAGGCTCAGGGGCTGTACATTCCACACAACAACTGTACAATCCGTGAGTAAACCGTACTCTGTGGTCCAGAGCACATTGTGTCTCGTGGTTTTCGTCCTTGATTCATCTTAGGAGCACCCCATGTCCCACTCTCACGCCGGACTCCCCACCGATCCCGCCCTGCTAGCGAAGGCGCATGTACCCGATGCCGATATTCTCGGTGTGGCCAGCATGCTCAGCGAGCCAGAACGCGCCCGCCTGGCCCAGCTGCACGATGTTCTCCAAACTCGCGTCCGTCCCGTGGTGGGCGAATACTGGGATCGAGAGGAACTACCCTTCGAGCTGCTCCCATTGCTTGCCGAGCACGGACTGGGCGAACTGGAATTCTCTGGCGCCTCACGGCTGTTCCGGGGTCTGGCCTATGCCGAGGTGACCCGCGCCGATGTGTCGCTGTCGGCACTGGTGGGTATTCATAACGAGCTGGTGGTGGATCTCATC
Source organism: Corynebacterium ciconiae DSM 44920 (assembly GCF_030440575.1). Taxonomy (NCBI): domain Bacteria; kingdom Bacillati; phylum Actinomycetota; class Actinomycetes; order Mycobacteriales; family Corynebacteriaceae; genus Corynebacterium; species Corynebacterium ciconiae. The sequence continues at coordinate 272,403 of NZ_CP047189.1, forward strand.
AACCAACTGGGTTCTGAGGAGCAGAAATCCACATGGCTGCCAGGGCTGCGCCGCTTCGACAAGGTCGGCTGTTTTGCCCTCACCGAGCCGGAGCACGGCTCCGATATTGCGGGTGGGCTTGCGCTGAGCGCAGAACGCACGGCTTCCGGCTGGGTACTCAATGGCGCGAAGCGCTGGATCGGTGGCGCTACCTTCGCGGACTTCGCCATTGTGTTCGCCCGCGACGTGGCTGATGGGCAAGTGAAGGGCTTTGTGGTGGAGCTCGACCAACCGGGAATAAAGCGAACAAAGATTGCGCGCAAGATGGGGTTGCGCATCATGCAAAACGCAGATCTGGTCTTCACCGACGTGGAAGTTCCCGAAGGTGCATTGATTCCTGGGGCGGAGTCTTTTGCCGCCACCAATGAGATGCTGCGCAACTCCCGTGCCTGGGTGGGCTGGCAAGCCGCAGGCATCCAGCTGGCCATGTTCGATCGGGCCCGAGAGATCGCGCTCAAGCGCGAACAGTTTGGCAAGCCCATCGCCGCATTCCAACTGGTGCAGGAACAACTCACCCGCATCCTCGGCAACGCCACCGCGACCTTGTCCATGATGGCCTCCATCGCGCGGCTGCAGGAGGAAGGCGGATTCGATATGCCCCATGCGGCCCTCGTCAAGGCCACCGGCACCCGGTTGGCGCGGGAATCAGCACAACTCGCCCGCGCTATCGGCGGCGGCAATGGCATCCTCACCGAGCATGAGGTGTCCAAGCTCCTCGGCGACGCCGAGATTCTCTACACCTATGAGGGCACCTACGAGATCAACTCCCTCATTGTCGGCCGCGCCGTTACCGGTATCTCTGCCTTCGTGTAATCCCCGGCACTAACCCTGCAGCATCTAAGGAGCATCTATGCAGATTCAACCCGGCAGCGTCGCCATCATCACTGGAGGGGCCTCGGGCCTCGGGGCGGCTACCGCCCAGCACCTGCGCGAGCAGGGAATGACCGTAGTGGTGTGTGATCTTCCCGCCGCCATCGACGCCCTCGAGCAATCACCGCAAGGAGTGCACTATATTCCGGTGGATGTGACCCACCCAGAGCAGGTGAGTGCCGCGGTGGACCGCGCCGCCCAGCTGGGCGATATTCGGGTCGTGGTAACCTGCGCGGGCATTGCGCCGTCCAAGCGCATCGTGGGCCGCAACGGGGCGCATGACCCAAAGCTGTTCTCGACGGTGGTCAACATCAACCTGTGCGGCACCTTCTCCATGCTGGCTGCGGCCGCGGCCGCGATGGCTGAGCAGGAGCCGGTGAACGAGGACGGCATCCGCGGCGTGATCATCATGACTGCCTCAGTGGCTGCCTTTGAAGGCCAGATCGGTCAGGCGGCCTATGCCGCCTCGAAGGGAGGCGTTCACGCCCTCACCCTCACCGCCGCGAGGGATCTCGCCCGCAACGGCATTCGTGTCAACGCCATTGCCCCTGGGGTGGTGGCCACCCCGATGATGGCCGCGATGCCCGATGCGGTCCAAGAAGAACTCGAAGCGCGGGTTCCGCTGCCGGCGCGCATGGCACGCCCAGCGGAATATGCCGCGCTGGTCGAGAGCATCGTGAGTAATGACTACCTCAATGGAGAAACCATCCGTTTGGACGGGTCCTTGCGGATGCCCCCAAAGTAATCCCGAATAATGCCTAGGCCGCGGCGGAGATCCTCCTCCGAGGCCGCGAAGGAAATCCGAATATGGCTCTCCCCGCTGGGGCCATACTCGGCACCTGCTCGCACGATCACCCCGCGCTCGGCGAGCTCCTCGGCCACTTGGGCAGAAGGCAGTGGGGCGCCATAGCGGAAGAAGGCATAGAATGCGCCTTCCGGTGGGAAGAGGGTCACGCCCTCGATGGAGTCCAGTTCTTGGGCCACGAGATTGCGTCGAGAAGCAAAAGCCCTATGGATCGGCTCCAGCTCCGCCTCTGGCAGCCGCATCGCCGCTGCGCCCGCCAGCTGGGTAGCGTGTGAGATCGAGCCATTGAAGGTGCGGTGGAATTGGCCGATTGCCGAGATCGCCGCTGCCGGGCCAGCCACATAGCCCAAGCGCCATCCCGTCATGCAGTACTTCTTAGAGAAGGTTTGCACATAGAGCAGCCGCTCCCGCAGCTCAGCCACCTCGAGGGCGCTGCTAAAGGGCTGCTCAGTGTAGGTAAGCGAGCTATAGGCCTCATCCGCCACCACCAGAGTGTCGGTGCCCGCGGTGAGCTCGGCGAGCATGTCCAACTCCTCTCGGCGGTGAACGATGCCCGTGGGATTCGACGGGTTAGAGAAGATGATCATGCGCGCGCCGGGCAGCACCCGCTCCAGCTCAGCGCGGTCAAAATGCAGATCCGGGCCGAATTCCGCAAAGACCACCTCGCCGCCGGCGAGAGTCACTTGGTCGGCGTACAGGGAATAAGCCGGCTGGGGGATCACCACTTTATCGCCGGGACTAATGAGCGCGAAGAACAACGCCCCTAACCCCGCAGTGGCGCCATGGGTGAGCACGATATTGTCGGCAGCATTCCACTCGCTCGTGATCGGAGTACGCGGCAAATCCTCTAAGATCGCCTGGCGCACCTCACACAAGCCGTGCTGGTCGGTGTAGCGGGTATTCCCGTTGTGTACTGCAGAGATGCCGGCCTCAGCGATCGCAGCGGGAGTGGGGAAATCGGGTTCGCCGAGGGCGAGGCTCACAGCCCCGTCCGGAACGGCGCCCAGCGGCGGTCGTAGGGAACTGGCTCGCTGATCAGCGATGCGCTGGGCTGGGCGGTGGAGTGCGGACGGGGACATGCGAGCTCCTTTATTCATCCTTGTTCAACATTTTCACTTGCTCCTCCTCGGGAGCAGGCTCCATCTTGCCGGCGGCAGTGGCCTTGCGGTAGCCGAAGATCTCGCGGCGCAGCGGGCCGGCCAGCAGGTAGATGCCCAAAATATTGGGCACGGCCACGAAGAAGAAGGCGGCGTCGGAGAAGCGCACCACAGTGTCCAGCGATACAGCGGCGCCCACCACGATCATGATGAGGTAGCCGACCTTGTAAGCCATCTCGGCCTTCTTGCTGTTATTGAACACATAGCCAGCGGCCTTCTGCCCGTAGTAGGCATAGGACAGCAGAGTGGAGAAGGCGAAGATCACGATGCATACCGAGAGCACATAGGTGAAGCCGTGGTTGACGGTGGCGAAGGCGCTAGTAGCCATCATCACGCCCTCATCGCTGGGGTTCTTGTACTGGCCGGTGGTGATAATGGCCAGTGCGGTGAGAGTACACACCACCACGGAGTCCACGAAGGGCTCCCATGCTGCGGTCAGTCCTTCCTCTGTGGCGTGACGGTTCTTGGTGGCGGAGTGCGCGAAACCAGCGGTACCCACACCAGCAACGTTGGAGAACAGAGCTCGCTGAATACCGATCACCATCACACCAATGACACCGCCGGTCACGCCCTCGGGAGTGAAGGCGCCGGAGAAGATGAGGGAAATTGCATGCCCCAACTCGCCGAAGTTCACGGCGAGCACAGTGAGAACACCCAGCACGTACAGCGCAGACATCAGCGGGACCATGCGGGAGGTCCAGTTGGAGATCGACTGAATACCGCCAATGATCACGATGGCGGCAGGAATAGCAAGAATCACGCCGATCAACCAGGCGTTGCCGTTGAAGAAGCTATCCTCGCCGCCGGTGATCTCAATAACGTGCAAGGCCACCTGATTGGCCTGGAAGATATTGCCCGCACCGAAGGCGGCGATGGCAAAACCGATGGCGTAGATCATGCCCAGCACCTTGCCGAGCTTCGGTTTACCCACAGACTTCAAACCATCGCTGAGGTAGTACATCGGTCCGCCGGAGATGCTGCCATCGCTATTGACGCGGCGGAACATCTGGGAGAGGGTGGCCTCGGCGAGCTTTACTGCCATACCGATGATGCCGGCGATGATAATCCAGAGGGAGGCGCCGGGCCCGCCGGCGCCGATGGCCACAGCCACACCGGCGATATTTCCGAGTCCCACCGTTCCGGCGAGCTCGGTAGCGAAGGCTTGGAAACTTGTCACCTCGCCGGGATCTGATTTTTTGGCCAAACGGCCGCGAATCACGCGCAGAGTTTGCACCGCATCTTGGATGGGGCGTACGCGGAGGAAGAATGTGCAGAACAGGCCTGCGAGAAGAAGCCACACCACCACGAGGGGAAGCTCGGCTTCGCCCACGGGAATGGAGTAGAACACTACCTTCTCCATCACGTCCACAATGGGGCCGAAGACGGATTGGATAATGCTGTCGACTGACTTCGATTCCGACAAGGTGACGTAATCCATCACCATCAATCTCCTTTCACATGCACACACGTCGCCGTACTGGCGACGCGGCGCGGTGTCGTACGGTTGGTTTGTGTCTCACTGCATAGGGGCATGTGCCTAGAGACGTGAGGCTCATTGTATGTTATATACAACCGAGGGGTGCAAGTTACGTGCCGCCGCACGTCTGATGAGAGAGGCGAAGAAGGAGAGCACTGTGTCCGAACTACAGCGCTTCAACAGTGAGGATGGGCAGTCTGGCGCCACCTACAAAGCTCAGATTGAGGCACATATTCGGCGCCTGCTGTTGCGGGGGGATATGCAGGTGGGTCAGATCTATTCCGCCAATTCCATGGCCAAGGAATTGCATGTGTCCAACTCCCCAGTGCGGGAAGCGATGATGAGTCTGGTGGAGCGTCACCTGTTGGAATTGGTGCGGAATCGGGGCTTTCGGGTGGTGGAGCTCGACAGCACTGATGTGTGGGAGATCTACCAGCTGCGTCGCCTCGTGGAGGTGGAAGCGGTGCGCGTGGTGGCTGCCTCGCGTTTGGATTCTGTGCAGGTCAAGCGCCTCGAGGAGCTGGCTGCGCGCACGGATGAGCTGTCCAAGGCGGTTACGCGCGATGACATGTTTGATTATCTCGAGGCGGATCATCATTTTCACCTCTATCTCGTGTCGCTAACGGGCAATCGCCGCTGGGTGGAGGCTGTAGAGCGGCTGCGAGACCAGTCGCGCGTTAACGGGCTATATCTGAATCTGCTCGACTGTGGGAAGGTGGCGGACACTGCCGGCGAGCATCTCGAGATTGTGGATGCGGTGGTCACTCGCGATGTGCAGCGGGCCATGGAACTCATGGTGGCGCACCTGGAGTATGCCCGCACTGTGACGGGAGAAAAGGTCGAAGATGGCGCTTATCGACGCCCATCGGTGTGATCTAGGCCTTGACGGAGTGTGAGATGGGGCATATTCTCAGCAGTACGGTTATCGATAACTGGTCACTGTTGCCGCAAGGAAGGGATATGTGCCATGGAGGTCAAGATTTCTCTTGCCCCATCGTTGACGTGCATTCAGCCCGACTTCGCCAGTGTCGTGATTGTCGGCGGTGGAGTCATGGGGATGAGTACCGCGTGGCATCTCGCGCAGCGCGGGGTGCGGGGCATCGTTGTCGTCGAAAGTCACAGTGTGGGTGGCGGTTCTTCGGCAAAACCCATGGGAGGGGTGAGGGCGAACTTCTCCGATCCCATGAATGTCATACTGGGGCAGCGCTCGTTGGAAGCCTTTGCCTCATTTAATGAAGACTTCGGGGTCAACATCCAACTCAGCCGCGTAGGGTATCTCTTCCTTGCGCGTAACGAGGATGAGGCCGCCGATCTTGAGGAATCCACCCGCATTCAGAACGAATTGGGGGTGGATTCCTTTTTGGTTGGGCCAGAGCGAGTTGCGGAGCTCAACCCCTTCATCGATTCCAGCAAAGTGGTGGTGGGGGCTTATTCTCCCGAGGATGGCTATGCCTGCCCCGCCGCGGTGGTAGATGGCTATTGCCGCGCCGCCATGGAGCTCGGGGTGTCGGTGATGGACCACACCGAGGTACAGGGGATCGAAACGAAGGCCGGCAGGATCGATGCGGTGATGACGAACCGCGGAGTCATCCGCACCGAGAAGGTCATCTGCGCCGCCGGGGCGTGGAGCGCCGCGATCGGAGAGATGGCGGGCCATCCTTTGCCCGTGGATCCGGTGCGGCGCATGATCGGGCTCACCGCTCAGCGCCCCCGAGCCCATCCCACTGTGCCCTTCACGCTGGATCTGTCCACCACCTTCTACATGCACAATTACTACAACGGGCTGCTGTTGGGAATCTCGCATGAGGAGGACGTGGGATTTAACCGCGAGTGGTCCTATTGCTGGCTGGAGGAGTTCAACGCTGCCGCCCGCGCTATCGCGCCCGAGCTGGTTACCCCTGATCTCGAGGCTGGTTGGGCGGGCTTTTATGAAAACACCCCAGACCGCAACGCGATCATCGGCGCCTCGGACATTGTCCCCGGCTTCTACTACATCACTGGGTTTTCGGGGCACGGGTTCCTACAAGGCCCAGCGGCTGGGGAATTCATGGCAGACATTGTGCTGGGCACCGAGTCCTTCTTGGCGGCGCACGCCTATTCCGCGGAGCGCTTCGAAATGGATTCCATCAACACGATCGAAAAGTACATCATCTAGGAGGCCTCATGACTTTTGTGCACACATGGCAGCTCCGCGCCCGCTTCGCCCAGGCGCTGTCGGATATGTACGGCACCGAGGTGCCGGCCTATACCACCTTGGTGGAGGTGTCCGAGGAGGTCAATGCCCGCTATATGGACGCAATGGGCGAAGATGCTGAACGCTTGGGCAGTATTGAGCGGGTAACCGCCGAGCGGCATGGAGCTATCCGCGTGGGCAGCCCCGAGGAAATGGGGCAGGTGGCGCGGCTGTTTGCCGCCTTTGGTATGTATCCGGTGGGTTTTTATGATCTGCGCGATGCAGCCAGCTCGAGCGTGCCGGTCGTATCCACGGCCTTTCGCCCCGTGGATGCCGAAGAGCTCGCTAAAAATCCTTTCCGCGTGTTCACTTCGATGCTCACCAGCGATGACCCTCGCTTCTTCAGCGCTGATCTGAGCCGAAGAGTGCGGGAGTTCATCGGCTCGCGCACCTTGTTTGACGCCGAGCTCATGGCGCTGGCGGAGCGGGCCACGGCAGCTGGAGGGCTAGAGGAGCAGCCGGCGCAGGAGTTTATCGCCCGCGCCACCGCCGCCTTCGAGCTCGGCGAGGAGGCCATCGATCACGCTTGGTATCGCGAGCTGGAGGAGATCTCGGCGGTGGCCGCCGATATCGCTGGGGTGCGTGGAACCCACATCAATCATCTCACCCCGCGGGTGTTAGATATCGATGATCTCTACCAGAGCATGCAGGCCCGCGGAATCACGATGATTGATGAGATCCAGGGGCCACCTGGGTGGGAGGGACCCGATATCCTGCTGCGCCAAACCTCTTTCCGAGCCCTCGATGAGCAGCGGCTGTTTCGGCACCCCGATGGCGAGATCGCGCCCGGTTTCTTGCGGGTGCGCTTCGGCGAGGTGGAACAGCGCGGTATCGCGCTTACTCCCGCGGGGCGCAGCCTCTATGACGAGATGATCGCAGAGGTGGACCGCCGCTTAAGCACGCGTTCCGATGCCACCCGTGTTGAGGTAGCCACCGAGGTTTGGGAGGAGAATCTTCCTCGGGACGAACGCGGCCTGCGGGAACGGGGGCTGGCCTACTTCACCTTCCGCGCGGTGGGCACCTGCGAGAGCGACCGGCAGTGGGATATCGAAGAGCTCATCGAGGCTGGTGTGGTGCGCGCGGAGCCGATTGTGTACGAGGATTTCCTGCCGCGCTCTGCGGCGGGGATCTTCCAATCGAATCTCACGGGCGCCGGGCAGCGCAATGATGACGAGCGGGGCACAGACTATGACATCGCCACGCTGTCAGAGATTGTGGGCACCCCGATCCGCGAACCGTGGGAGCTCTACGCCGCCCAGCACGATGCCTCCCTCGCCGCAGTCTGTAGAGACCTCGGCGTGTCCTTGACTACACACACCAACTAAGCACGAGAAAGGCTTGTCATGACCACTCTTCACGATATGGCTACCGCCGCGCTTGCAGCTTGCGGAGCCACCACCGAGTTCACCCGCGGCGATCTGCTCTCGCGTACCCCGTTGACAGGCGAGAACCTGCTCGCCGTGGACGCCAGCACCCAGGAGGAGACCGAGGCCGCGATAGCCCACGCCGCTAAGGCCTTTCGTCGTTGGCGGGAGGTGCCGGCGCCGGCGCGGGGAGCGGTGGTGAAACGCTGGGGCGAGCTGCTGCGGGAGCACAAGCGAGACCTGGCGACTCTGGTGCAGATCGAGGCGGGCAAGTCCATGTCGGAGGCCGAGGGCGAGGTGCAGGAGATGATCGATATCTGCGACTTCGCGGTGGGGCAATCCCGGATGCTGTATGGCAAGACCATGCCCTCGGAGCGGCCCGGCCATCGGCTCATGGAAACCTGGCATCCGGTGGGAGTGGTAGGCGTGATCTCCGCCTTCAACTTCCCGGTTGCGGTGTATTCGTGGAATACCGCCATCGCCTTGGTGTGTGGCAACACCGTGGTGTGGAAGCCCTCGGAGATGTGCGTGCTTTCTGCGCTCGGGGCGCACGGGCTGTTGCGTCGCGCGGTGCTGGACTGCGACCAAGACCCGGAGATTCACCAGCTAGTGCTGGGTGCTGCCGAGCGCGGCGAACAATTGGTGGATGATCCCCGCGTGGCGCTGGTCTCTGCCACTGGTTCCACCCGCATGGGGCGCGAGGTGGCGCCCCGAGTAGCCGCCCGTTTCGGCCGCTACCTGCTGGAGCTGGGTGGTAATAATGCCGGCATCGTTACCCCTTCGGCGCGGTTGGATCTGGCCCTGCGTGGCATCGTCTTCGCTGCGGCCGGCACTGCGGGTCAGCGCTGCACCACGATGCGTCGACTCATCGTGCACGAATCGGTGGCCGAGGAACTCATCGGCACCATAGTGGAGGCCTACCGCAGCCTCACTATCGGCGATCCCCGTGACGAGTCCGTGTTGGTGGGGCCGCTGATCAACGAGGCAGCAATGACCGCGATGCAGGATGCGCTGCGCCAAGCCGAGGCTGAGGGCGGGGAGATACTCATCGGCGGCGAGCGGGTGCTTGTCGACGCCAACGAGCAGTCCTTTTATGTCGAACCAGCAGTGGTACGCATGCCCGCTCAAAGCGAGGTGGTGCGCACCGAAACCTTCGCCCCAATCCTGTATGTGCTCACCTACACGGACTTTGAGGAGGCGCTGGAGATGCACAACGCGGTGCCGCAGGGTCTATCCTCGGCGATCTTCACCCAAGACCAGGCCGAGGCCGAGCTGTTTCTTTCGGCGGGCGGCTCGGACTGCGGTATCGCCAACGTCAATATTGGCACCTCCGGCGCGGAGATCGGTGGGGCCTTCGGTGGAGAGAAGGACACCGGTGGTGGTCGCGAATCCGGATCCGATGCGTGGAAGGCCTATATGCGTCGCGCCACCAATACCGTCAATTATGGTGGCGAGTTGCCCTTGGCCCAGGGCGTGAAATTCCTTTAATCCCCGTGACTGCGCCCAGCGAGGTGGCGTCGTCACGCTATAGCTGAACAATGGGACAGGTAAGAGAGAAAGGAGGGAAAGATGGCGCAGACTCCGCCCCGCTGGGCGCACCTGGCGCACGCGTTGCGCCTGCGCCAAGACATGACCACCCGCGCCGCCTATACCTCGGACGCCTCGGTGTTTCGGCGGGTGCCGGCGGCGGTGGTGGAGCCGCGCAGTGCCGCAGATGTGCGCGATGCGCTGGAGCTGGCCAGGCTGCGGGGATGGAGCGTGACCAGCCGCGGGGGAGGCACTTCGGTGGCGGGAAATGCCATCGGCGAGGGGTTGATCATCGATACCTCGCGCCATCTCACCCGCATTCTCGAGATCGATCCTGACACCCGCACCGCCCTCGTGGAGCCCGGGGTGGTGTGCGATCGGCTGCGCGAAGCGGTCGCACCCTATGGGTTGAGCTATGGCCCTGATCCCTCCACTCACTCTCGGTGCACCATTGGCGGCATGGTGGCCAATAATGCATGTGGTTCGCATTCGGTGGCGTGGGGCACCGCCGCCGATAACCTCGTGGAGGCCACGCTGCTGCTCGCCGACGGCCGCGAGGTGCAGCTTGGGCCTGGGCAGTGCAGCGACAAAGCACTCAAGGAGCAGATCGATGCGCTGTGGCGTGAACACCGCGAGCTGATCGAGACAGAGCTGGGGAGGTTTCCGCGCCAAGTATCCGGCTATGGTCTGCATTATCTTCTGCCCGCTAAGGGAGGAAACTATGCCCAAGCGCTCGCTGGGTCAGAGGGCACACTCGGAGTGTTTACCCAGCTACGTGTGAAGCTGGTGGAGACACCCCCAGCCACCGCACTAGCAGTGCTCGCCTATGACACGGTGTTCGATGCGGCCGCGGCCGCCCCAAGGCTGCGCCGTGAGGGAGTGAGCACCATCGAGGGCATGGGCGGGGATCTGCTGGCTGCGCTGCGGGCTAAAAATGGCGAGAAGCGCGCCGGCTCTGCGTTGCCAGGGGTGGGCGCCAAGCAGCAGGCTGGGGGCTGGCTCTTTTGCGAGACCACGGGGGAGACTCTCGCCCAGGCGGAATCGCGAGCCCGGTCGCTGGTGAGCGCCGAGGTGATCGATCACGTGGTGGTGTCGGATCCGCAGGAGATGGGCGAGCTATGGCGCATTCGCGAATCCTCCGCAGGCCTGGCCACCCGGCTGCCCGATGGCGGTGAGGCTTGGCCCAGTTGGGAAGACAGCGCGGTGCCGCCGGAGAACCTCGCCTCCTACCTGCGCGGGCTCTACGAGCTCATGGATCGCTATGGGCTGCGCGGCATTCCCTTCGGGCACTTCGGCGAGGGCTGCATTCACGTGCGCATCTCCTTTGATCTGCACAGCGAGGAGGGGATCGCCGCCTTCCGCAGCTTCATGCATGAGGCCGCCGAACTGGTAACCGCCCACGGTGGTTCGCTGTCGGGCGAGCATGGCGATGGGCGAGCCCGCTCCGAACTGCTCGAGGTGATGTACAGCCCGCAGATGCTTGAGCTCTTTGCTCGTTTCAAGCACATCTTTGACCCCGAAGGACACTGCAACCCCGGCGTGCTGGTGCAGCCGGAGGCCCTCGATGCAGGATTGCGGATCAGTCCGCAGCAGCAGCGGCTTAGCCTGCACGAGGTGCACGCTTTCTCCAAAGACCGCGGCGAGCTGCGCCATGCGATCAACCGCTGTGTCGGAGTGGGGGCCTGCCGCTCGATGGACTCAGCGATGTGCCCCTCCTTCCAGCTCACTCACGATGAGGTGCACTCTACGAGGGGCCGAGCACGGGTGCTATCAGAGATGCTGCATGGCACCTTGGTGCGCGGCGGGATGCGCTCGCGTGAGGTACACCAGGCCCTCGATCTGTGCCTGTCTTGCAAGGCCTGCGCCAAGGAATGCCCCGTGAATGTGGATATGGCTACGTACAAGGCGGAGTTTCTCGCCGGCTATTACCGGCGCCGGATCCGGCCGAGGGCACACTACAGCATGGGCTGGCTGCCGCTGAGCGCCCGGCTTGTGCACGCGGTCCCAGGGCTTGCGCGGCTCGCCGATGCTGTGCTGCATGCCCCCGGCCTGGGCCGGCTGATCGCCTGGGCTGGGGGAATTGATAGCCGCCGGCCGCTGATCCATCTTGCGCCCACCAGCATCCAGCGGTGGGCTCATGGTCGTCGACCGGCAACCGAAGCGAAGAAAGAGATCGTGCTATGGCCCGACTCCTTCAGCAGCCACCTCGATACCGGCCCCGCCCAAGCGGTGTATCGCCTGCTCGAGCATCTCGGCTACCGCGTGCACGTGCCCCGCGGCTTTGTCTGCTGCGGGCTTACCTGGCACTCCACCGGGCAACTGGCCCAGGCGCGCCGGGTAGTTGAGCATTCGGCAGCGCACCTCGCAGAGTATCTTGATCGGGGGCTGCGGGTAGTGACGATCGAGCCGTCCTGCAGCACCCAGCTGCTGCACGAGGCCACCGAACTCAGTGACAACCCACAGGTCGAACGCCTAGCGCAGGCAGTGGTGCCGTGGGCGCAGGTGATAGCCGAGGAACTTGACGCACTCGATATCCAGGCTGCGGCCCCGCTGCGCCGCGCACTCACCCAGGTCCATTGCCACGAGCGTGCCCTCGGTGATCCGGATGCCGCCGCCCCGATCTACACCGCGCTCGGTCTCAAGAAGGAATCGGTGGCTAGCGGCTGCTGTGGTTTGGCCGGTAACTGGGGTTACGAACGGGGCCATGCCGAGATGTCACTGCAGCTAGGGGAGCGGGAGGTGTTTCCACGGGTGCGCCAGCTGCAAGCTGAGGATCCGGAGGCGCCGGTGATTGCCGATGGGTTTTCCTGTCGCACCCACATCGAGCAGGGCACGGGGATGCGTCCCCGCCATCTGGCCGAAGTGCTCGCCGAAGCGTTAGGGCTGGAAGGAACCTAGCCCTAGCCGTGGTAGGCGGCGATGCCCCAATAGGGAAACACCGCTTTCGAGGTGGCCACCATCGCCTGGCAGCGCTGCCCGCCAATCACCTCGGTGGGGTCTATCCCAGAAAGATCGGCCCAGCTATCGCCGAGCGTGGTGGAGGTGGGTACCACCCCGTGGCGGTGCACCACGCTATCCCAACCGGCGGGCATGGGGGTGGCCATATCGATGACCACCCCGGCAACAGCGGCCAGGAGCGACGCCCAAGTTCGTGCCACCGAGTCCCGCTGATAGCCTCCACCGCCCAAGGCCACCCAGCGTCCTTGGGCGTATCGATCAGCCCAGCGGCGTACTGACCGAGCGGTCATCTCCATGGCGTTAACGGATAACTCCATGTGGGTGAGTGGATCAGCGCGGTGCGGATCGGCCCCGTGCTGGGAGATGATGATCTGCGGGCGAAAGCGCTGCAACAGCGGCGGAATGATGCCGTGCACCGCCCGCAACCATTCCTGATCCGAGATGTTCTTCTCCAGCGCCACGTTCACCGCAGTGCCCAGCGCCTGGGGCCCGCCGATATCTCCGGCGAAGCCCGTACCGGGAAAGAGATACAGCCCAGACTCGTGCACCGAGATCGTGAGCACCCGCGGATCATCCCAGAACATCTGCTCCACCCCATCGCCGTGGTGGGCATCGACATCCAGATAGGCCACCCGCTGGGCGCCATGCTCCAAGAGCCAATCTATGGCCGAGGCGGCGTCGTTGAGCATGCAAAACCCAGAGATTCCATTGCGCTGGGCGTGGTGCAATCCGCCGGCGATATTAACCGCCCGTGTGCACTGGCCCTCCCACACCAGCTGCGCCGCCGTGGTGGAAGCGGCAGCGATATCGAGCGCCACCTCGTGTATCCCAGCGGCGAGAGGATTGTCTTCCGTACCCCACCCATAGCGAGGATGGGGTACCAGCTGACCGAGCGCTTCGAGATAATCAGGATCGTGGATACGCCGCACCTGGGCGCGGTGCTGAGGTAAAGGAACACAGATATCGAAGAGCTCCATAATCCCCAGATAGTCCGCCAACTCCAGCGCGAGCCGCACCCGATCGGGGCCCATGGGGTGATCGGGCCCAAAGCTATAGCTCAGCAGGGTGTCGGAATGCAGTAACACGGGGCGAGACATGGCGGATCACATCGCTCGAACCAGAGGATCACGGTAGGCAGAATGTGGCTGCACCACCACCCGCGCGCCCACCACTGCGGCGGCCTGGGGGCTGGCGATCACCGGGGTGAGCTCGATGTCTGCCACGCTCACCAGATCATCTTTGAGCTGCGCGAGCTGCACGATAATGCGGGTGAGAGCCGAGACATCGGCGGCGACCGTGCCGCGATAGCCCGTCAGTAGCTCCGCGGTGGAAAGCTGCGAGATCATCGCCTGCGCATCCGGCTCGCCCAGCGGCGGGGTGCGCCAACTGCGATCCTTGTTTAACACGGCTGCGGCGGAGGTCAGACCCACTGAGACCATCGGCCCCACCACGGGGCTTTCGCTTGCGCGCACACTCACCGCTGTACCGGTGGCCACCGTCGGCTGCACCACCGGGCGCAGTGCTTCTACCGCCTCCTCGGCGCTCTCGGCCAACCCCAGCTCCACTCCCATCTGGCCGAGCGCGGCCCAAGCGCGAACCAAAGCGCCACGATCGTTGATCGCGCGATGGGTGGTGTTCAACTCGGGGCGTCCGCGCACCTGCGAGGCGGTGGCCTTGAGCACCACATTCCAGCCGAAGCCCTCCGCAGCCGAGTGTGCCTCATCTACGGTACGCACCGCCTCCCAGCGCACCAGCTCGATGCCATAGCATGACAACAACTCCGCGCAGTCCGCATCGCTGATTTCCCCGCCCTCGGGCAGCTCGGCCAGCGCGCGATCAACCACCGCGGCAGCTCGGGCGCGATCGGTGCACGCCGTATCAGGCTGCTCGTAGTGCTGCCGGGCCTTGATGTCCGCGGCATCCACAATCACCCCGAGCGCCTCGAGGGCGTCGGCGTAGTTACGAAACAGCGGCACCCCTTCGGTGGCGGGGCTGTCGGTCTGCTGCGGCAGCGACTCGTGGCAGCCCACCACTGCGGCTAGCAGCGGTACCCGCGGCTCCCCAGCGGCCACCGCATCGAGCTGCGGTAGCACCGGCGCGATGATCGGCTCGCTGATCTCCACGGGGGCACAAAGTACCGCATCGCAGCCCTCCTCAAGCGCGTGAGCGCTAGCCTCCACCAGCCCCGCCACCGGATCGCCGCTCACCGTCACGTGGCGTGCCTCAAGCCCGAAACGGGCGGCGGATTGCTTCATCTGCTCGCACAGGCCCGCGGAATTGGAAATCACCGTGACTCGGCGGCCGGTGGGGGCCGGCTGGCTGGACAGAATACGAGCAATATCGAACATCGTGTCGCGCCGAGACACCACCATCGCCCCAGTGCTGCGAATCACCTCGTTCAAGGCGGCGGCTGGAACATCTACAGTGCCAGCCAGGGCCTCAGGGCTGTCCGCACTGGGTAAAGCCGAGCGCAGCGCCCGCGAGGGGGTGAAGACCACCACGTGCTTGTCCACGGCGAAGCGGCGAAGCAGCCGGAAGAATTTGCGGGGGTTACCGATGGCATCGAGGCTAAGCAGTGCGATCGAGGTGGCGGCATCGGCGCTCCAGTATTGGATCACGTCATTGCCGGTGACATCCGCAAAAGCCCCAGAGGCGATGAAGGAACTCACGCCGATGTTGAGTTCCACCGCCCGCGACAGAGCGAGCGTGGCCACCCCAGCGGATTGGGTGAAAAGACCCACTGGGCCGTGCTGGGGCAGCGGGGCGGGAGTGGCGTTGAGGCTTACCTCGGGGTCAGTATTGATTAGTCCTAGCGACGCCGGCCCGAGGGCGCGGATGCCGCGGGCACGCGCGGTACTCACCACGTGTCGGGCTTCATCGGTGCTTAGCGAGGGATTTTCTCCGCGGGCAAGTACCACAATGCCCGTGACCTCCTTGGTGGCGGCAGTGGCCAAGAGCGCGTCGAAACTTTCAGGCTCATAGTGTGCCACCACCAGATCGATAGGGCCGGGGATGGCTGAAAGAAGCCTTGCGGCCGAGGGCTGAGGTTGGGCACCTACAGGATCAGGATCGTGGAGATTGCCGGTGCTCACATGCACATCGCCGCGGAAGTTCGAGGAAAAGATGCGGCTGATAAACGCCTGCATCCTAGCGGTATCGCCCACCACCGCCACCGAGCGCGGACGCAGCAATCGCGATATAGCGGCGGCTTCCGACTTATGCTCCCGCTGCAGCATCACTTCCCGGGAGCGCTCGGTGGGATCGATATGAAAATCGACGGTGATAAAACCGTCCTCCAGTTCAGGCCGCACCTCGTAGCCGGCGCGTCGAAACACGTGCACCATCGCGCGATTCTGGGTGAGCATCTCGGCAAAGAAGCGCTGCACCTTATTCTCTCGCCCGATCTGGGCAAGATGCTCCAACAGGATATTGGCCGCGCCTTTGCCCTGGGCGCCGTCTTGAACCAAAAAAGACACATCCGCCACTCGCTGCGGCAGGAGCTGCTCCACCACGCCATAGTGGGCGGTGGCGATGATCTGCTCACGCACGATGAGTACGAGGGTGACGGTGTCGTGATGATCCACGTGCACCCACGAGTCCAGATCGCTCTCGCTGAGCTCTGGGTGGGCGCTGAAGAACCGCAGATACTTGGAGGCATCCGAGACCCTCCGATAAAACTCCACCAACAGCTCTCGGTCGCTATCGCGCACAGCACGCACGGTGGCCACCTGGCCGTCGTAGAGGATCACATCCGCCTCCCATGCGGCGGTGTTCTCACCGTTCAGGGGCGGCTGGGCTGTGGTTTCGCTGGTAGGGCTCATAACCTCACTCTAGCGAAGTGAAAGTATCCTGAGTCACACTTCTGGGTGGCGGGTTCTGTCGGGTTCGCCGTTCGCAGTCGCCCGTCGCCGTCCTCAGTCACCCGCCGCCACCCGCAGCCAAGCTAGCGCCGCCGGCGAGGATAGCGCGGCCGGGCCAAGGCCTTCAGTTGTGGGCCCAGGGCCGGGGTGCAGTCGACGCCTTCACCCTCATGGCTAAGCGTGACGCGCTGCATGCAGGCGGCGAGCAGCTCGGCGGTGGCGCGCGCATCGGCTAGGGCGGTGTGGGCGGCCGAGTTAGTGATGCCTGCAACCTTCAGCAGGCTGTGGAGGCTCCGCGAGGGCGAGGTCGGATAGGCGGCCGGGCCCAGCACGCACGTATCCAGGTATTGCCCGCTGTGGGGCTGAAATTCCACACCCAAAGCCGCGTACTCGCGCTGGAGAAAGTACAGATCAAAAGGAGCATTGTGGGCAACAAGGACCCTCCCGTGTAGCAGCGCCGCCACCTCTGCAGCCACCTCGTCAAAGCGTGGAGCATCGATCACGTCGGCCTCGCTAATGCCGTGAATGGGCGTGGTGGGAATGGGCCGAGCCGGCTGTATCAGACTGTCCCACTCCTGCAGCAGATGTCCCTGTGCATCGCTGATGACCACCCCGATCTCCACGACGCGGTCACTCGCGCCCAGTCCCGTGGTCTCGAGATCAATCACCGCGAACTCCACCTCGGTGCTTTCGGCCCAGTGGTCACTGGCGGCGGACATGAGCATCTCTCCTTTGGGATTGGGCGGTGCGCGGGAAGGGCGAACGCATGCGAGTCTAGGCGGGGCCAGGGACCTTGAAAGGTCACCGGGCGTACGGGTGTGCGAGAGGGGTGGGTGAAGGTGGGCGTCGATAAGCGAGCGCGTGCGCAGAATCTATTTGACTTCACTGCTGGGGCGGGTATAGGTTAAGCAGTCGAAGTTTGAGCGGTTCATCTATCAACATAGATGGGCTGCGGCAAGTTTCACCGAAGACCGTCGGTCATCCGCGCAGTCTGTGCGGATCGAAGGCGCTGAAGATATTCAGCCGGCCCACGCAGGAGACACTTGGAATCATGCCTTTCAGTAGTGAAAGGGATATGCCCTGTGCTCTTGCACGGGGCTTTCTGCATGTGTGGAAAGCCCCGGCGGAAACGACACAAGACATATTGAGGAAGGAGGCGAAGTAATGGCTAACCCGAAGAACGCATCGGATCTTGCGGAGCTCAAGGCACGCTTTGAGAACGCAGACTCCATTTTTGTCAGCGAGTACCGCGGCCTGTCCGTGGCTCAGATGACTGAACTGCGTCGTTCGCTCGGCGAGGATGTCCAGTACTCCGTCGCCAAGAACACCCTGATGAAGCTGGCTCTCAAGGAAGCCGGCGTCGAGGGCCTCGACGATGTTTTCACCGGACCCACCGCCGTTGCCTTCGTAAAGGGCGAGGCAGTTGACGCTGCCAAGGCGATGAAGAAGTTCGGCGAAGACAACAAGGCTTTCGTCATCAAGGGTGGCTTCATGGACGGTGACGCGCTCAACGCTGAGCAGGTTGCCGCTATCGCTGACCTGGACAACCGCGAGGTCACCCTCGCGAAGCTGGCCGGCGCCATGAAGGGCAGCTTGGCAAAGGCCGCTGGCCTGTTCAACGCTCCCGCTTCTCAGGTGGCTCGACTCGCTGTCGCGCTGCAGGAGAAGAAGGAAGACTAACCCTTACCCGCTTTTGTAGCTTGTCGACGCCACCTCGGCGCCCGACATACCGCGAAAGTACACACTCACAACACCTAGATTCGCCTCGGCGGCCGCGCACCAGCGCCACCGCTAGGAGGCGGACACTACCGAAAGGATTGCCATTATGGCTAAGCTCACCAAGGACGAGCTCATTGAAGCTTTCAAGGAAATGACCCTCATCGAGCTCTCCGAGTTCGTGAAGGAGTTCGAAGAGGTCTTCGACGTGACCGCTGCTGCTCCGGTTGCTGCCGTTGCTGCTGCTCCGGGCGAGGCCGCTCCGGCCGCTGAGGAGAAGGACGAGTTCGACGTCGTTCTCGAGGACGCTGGCGCCAAGAAGATCGGTGTTATTAAGGCTGTCCGCGAGATCGTCTCCGGCCTGGGCCTGAAGGAAGCCAAGGAGCTCGTTGAGTCCGCTCCGAAGGCCATCATCGAGGGCGCTAACAAGGACGACGCTGAGGCTGCCAAGACCAAGCTCGAGGAAGCTGGCGCTAAGGTCTCCCTCAAGTAAGTCGCAAGTCTCATCCTGCAGCTGCCATCTTCAGATGGCAGCCTAGGGAGAAAGCCTAGGGCTTAAGACACACAACCTCCTCCGCACTGTCGTGCAGAGGAGGTTGTTTTTTGTATATCTACGGCGATGCGTGCTCGGGCGCGTGCAGAGTGGCCGTATCGCTGATGAGTGGGGCCGCCAGATTTGGCACGGGCGAGTTGATGATCTCCAGGGTCTCTGGGGTGGCCTTGAGATACACCTGGTGGAATTGCTCGCCGCCGAGATAGTCCTGCAGGAACGCAGCCAAGGCCGGATCTTGGGCCGCGGCGGCGCGGGTATGTTCCGGCACCTCGAATGCGGCCATATAATTTCGCGGCACGTCCTGCACCAGCCCCGCTGGGCGCGGGCCGAATTCCCCTTCAATCGGCAGGGTGCGCATGCTCAACACCGAACCTAAGCGGCCGTCGACGGTGTGCAACACCAGCGGGTAGCTCCGGTCGTCGAGTACCAGCTCCACCGTTCGTTTCGGTGAGGCATAGGCAAACTCGGTGATGTTGAGCTGGGCGGTGTCGCTGAGCTGCCCGGTATAGGAAAAGGGCGAGGGGGCAGCGAGGGTGTCCTGCGAGCGATCCTCAGGCGAATTCTCAAGCAGTTCGCCTTTGAGCTCAGCATCGGTGGGCGTGAACTGCCACTCGCTCGCGTGGAGCTGCTTGTGCCAATAGCCGGTGCGCCCAGCGTGGCGGCCTTCCACTCGCAACTGACGCTGGGAAGAACCGGCACCGGTGGAGTGGATCGAGATACGGTCGGTGATCTCGCCTGGAATTTTCGGCTGGTGTGCCCAATCCTCGGCGGGAAGACCAATGGGGGCAGTGGCCTGATCCAGGTGATGGCGCAGCGCATCACCCGCCGCAGGGCGCTCGTCCTCGCCCCAGGTGTAGCGGAACTGGGCAGGATCCGAGCCGTTGATATCAAAGTCCGACAGGCGGGTGTACATGTCGCCGTAGTCGTTGCTTACAAACATCACCGATCCGCCGGCGCTGATACTGCGCACCTGAAAGCGGGAATTCAGCGGGGTGCCCACCTCGTAGGAGTAGTCCCGAGCCAGCCACGGGTCGAGCGTGTAGATGCGCGAGCCATCCTCGCTCAGACCCACCACCTGGGTCACCTTTGCCAAAGAGATTGGCTGTTGCTTTCCATCGGGGGTCTCGTAGAAACGATCCGTGTGGGTACCAATCACGCTCAGCGCCCAGCGGCCGGGCTCGGTGGTGGGGGATTGGTGCCCCTTGCCCAGCCACACCGGCCCGCCCCAGGCGCGGATCCAGCCCCAGCGTTGAGGGCTCGACAGCAGGTTAGACAGGGTGTAGATCCACCCCGCGTCGTCGAGCGCCACCAGGGCGTCCTCGTTCACAGAGATACCCACGATCGCGCCCTTGAGGCAGTCCGGGGTGGGCAGCTCGCGCCACACCGGATCGCCCACATGCCGCACGGCAAGCTCTCCCTCGCGCAGCGCCACCTCCACTTTCTCATTAAAGCCCTGGGTGTTATCGCGCAACACCACCTGCTCTGGCAGCCCCGCAGGATCGGCCACAGGTAGCTGTTCATAGCCCTCGTCGCCGAAATCCGGAGGCACAAGCCCTAAAGGAAACTGGCCATAGCCTTGGGTGGGATCGCCCAGATGAGGCACGCAGGTCTTCGGGCCGGCCGAGTGGGGGACGATCGGCTGCGGACTATCCTCCACGGCGTGCGCCGTGGCGGTGGGCAGCATAGCCAGGGCAGTGACAGTGGCTAGGAGGCGGCGCACCGGCCTAGACGGTGTGATGGGAGAAAACATAGGGGCACGGCTCCTTTCGCGAGAGGTGGTGCTCGGCGGGCAGCTGAGGGGGCCGACGGGGCGCCGATGCGCTAGCCGACGTTAGCCCGCTGCACATTGTGCAGCTCGGAGTCCTGGGCTAGGCCCTCGCCGTTGTAGATGGCTCGGGTGCGCTGGGAATTGGTGAGGACATACTCGCTGAAGGAGAGCACAAGCCCGGCGTAGACACTGCGCTCCGGTGCATCCACGAAGGTGCCGTGGAAGGCATTATTTACGGTGGCGCGCCACTTGGGGCCGCGGGCGTTGTTGTACAGCATCTCCGAGAGCGGATGCGCCACCAAGGTCTCGTGTTCGGCGAAGAGCACCAGGGCCGGTTTGGTGGTGGGCTCGGAGGCGAGACCGAAATCGGCGGGGCCAGGGTTCGCGCCGACCACGCCCCGAACGGTGAAGTTTTCATCGCCTACCGCGTGCATGGAGGGGCCGAGGCTCTCAGCCACGCGCATCACGGAACCGCCGCCGGCCGAGTGACCCACCAGGATCGTGCGGGAGGTGTCAATCTTGCCCTGTAGCGGGCCGGGCGTGGTGTTGGCGTCGATCGCAGCGGTGGCGGCCAACTCCACCTGGTGGCCAAACCAGTTCACCCAGGTGTAGCCGATGGCCACCACATAGCCGTGGCTGGCATACAGCTCCGCTTGCCTGGAGAGCATGCCGGGCTCGGCCACGATGCCTGGAGACAGCACGATCAGCGGGGCCGGGTCGGAGGAGGTGATATCTGCCGGGTAGACCAGCTGCGAGCCGATCGGGGACTCCGGCCCCGAGGGCCAGGTGCCGTAGCACGGCGGCTCCGAGTTCACGCCATTCTGGTAGCGCAGGGCGGTGTTGTAGAACACGTAGAAAGCATCGGTGCAGTGGCGTGCCACCGCGGTGGAGGCCACCTCGTGGGGGCCGCGCTCGCCGAAAGTGGAGCGGATGGCACCCGGTGCCTCGTTATAGGGGGCCGTCAGTCGCAGTCCGGTGAGTCCAGCATCGCGCAGCTGATCGGGCACGAAGGGCGGGGCGATGTCGTGGGGCAGATCCGGCAGGTGCGCAGCGGAGGAGCTCACCTCGGGGGCGGGCGGCAGCGCCGGGTCGGCCATAGCGTGCTGCGGCAGCAGCAGGGCGGTGGTGGAGAGGAGTGCTACCGCTGCGGTGCGGCGGCGTGATACCAGAGACATGAGGCCAGCTTTCTTATATCGCTAAAAACTTGATGAACGCTACACAAGTGAATCTTAAGTGAGCTAAGAAACACGTAAAAGAAATCCGACGCACGCGTAGGTAGTTTTCACCAAGACGGGGGCGATCCGCCTGTGCGGCAGTTTAGTGCGGGGCCCTAGAGGCTGGAGACGACAATCACCGGCCGTCCCAGCAGGGATGGCCGGTGATCAGGGATCACGCCGCGCCGTGGTGGCACCTAGCGGCGAAGGCTGTGGGGCTATGAGCGCGGGTGGTGGTTGCTAATGGAGGCGGGCGAGAGGGCCGTCCACAGCGGGCGGGTTGAAACAGCTGGTGGGAATGGTCGAAGCCGAGCAGAAGGCCGGCGGGTTCACGGGCCGGTAGCCCTCGCTGACGCCGCCGGAGGAAACGAGCTCACGATAGGCCTCCACTCCGGAGGTGGGGCGGCGGGTGAGCGTGGGGTCATCCAAGATGTCCACCTGATAGAGGCCGAAGCGGGCAGAGTAATCGCCCCACTCGTAGTTGTCGGTGATGGACCAAGCGTTGTAGCCGATCACGGGATAGCCATCGGCAATAGCGCGCTGAATCCAGAAGATGGTGTCGCGGATGAAATCGCCCCGATCGGCCCCATCGGCGCGGGTGCCATTGTTCGTGGGCATGCCGTTTTCCACGATGTAGATGGGCTTGCCGGGGAAGGCGCCCGCGAAGTGGGTGATGGCCTCGTAGATGCCATCCGGTTGGGGGCGCACGGCTGCGAAATCGGCGCTGGCGGCGTGGATTGCACTGAGATTGTTCAGGGCCAGACCGTAGTAGTAATCGATGCCCACATAGTCCAGCTTGTCCTTGATGCGGTTAAGGAATACCTTGTCCGCCAGTCCCGTCACCGCCGGCAGGAAGGCCTCATTAGCGGTGACCATGGCATTCGGGTTGGCGCGGTGGGCGGCATCGTAGCCGGCATTGTGGGCTGCCACCACATTGTTGAGGAAGCGGGGCATGTCCCACGCCTTGATCAGACCGATCTCGACCTCGTGGCCGAAGAACACGAGCGGCTCGTTGAAGGTCACCCACATGGTGTCCTCGCCGCCTTGGCCGGCCGCCGGGGTGCCCCAGCGCTGGGTGATCAGATCGGCGAAGTCGCTGAATTGGGCCACAGCCTCGTCGGAGAGGAAGCCGCCGCGGTCAACGAGCCAACCGGGGTAGACGTAGTGCACCATCGTGATCATCGGGGTCATGCCGTGGGAGCGGATGGTGTTGATGATCGCATCGTAGTGGGCGAGGGCTTCCTCGTCCCAGCGGTCGGGCTCTGGCTCGATGCGGGCCCATTCCACAGAGATGCGATAGGTGTTGGCCCCCATTGCGGCGGCGTTGGCAATATCCTCTTCGTAGCGGTTCCAGAAGTCCACGGCATCGTTGACCGGATCGACCTTGCCGTTACCTTGATTTTCTTCCACGTAGCGTAGCCAGTTGGAGTCCGGATTGGAGCCCTCTACTTGGAAACCGGAGGAGGCCACGCCCCAGTGAAAGCCGGAGCCGGTGCTGTCGGATTCGGCCGCGGCGTGGGCGGCCGGGGCGCTGAGCGGGCTCGCTACCGCTAGCGCGACCGTGGCGAGCACGACGCACAGCCGCCGCCACAGCTTATTCTCACTAATTTTCAACATACGGCTCAGTATATTGAACTGTGCTTCCACAACCTATACGGGCACACCTGTGTCCCAGCACACAGCCTAAAACTCTTCGTAGACCGCAGGGTCTTGCGCTTTTCGACGCCCATCTGCCCGTCCGAGCGCCGTGATGGCCTCTACCTCGGCGGTGTCCAGACTTACCTCCAGCGCAGCCATATTGTCTTCTTGCCGCTCTCGTGAGCTGGCCTTGGGGATGGCGAGGGCGTTGATGGCCCGGTGCCACGCCAGAATGGTCTGCGCCACCGTGGCCTCATGGGCGTGGGCGATTTCCTGGAGCACGGGCTCATCGAAGACCTCGCCGCGGTTGAGGGGGCTCCACGACTGGGTGATGATGCCGCGTTCCTCGTGATAGGCGCGCGCCTCGGTCTGGGGGAAATAGGGGTGCAGTTCGATCTGGTTGACCGCGGGCAGCTCTCCCGTGGCAGCCTCTACTTGCTCGAGGTGCTCGGGCAAGAAATTGCACACGCCGATGTGGCGGATGAGGCCTTTGTCCCGGGCGGCCATAAGCCCGCGGTAGGCATCGATAAATAACCCTTGCTTGGGGTTAGGCCAGTGAATCAAGTAGAGGTCAATGTAATTAAGACCCAGCCGGTAGAGGGATTCCTCCACGCAGGTGAGCGCCTCGGTGTGATAGCGCCCAGGCAGCTTCGAGGTGATTACTAGCTCTGAGCGCGCCGCACTGCGATCGGCTCGCACGGCGGTGCGTACCGCCGTGCCCACCGTGCCTTCATTCTCGTAGTTATAAGCGCTATCGAGCAGCCGGTAGCCGGCGGCAATACCGGAGCGAATGGACTCCACCCCTGCCGATCCCTTGAGCTTGTAGGTGCCCAAGCCTTGAACGGGTAGCTGCAATCCGGTGTGCGATGTGAAGGTATCCATAGCGCAAGCCTACCGGCCCGAGGGGGCGTGCCC
Source organism: Corynebacterium ciconiae DSM 44920 (assembly GCF_030440575.1). Lineage (NCBI taxonomy): Bacteria > Bacillati > Actinomycetota > Actinomycetes > Mycobacteriales > Corynebacteriaceae > Corynebacterium > Corynebacterium ciconiae. The sequence continues at coordinate 296,497 of NZ_CP047189.1, forward strand.
CTTGGACCTGCGGGCGGAGATCACGGCAAAAACCACCAAGCCTATGGTGACCCACAGGGCATAGCGGTTGATCTGCTCCACCACGTCGATTACCTGTTCGCCATAGCGGATGCCGATGTAGGCAAAGATGCCATTGCGCACCAGCACGCCGGCGGCGTTGACCGCGAGAACCACAGGAAAAGACACTCCCCGAATCGCGGCCAGCAAATTGGCGAGCAAACGAATGGGCATAAACGGGATATAGGAGATAAAGATCGCGCCCACCAGCAGGGGAGGGCTGAGCCTATCCAGTCGGGTCAGCCACGTCCGCATGCGCTTGGACTGGCCCACCACCATGGCCAAATACTCGCGCCCCCACCAGCGGCCAATCATCCACCACAAAGGCACTGCGCGCAGTGCGCCAACGAGTGCGCACAGCACAATCACCCACGCTGCGGTGCCACCCACGGTGGATTGGGCGCCGCCGATAATCGCCGAGGTGTAGCCGCCCACCAGTAGGGCATAGGGCAGGGGGTTGTTCATCAACCACACCCGCAGCGGGATCATGATCATGCTGAGCACAAGATCGGCAAAGAAATACACGAACAGCCAGATATCGCGCCGAGTGGGAGACGCGATAAATGCAGGGGTCGGCGGACCAGCATCCTCCTCTGCAGAGGTACTGGCATCCGCGCCGTCGGCTGCGGCGTGATTACCAGCGGCTGCCGCCGCCCCAGCTGCGGTATCGGGAGATTCCGCGGCAGAGCCCGCTCCATCTGGTGGAAGCGGCGCAGAACGGGGCACGGGGGCCTCGCCCTGACGGGGTTGCGGCTGGTGATCAGGTGTCGGATCAGGCACGGGGAGCGGAACTTCCTTCCATACAACGAGGTCAGAGGGCACTATACGGGGAGGGGTGGAGGTGGCTATACGGGCAAGTCACACACCATGGGGCAAGCCTACAAGATGGCCCGGACACCACTGGGGCCTGCGAGTGCGCGTTCATCTCTATCAGGGTGGGTGGGGTGTTTAGGGAAGCGTCGATAAGCGTGCACCATGGCTGAGCTGCGTCCGCGAGCTGCGCCTAGGTCCCAACGCTGTAATGGCTGCGGCTACACTCTTTAGGCATGCTGCCAAAGTCTCGCATCGCCGCCTCGCTCATGCTCGGGTTGGCCGCCGCCCTCATCGCGGCGGGGCTGTTCTTGCCGCGCGCACTGCACACGGATTCCCGCATTGCTCTCGACACGGGCCCGGTGACGTGGACGCTACGCGATGACAAAGCGCAGTCGCGGCTGCTCAGCTCGCCCGAGGGGCGTGTGCTCAACGCGCCAGTGACCAAGCAGGTGCACTTCGAATTTGTCGATCCGGCCGATGCCGACACCGTGACGGTTAAGGCCGGATCCACCCTCATGCGGGAATCCCGCCAAGCGGATCAAGACAGGCTGATTACTGCAGACATCACCAGCTATCGCATGAACCGACTCACCGGTCTTGCCGATTCCTCAGCCACCGTGGCCGATCAGATGGCCAGTCCCACCCGTAGCTTTGATATTCACGGTCAGTGGCTGAAGTTTGAACCCAACCCCGCCAACCACGGGCTTGAGTTTTATGACTCCACCGTGCGCCGCTCTTTTCCCGTGGAGTATGTGGAGGACTCCGAGATCGCCGGCCGGGCAGTGAAGGTTTATCACCAGCACATCGAGCCCCAGAACGTGGCGCAATCCTTCCCCGGGGTGTTCAATACCGCGAGGCTGCACGATGATTCAGCTGGCTTTCTCTATCACGAGGTGGATCGCCGGATAGCGGTGGATGTTGAGAGTGGATTGGTGCTCAATATAGAGGAAAACATCAACGACTTTTATGCAGACGCCAAACGTGAGAAGCCCGAACTCGTGCTGGTGGGCGAGTTCCGTATGAGCGAGGAGAATCAGCACGCACTGGCGAAGGCCGCCGAACATACGCGCGGTGGACAGGGTATTCGGATCGCGGGCTGGGTGCTGCTAGGATTCGGTGAAGCTCTGGCGCTACTGGCGCTCATCGGAGTGTTTATCGGCGGACGTCGGGCGCGCCGCGCACAGGCTGCCCGCGACGAGGCCGACGCAGACTCATAGAAATCTGCGCCCTGCAGCCTCATCCCTGCTCCGGTGTACATCCCAGGCCGCTTGCGGCGAGGTGGACGGCGCGAACACGACCGTCACACACACCACATCGCCCACGGCCTTTACAAGCGTGCGGTTCTGGTATAGGCTGATTCGTTGCGCTGGAATCCGTCGACCCCAGATTTTCACGAGACCTTGTTTAAATGGTTTGAAAAAACCGACTTGACAAGGTCGTTTAGTGCTATCGCGGCCGGTCAGGCGAGGTTCCTATAGCAGACCGAAATGCTCAAAGTTAGCGGCGGCTCGGGGAAAAGCGTGTCAGTGTGTGTCCCACTTTTAACACACTGCGGCCGATCCCTGTAGTTGTCGCGTGAGGTGCTGGAAGGACGCATCTTGGCAGTCTCCCGCCAGACCAAGTCAGTGGCCGAAATCCCCGGAGCTCCGAAGCGATACTCATTCGCGAAAATTCAGGAGCCCATCGCGCTGCCGGGTCTACTTGACCTGCAGCTGGAATCCTTTGCTTGGCTTATCGGCACGCCCGAGTGGCGTGCCCGTCAACAGGCCGAGGCACCCGAGGGTGCCCGTATTACCAGTGGTCTTGAGGACATCCTCGAGGAGTTGTCCCCGATTCAGGACTACTCCGGCAACATGTCTCTCTCGCTCTCGGAGCCGCGCTTCGAGGACGTGAAGAACACTGTTGACGAGTCCAAGGACAAGGACATCAACTACTCCGCTCCGCTGTATGTCACAGCAGAGTTCATTAACAACGAAACCCAGGAGATTAAGTCTCAGACGGTGTTCATCGGTGACTTCCCGATGATGACCGACCGAGGCACGTTCATCGTTAACGGCACCGAGCGTGTCGTGGTCTCCCAGCTCGTGCGTTCTCCCGGTGTGTACTTCGATCGCACCATCGATAAGTCCACCGAGCGTCCGCTGCACTCCGTGAAGGTGATTCCTTCCCGCGGTGCCTGGCTAGAGTTCGACGTGGACAAGCGCGACAGCGTCGGCGTGCGTATCGACCGCAAGCGTCGCCAGCCCGTCACCGTACTGCTCAAGGCCCTTGGGTGGACCACCGAGCAGATCACCGAGCGCTTCGGCTTCTCCGAGCTAATCATGTCCACCTTGGAAAACGACACTGTTTCCAACACCGACGAGGCTCTGCTGGAGATCTACCGCAAGCAGCGTCCGGGTGAGCAGCCGACCCGCGATCTCGCGCAGTCCCTGCTGGATAACAGCTTCTTCAAGCCCAAGCGCTATGACTTGGCCAAGGTGGGCCGCTACAAGGTCAACCGCAAGCTGGGCCTCACCGGTGCCGATGAGCGCACGATGACCCTCACTGAAGAGGACATCGCCACCACCATCGAGTACTTGGTACGCCTGCACGCCGGCGAGACCTCCATGGTCTCCCCGGATGGTGTGGAGATCCCGATCGATACCGATGACATCGACCACTTCGGTAACCGTCGTCTGCGCACCGTGGGTGAGCTCATCCAGAACCAGGTCCGCGTGGGCCTGTCCCGCATGGAGCGCGTGGTTCGCGAGCGCATGACCACCCAGGATGCGGAGTCCATCACTCCGACCTCCCTGATTAACGTGCGCCCCGTGTCCGCCGCCATCCGCGAGTTCTTCGGCACCTCCCAGCTGTCGCAGTTCATGGACCAGAACAACTCCCTGTCTGGTCTTACCCACAAGCGTCGTCTCTCCGCGCTGGGCCCGGGCGGCCTGTCGCGTGAGCGCGCCGGCATTGAGGTGCGCGACGTGCACCCGTCTCACTACGGCCGCATGTGCCCGATTGAGACCCCTGAGGGCCCGAACATCGGTCTGATCGGTTCGCTCTCCTCCTATGCACGCGTGAACCCCTTCGGCTTCATCGAGACTCCTTATCGCAAGGTGGACAACGGTGTTCTCACCGACGAGATCGTCTACCTCACCGCCGATGAGGAGGACCGCGCCGCTGTGGCTCAGGCCTCCCTGCGTGTGGATGACAACGGCGCAATCCTGGACACCCGCATCGAGGTGCGTGTGAAGGACGGCGACATCGAGGTCGTTGGTCCCGAGGGCGTGGACTACATGGATATCTCCCCGCGCCAGATGGTGTCGGTGGCAACCGCCATGATTCCCTTCCTCGAGCACGACGACGCTAACCGTGCCCTCATGGGTGCGAACATGCAGCGTCAGGCCGTGCCGCTGGTGCGCTCCGAGTCTGCCTACGTGGGCACCGGTATGGAGCTGCGCGCCGCCTACGATGCTGGTGATCTCGTGATCAACAAGAAGGCCGGCGTGGTGGAAAACGTCTGCGCCGACTTCATCACTGTGATGGCCGATGACGGCACCCGAGAAACCTACATGCTGCGCAAGTTCGAGCGCACCAACCAGGGCACCTGCTACAACCAGAAGCCCTTGGTGAACCTCGGTCAGCGTGTGGAAGAGGGCGAAGTACTGGCCGATGGCCCCGGCACCCACGATGGCGAGATGGCCCTAGGCCGCAACCTGCTCGTGGCATTCATGCCGTGGGAAGGCCACAACTACGAGGACGCGATTATCCTCAACCAGCGCCTCGTGGAGGAGGATGTTCTTACCTCCATCCACATCGAGGAGCACGAGATTGATGCCCGCGACACCAAGCTCGGTGCCGAGGAGATCACCCGTGAGATCCCGAACGTTTCCGAGGATGTACTCAAGGACCTCGACGAGCGCGGCATCGTGCGTATCGGCGCCGATGTGCGCGACGGCGACATCCTGGTGGGTAAGGTCACCCCGAAGGGTGAGACCGAGCTGACCCCGGAGGAGCGCCTGCTGCGCGCCATCTTCGGTGAGAAGGCCCGCGAGGTGCGCGACACCTCCATGAAGGTGCCGCACGGTGAAACCGGCAAGGTGATCGGTGTGCGCCGCTTCTCCCGCGAGGACGATGACGATCTCGCCCCCGGCGTGAACGAGATGATCCGCGTGTACGTGGCACAGAAGCGCAAGATCCAGGACGGCGATAAGCTCGCCGGCCGCCACGGTAACAAGGGCGTGGTGGGCAAGATCCTGCCCGCCGAGGACATGCCCTTTATGGCCGATGGCACCCCAGTGGACATCATCCTGAACACCCACGGTGTGCCGCGTCGTATGAACATCGGTCAGGTGCTCGAGGTCCACTTGGGTTGGCTGGCTGCCGCCGGTTGGAAGATCGACCCGGAGGATGAGAAGAACGCACAGCTGCTCAAGACTCTCCCCGAGGAGCTCTACGACGTTCCCGCCAACTCGCTCACCGCGACCCCGGTGTTCGACGGCGCCTCCAACGAGGAGCTGGCTGGCCTGCTGGCGAACTCCCGCCCGAACCGCGATGGCGATGTGCTCATCGACGGCAACGGTAAGACTCGCCTCTTCGACGGTCGCTCCGGTGAGCCCTTCCAGCACCCGATCTCGGTCGGCTACATGTACATGCTGAAGCTGCACCACCTGGTGGATGAGAAGATCCACGCCCGCTCCACCGGCCCGTACTCCATGATCACCCAGCAGCCGCTGGGCGGTAAGGCACAGTTCGGTGGCCAGCGCTTCGGTGAGATGGAGGTGTGGGCTATGCAGGCCTACGGCGCCGCCTACACCCTGCAGGAGCTGCTCACCATCAAGTCCGATGACGTGGTGGGACGCGTGAAGGTCTACGAGGCGATCGTGAAGGGCGACAACATCCCTGATCCCGGTATCCCGGAGTCCTTCAAGGTGTTGCTCAAGGAGCTGCAGTCGCTGTGTCTGAACGTGGAGGTTCTCTCCGCAGACGGCACCCCGATGGAGCTGGGTACCACCGACGATGACGAGTTCGATCAGGCCGGTGCCTCCCTGGGCATCAACCTGTCGCGCGACGAGCGCTCGGACGACATCGCCTAAAAATACGGTGCTTTCTTTCCCACCAGCCTGCGGGTGACACTCCGCGGTGCACCCTGCAGGCTAGGGGACTAAGCGCAAGAAACTGACACTTCAAGTTCTTTACAAAAACTACGACACCCCACCACCGCGTGGGGGAAAGGGAGTTTGCGTGCTCGACGTCAACTTCTTCGACGAGCTCCGTATTGGGCTGGCCACCGCCGACGATATCCGTCGTTGGTCCAAAGGCGAGGTCAAGAAGCCGGAGACCATTAACTACCGCACCCTGAAGCCGGAAAAGGATGGCCTGTTCTGCGAGCGCATCTTCGGTCCTACCCGCGACTGGGAGTGTGCCTGCGGCAAGTACAAGCGTGTCCGCTACAAGGGCATCATCTGTGAGCGCTGTGGCGTTGAGGTGACCAAGTCCAAGGTGCGCCGTGAGCGCATGGGCCACATTGAGCTGGCCGCACCGGTGACTCACATCTGGTACTTCAAGGGCGTTCCCTCCCGCCTGGGCTACCTTCTGGACCTTGCTCCGAAGGACCTGGAGCGCATCATCTACTTCGCGGCCAACATCATCACCTCGGTGGACGATGAGGCCCGCCACGCCGACCTGACCACTCTGGAAGCAGAAATGCTGCTGGAGAAGAAGGACGTGGAGGCCGACGCCGAATCTGAGATCGCCGAGCGCGCTCAGAAGATGGAAGAGGATCTGGCCGAGCTGGAAGAGGCCGGTGCTAAGGCCGATGCTCGCCGCAAGGTGCAAAACGCCGCCGAGAAGGAAATGCAGCACATCCGCGAGAAGGCTGAGCGTGAGATCGCTCGCCTGGATGAAATCTGGCAGACCTTCACCAAGCTGGCTCCGAAGCAGATGATCATCGACGAGACCATCTACGAAGAGCTCGTGGACCGCTACGAGGACTACTTCACCGGTGGCATGGGTGCCGAGGCAATCCAGACCCTGGTGCGTAACTTCGACCTCGACGCCGAGGCTGAGACCCTGCGGGAGATCATCAACAACGGCAAGGGCCAGAAAAAGATGCGTGCCCTCAAGCGCTTGAAGGTGGTTGCCGCCTTCCAGCGTTCGGGTAACGACCCGGCCGGCATGGTGCTCGATTGCATTCCGGTGATCCCGCCGGAGCTGCGCCCGATGGTGCAACTCGACGGTGGCCGTTTCGCCACCTCGGACCTCAATGACCTGTACCGCCGCGTGATCAACCGCAACAACCGCCTCAAGCGTATGATTGATCTCGGCGCCCCCGAGATCATCGTGAATAACGAGAAGCGCATGCTGCAGGAGTCCGTGGACGCGCTCTTCGACAACGGCCGTCGCGGCCGTCCGGTCACCGGCCCGGGCAACCGCCCGCTGAAGTCGCTGTCTGACCTGCTCAAGGGTAAGCAGGGCCGCTTCCGTCAGAACCTGCTGGGTAAGCGTGTCGACTACTCGGGTCGTTCCGTGATTATCGTGGGCCCGCAGCTGAAGCTGCACGAGTGTGGTCTGCCCAAGCTCATGGCCCTGGAGCTGTTCAAGCCCTTCGTGATGAAGCGTCTGGTGGAGCACGACTACGCCCAGAACATCAAGTCCGCCAAGCGCATGGTGGAGCGTCAGCGCCCCGAGGTGTGGGATGTGCTGGAAGAGGCCATCTCGGAGCACCCGGTGATGCTCAACCGTGCACCTACCCTGCACCGCCTGGGTATTCAGGCCTTCGAGCCGGTGCTCGTGGAGGGTAAGGCTATTCAGCTGCATCCGCTGGCCTGTGAGGCGTTCAACGCTGACTTCGACGGTGACCAGATGGCAGTCCACCTGCCGCTGTCCGCCGAGGCCCAGGCTGAGGCCCGCATCCTGATGCTCGCTTCCAACAACATCCTGTCCCCGGCCTCCGGTAAGCCGCTGGCTATGCCGCGTCTGGACATGGTGACTGGCCTGTACTACCTGACCCTGGAAAAGACCCCGGATCAGCTCGGTGGCGAGGGGGCCTACAGCCCCGCCACGGAAGAGGGTCCGGAGCAGGGCGTGTACTCCTCCTACGCCGAGGCCATCATGGCCCGCGACCGTGGCGTGCTGGGCCTGCAGGCGCCGATCAAGGTGCGTATCTCGCACCTGCGTCCGACCGCGGAGATCGAGGCGGAGCACTTCCCCGAGGGCTGGCAGCCCGGCCAGGTGTGGACTGCCCACACCACGCTGGGTCGCATCATGTTCAACGAGCTGCTGCCGTGGAACTACCCGTACCTTGAAGGCATCATGGTGCGTAAGGGTGGCGGCCAGGACAAGATCATGCTGGGCGATGTGATTAATGATCTCGCCGCCAAGTACCCGATGATCACCGTGGCCCAGACCATGGACAAGATGAAGGACGCCGGTTTCTACTGGGCTACCCGCTCTGGCGTGACCATCACCATGTCCGACGTGCTGGTGCTTCCGAACAAGCACGAGATTCTCGAGCGCTACGAGGCCTCGGCCCGTGAGATCGAGAAGAAGTACTGGGAGAAGGGTGCTCTCACCCCGCGTGAGCGCTATGACCGCCTGGTGGAGCTGTGGAAGGATGCCACCGACACCGTGGGTCAGGCCGTGGAGGATCTCTACCCGGACGAGAACCCGATTCCGATGATCGTGAAGTCGGGCGCAGCCGGTAACATGCGTCAGATCTGGACCCTGGCCGGTATGAAGGGCATGGTTGTGAACTCCAAGGGTGATTACATCACCCGCCCGATCAAGACCTCCTTCCGCGAGGGCTTGTCGGTGCTCGAGTACTTCAACAACTCGCACGGTTCCCGTAAGGGTCTGGCCGATACCGCGCTGCGTACCGCCGACTCGGGTTACCTGACCCGTCGTCTGGTGGACGTGGCCCAGGACGTGATTGTGCGCGAGGATGACTGTGAGACCCGTCAGGGTATCCGCGTGGCCATCTCCGAGCCGATCACCGATGCCGACGGCGAGATCACCGGCTACACCCCGGATCCGCTGAACGAGACCAGCGTCTACGGTCGCGTGCTGGCAGCTGATGCCGCCACCGACGAGGGCGAGGTTGTGCTGCCCGCCGGTACCTACATTGGTGAGGAGGAAGTAAACACCCTCATCAACGCTGGTGTGCAGGTAATCAAGCTCCGCTCGGTGCTTACCTGTGAAACCCCTGCCGGCGTGTGCGCCAAGTGCTACGGCAAGTCCATGGCCACCGGTAAGCAGGTGGAGATCGGCGAAGCCGTCGGTATTATCGCCGCCCAGTCGATTGGTGAGCCGGGTACCCAGCTGACCATGCGTACCTTCCACCAGGGTGGTGTCGGTGGCGACATCACCGGTGGCCTGCCCCGTGTGCAGGAGCTCTTCGAGGCCCGCGTGCCCAAGAACCGCGCCCCGATCGCCTCGGTTGCGGGTTCGGTGAAGCTGGAGGACACCGGAAACTTCTACACCCTCACCATCGTGCCGGATGACGGCTCCGATGATGTGGTCTACGAGAAGCTCTCCAAGCGTCAGGGCCTGGCTCAGGTTCGCGTGCCCATGGAGTCCAACCCGCAGGCCACCATTGAGCGCACTCTGCGCGAGGGTGATCATGTGGAGGTGGGTCAGCGCCTGCTGCGCGGCCCGGCTGATCCGCATGATGTGCTGGAGCACTTGGGTCGACGTGGTGTCGAAAAGCACCTCATCGATGAGGTGCAGGCCGTGTACCGCACTCAGGGTGTGGCGATCCACGATAAGCACATCGAGATCATCATCCGCCAGATGCTGCGTCGCGGTACCGTGATCGAGTCCGGCTCCACGGAGTTCCTGCCCGGTACCCTGGTGGATCTCTCGGAGGCGAAGGCCGCCAACCTCGAGGCCCGCAAGTCCGGTGGCGAGGCTGCGCAGCTCCGCAGCGAGATCATGGGTATCACCAAGGCCTCGCTGGCTACCGAGTCGTGGCTGTCCGCCGCGTCCTTCCAGGAGACCACCCGTGTGCTCACCGACGCTGCTATCAACAAGCGTTCGGATAAGCTCATTGGTCTCAAGGAGAACGTGATCATCGGTAAGCTGATCCCGGCCGGTACCGGTATCTCGCGCTACCGCAACATCGCGGTCAAGCCCACCGAGGCTGCCAGCAGCCCGGCGTACTCCATCTCGCCCTTCGGTGATGCGATCTACGATCCGGACGGCGCGTACCAGGAGTTCACCGGCGCGAGCGTGCCGCTGGAGGATACGAACTACCACGCGTAGTTCACCCCTCGGTCTGCCCCTTCATCAGCCCTTCTACCGTCTAGGCCCCGCCACATAGTTCGGCTAGGGAATGGCTCCTCAAAGTGGGAGAGGAGCCATACCCGCCACAGTCGAATAAAAGGCGCGGCAACTGGAGGTAGGAGGGCTGTGGTGTGTTCTAGTGCACATGGGGCTAAGCTTGAACCAACGTTCAACGTCACACACCAAGGTGGAGCATGAGATTTCTAAAGCCGTTACGCGGCGGCGTCGTCGTGGTCGCCACCTGCGCGCTTGCGGGTTGCACCATCGGTTCGGGCTCAGGCCCCTCGAGCTCGGAGGGAAGCTCTATGCAACAGGAGGCCTCCACTTCTACGGCTGAGTCAATACCCCACATCGATCACGCTGCGCTTGACGACGCCGTCTCTCGGCTCGAAGAACAGTACGGCCCCATGGGAATCGCCGTGGATGGCTCAGTGCACGGCAACCTCACCTCGGGTTCCGCGTGGTCCACCTCGAAGGTGGCCATCGCGATTGCCGCGGACCGGGCTGGTGTGGCGGATCCCAGCGTGGTTGAAGCCGCCATCGCGGTATCGGACAATGATGCCGCCGATATGCTCTGGAACGCCATTGGCGGTGGGGAAGATGCGGCGCTAGCCGCCAACGAGGTGCTGCGCGATGGCGGAGACACCGTCACCGACTACAACGCCTTCCACCTGGGCTATTTCACCCCCTATGGCCAAACCGAATGGGCCTTGAAGGATCAGGTGCGCTTCGCTGCCAGCCTGCCCAGCCTCGATGGTGCGGAAACCACCTATGAGGCCATGGGCGATAGCTCCCAGCATCAGCCTTATGGCTTGGCCACGATGCCGAATCCACACTTCAAAGGCGGTTGGGGCCCGGATGATTCCGGCCGCTACCTAGTCCGCCAATTTGGAATCGTGACGGGCCCGGACAATAAGGATCTGCCGATCGCGATTATGGTTAAGCCCACCGATGGCACCTACGAGTCTGGGCAGGAAGCGCTCACCGCGCTAGCCGACCAGCTGAAGAAGTGCACAACCACGGATAGTTAGATACCTGTATGCGCACTCCGCCTAGGCCACGACCTAGGCGGATATTTTTATGCCGCTCACCCGTGTCTGAGGCAGGGCGCATATTGAAAATGGGTATTGATAAAAGGAGAAGGTGGGGCTACCCTTAGCTCAAATGAACCTCGTACTTTTGCTCGATGGCGGTGCAGGACCTTCTACTCATGTGAAGGTGGAGCGTGCATGGCGTCGACCTTCATAGAAGTGAGACTATGTGGCTGTCACACGCGCACAACTTAAACGCTTGAAACCAAGCCCCTCACCGCGGCTGCCGATAGCGGTACTGCTCGTGGGGCTTATTCTCGCGCCCCCGCTCAGCTTGGGGTATGGCGCTGCGGCAGTGCCCTTTTCCGAGGCTCTTTCTATCTTGGCTCTCAAGGTGTTGGGTGTGGGGGATGCGGCGGAATGGGATCCTACGGTGGTTGCCATCATTTGGCTCAACCGCGTTCCGAGGATAGTTGCCGCTATCGCTGTTGGCTGCATCCTCGGGGTTGCAGGTGTAGCCATGCAAGCGACGATCCGAAACCCGCTCGCAGAACCCTATGTTCTGGGAATTAGCTCAGGGGCCTCTGCTGGCGCGGCTACTTCTATTGTGCTCGTCGGAGTCAGTAGCGCGCTAGCAGTGAGCTTCTCTGCTTTTAGCGGGGCAATCATAGCCACAGCTCTCGTACTCTGGCTAGGGGCTCAGGGTTCCCGTTCCACCCTGCGGTTGGTTCTCGCAGGCGTGGCCATAGGCTTCGCCTTCCAAGCAGCAACCAACCTCATCATCGTCAGCGCCAACGACGCTGAAACAGCCCAGTCTGTGGTGTTTTGGGGTTTAGGTTCACTCACCCGACCGACACTGGGACAATCCCTCGTATTGCTGCTCATCGCAGTGGTCCTCAGCGTTGGGCTGTGGATCGCAGGACCCTATCTGGATGCATTGGCATCGGGCGATCACACCTGCGTGACCATTGGGGTCAACCCCGCCGTGATGCGGGCGTGTGTGCTGGTTCCGGTGTCGTTGGCGATCGGTGTGGCCGTGGCTCACACTGGCGGGATCGGCTTTATCGGCTTGGTTATCCCACACATCATGCGTCCGATCGTGGGCTATTCTCATCGCCCGCTCATACCCGGTACCGCTCTCGCTTCTGCACTGTTTTTGCTGGCCACCGATACGGTAGCGCGCACAGTGCTCGCGCCGGTGGAGATCCCTATTGGCATTATCACCGCCCTGCTCGGAGCCCCCATGTTGGTGATGCTCACGCGCAGGATGCCTTAATCAAGGAGGAAATCCGGACATGATGACAGCATCACACATTCGGGTGTCGCGGCTCGGACGAACTATCCTGCACGATGTCTCATCCTCCTTACCAGACGGCTGTATCACTGGCATTATCGGCCCCAATGGTGCCGGCAAAACCACCTTTCTCAACGTGTTGTATCGGGCTGTAATTCCGGATGAGGGGACGGTGATCGTAGATGGTCGCTCGGTCGAAGAGCTCAGTCGTCGAGAGATCGCTCGCTGCATCTCGGTAGTGGCTCAACACTCAGAGGCGACCTTGCCCCTGACCGTGCGTGACAGCGTGGCGTTGGGAATGCTCGGCCACAGCGGCGCGCTGCGCTACGGAAGCACTGAGGATGCGGCGCGGGTAGAGGAGGCCTTGGAGCGAGTCGATCTGCAGCATGTGGCGGACCGGCTGACGCATGAACTGTCCGGTGGAGAGTTTCAACGGGTGCTCATAGCCCGCGCCATCGTCCAAGCTGCAGATCACTTGCTTCTGGACGAGCCAACTAATCACCTCGATGTGCACCACCAATACCGAATCCTTGAGCTGGTACGCCGTCTCCACCTCACCACCACGCTGGTGCTCCACGACCTCAACCTGGCTTCCCAGTTTTGCGATCGCCTCATCTTGCTTCATCGCGGGGAAGTGGTGGCGTATGGGACACCCGCTGAGGTACTCACGGCGGAGCGGGTGAGCGAGATTTATCGCGTCGAAGCCTCCGTGGTTAAGCACAACGGTCACAACTATCTTCTATTCCGCTCGGGTAAACCTACCCCGTCGTCGTAGGCGACCCCATGTTTTAGTCCAGAAAGGACATCTCTATGAAGAAAACTCTTTCCGCCCTTCTGCTCGTCGGTTGTTGCGCCTTCTCTGCCTGCTCTGGGGGAGACGTGGAAAGCGCCAAGCGCGATGCCTCCAAGTCCTCCGCCGGCTCCGACGGTGTGTCTGTGGATAGCTGTGGCCGCACCATCACGCTGGATAAGGCGCCAGAGCGCGTAGTGTTCCTCAACGCGGTGGGCGCTTCCCAGCTGGCTGATCTGGATCTTCTTGATCGAGTGGTGGCTCGTTCGGGCACCATCGACACCAGCATCTATGACACCGAGGATGCGAAGAAGATTGATGGGCTGCCAGTGCTGGAAAGCACGGATGCCGGGCATGGCCACTCGACCCTCTCCACAGAGTCCCTTCTCGAGGTCAAACCCGACCTGCTTATCGGTTATGAATCTGGCGTGGACATGGAAAAGGTCGAGGCATCAGGTGTACCCGTCTACATTCCAGCCTCCTACTGCGCCGGTACTGCTAAAGAGCGCGCGAGCTTCGACGATGTCACCGAAGAGATCGATCGTTTCGGCCAGCTTTTCGACGTCGCCTCCCAGGCAGAGAAACTCGGCGTCGAACTCAAAGAGAAGGTGAGTGAGCTAAAAGATGCCAACCCCGGTGACCTTTCCGGGGCCACGGCGGCGATGGTCTTTATCACCCCAGGAGATACCGGAACGATATCTGTCTACGGAAACACCAGCATGGCGCAAGCTCAGCTGGACGCCTTAGGCATGAAAAACGTTTACGAAGATAATTCCGAGCGTGTCAGTGATGTCTCTATCGAAGACATTCTAGAGAAAAACCCTGATTATATTGCCCTGCTCCACACCGCGGGGACTTCGGAGGAGATTATGTCGACCTTTGGGGATGTGCGCGGTTCCGAGGACCTTGCGGCAACCAAGAACGATCGTGTGGTTACTCTGGATTATCCGCTGGTAGATCCGGCCTCGCCACTGTCTGTGAAGGGCCTCGAGGAATTGAAGACCAAGTTGTCCTCTTAGTCTGCAGCCGGTCTCAGCGGCGAGGAAAGATGGGATCCAACACCTACGATCAAGATTAAAGAGCGAAAATACAAACGGAAGGAGCAACAATAGGCTGCTGGGGCTATAAGGCGCATAGCCCCAGCGCCCACCCCCTTATACTAGGGGACAGAAAGGAGCACCACATGCCCTACATCATCATCGCCGCCTACCTAGGGATAGCTGGAATACTCGTCTCTACCAAGGCTGAACTCGGATACTGGCTACCCGTCGCCGGTGGATTCATCGTGTCGATGTGGATGGCGATCGAAACTGAAAAGATTGACCGGAAGCTAGGCCGCCCATGAACCCCACCATCATCGACACCGATACCGGCCGCGAGCTATGGCCAGCCGAGCAATGCGCCGCCCACTGCGGCATATCACGCTCCACCTGGACCACCTACGCATCGCGCGGCCAAGCCTCCGCCCCCAAGCCTGTAGCACACCTAGGCCGCTACACCCTATGGGACGCGGCCGAGGTACAGGCGTGGCACGCTGCTCGCCCCTCACAACGGCGCTAGCCGATAGCCGACCCCGAGAGAAAGCGCCATCCATGTCGAACCGCCGTGTTGACTGCTATGCGGGCGTCATTAACGTCAAGTCTGCATCTATGAGTTTCTAGATGTGTTCCAATCCATTCGCCGTCGCATCCGAATGATCTGCCACTACCCTTGTGCGATCGTGTGGTTACTCTGAAGTGCCCGCCATCCTCAACGCAATGAGCACCTACTCCAGGGAAGAGCAATCTTGGGGCGAGCAGACGCGCGGTCGAGTAGGTGGGGGCGAGGTAGAGCCACGTGAGGGCTGGATGAGACACAATTGTGACCCATAATGCTCTCGACATAACGATGGCCCGTGTCTGGGCAGAGAAAGACGGTTGCATGATCAGCCCGTGGTGAGCCCGCGGCATGCTCGTACTCAGCGGCCACGTAGGCGGCGCCGCTACTCAAGCCCACAAAGAGTCCGGTGTGCTGCAGGAGATTGCTACATCCGGATGCGGCAACCTCAGAGCTCACCCAATGCACTGCGTCGAAAATATCGTGGCGAATATTGCCGAACGCGATAGAGCTGCCAATGCCGGCGATCAGCATGGCTGGATCGGCAATATGCTCGGAGCCGAAACTCACGCTGCCGAAAGGCTCCACAGCCACCATCGTGATCTCAAGATCACCGCAGGATAGTCCACTGTATAGCCCAGCGCTGGATGCGCCGGTTCCCACTGGGCACACGAGGCTCAACGATGAGTGGCTACTCCCCAGCGTTTCAGCTAAGTCGCTGCCAATCTTTTCGTAACCAAGCGCATGGACAACCGAGTGGTACTGCTGCATCCAGTGCCATCCAGGATGCTCGGCTAACAAGTCGTGGATCCGAGCGACACGCCGATTCTGATCCTGGCTAAGGGAGTCAGTGGGAGGCATGGTCTCCAGCGCAACCCCGAGAAGCCGCAGTTGTGCTGCGATGCAGGGATCTATCGAGGTGGAACCTACGATGTAGCACTGCACATTCTCTCGCCGGCATGCAAGACCTAGGGCGAGGGCGTAGAGGCCGCTGGAGGAATCGATCACAGTAGCGCCAGGATGAATAGTGCCAGCGCGAAGGAGTTCAGTGACGGCTCGGTGCGCGCAGGCTGCTTTTAACAGCTCGAATCGAAGCGCATACAACCCAGGCGCAACACTTACGAGCGCGGGATCCGATAGCAATGTGAGACCATCTTTATAGCAGCGCATGTGATTCTGCCTTAGCCGATGCGGGTGGAATCGATATGACGAAGAGCATAAGCCCCGAAGATCCCAGCAAGAATGGTCACGCACCCTAGAGTTAGGCCCATCCCATGCCAGTCGCCCACGTATAGGCCTGCGCCGGCGATGGCTGCACCGCCGAACACGCCGATGCTTTGTCCAGCTCCATTGAGTGCAAGGATTGTGCCGCGGTGACCTTGAGCCTGCCGAACCAGCAGGGTGGTGATGCACGCTGCGATGACTGCGTGAGCTGCGGCGGTCATGCCTGTCATCGCCACTGCAATCGCAATATGCGGGGCGTAGAAGAGAAGGATGATCGAGGCTACGGCTACCCCGCAGGCGGCTAATAACAGGTACATCGCTGTGCGGTAGTTGGTGATTGAAGCAAGTAGCTTGCCGCCGCACCAATTACCCATGAAGAAGAAAAGCCCACTGGTTGTCCACACAAAGGAAAATATCCCAGGACCCACGCCGAAAGTCTCGTCGTAGTACACGGCTACATAGGACAGCTGCCCCATAAATACAGCTGTTCGCAAAAGTGAAATAGCTAGGAGGGGAAGCACTGCCGGGATGGAGGCGGCCTGTACAAAACCTTCCCGGTAACTCGGCCGTTGGTTCGCGGTGCCGTTA
The DNA here is from genome assembly GCF_030440575.1 of Corynebacterium ciconiae DSM 44920. Taxonomy (NCBI): domain Bacteria; kingdom Bacillati; phylum Actinomycetota; class Actinomycetes; order Mycobacteriales; family Corynebacteriaceae; genus Corynebacterium; species Corynebacterium ciconiae. The sequence continues at coordinate 313,154 of NZ_CP047189.1, forward strand.
GTATCAAAACGAGGGGTACGCCAAAAGAAGATCGCTACAACCATGCATAGCACCGCCGTGGCGATAACATCCCCTCGCCATCCCCAGAGCAATGCTGGACCGGCAAGAACCGGAGCGGCCAGCATCGCGGTGAGTGTCATACAGGCAGAGACCATGGTTGCGGCTCGTCCCGATGATGCCTCATCCTCAAAACTATCGGCAGCCATCGCGCCAATGGCAGGGTTCAGCGTAGAGGTAGCTGCACCAACGACGAGACAGAATACGATCCACGTCGACACTTCACCGTAAGCAGCGGCTACACACGCAGCAGCTAAGGCAAGCAAGGATAAAGACGCGATGGCGCGCCGCGACATCCTATCGATGAGAGGAGCGAAGGCTAGGCCGACCAACAGAGCCGAAACTCCACCCAACCCGCGCAGTGCTCCGATCCGAGGCGCATCTGTCTCTGCGACGGCGGCAATATCAACGAGAAAGTTGCTGAAAATGGTGAAGGGAATGAGCCCAAGGGCGCCGGCGCCAAGGAGAGGCCAAATGGCCATAAACATGCGCCTGTCATTCATCTGTGGCTGTTGGGAAAAATGTGAGTTCATAGCGGTACGTATCCGTTACGTCAGAGGAGATGCGTGGTTAGTGCCTGCGGTGTATTGGAAAATCGTGCTTGATTCTGCACTGAATTGGGAAAACGGGAATGGCTCAGCGTTAAGAGATGTGACGCCGGAACCAATGAACTCGCGTACGATGGCCGCCCCGCTCTGGGCGTAGACAAGCAGGGGGATACCGAGGCGGATGCATCGAGTGCGGATTCGGTCGAACGAGCCGTCGACAAGGGTCATTCCCGTGACAATCATGGTGTCTACCTCATGCACAACATCTTCACCCTCGTCATGGACCTTCATCCCTAGGCATGTTGATATCCCACGGTCGGCTAAGACAACTGTGCAACCCTGATCAATGAGGGCACGAACGAGGGGAGTGACAACCCCCACCACGCCGACTCGTTGGCCAGGAGAGCAAGCGGCTAAGGAAACGATGGCGTTATCGCGGGCTTGAGCTCGCTCCCAAGGTGTACCTGCGGGAAGGGTGATACGAGTGCAGCTGAGATCGGAAGCGAAAGGAGAGCGATCCGCGAGGTAGGCATCCACAGCGGCTATTCGAAGTGCTGCTATGTCTGAGGCCAGAACCATCGACAATGGAGCGCCTGAGAACCCGATGGCGTCGTCGAGAGGGCAATGATCTGGAACGGAGCATGCGCCGAAGCCGCGGCCAACCCGCACAAGAAGGTAGCGGTTGGAATATACAATCGCGCTATCTGGTAGGCGAGTGCCATGTTCAAGACGGAAAACACTGCTCGCCCGCAGCTCGGGGTCGGAGGCTGTGAGCTCGGAGTTCACGCGAGAGACAAGCTCGGGGACTGAGGCCACGCTTGCGTACATAAGCGAAGCCTAGCATTAGTAGACACTATATAAAAGAGTTTTCATTTGAGAGGTGTATTAGTTCTCGGGAGAAGAGCTCCGACGTGATTGCGCAGGTGGGGCGCTTGATCGTGGGGATCCGGTGAACTATACTCGTGCAAGCTTGAAAAAGATTTTTTGGGCGGCTTGCCACCACAGTGCCTGTGTGCTGCGAGAACCAGCCTCGATTCACCACCCAGTAGGCCAGCGAGAGCGGCTGACTGGGTTTGCCGTGTCTTGAATGCCGGTGCTTGCTGTGTCAGTGCTGTGAGTGCAAGACATACAAGAGAACACCCGAAGACTACGTAGAGAGCGCGGTAGGTCCGAGACCTGCTGTGTTCACTGAGGGACTACCCTGCCGTCGTCGAGGACGATTGCGGGCGATGCCCTCGTGGAGTAGCTCCAGCACCATAGCCTCACCAAGGGAATCCAGGTAGCTGCCTATTCGACGCGCTAGTTAGATACAGAAAGAAGTTCATGCCAACTATTCAGCAGCTGGTCCGCAAGGGCCGCCATGATAAGACCGCAAAGGTGAAGACCGCGGCTCTTAAGGGCTCTCCGCAGCGCCGTGGCGTGTGCACCCGTGTGTACACCGTCGCCCCGAAGAAGCCGAACTCCGCGCTCCGTAAGGTCGCTCGTGTTCGTCTGACCTCCGGTATCGAAGTGTCCGCCTACATTCCGGGCGAGGGGCACAACCTGCAGGAGCACTCCATGGTGCTCGTGCGCGGTGGTCGTGTGAAGGACCTCCCCGGTGTTCGATACAAGATCGTGCGTGGCGCACTTGACACCCAGGGTGTGAAGGATCGCAAGCAGGCACGTTCCCGCTACGGTGCGAAGAAGGAGAAGTAAAACATGCGTAAGGGCAAGGCACCTGTACGTCCTGTAGTTAAGGACCCGATTTACAACTCCGAGCTCGTCACTCAGCTGATCAACAAGGTCCTGCTTGACGGCAAGAAGTCCACCGCCGAGCGCATCGTCTACAGCGCTCTTGAGATCTGCAAGGAAAAGACCGGTACCGATCCGGTTGGCACCTTGGAGAAGGCTATTGGCAACATCAAGCCCGACCTTGAGGTTCGCTCCCGCCGCGTGGGTGGCGCTACCTACCAGGTTCCGGTTGAGGTTCGTCCCGGCCGTGCAACCACCCTCGCACTCCGCTGGATGGTGACCTTCACCCGTCAGCGTCGCGAGCACACGATGGTTGATCGTCTCGCCAACGAGATCCTCGATGCCGCTAACGGCCTCGGTGCTTCCGTGAAGCGCCGCGAGGACACCCACAAGATGGCTGAAGCTAACCGCGCATTCGCCCACTACCGCTGGTAGTGTCAGTTTTTGTGCCCTGCTAGATCGGCGTTCCGCCAGTGGATGCAGCGCATCCCACTGGTGCGGGCGCTCTCGGTCGGCACGGGCGATGAGCCGCCATGGAGATGGCGTCGACAAGCTACTACGCGATAATCCATCGCGCGGCTAGCTGTGAATGAGACAACTGTATCCACAAGGGCGCCATTTGGCGGCCTACACCAACCAACAATTGGGGATTTACTGTGGCACAAGAAGTGCTTAAGGATCTGAAGAAGGTCCGCAACATCGGCATCATGGCCCACATCGATGCCGGTAAAACCACCACCACCGAACGTATTCTCTACTACACCGGTATTAACCGTAAGGTCGGCGAGACCCACGACGGTGCCTCCACCACTGACTGGATGGAGCAGGAGAAGGAACGCGGCATCACCATTACCTCCGCAGCAGTGACCTGCTTCTGGGAGGGTAACCAGATCAACATCATCGACACCCCGGGTCACGTTGACTTCACCGTTGAGGTGGAGCGCTCCCTGCGCGTGCTCGACGGTGCTGTTGCCGTGTTCGACGGCAAGGAAGGCGTTGAGCCGCAGTCCGAGCAGGTGTGGCGTCAGGCTGCGAAGTACGACGTTCCGCGTATCTGCTTCGTCAACAAGATGGACAAGATGGGTGCGGACTTCTACTTCACCGTCCAGACCATCGTGGACCGCTTGAACGCGAAGCCGCTCGTGATGCAGCTTCCGATCGGTGCTGAGGACGACTTCGACGGCGTTGTCGACCTGCTCGAGATGAAGGCCCTCACGTGGCGTGGCAAGACCGACATCGGTACCGAGGCTACCGTGGAGGAAATCCCGGCCGAGCTGCAGGAGAAGGCTGAAGAGTACCACGAGAAGCTGCTCGAAGCCGTAGCCGAGTCCGACGAAGAGCTCATGGAGAAGTACTTCGGTGGCGAAGAGCTGACTATGGACGAGATCAAGGGCGCCATCCGCAAGATGACCGTCAACTCTGAGATCTACCCCGTGTACTGCGGTACCGCTTACCGCAACAAGGGTGTCCAGCCGCTGCTCGACGCTGTCGTCGACTTCCTGCCGAACCCGCTCGACGTGGGCGAGGTCGTGGGCCACAAGGTGGGCGAGGAAGAGGTCAAGCTGACCCGCAAGCCCTCCGACGAGGCTCCGCTGTCCGCACTTGCCTTCAAGATCGCAGCGCACCCGTTCTTCGGTAAGCTCACCTTCATCCGCGTGTACTCCGGTACCGCTGAACCGGGCGAGCAGGTCCTGAACTCCACCAAGGACCGCAAGGAGCGCATCGGTAAGATGTTCCAGATGCACGCCAACAAGGAGAACCCTGTTGAGAAGGCGCACGCTGGTAACATCTACGCGTTCATTGGCCTGAAGGAGACCACCACCGGTGACACTCTCTGTAACGCCAACGAGCCGATCATCCTCGAGTCCATGGACTTCCCGGATCCCGTGATCCAGGTGGCTATCGAGCCGAAGTCCAAGGCTGACCAGGAGAAGCTGGGTACCGCTATCCAGAAGCTGGCCGAAGAGGACCCGACCTTCACCGTGAACCTGGACGAGGAGTCCGGCCAGACCGTCATCGGCGGTATGGGCGAGCTCCACCTCGACGTGCTGGTTGACCGCATGAAGCGCGAGTTCAAGGTCGAGGCTAACGTTGGTGCTCCGCAGGTGGCCTACCGCGAGACTATCCGCAAGCCCGTGGAGAAGCTCGAGTACACCCACAAGAAGCAGACCGGTGGTTCCGGTCAGTTCGCGAAGGTCATCCTCTCCATCGAGCCTTATGCACCCGATGCTGAGGAGCTCGAAGAGGGCGAGTCCGCAACCTACGCATTCGACAACCAGGTCACCGGTGGCCGCATCCCGAAGGAGTACATCCCTTCCGTGGACGCCGGTATCCAGGACGCCATGCAGTACGGTTACCTCGCCGGCTTCCCGCTGGTGAACATCAAGGCAACCCTGCTCGACGGCCAGTACCACGAGGTTGACTCCTCCGAAATGGCCTTCAAGCTCGCCGGTTCCCAGGCGCTGAAGGAAGCCGTGGCCAAGGCAAAGCCCGCCCTGCTCGAGCCGCTGATGGCCGTCGAGGTCATCACCCCCGAGGAGTACATGGGCGAGGTTATTGGCGACATCAACTCCCGCCGTGGCCAGGTTCAGTCCATGGACGACCGCTCCGGCGCGAAGGTCGTCAAGGCACTGGTTCCGCTGTCCCAGATGTTTGGTTACGTTGGTGACCTCCGTTCGAAGACCCAGGGTCGTGCAAACTACACCATGATCTTCGATTCCTACGCTGAGGTTCCCACCAACGTGGCGCAGGACATCATCGCTGAGCGCACCGGCGCCTAAACACCGCCAGCTCGGTTCCTCGCGAGGTGCATGCCAGACCTCGCTGGGAACGGCAGGTAGCGGCCCGCTGAGCGGGAGAGTGCGACCGCGCTCGCAGATCCCCGTTGAGCAGGCCGTTACCTGCACAGGCTCGCTAGCATTCGTGGCCCCATCCATAAAGGAAAGGGTGCAGGGTGCTGGCAGGCCCGATAGGGAAGTGATGATGGTTTGAAATCTGCCATCACCACACCTATTATCTTGTAACTGGCAATAAATGTCCCGCTATATCTTCCTAGGCGAATGCAACCGCGTGTACCCTAGGGGGTCATAGCTAACAACTTGTGGCTGCGAGAGTCGTAGCCACCGCGAAGTCCAGGAGGACACAGAAGTGGCAAAGGCTAAGTTCGAGCGTACTAAGCCGCACGTAAACATTGGTACCATTGGTCACGTTGACCACGGTAAGACCACCACCACCGCAGCCATCACCAAGGTTCTGGCCGAGAAGTTCCCGGACCTGAACGAGGCTTCCGCTTTCGAGGCGATTGACAACGCCCCCGAGGAGCGCGAGCGCGGTATTACCATTAACGTTTCTCACGTTGAGTACGAGACCGAGAAGCGCCACTACGCACACGTGGACGCCCCCGGCCACGCCGACTACATCAAGAACATGATTACCGGCGCTGCTCAGATGGACGGCGCAATCCTCGTGGTTGCCGCTACCGACGGCCCCATGCCGCAGACCCGTGAGCACGTGCTTCTCGCCCGTCAGGTGGGTGTGCCCTCCATCCTCGTTGCACTGAACAAGTGCGACATGGTGGATGACGAGGAAATCGTCGAGCTCGTCGAGATGGAGGTCCGCGAGCTGCTGGCCGACCAGGAGTACGACGAGGAAGCTCCCATCGTTCACATCTCCGCTCTGAAGGCTCTCGAGGGCGACCAGAAGTGGGTTGACTCCATTGCCGAGCTCATGCAGGCCTGCGATGACTTCATCCCGGATCCGGTCCGTGAGACCGACAAGCCCTTCCTGATGCCGATCGAGGACATCTTCACCATCACCGGCCGCGGCACCGTGGTTACCGGTCGTGTGGAGCGTGGCCAGCTGAACGTCAACGACGAGGTCGAGATCCTGGGTATCCGCGAGAAGTCCCAGAAGACCACCGTCACCGGTATCGAGATGTTCCGCAAGATGATGGACTACACCGAGGCTGGCGACAACTGTGGTCTGCTTCTCCGTGGTACCAAGCGCGAGGACGTCGAGCGTGGCCAGATTGTGGCCAAGCCGGGCGCCTACACCCCCCACACCCAGTTCGAGGGTTCCGTCTACGTCCTGTCCAAGGACGAGGGCGGCCGCCACACCCCGTTCTTCGACAACTACCGTCCGCAGTTCTACTTCCGCACCACCGACGTTACCGGTGTTGTGAAGCTCCCCGACGGCGTCGAGATGGTTATGCCTGGCGACAACGTTGACATGTCCGTCGAGCTGATCCAGCCCGTCGCCATGGACGAGGGTCTGCGCTTCGCTATCCGTGAGGGTGGCCGCACCGTGGGCGCTGGTCGTGTTACCAAGATCATCAAGTAATGATCTTCCCGCACTAGTCAGCACATCGTTGTTTGGCTAAGCGAAGTTGATCCCCCTAGGTAATTACCTAGGGGGATTTTCTCATGCCCTCTTGCTGGTGGCGGTTATAGTAGTGGTTTCGCTGTTTCACGGTGCCCCACGCGTGTGAAGAGAGCCGTCGGTGTGTTTCTTCCGCGTGGGTGCTCGCTGCTCCAGGCGAGACGCTCACTCGGCGGTGGATCTCCTGTGGTCGGTGGCTCTTCGCTAAGAGGGGCGCACAGTGCGAAACGTAGGGCGATGTAGAGAGCGCGCCTAGACGACGGGGACCAGCCCTAGTGGATTGAGTGCTTTCGTTACGCTGTGCCAGTCATTGAAGCGTTCCGCGGCGAGATACACTGCACACTGTTTGGCTCTCAGCTGTACCACGGAGTCTAGGCGCCTCCTTGTACATGCCCTGCGATTGGGGTGTCTGCGACCTTAGGTGGTTCAACGGAGTGATCGTCCGAGTTTTCTGTTGAAACGATGCCCTAGAGCTCCCCTTTTTTTATACGAAAGAGCGCCCCTCCAAAGATCAGTGAAGGGGCGCGTAGCACGGGGTGTAGCTTGAAGAACTGCGCGTGCTGCGATGTGCTGGTTACTGGCAGCCGTGTGAGAGTCCTACACGGTGCTATTGGTTGAGATGCGCCGCTGGTTGGGCAGCATCTCGAGGACGTAGCGGATCGTGATCTTGGTTTCCGGAAGAGCTTCGTCTAGGCTCTGGCGGACAGAGTCGAGTTCCTGTAGGAGTCCGCTCTGAAGCGCTGCTGGCTTGGCCAAGATCTTAAATTGCATGGTCGGTTCGGAGCGATCGAAATACACCTTGGTGCGCACGCGCTCCACCCCATCGATGGATTCGATGGAATCGGCGGCAGCGTCGGCAAGGTCGGCGACCTCGACGCTGATGCGTCCGTGCAGATCCTCGGAGCCACCCAAACCAATCCCGGCTGCGCTCACGGAATCCTGCGAGGCGATACCGCGGGAGAAACGGTGGGTGCGTAGGTTAGCGATCACCAGTGGTAGGCCGATGAGTACCGCCACTGCGATGGTCACAGCCAGACCAATGATCCAGCCTGTGCCTTCGACGGTGTCGGGCCAATTGGATACATTCACCCTGTCGAAGATGTCTTGTGCCCATTGGGCATCAAAGAGCGATCCAATAAATGGTGCTGCGAGCGCGCCGAGTAGGAGCGCCACGATGAACACCACGAGACGGTCGATGAAAGATAGGCGGGTTGTCATCTAGCTTTCCTTTCCGTCGTTGTGGGTGGTGATCTTCAGGTTCATGCTGGAAGCGATGGCATTGACGTGCTTTTCCTCTTCGGCGCGCAGCTTATCCAGTGCGGCCTGGTCGGCGAAGTCCGTTTGCACCTGCACGGCAGCCTTGCGCTTGCGCACGGTGCTCTCTGCAGCTCGCACCCCGGGCACTCCGAGGGCGGTGGCGGTGAGCAGCCGGGCGAAGTCCACGCGACGAATACGCAGGGTGGTGTCCCCATAGTTGTATTCGAGGTGCGTGGTGGGGCGGGGCTTGATCACAATGAACAACAGGATCAGGGCGATGGCGGCGCAGGCGCCGGCGGCGGCAAACATCCACGTTGCCCACTGGTCCACATCGCGGAGATAGCTAAGAACCGGCTCGATCCAGCTTGTCTGGTTAGTGTCAGACAGCAGGACCCAGAGTTCTCGGCCGGCGCAGACACCAGCGGCGATGAGGAGCAGACCGATGAAGATTGCTACTCCGCGTGCTGCGGGTTGTGCTTTCATCGTGCGGACCTCCTTTTTGTGCTGGGCTGGTAGACCGCGCTGCGGTTAACCACGGGTCGAATAGTGGGCTTTTGCGGGTTACGACGCGGTTCGATGAGGCGCGGCCGCTTCGGGGCGCTCGGGCGGTAGGGCTCGATGGGCTTCGGCTTGCGTACCTCCACCACCGGCAGCTTCCGTGCCTGCACAGCAGTTGTGCGTGTGCGCTTCGGCGCCGATGGGCGGATAGGTTGAATCGGCTGCGGCCGTTGAGCCGAGCGAACCGAGACGCTATTGACGCGCACGGGCGTGGTTTCGCGACGCGGCGTCACACGCGGCGAGTGCGGAGCGGCGCGCTTGGGCGCACGCACCGGCACAGCTGTTACTCCCTTGGGCGCGGTCACCTTCAGGGCCTCACGGCGCTGCGGCTTTGTCACCTGGCGAGGCGTAGCACTTGGCGTGACATCGATCGGCAGAAGTGGTGCCCGTTCGGCAACCTTAATGTCTGTCAGCGCTGTGCTGCGCTTATCGACGCTCACCTCACGGCCCTTCACCCCGGGGTAGAAGTCTGAGGTCGTGATGGCATCAAGCTCGGCGGGGCGACGATTGACGATCTCCACCGGGGTGGGGACCGGATCGTACTGACGCAGCTGCTCCAATGTCAGAGGCTGCTCGCCACGCACCACGGTGCCAACGACCACGGAGACTGATTCACAGTCGTAGTCGAGATAGGTCTTCACCGCGCCGGCGATCGCGCGGCGAGCCATCTCTGCCACGGAGGTCACCGGGGCAGGGAAGGAGCAGGCGATGAAGGCCTCCACAGAGACTGTGCGGTACTCGGTGTCCACGATGGCGTCGATGCGCGGGAAGCTGCGGCGGCCCAAGCGTTCGAGCTTGACCGTTCCGGGAACAGTGTCCAGCGCCTCGGAGATGATCGTGCGGGTGACGCGTTCGTCGATGCGGGTGCGGCCGCGGCCATCAGTAGTACTGGGGGCCGTCACGTGCTATCCCCTTCCGCGATTGTTCACGGAGTCGAATGCGCGTCGCAGATCGATCTCGCCACTGAAGTGTGATCCGAGGACGCCGCCGAGGGCGCCCAGCGCGAGCGCAAGGAAGAAACCGCCCCAGCCACCGAGAATGCCGGCGAAGGCAAGCGCGAGGCCAATGACGATTCCGAGTTCAAATTTACTCATGGAATGTGTCCTTGAAGTTGAGATTTAAAGGGGTTCAGGCCCTTGAGTGATGTATAAGGGAGAACCCGCTACGCGGCGACGTCGGCGATGGTGACATCGATGGCGCCAGAGACATAGGTGGATGCGATCTCGCGGCAACGCTGTGCCACGCCCTCCAGATCGGAGAGAGCATCCTTGGTGACCACGATGTGGATTTCTAGTCGCTGGTCGTCGTTATCGTTCGTGCGCTGAGTCAGGCCCGGGTAACGGGCGCCGGGAAACAGCAACGCAATCTGCCCGTATCGCCCGGAGTGGAGGGAATCAACCCCGTCCACTCCGAGGAGAACATCGCTCAGTTCTGCCGCGTGAGTCTGGTCAAGACGGTGCGGTGTATGAGACATAGTGAAGGTATGAACGCTGAAAACAGTCGGTTCTTAGACGCGTTTAGTTAACGCGAGGAGCGGCCTGCTCCTCCTCGTCCTCGTCGTCCTCCTTGGGCAGGTGCACATCGTGAACCACAACGTTGACCTCGGTGACCTTCAGTCCGGTCATGGACTCGACGGCGTCGATAACGTTCTGGCGGATAGCCTCAGCCAGCTCGTGGATGGCTACGCCGTACTCGGCGATGATGGCGACGTCGGCAGCAGCCTCGGTCTCGCCAACCTCAACGTCCACGCCCTGGCGAACGTCGGTGCCAGCATTGAAGGAGTCACGCAGAGCGCCGACCATACGGGCAGCGCCGCCGCCCAGATCGTGCACACCGGAGACCTCGCGGGCAGCAATGCCGGCGATCTTGGCAACGACCACGTCGTCGATGCTGGTGCGGCCGCGCTGGGTGTCCAAAGCGGAGTCGTTCTGAACGTCGATGTCGGTGCTGGTCTTCTTCTCGTTCTCAGCCATGAGAGATTCTCCTTGTAAAAATATCGAAAGATTCTGTGCCAGACGCTGAACTCACCGAAGAAATCCATTCTTCATTGGTGGGCTGCTCCTCTGTTCTCACAGGGGCGGCGGCGACCGGCGATGCTGCGGACTCGTAAAATAAGGCCGCTCTCGCCATCATAGACCTAACCTGCTGGTTTGGCATCCTACGACAGGTATCAGTTCCGTAACGATAAAATAAATATATCCACCGAAATGATATTTAGCCCACATATTAGGAATTGGCTGATCCTTAGCGCTCTATTTCTCATCTAGCCCCATGTGGGCGTTAAATGTGTCCGAAAAACAGATAACCCTCCACTACCGTGTGGGTAGTAGAGGGTGTGTGGTGCTCTTGGGTGGGAGTGACCCCTACCCGAAGAGTGGGAAGCTGCTGGGGTCGGAGAAAGAGTTCACCAGCAGGACCGTGCCGCCGGACAGGGCGCCGATCACGTGGCGCTTGCCGTCCGGGCCGGCCACGTGGAGCGGGCCACCGGAGTCGCCCTGGATGGTGGGAACCACGGCCACAACGGTGGAGGAGTCGGGATCGGAGTACACGATCACACCGCACGTGCGGCCCAAGGAACCGCCCTCCTGGCACGCAGTGCGTCCAACAAGGTCCGGGGTGATGGCCTGAGGCTCGCCCAGCGCCCACGGGGAGTTCCACGCATCGTAGAAGGGATTGCCCTTCACCAGCTCGCTCAAGATCGGGCGGTGGTGGGAGTAGGAGTGAATGGTGGTGGAGTCATAGTCCACACCTGGGGCGAGAGGGAAGACTGCCACGTCCTGTACCTGCGGGGGCAGCAGCTGGTTGTTCTCGCCGTAGAAGGTCTTCAGCTCAGCAAGTTCAGCATCGGTGGCCAGCATCTGGTCATCACCGGCGGACTTCACGGACACCACATCGGCTTCCTCGAAGCAGTGCCCGGCAGTGACGCCCCACGGCCGGCCGTTGTTATCCTCGCGGATGTCAGTGAGGGTGCAGCCGAAGGTCTTGTCGTCCGAGGTCTTCAGCAAGATGGAATCGCCAGCGTGTGTAGTGGCACCGGCGACTGGGGTGAATACAGCGGCAGCGGCCATGACGCCGGCGGCGACAGTGGCGAAAAAGCGGGAGGTCTTCACGGTTTTCTCTTCTCTGAGTAACTGAGGGGTGTACACCCAGGTCATGGTCTCTCCCTCCGGTTCTTCGTGGGAGGCCCTGAGGTAGCGGCGCCCCAGATGTGGCGACCACGCCCCAGTTAAGAAAGGGGAGTGTGGTGGTGTCGCCGCCATCCAAGAACAATTGTTGACGGAGTGGAGTCTCTCGCGCCGATGCAGTGATCGACACGTTGGCTGAAACGATACAGGATCACGAAACGTTACATCGGCCTAACGCTCGCCGTCGTCCCGAGTGGTGGCGGGGTAGGGGTAGCGTCAACACACAAGCGCGACGAAGAAGAAAAATCGGCAACTACTTGCGCTTATCTTCCACGCTGTGTTTTAATACTTGAGTTGCCTTAACACGGCGGCGTCACAAAACTGCCTTCTAGCAGGGTGGATAAGTGGGCGCTGGCGCTGGTGGGGCAAGCATGAACCACCTTCTGTCGCGAGGCTTTTCATAGTCACGCGATAGTGAGATGGAGTCCGCGCACAAGGTTGCGCGGAGACCGGATCGCGAAGAAGGGGCATGGTAAGTAAACAGCGGCAGTATGGAAACCGGATGATATATCCCTTCCAACTTGGATAACTACGGTCATTGTCTCGCTCTCATCCCAGTGTGAACCAGGGGGTGCGGAACTAGCACGTAGGGATACAAAGCACTGGGCGTGATGTTTGCATCATGCACCCAACTTTCTTTCCTACTTTGTGAGAAACCGACAAGTAACACTGGCGTTGCGACCAGCCCCAACTGACCGGCCGGACAACGTTATAGAGAACATGAAAGCGATTCCCACCACTCGAATTCGATGTGGGACAAGCGAGGAAGAGGATTAGCGTGGCGGGACAAAAAATCCGCATTCGACTCAAGGCCTATGACCATGAGGCGATCGATGCGTCTGCACGCAAGATCGTGGAGACGGTCACCCGCACAGGCGCCCGTGTTGTCGGCCCTGTGCCACTGCCCACTGAAAAGAACGTGTACGCCGTTATTCGTTCTCCCCACAAGTACAAGGACTCTCGCGAGCACTTCGAGATGCGCACGCACAAGCGCCTGATCGATATCCTCGACCCGACGCCGAAGACGGTTGATGCCCTCATGCGCATCGATCTGCCGGCCAGCGTCGACGTGAACATTCAGTGATCGACGAAACTTTTTGGCACGGAGAATAGATAATGAGTGAACAAGAGATCAAGGGCATTCTGGGTACTAAGCTCGGCATGACCCAGGTCTTCGACGAGGATAACCGCGTTGTGCCGGTGACCGTCGTTGAGGCTGGGCCCTGCGTGGTTACCCAGATCCGAACCGTTGAAACCGATGGCTACAACGCCATCCAGATCGCCTATGGCGACATCGACCCTCGCAAGGTGAACAAGCCTGGCGCTGGTCACTTCAAGAAAGCTGGCGTTACCCCTCGCCGCCACCTCACCGAGATTCGTCTCGACGATGTGAGCGGATATGAGGTTGGCCAGGACGTGACCGTGGAGATCTTCGAAGGCATTGACTTCGTGGATGTCACCGGCACCTCCAAGGGCCACGGCTTCGCCGGCGGTATGAAGCGTCACGGCTTTGCTGGCCAGGGCGCAGCCCACGGTAACCAGGCCGCCCACCGCCGCGTCGGTGGCATCGGTGCCTGCGCTACCCCGGGTCGCGTTTTCAAGGGCAAGCGCATGGCTGGGCGCATGGGTAACAACCGCGTCACCACCCAGAACCTGAAGGTTCAGAAGATCGACGCCGATTCCAACCTGTTGCTCATCAAGGGTGCTATCCCTGGTGTACGCGGTGGAATCGTAACCGTTAAGACCGCAGTGAAGGGCGGTGCACACGCATGACCAATCTAAAGCTTGACGTCCACACCGCTGATGGTGGCACCGACGGCCAGGTTGAGCTGCCTGCATCCATCTTCGACCAGGAGGCCAGCATTGCGCTGATGCACCAGGTCGTGAACGCACAGCTCGCCGCTAAGCGTCAGGGCACTCACTCCACCAAGACCCGCGGCGAGGTCCGCGGCGGTGGTAAGAAGCCGTGGCGTCAGAAGGGCACCGGCCGTGCTCGCCAGGGTTCGATCCGTGCTCCGCACTGGACCGGTGGCGGCATTGTCCACGGCCCCAAGCCGCGTAACTACGCTCAGCGCACCCCGAAGAAGATGATCGCCGCTGCTCTGCGTGGCGCTCTCTCGGACCGCGCTCGCCACGACCGCATTCACGTGGTCTCCGAGCTCGTGCCGGGCCAGGTGCCTTCCACCAAGAAGGCCAAGGGCTTCCTCGAGCGTCTCACCGACCGTCGCCAGATCCTAGTTGTCGTGACCCGCGAGGACATCACCGCGCGCAAGTCCGTCAACAACCTGCCGAACGTTCGCACTCTCGTCGCCGATCAGCTCAACACCTACGATGTGTTGTACTCCGACGACGTCGTGTTCTCGGTTGAGGCACTGAACGCCTTCGTGACCCGCGCACAGCGCGTCGAGAAGGAGGAGAAGTAATGGCTAAGATCGCCAATCCCCGCGACATCATCATCGCTCCGGTTGTCTCCGAGAAGTCGTATGAGTTGATGGAGCAGAACACCTACACCTTCCTCGTTGACCCCCGCGCCAACAAGCGCGCTATCGGTCACGCCATCGAGGAGATCTTCGGTGTGAAGGTGGCTCGCGTCAACACCGCCAACCGTCAGGGTAAGCGTAAGCGCACCCGCACCGGCGGCTACGGCCAGCGCAAGGCAACCAAGCGCGCCTACGTGACTCTGCGCGAAGGCAGCGACGCAATCGACATCTTCGGCGGTTCGGCCGCGTAAACCGCGAGTCGAGACATTAAGGACTGAGAAAGTATGGCTATTCGTAAGTACAAGCCGACTACGCCGGGTCGCCGTCAGAGCTCTGTCTCCCAGTTCGAGGAAATTACTCGTTCCACCCCGGAGAAGTCTCTGCTGCGCCCGCTGAGCAAGACCGGTGGCCGTAACGTACACGGTCACATCACCGTTCGCCACAAGGGCGGCGGACACAAGCGTCGTTACCGCGTGATTGACTTCCGTCGTAACGACAAGGACGGTATTCCGGCCAAGGTCGCTCACATCGAGTACGACCCGAACCGTACCGCCAACATCGCTCTGCTTCACTACGCCGATGGCGAGAAGCGCTACATCGTGGCGCCGAAGAATCTGAAGCAGCACGCGATTGTTGAATCCGGCCCCAACGCTGATATCAAGCCCGGCAACAACCTGCCGCTGCGCAACATCCCGACCGGTACCACCATTCACTGCGTGGAGCTGAAGCCGGGCGCTGGTGCCAAGCTGGCTCGTTCCGCTGGTGCCTCGATCCAGCTGCTCGGTAAGGAAGGAAAGTACGCCGTGCTGCGTATGCCCTCCTCCGAGATTCGTCGCGTGGATGTGCGCTGCCGCGCCACCATCGGCGAGGTCGGAAACCAGGATCAGATCAACATCCGCTGGGGTAAGGCCGGCCGCATGCGCTGGAAGGGCGTGCGTCCTACCGTCCGCGGTGTCGTGATGAACCCGGTTGACCACCCGCACGGTGGTGGTGAAGGCCGCACCTCTGGTGGTCGCCACCCCGTGTCGCCTTGGGGTAAGAAGGAAGTTCGTACCCGCAAGCCGAACCGTTACAGCAACGACATGATCGTTCGCCGTCGTCGTTCCAACAAGAAGCGTTAAGAGGAGGGAATTTAGATGCCACGTAGCCTGAAGAAGGGCCCGTTCGTCGATGAGCACCTCCTCAACAAGGTGGATGTTCAGAACGAAAACGGTACCAAGAAGGTAATCAAGACCTGGTCTCGTCGTTCCACCATTCTTCCTGATTTCATCGGTCACACCTTCGCCGTCCATGACGGTCGTAAGCACGTGCCGGTGTTCGTGGATGATTCCATGGTGGGCCACAAGCTGGGCGAGTTCGCACCGACCAAGACCTTCAAGGGTCACGTCAAGGATGACAAGAAGGGACGTAGGTAAGCGATGAGTGACCAAATCACTACCGCCCGCGCTACCGCGCGCTTCGTCCGGGTCTCCCCGATGAAGGCACGCCGTGTCGTGGACCTGGTCCGCGGCAAGTCCGTGTCCGAAGCACTCGCGATCCTGAAGTACGCCCCGCAGGGCGCTTCCGAGCCGGTCGCGAAGGTCGTTGCTTCCGCCGCGGCTAACGCAGAAAACAACTTTGGTCTGGACCCGAAGACCCTGGTGATCTCCCAGGCATGGGCAGACGAAGGCCCGACCATGCGCCGGATCCGTCCGCGCGCCCAGGGTCGTGCTTTCCAAGTTCGCAAGCGCACCAGCCACATCACCGTGGTTGTCGAGAGCCAGAAGGAAGGTGCCTAAGCATGGGCCAGAAAATCCATCCCCACGGCCTCCGGCTGGGTATCACTTCTGACTGGAAGTCCCACTGGTACGCCGACAAGAACTATGCAGACTACCTCGCTGAGGACATCAAGATCCGCGAGTTCCTCTCCAAGGGTCTTGACCGCGCTGGTATCGCCGATGTAGTCATCGAGCGCACCCGCGACCGCGTCCGCGTCGACATCCACACTGCCCGTCCGGGTATTGTGATCGGCCGTCGTGGTTCCGAGGCCGACCGCATCCGTGGCCAGCTGGAGAAGCTGACCGGCAAGCAGGTTGCCCTCAACATCCTCGAGGTGAAGAACATCGACGCTAACGCTCAGCTGGTGGCTCAGTCCATCGCCGAGCAGCTCGCTAACCGCGTTGCTTTCCGTCGTGCCATGCGCAAGGCCATCCAGTCCGCGATGCGCCAGCCGCACGTCAAGGGCATCAAGGTGCAGTGCGCCGGTCGTCTCGGCGGTGCCGAGATGTCTCGCACCGAGCGCTACCACGAGGGTCGCGTTCCGCTGCACACCCTGCGCGCCGAGATCGACTACGGCACCTACGAGGCCCACACCACCTTCGGCCGCATTGGCGTGAAGGTGTGGATCTACAAGGGTGACGTCGTCGGCGGCAAGCGCGAGTCCGAGCTCAACGCACCGCAGGCCCGTCGTGGCCGCGGCGACCGTCGCGAGCGTCCGCGCCGCGGTGGCCAGCGCCGTCAGCGCGCAGAGAAGAAGGAGGGCTAAACCTCATGCTTATTCCTAAGCGCGTGAAGTACCGTCGCCAGCACCGCCCCCACCGTCGCGGTATGGCCAAGGGCGGCACTCGCGTAACCTTCGGTGACTACGGAATCCAGGCTCTCGAGCCGGCCTACGTCACCAACCGTCAGATTGAGGCTGCACGTATCGCCATCAACCGCCACGTCAAGCGTGGTGGCAAGGTGTGGATCAACATCTTCCCGGATCGCCCCCTGACCCAGAAGCCGCTCGGCGTGCGTATGGGTTCCGGTAAGGGTCCCGTGGAGAAGTGGGTCGCCAACGTCAAGCCGGGTCGCATTCTCTTCGAGATGAGCTACCCCAACGAGGCAGTGGCCCTCGAGGCGCTGCGTCGCGCTGGTCAAAAACTGCCCATGAAGTTCCGCATCGTTAGGAAGGAGGACCAGTTCTAATGGCTACCGGTACCCCTGCACACGAGTTGCGTGAGCTTTCCGCAGAAGAACTGACCACCAAGCTGAACGAGGCCAAGGAAGAGCTGTTTAACCTGCGCTTCCAATTGGCTACCGGTCAGCTGACCAACAACCGCCGCCTGCGCACGGTCAAGCGCGACATCGCCCGCATTTACACGGTTATCCGCGAGCGTGAGCTGGGCCTGTCCGTGGTTCCGGGAGCTGAGGCTTAACAATGAGTGAGGCAAACGTGAACAAGAAGGAAAAGGGCGCTCAGAAGGTTCGTCTCGGCTACGTGGTATCTGACAAGATGCAGAAGACCATCGTGGTGGAGCTCGAGGACCGCAAGCAGCACGCCCTCTACGGCAAGACCATCCGCACCAACTCCAAGGTGAAGGCACACGACGAGAACGAGATCGCCGGCGTCGGCGACCGCGTCCGCATCGAAGAGTGCCGCCCGCTGTCGAAGGACAAGCACTACCGTCTCGTCGAGATCGTCGAGAAGGCCCGCTAAACCTTCATTCAGCTAAACATCACCGGCCCCGCCGCCAAGGCGAGGGCCGGTTTTGTCGTATCTGCGCCCAGCTTGTTCACGCAGTGGCGCAGCCGAAGTCGTCACGAGTGTGTCAGGGGACACAGAGTGCTGCTTAGCCTAGGTTAAATTCGCGATGCACTAGACAAAGTGGTGAATCTGGTGATCGATAACTGCCATATGGGCGATGTGATTGGGGCGGGAGTGATCCCCATACTTGAAAACCACAGCCCACACCGCGTGGGCAGTGAGTGACAAGGAGGCGCCTTGGTGAACACCCCACCGACCGTCTGCCTCGCATATCGTCTGAGCAGCGTGAGGCTCACGCTGCTCAGGCAGGCGTCTCCTAGCGCGGGCTGGCCGCTTGCGCCGATCCCTCTGCGATGCCGGATGAGTGATCCGGCAGGGCAGCGTCGATAAGCGAGCGGCACCCGCGCACCACCATCGTTATCGAAGGAGTTGTACTTCATGTCCGAACACCGCACCGTAGATGTAGCCATCATTGGCGCCGGCCCCGCCGGACTCTCCGCCGCGCACCGACTGACCCAAGCTGGCCACAGCGTGGCTGTTCTAGAGGCCCGCGACCGGGTGGGCGGACGCACCCGCTCTGACGTGATGGATGGCGGCTGGTTCGAAATTGGTGGCCAGTGGGTCTCGCCGGACCAAACCGAGCTGCTTGCCACCATTGATGAACTTGGTTTAGAAACCTTTAAGCGCTACCGCGAAGGCGAGTCCATCTACCTCAGCCCCGAAGGCGAGGTGACGCGCTACACCGGTGAGCTGTTCCCTTGTGCCGAGAGCACCCAGCGGGAGATCGAGCGGCTCATTGCGCTGATGGATGACTATGTGGCGGAGATGGACCCCGCCCGCCCCTGGGAGCATCCCCGCGCCGAGGAGTGGGACAATGTGACCTTCCAGCACTGGTTGGAGCAGCAGTCCGATGACGAGGAAGCGCGCAAGAACATCGGCCTGTTTATCGCCGGCGGCATGCTCACCAAGCCAGCACACACCTTCTCCGCGCTGCAAGCACTGCACATGGCCGCTTCGGCGGGTTCCTTCACTAACCTGGTGGATGAGGATTTCATCCTGGATGCCCGCGTCGTGGGTGGTATGCAGAAGGTATCGATAACCCTCGCCGAGCAGGTTGGAAGTGAAAACATTCTGCTGGGCACCCCGGTACGCACCATTGAACGCAACGATGATGGCGTGGTGGTCTACGGCGATAACGACACCGTGGTCAACGCCTCCTACGCGATCCTCGCAATCCCGCCGAACCTGTACAACCGCATCTCCTATGTGCCCGAGATGCCCCGCACCCAACACATCATGCACCAGCACCAGTCCATGGGATTGGTCATCAAGGTGCACGCCACCTACACCACACCCTTCTGGCGCGAGAAAGGGCTGTCGGGTACCTGCTTCTCCTCGAACCACTTGGTGCAGGAGATCTACGACAACACCAACCACGGCGATTCCCGCGGAACCCTGGTGGGCTTCATTACCGACGTCAAGGCGGAGGAAATGTTCGCCCTGCCGGAGGAGGAGCGCAAGCGCACCATCCTCGAGGCTATGGCCGTGATGCTGGGCGAGGAAACCCTCGAGCCGGAATCCTTCTACCTCTCCGACTGGGGTGCCGAGGAGTGGACCCGCGGAGCCTATGCCTGCTCCTATGACATGGGCGGACTTTTCCGCTGGGGCAAGTACAACGAAGAGCCGGTGGGGCGCATGCACTTTGCCTGCTCCGATATTGCCGGCGAAGGCTACCAGCACGTTGACGGCGCGATCCGCATGGGCCATAAGGTTGCGGCTACCCTCCACGATCTGCTGGAGGAGTAATCATGCGATGCGTAGTTGGCTATGAGGCCACCCCGCAAGGCTTGGACGCATTGAACCTTGGTATCGACCTGGCCCAGTCCCTCGATGCCGAACTCAACATCGTGCTGGTGCTGCGTCGCCGCGATGCGTTCAGCCACGAGTACCCACCCACTGGCGATGTGCAGGACATCCTGCTCAACCAAGGCTTTCGTTGGCTAAAAGAAGCGCTCGCCTTGGTGCCCGCAGGGGTGCGCGCCTGCGCCCGGATCTACTCCGGGGCCAGTACCGCCGATGGGCTCACCCGTGCCGCCGAGGAACTCGATGCCGATCTGCTTTGCGTGGGCGGGGCATCCTCCAGCCCGCTGAAGCGGCACAAGCTGGGCAGTGTGGCCACCGACCTGCTCTTCGGTTCGCCGGTGCCGGTGGCCCTCGCTCCGCGCGGCTATGTTCGCCATCCTTTGAGCCGCATCACCTGCGCGGTGGGCACGCGGCCGGGATCGGGCAGTTTGGTAGAAACAGGGCTGGTGACCGCGCGTCGTGCCCAGGTGCCGCTGCGACTGTTGGCGCTGCTGGGGGTGAATCATGATGAGGCTCGCGAATCTTTCGCCCAAGAGAATGCTCAGCGCGTGCTTGACGATGCCCGAGTGACGCTTGGCATCACTAACCGCACCGTGCCGGTGGCGATCGAGATGGGCAAGAGCAGTGAGATCAACAATGCGGTGGATACCGTGGAGTGGC
The DNA here is from genome assembly GCF_030440575.1 of Corynebacterium ciconiae DSM 44920. NCBI lineage: Bacteria > Bacillati > Actinomycetota > Actinomycetes > Mycobacteriales > Corynebacteriaceae > Corynebacterium > Corynebacterium ciconiae. The sequence continues at coordinate 333,375 of NZ_CP047189.1, forward strand.
GCGACGGCGACCTGCTGTGTGTAGGCTCCTCCCGAGTGGAGCAGTCCCGCTCGGTGTTCGCCGGCTCCATCACGATGCGCATCCTCAAACACCTGACCGTGCCGATGGTGATCGTGCCACGTGGCTATCGAGCGCGACCAGACTCGGGGGAGGGGGCAGCGCATGAGTGAGTCCACATCCTTGTCCGCATCTAAGGGATTGAACTCGGGCACCGTGGGCATAGTCAGTGCCGCGGTGATCGGCATCTCCTGTATCGCCCCCGCCTATACCCTCTCTGGGGCACTGGGACCCACCGCCAGTGAGGTGGGCGAGCACATGCCGGCCGTGTTGTTGGTGGGTTTTGTGCCCATGCTGCTGGTGGCCATCGGTTATCGCCAGCTCAACGAGTCCATGCCGGATTCGGGCACCACCTTCACGTGGGCGACCCGCGCCTTCGGGCCCGTGATCGGCTGGCTGGGTGGTTGGGGCTTGTTGGCAGCCACCATTTTGGTGCTGTCGAACCTCGCGGGAATCGCGGTGGACTTCTTTTATCTGCTGCTGTCGCAGGTGTTTCGCCGCCCAGAACTCGCCGGGCTGGCCGATAACGTAGTGGTGAACGTGCTCACCTGTTTGGTGTTTATCATCATCGCCTCCGCGATTTCCTATCGCGGTTTGGATACCACCAAAACCATTCAATATGTGTTGGTGGCGCTGCAGATCGGTGTTCTGCTCCTTTTCTCCGGTATGGCCCTATACAAGGCCCACAATGGCCAGGCGTTTGATGCCACCCCCTTCACATGGGAATGGTTGAACCCCTTCGGAGTGTCTTCGTTTTCCGCCTTCGCCGCCGGTATCGCCCTGTCGGTGTTTATTTATTGGGGCTGGGATGTAGTACTCACAATGAGTGAGGAAACCGAAGGCTCCACCTCGACCCCAGGTAAAGCCGCAACCGCCACCATTTTGGTGATCGTGGTGGTGTATCAAATCATCGCGATTTCCACGTTGCGCTATTCAGGCACCGGCAGCGGGGAGTTCGGTTTGGGCAATGAGGCCATCCAGGAAAATATTTTCGCCGAACTAGCCGGTCCAGTTATGGGGCCGGTGGCGATCCTGATGTCTATTGCCGTGCTGGGATCCTCAGCAGCCTCGTTGCAATCGACGTTCATTGGGCCCGCTCGTACGATGCTGGCCATGGGGTTTTATGGCGCGCTGCCGAATCGCTTCGCGCAAGTCACTCCGAAGTACCAATCCCCAGGATTCGCCACGGTGGTAGCCGCGGTGGTGTCCTTCGGGTTCTACGCAATCATGCGGGTGATCAGCGAGGCTGTGCTGTGGGATACCATCACTGCCTTGGGCATGATGGTGTGCTTCTACTACGGAGTCACGGCATTTGCGTGCGTGTGGTATTTCCGCCGCCAGTCGCTCAAGAGCTGGTCCACGGCGTTGACTCAGTGCGTGGCGCCCTTGCTCGGTGGGACGCTGTTGATCATCTTCTTCCTACAGACCTCGCACGACGCCATGGATCCTGACTATGGTTCCGGTTCGGAGATTTTCGGCATGGGCCTGGTGTTCGTTCTCGGGGTAACAATCCTCGTGTTGGGTGTGCTGGCCATGGCGCTGACATGGTGGCGCAATCCCGCGTTCTTCCGGAGCGAAGGACTCAAGCGAGGGCTGCCGAGCGATGAGATGGTCACAGTCGATGATGCTCTCGATCTCGAGCCGCACTAGAAGCAGCCGCATTCCACTGTCGCCACCTCCACCCGCTGAGCGCGGAAAAGGAGGTGGCGCTTTCATGCCCGCCCCGCAGCGGCTCAGCCGCGAGCCACTACTGCCACGCCTCGGGCACGATATGCAGTAGCAACGCGATGCTAAAGAGGAACGCGGCCATGTAGACCACCACGATGGTGCCTTGAATGATCGGATGTGCCTGCCAGGTGGCCTGCCATGCGGCGGGCTGGTCCCCACGCCGACGGGCGGTGTTGAGGAGCAAGACTGGGATGATGGACATGATGGCGCCGGCGAAACCGCCGGCGTAGCTGAGGGCACTGACGAATCCGCCGAAGCCGGCCAGGGAAATCACCAGCGGCGGTATCACGGTGATGCCGACTGCTGCGCTGCGCTGCCACCCGTATTCCGGCCAGTGAGCGATATCGAGCACGTTACGCATCGTGGTGAAGCCGATGGCGAGGAATGAGGTAAGCATCGCGAGCAGGGCAAAGACGTTGGCGAGCAGGTAGGCGACGTCGCCAAGCTTCTCGCCCCACGCGATGGTGACTACTTCGGTGACCTCGCCGCCGAGCAGCCCAAGCGCGGCGAAGGGCACGAGTGCCAGGGTGAAGCCGGTGACGCACATGCCTGCCACGATGGCGGTGGGGATGGAGGTGGGATTGTCCTCGGCGAGACCGCGCGCCAGCTCAGGCACCACATATTGGGCGAGGAAGGTAAAGACCGCGAGGTTCATGATCGGCACGATGTAGTAGGGGCGCATGATCCACAGGTTCGTCAGTTCGATGCCAGGTCCGAAGAAGGTCCAGCCACAGAGCACCGCGATGATGACGGCCATGCCGGTGGTGATTGCGCCTTCGGCGATGCCAGTGGCGTGCAACCCCTTCCACATCACTACTGAGCCCAGTAGGAAAAACAGGAGCGAGCCAATGGTGGGGGAGATGCCGGTGAGGTTATTGAGGAGCCGTCCCGAGCCGGCGGCGTAGGCAATGAGAGCGCCGATGCCGTTGATGATGATGGCGATAAACACCAGCCAGCGTCCCAGGTTGCCGAGGTATTTCTCGGCCAGACCAGACAGCTGGAGAGGTTCGCGGGTACGGAGCGAAACCTCCGCCACGTACAGCATGGAAATAGTGGTGAGGGTGCCCGCAATGATCAGTGCGATCAGTAGCGCCAGGAAGCCGCCGTTTTTGCCGGCATAGGGCAAAGACAGGATGCCGGCACCGATGTTGGTGCCAAAAATCAGCGCCACTCCCTGCAGCGGGGTGATGCGGTGTTCTGTTTCTGCAACGGCGCGGCGTAGCTCGCTCATATACAACTCTCTTTCAACGGGGCCACTGTTCATGGCGTGAGGAAACCGCACCAGGTGCTTCATAGACACAGCATCTGGTGCGGTGCGGATAATGCTTATAGGCGCCCACCTCCCGCACAGCGTGCGCGCCGGGCAGGAGGTGGCGTTGCGGCTTAGGAGCGGGAGCGGATTTCTGTGGCGAGGATGTCGAGTCCCTCGCGTAGCAATGCTTCGCTGATGACGAGGGAGGGCAGCAGGCGGATTACATTGCCGTCCAAGCCGCAGGAGAGAATGAGGATGCCCTGCTGCTTGCAGGCTGCAGCCACCTCGCTGGTGAGCGCCCCATTGGGCTGGCCCTCGGCGGTGACGAGCTCAAGCGCCACCATGGCGCCGCGGCCGCGTACCTCGGCCACGGTGTCGAGCTCAGTGAGGGGCTCGAGGATCTCGCGGATGATGGCCTCCATTTCGCGGGCGCGGCCGGCGAGATCGTGTTCTTCCATTTCGCTGATGGCGGCGAGGGCGGCGTCGCAGGCGATGGGGTTGCCGCCATAGGTGCCGCCGAGACCGCCCACCACCGGGGCGTCCATCATCTCTGCACGTCCGGTAACAGCTGATAGCGGCAGGCCGCCGGCGATGCCCTTGGCCATGGTCACTAGATCCGGCACCACCTGCTCTTCTTCGCAAGCGAACCAGCGGCCGGTACGGCAGAATCCGGCCTGGATCTCATCGGCCACAAACACCACGTTGTTTTCTTGGCACCAGGCCTGCAGGGCGGGCAGGAAGCCACGGGCGGGCTCGATGAATCCGCCCTCGCCTTGGATCGGTTCGATCACCACGCAGGCGAGGTTTTCGGTTCCGATCTCCTGTTCCATCATTTTGGTGGCGCGGGCGGCGGCGGTCTCGCCATCGAGTCCATCGCGCAGCGGATAGGACATCGGGGCGCGGTAGACCTCGGCGGCGAAGGGGCCGAAGCCGGTCTTGTACGGCTTGTTTTTGGCGGTCATCGCCATGGTGAGGTTGGTACGGCCGTGATAGCCGTGATCAAAAACAACGACGGCGTTTTTACCTGTGTGGGCGCGCGCGATCTTGACGGCGTTTTCCACGGCTTCAGCGCCCGAGTTGAGCAGCACCGACTTCTTCGGATGATCGCCGGGTGTGAGCTCGGCCAGCTTTTCACACACGGCCACATAGGACTCGTAGGGAGAGACCATGAAGCTGGTGTGGGTGAAGTGAGTAACCGACTCGGAGACCGCCTTGGCCACCTTCTTATTGGAGGCGCCCACCGAGGTGACGGCGATACCGGAGGCGAAATCGATGAAGGAGTTGCCATCGGCGTCGACCAATACGCCGCCATCGGCATCCACCACAAAGCCGGGCAGTCCCGGAGAGAGGGCGCGGGCCACCACGGCTTCTCGACGCTCACTCAATGCCGAAGAACGCGGCCCCGGCAGGCTCGTGCGCACGGTGCGCTGTTGGGGGAGACGATAGGTGAAATCGTGCATGTCTAACTCCTTTGGCGTGGTTGGGGTGAGAAGCTAAGCGCGGCGGTTATCCCGAGGCGCTCCGACCCGGCCATTGACTGTGATCTATATCGCGCCGGCGCTGATAGTTGTGAGTATGCACGGCCACCGCACTACCGCAATACCGCCATGGAGGATAAAAAACTTATATAGATTAGACAGCATGGCGAATCCCGTGCGCGCGGCAGAGCCGGCCCCGTCCGGCGCTGACACCTCTCCGCTCACCACCGACTGGCTGCTCCAGCGCTCCAATCTGGAACTGACTGCCCTTAACGGGTGGAGCACCCAATTCCTCGACATCCAAACCAACGAGCTGCGCACCCCTGCGGACTTCATCATCGCCAACGCGATCATCCTCACCCTCGGGATGTCTTTTACCGACAATCCCGCGGCACTCGAGGAGTATGTGGACACCCTCGTGAAGGCAGGGGCGGTGGCCATCGGCTTCGGCACCGGCTATGCCTTCGACACCGTGCCGCAGCCGCTGCTCGCCGCGGCAGACCGCCACCGGATTCCCGTCTTCGAAGTGTCGCCCCATATCCCCTTCATCTCCGTCATCCACGCCGTGCACCAAGAGCACGCGCGCCGGGCGGCCCAAGGGGAGCAGTGGCAGCAACGCGTCCAACAGCAGTTAAATAAAGATGCTGTTACTGGTGATGTACACCGCCTGCTTGCCAGCGCCGCTTCCTCGCTACAGGCGGCGATCGCCATCGCCGATAATGATGCTCGCGTCCTGGTGAACGTGCCTTTTGGGGGAGTGGATGCCGGAGAGCTGCTGGTAGCCGATATCGAGGCCGGACACCACCACTCCCGTGCTGGTCGTACCGGAGAACTCGTGCAGCTTACCCAACGGCTATCCGAACAAGGCGATCGCGTGAACCTCATGATGGTGGTGCGGCGCTCAAGCTTCCACACTCGCGAGCGCAGTGTGCTCCAGCACTGCGGTGGTCTCGCCGATATTCTCCTGCAGCGCCCCTCCTTCTTGCGCGCCGCCCGCTCTGAGATGAACTCCCTCGCCCTCGCCCTGCTTCTAGGCATCGACCAGGAAGAGTCCTCGGTGGCGCACGCGATGCATCATGCCGTGGACTCCCAGGGGCGGGTGCGTGCCGTGGTGGTGCGGGCCGATGATCCCGCGGCTCTGACGGCGGCGCGTAATACGCTCGATAAGCGATTGATCGCCCATTCCCGAGCGCTGTTCAGCCTGCAATTGGAACCTGACATGCAGCTTTTTCTCTTCCGCGGCTCGCGGGATGATCACGACATCGTGGACCACTTTGGGGCCGAGGCTCGAGACATAGCGATCGCCATGGGCGCGGCGATTCGATGGAACGAACTCACTCGCGAGCACGTGGCAGAACTCTCGCGCCGGGCCCGCGCGATTGCCACCGGGGAACACGTGGGGCCCTTTAATGTCAAAGCCTCGTGGCTGCATCAGCCTGAGGTGTTGCGGGCGCTGCACGCTCGGGGTGCGGAAACCTTCGATGTGCTCACCGCAGCCGACGAGCGCGACGGAACTGAATACGCCCGCACCTTGGAGCTGTATCTACGTCTTGGCGGCCACATCGGCGATACTGCGGCGGCGTTAGGGGCACACCGCCATACCGTGCGCAGCCGACTCGCGCATATCAGTGAGGTGTGCGATGTGGACCTCTCCGACGCGGTCATCAGGGCCGAGCTGCTCTTTGTGGCCATTGCGCGGGAATAGCGGGGTAGGGCGCCGCAAGGCGACAGCACGGGAGCAAACTGTTACCATCAACACTCGTGCATGTGATGCGCTACACACTATGTACTCTCCTTTAGGAAGGCCTGACGATCGTGAAAAATACAGCACTGACTCTCGGTTCACTGAGTCTCGTTGCGGCTCTGGCCCTTGCTGGGTGTGGCTCTGATGACGCTCAGGAGGCCGAGTCGGCGTCGACAAGCGCCTCGAGCGCTGTCGAGCATACGGGTTCACATGTGAAGGTCGCCCACGCTCTAGGCGAGGTGGAGGTCCCCGTTAATCCTCAGAACGTGGTGGCCGGTGGCGCCGCTATCGACACGCTTCTATCGCTGGGGGTCACCCCAGCTGCCGTCATTGTGCCGCCCGAGTACACGGAATTGCCTTGGCGCGAAGGCAAGCTCGATGGAGTAACCCGCATCGAGACCATCCCCAAGAATGGCTCCGAAGATGACCAGCGCTATGTTCCGGACAGCGAGCAGATCGCAGCGCTCTCGCCGGATCTCATCGTGGGCGATCAATGGATGATAGATGAAGCCGCCTATGCGGGGCTCTCCGAGATCGCCCCCACCATTGGTGGCATCGACGCGGATGACAACACCCAGGAATGGCGTGAACAGCTGAAGGTGTTTGGAGAAATCTTCGATAAAGAAGATGAGGCGCAGAAAGTGCTCGATGAGGACTCAGAGCGATTCAAGAAGGCCCGCGAGGACATGCCGAATATCGCCAACGCCTCCGCACTCGTAGCAGATTGCCAACCTGGCGTCTGCGGCGTGCTTGCCGATCCCGAGGATCCTTCCGCAGGATTCTTCACAGACCTCGGCATGGGCATTCCTCCACTTCCCGATGACCTCGAGAAGTCTGGTGCCACCACCATCGTTCCTGACGTCAGGGTCGATGCCCTCAACTCTGACTTTCTCGCTGTTGTGAATGAGGGAGAGGGTATGGGTAATCTCCAAGCGTTCACCGGATTTGACTATCTGCAGTCGGTACAAAACGACAGTCTGTACCCGGCTAGCTACGCGTTCATTACCGCCATCGCGACACCGAGCGCGCCGAGCCGTGAATGGGCTCTGACAGAGGTCACCCCCACCCTGAAGAAGGTGAAGAAGTTCGGCGCCTAAACAGGCGTCGCCGTGGAGCCACTGAACAATCACACCACCGCCCCCGCCGAAAACGCTGCCCGGCGGGGGCGGTGGTTGTTGGTGATGAGGTGTTTATGCAGTGGCCTCGGTGGGGCCGCGATGTGCACCTCGGCTTAGAGGGTGGGCATTGATACCGCCGTGAGGGTGACTCGCGAGCATCTACACAAAAGCGAGGCGCCCCTAGGGCACATCATTCAGGAGCCGAAAGCTGCGCCGATTCCTCCTAGCCAACGGTTGGATAAAGGGATGCACGTGGCCCCAAAAAGACGAGGCTAAGCATCGTAACCGGCCAGAGCAAGGGTCGGATCCGCGTCCACAATAACTGCGTCTGCGCCTAATGAGGCCGATACAATGAGGATTGTGTTATCTGATCTATAGCGAGAGGCTTCACACACTATGCGCGGCAATGTCAAGGAAATCTACACGATCTTTAGCTTTATCGACCGAGAGCTCAAAATTCCCGTTTACCAGCGTAACTATGACTGGGGTGTTAAGCAGTGTGAGCGGTTGTTCGATGATTTGGAAGAGGTGATAGCCAAGGATCGGCCTAAACACTTCTTCGGTGCCGTGGTGGGGAAAACCGAGGGTAGCTTCTCTTGGATCGTCATTGATGGTCAACAACGCCTGACTACGGTGAGTCTTCTCATGCTCGCGCTCTCGCGCAGCCTGGAAACGGAGGTGGTGAGGTTCGAGGACAAAAACCTGGCTGCAAAGATCAGAAGGAATTACCTCGAGCTGGGTGAAAGCAGCTTTGCCTCGGAGACGAAACTGAAGCTTAAACCGGTGAAGGATGATTTAGCGGCTTATCGCCGCCTGCTCGATGAAGATCTGCCGCCCATCGAACGGTCTAATATCACCGCTAATTACGAGTATTTTCTCCAGCGCATAGCAGAGTCACACCTTGATGGGGATCAACTGTGGACCGCTATCCAGCGTCTGGAAGCGATGATCTTGGACCTAGAGCATCACGATGATCCACAAAGAATTTTCGAATCACTCAACTCCACGGGTAAGAAGCTCAAGGAGTCGGATAAGATCCGCAACCTCGTACTCATGGGGTTAGACAGTAAAAACCAGGACTCGCTCTATGAGCACTTCTGGAATCCCATGGAACGCAACGTCAGCTTCGACACAGATTCCTTCGTGCGCTTATACCTGGTATCAAAAACTCGCCGAATTCCCCGCAAGGACCACATCTATGACGAGTTTCGCAGGTACCTAGCCTCCTACTCTGCAGAAGGCGGAGTGAAATCCCTACTCAAGGAGCTTTTGGATTACTCGCAGTTCTTCAAGGAACTCAACACTGCAACCACGGGGATACATCGTGCCGATGTTCGGCTGAGCCGATACAACATCATGGGCCGCGAGATCGCCATGCCCTTCCTTATGCCACTGGTCGGAGGTATGCACTCGGGGGAGGTCACTGCGGATGACTTCGCAGACGTCATAGAGATCATCGACGCCTATGTTTTAAGAAGAACGGTCGTAGGGCTGCAGTCCAATGCGTTGAACAAAATCTTTGCGACGCTCTACAACGAAGCCCTGCTCATTCGCGCCGAGGGCACCTCATTTAAGGATGCTGTGAGCTACCTGCTGCTCCGTAGGGCGGATACATCAGGGCAGTTCCCCACAGACGAATGGTTTGGCGAGGAGTTTGCCACCCGCAACATGTACAACCTCAGCCAGTACTACCGTCGCTATGTTTTTGAGTGCCTAGAGAATTATTCCTCGCAAGACAACCGCGACATAGCGGCCAGGCTTGAATCCGGCGAGCTCAGCGTCGAACACATTATGCCCCAAACGCTGAGCAAAACTTGGCGTGCGGAACTGGGGCCCGAGGCCGAAGAGATCCACAAGACCTGGTTGCATCGTATTGGCAACCTGACAGTCACAGGCTATAACTCCTCATACTCCAATGAGTCTTTTGCAAGGAAGAAATCTGTTGAGGGCGGATTCAACGAGTCGCCGTATCGCCTGAATCATGTGCTTAAGCAGACAGACACCTGGGACGTAGAGCACATGAAAAAGCGCACAGATGAGCTCGTGCGGCTTGCGCTGGAGTACTGGCCAATGATCCAAACGGATTTTGAGCCGGTTCGCGAACCCATGCCTACCACGGCGATGGGGGACACTGAGAACTTCACTAACCGTGTGATCGTGTCTTATGAATGGGATGGCCAAGAGCACACCGTCAGCAGCTTCCGCGAGATGACCAAGGGCATACTTCGCTCGCTGCTGGCGGAGCATCGCGAGGCCGTATACGACTTTGCGGGCAAGGAAAATTTCGGAATTTCCCACGGGGCTGAGCCTATTAGTCCTGTCCAAGAGCTCGTCGCTCCCGAACTCTGGTGCGCTCTTGCTACCAGCACTCAATCAAAAATTATCTTGCTTCGAGCGTTGTTTGATCACCTAAAGCTCGATCCAAACGAACTGATTTTCACCCTGCGGCCTGGTAAAACGTCCCGCAGGCAGTCTGCACCCGCAAACCGATTTGCCGCTCTGACAAAATTCATCCCCCGCTTTGAGCAACGTGTCGGCGTGGAGGCGGGGCCTACGAGCGAAATCCGTGATCTTCAGGCCGAACTGTTCACCGCTGCCACTCCCCACCTCCCAGACAATTGGCAGGAGATAGTGAGGGGGCGGTCCTTGCAAACACTGGAAGACAAAGAGGTCACCGCGGGCCTGAGCGCGGATGAGATCTTCGCGGCTCTGCACGCGCTTTTCAACGTAGACCAGATAATGGGTGGCGGCGTCTTCCCAAGTGCTGTGCACTCTGGATCGGTCCTGCGCTGGCTGCAGCGTTTGGAAAAACTTGGAGATCAACACCCCTAAGATCGCATTCTCAAGATCGCACTCTCAGCCGGCGAATCTCGGGGTATGAGGAGCGAGGAGCCAGCTCTAGTGTCACACCACCGCCTCTGCCGAAAAGCTATCTAGTAGGGGCGGTGGTTGACGCTTTTAGAAGTCTGGGGATTCTGGCAGGATCTGGCCGCCGTCGATCACGATGCCTTGGCCGGTGATGTAGCGGGCAGCGTCGCTGGCGAGGAACGCAACAGTGTGGCCGATGTCTTCGGGTGTGCCGAGGAAGCCGAGGGGCACCGATGCTGTCATGTCCTTGATGTATTTTTCGCCCATGTCCTCAAGGCCCGGGGTGAGGATATTGCCGGGGAGGACGGCGTTGACGGTGATGTTGTGCTCCGCGAGCTCGATGGCGGCGCTGCGAACAAAACCCATCTGGGCGGCTTTGGTGGCCCCGTAGTGCGACCACAGGGGGTAGCCGGTGTAGTTACCGGTGATGGAAGAGGTGATCACTACCCGCCCCGACTCGGATTGCGCTAGGAGCGGGGTGGCGGCCTGCACCATGTGGATGGTGCCTTTAACGTTTACGTCGAAGATGAGGTCGATGTCCTCGTCAGTCATCTTCGCGATGGGTGCCTGCGGGTAAATGCCGGCGTTGCTGGCGAGAATGTCCAGCTTCTCCAGGCTGTCGATGAGGTGGGTGCAGGCGACGGCATCGCGCACATCCAGCACGTGGGCCTCAAATTCGGAGGCGGCGCATTCCTTTTCGCTGAGACCGGTGACGATCACCTGTGCTCCTTGGGTGGCGAGGGAGCGGGCGATTCCCGCTCCGATCCCGAGGGTGCCGCCGGTGACGAGCGCTGTCTTGCCATTCAGGGTGGTTGGTGAGGTGCTCATAGTCTTCAAGTTTAAGCGCTCGGGGTGGAAATGAAACACTGTTCAGGAGCGGGTTATGATGCTGCGGAGCATGCTTATACGCGCCGTCCTGAAGCCATAGTGAGTTCCGTAGCTGCTCAAGGACAGCCCGATATCCTTACACATTGCCGCCATCCGTAATTGGGGCGTTGATTGTAATGGCAATGTGTGCCATTTTATTATATGCGATAAGCTGAATGTCGATGAGAAGAGAGCTTGGTCAAATCGGGATTATTTTGCTCTAAACTGCGGTATCGTTGATTTACGGAGCGAAGTTCCACGCAGGTGGGCCGTGTGCTGGCGAAATGCAGTGCTCGCAGATGTGTCCACCGTGCCGAACGGGTGTCCTTACAGTTTCTGGTCACACGTCGCGGCGCGTCCCGATTGTTCATAGAGGAGGAAGGCGAAGTTCTATGCCCACTGGGACTGGTGATATTGACGCTGCGATCCTTGAAGCTGCGCGACAGAGCGTGCTCGATGACGGTTTGGAACGCACCACGATGTCTGGGGTGGCCCGCCGGGCTGGTATCTCTCGCCCCACGCTGTATGCCCGGTACAAAGGGCTTCCAGAACTCACTTCCACACTGCTAACAGAAGAGCTTTTAGGGGTGGTGTCAGCGTTAAATCCCGCACCAGAAACGGTGGAGGATCTCATAGCAGCTTTGGTCTCGTCCGCCGAACAGGCCTCTGCCAGTGACTTACTCGCTGCGGTACTGCGTACCGACTATTCCTATGCCTATACGTTTACGGTCGAGCGCCTCGGAAGTGCCCAGCTGAGGATAGTGACCTTGTTGGAAAAGATCATTCAGCGGATTCAAACCTCGGATGAGGTGCGCATCGGTATTGGTAGTCGTAGTTCCGACACTCCAGAAGTTTCCTGTATTTCCACCCGCGAACCACGGGTGTTGGCGCTCGTCAGCTATGGCATGGTGCGCCATATTGCTATTACTGCCACTCTCGCCGATAAGGCTCTGGAGGGGCTATCCACATGGCAAGAGGAATTGGCCCGCAGTCTGCGCGGCTATTTGGTAGATCACGATCCGCAGCACCAGCGGGTCCGCCGCACCTAACTAGCCCGGCTGGACCTGCATTGTGGGGCGGGGTGGGGTGTGCGCGAAGTGGCGTCGATAAGCGTTCACGCCCTGCGGAAAAAGGATTTGGCTTAGGGCTGTGGCATGTGGTTGAATATTCGGGTTGCAACCGTCACGCGGTGGCATGCATTCGGTGCGTTCCGAGCCGAATAGCCGCCTTGTTTGCTGTGAATCAGCGAATTAGGACTGGTTGCGCGAGGAAAGACGTAGACCGTGCGTGTACAGGACGGAAATCTGGCACGCGTTATATCCAGGTCAGGAGAGACCCACTGTGATTCAACAAGAATCGCGTCTGAAGGTCGCCGACAACTCTGGTGCACGAGAGATTCTGTGCATCCGTGTGCTCGGCGGCTCGACCCGACGCTTCGCAGGTATCGGCGATGTCATCGTCGCCACCGTGAAGGAAGCTACTCCGAACGGCAACGTGAAGGCTGGCGAGATCGTCAAGGCCGTCATCGTTCGCGCCAAGAAGGAGACCCGTCGTCCGGACGGCTCGTACATCAAGTTCGATGAGAACGCTGCCGTGATCATCAAGAACGACAACGAGCCTCGCGGCACCCGCATCTTCGGCCCCGTTGCCCGTGAGCTGCGCGACAAGAAGTTCATGAAGATTGTTTCTCTCGCTCCGGAGGTGATCTAAGACTATGAAGATCCACAAGGGCGATAACGTCATCGTGATCTCTGGTCCGGATAAGGGCGCTAAGGGCAAGGTCATCCAGGCTTTCCCGAAGCAGAACAAGGTCCTTGTCGAGGGCGTCAACCGCATCAAGAAGCACGTCGTGAACTCCGCGCCCGAGGCTGGCGCTGAGTCCGGCGGAATTGTCACCCAGGAGGCCCCCATCCACGTGTCCAACGTGATGGTGCTCGACTCCGATGGCAACCCGACCCGCGTTGGTTACCGCTTCGACGAGAACGGCAAGAAGGTTCGTATCTCCAAGCGCAACGGGAAGGACATCTAACAATGGAGAACTACACCCCGCGTCTGAAGACCCGTTACCGCGAGGACATCAAGCAGAAGCTGGCCGAGGAGTTCAACCACTCCAACGTCATGGAGATCCCCGGCCTGACCAAGATCGTGGTCAACATGGGTGTGGGCGACGCTGCCCGCGACTCCAAGATGATCAACGGTGCTCTCGAGGACCTCACCGCTATCACCGGTCAGAAGCCGCAGATTCGTCGCGCCAAGAAGTCCATCGCGAACTTCAAGCTGCGTGAGGGCATGCCGATCGGTGCCCGCGTCACCCTGCGTGGCGACCGCATGTGGGAGTTCCTGGACCGTCTGCTGACCGTGGCCCTGCCGCGTATTCGTGACTTCCGCGGTCTGTCTGACCAGCAGTTCGACGGCCACGGTAACTACACCTTCGGCCTGACCGAGCAGTCCATGTTCTACGAGATCGACGTGGACAAGATCGATCGTCCCCGCGGTATGGACATCACCATCGTCACCACCGCCACCAACAACGAGGAAGGCCGCGCCCTGCTGCGTCACCTGGGCTTCCCGTTCAAGGACAAGGACGGCAAGATGCAGCGCCCCTAAGGCGTTGAACATCTTCCTCAGCGCTGCAGGTTAAAAAAACTCGAAGCGACTGAGAAAAGAGTCTTCGTACTCACCACACACCCGCCCCTCCACGCAGGCTTGAAAGCCTGAGGAGAGGGCGGGTTTGTGCATTCCGACGCAGGAGGTGCGGCGCACGAAGCAAGTTAATTTCGGCCGTGCGTGACGTGCGTGGGTTCGGACGGGATCGGTGAGGGCCGGTGTGGGTGGGGATCTGCGGTGATAGGTATTGTCCTTGCTGCCTTGGTCTAAGAACAGTGCAGGAACTGTCGCGACGCGGATAGAATGAACCAATGTTGTCGATCTACCACGAATTTCCCGATCATCCCGCCGTTCAGGGGGCTCTGGCGCAGGACGAAGTGCAGTTTCACTTCATGGTAGCGGCGGTGCCGCAAAAGAAGCTGGTAAACGATCCCTATGCCGAGGATAAAGTGGTCATCCATTCCATGCTCATGCCCGGGGTGGCGCTGCGGATGCTGCCCGATGGAGATTTCGTCGCCGGCGTGGTGAACGTAGAGTATTTGCAGCTGTTCCATACGGAGAATAAGCGCACGCTCTGGGATCCGCGGGAAGTCAGTGACATGGAGCCCTTTAAGGTCTACCGCGCTCGGGGCAGTTACTTTTATTCTGAGATCAGGCAAGAGCCCTACGTCACTGTGTGGGAGCTGCTGGAACCGCTACCTGACCCCGAAATGGAGGAGCTGGCTGAGAGGGCAGCAGAGCCAGTCATCGTGGATACCAGCATCGGCCAGATGGTTTTTGATCGCAGCACGAACAGCTTTAACGGCAGATCAGAAGAGTTGGGTGTCGACTTGGGCATCTACTACGAGGGTGAACGTATTCTCCTTGCTGACGAAGGCGGGCTATCAAAGAAGTTCAAGTCTGCCCTAGGCTTCGTTAACAATGTTTTATCCCAGGAGTATCTGGACAACGCCCGCAGGCTGGGCGCAGAAAAGGCCTTGCCTACTGCGAACCGTTGGCGTCATGAAGTGGCAGATGCAGAGGGACGAGCGACTCCCGCGCCAAAGCTGGAGGTGGACGATGTCTACGCTAAGCTCACGCCCACCGCGGTGATTGTTCCGCATCGAGGCAATATCCTCGTCGAATTCGACGACGGTTACATGTTCGGTGGCCATCCTCTAACGGTGAAAACCAAGCGCGACGGCACCCCTACCTCGATTGATCTGTAGTGCTCAGGCATATGGGGCTGCACGATCCTCAAGGCTTATCGACGCCTCCAGCCGGTCTCTTGAGCGGCCCGGTCTTGGGTCTTGCTAGGCAGCCGATGGCTGACACTGATATATAGCCTGCCTGACAGCCGAGGTGGCTTGCCACATCGCTCGCGTAGCTCGTGGCTGGCTATCTTTTAACTCGCTGGCTTGGGCTCGGAGTGGGCCGTGAACGATACACCAGCGTCATTGCGATAAGCGCGGCTGGGAGCGCGAGAATCGGCCAGATGTATATTGCGCTTAGCACCTGGCGGACGAGAATGAGCAGCGCACCGATCCACGTGCTCACAGTCCCGAGGGCAGCGATGCTCAGCGCTATGCGCTGCTTGGGTGCCCACGGGTAGTAGCACACCGCCGCCACGAAGACTGTGCCTAGGAGCAGAATGAGGATCGCGGTGGGAAGGCTAAAGGCAAACACCCCGAGGGTGGCAAGCACCGTGTAGGCCATCATGAGTGTGTAGACCATCGGCGGTGCTGGAGTGGCAGAGCTCCGCAGCAGCGAGCCGTGGGGGCGGTGGCTGCGCGCGGAGGACTTCCCCGGGCCCCAGAGCTCGAACCACGTGCCCAGCAGCGAACCGCCGCAGGCCAACGCGGCCACGAGTACCGCGACCCACACGGTGAATATCCCTTCGGTGACAACAATCGTGATTCCCGCTGCGGCGAATAGTGCGAAACGCGCCAGTGGTGGGAAGGAGGGCACAAGCGCTGCGTGGACAACCATCACCGCACCGCAGATCACGCACACAAGCGCGGTGGTGTCTGAGTAGTGGCCGCGCACGATCATGGTGGCCATAAAGCACAGTCCAGCGGCGATGCTCATCGCCCCGAGAGCCAGGCCGATCAGTGGGGTGTGGGCTGTTCGTGTCGCACTCATGAGCCCCAGCCTAGCTGCCCTACGATGCCCGAGGGGTGGGCCAGAAGCGCTGGTGGGGTGTCGGTAGCATACTCATCAGCACACGATGCGGGCTGTTTCGCCCGCGCCGCGATGGAAAAGAAATGAGGAACAGCGCCACCGTGTCCGCAGAGCATCCGCCCGCCAGTCCACGAGCCGCCACCAACCAGGCCCACCAAGCGGGGTTCGGCCAAGCGGGGTTCGGCCAAGAGTCGCAGCGCTATCCGTATTACTCAGGCCCACTCGGGGTGGTGTGTGATCCGGCCGCTCAGCATGCGGGCGCAGAATTTTATCTCTGGGCGCCGACCGCAGAGTCGGTGACACTGCGCCTGTGGCGGCCGCAGCACCCTCTGGGCGAACCAGCCGCCGGTGCGGTGTCAGCAGAGCCAGTCGAGTACGCGATGAGAAGCGGGGTCAACGGTAGTTGGCAGTGTTGCGTTGAGACCGATGTGTGGGGCTGGGAATACGATTACCAGCTGCGTTTCAATGATGCGGAGACCACGGCGGTGGATCCCTATGCCACCGCCGTCACGGCCAATGGGGCGCGTGGTGTGGTGGCAGATCCCGCGCTCATTCTTCCTCCGGTGCAGCGCGCCCCCTCCTTCGGTGAGATCGAGGATGTGGTCATCTACGAGGCGCATGTTCGAGATCTCACCATTGGCCCCGATAACGGCATCACCCACAAGGGGATGTTTCTTGGGCTGACAGAGCAAGGCACCCGCACGGAGGCCGGCCAGCTCTCCGGTCTGGATTATCTGGCCTCGCTAGGGGTGACCCATATCCAGCTGCTGCCGGTGAGCGATTTTGCCACCGTCGATGAAACCGGTGACCGTGGTTTCAATGCTCAATACAACTGGGGCTATGACCCTGCGCATTATAACGTCCCTGAGGGCAGTTATTCCACGGATCCCACCGACCCCACGGCCAGGATTCGGGAGTTCCGCGCGCTCGTCGATGCCCTGCATAGCCGCGGCCTGCGGGTGGTGATGGATGTGGTGTATAACCATGTCTTCGATGCCGCCCAGCATCCTTTCCAACGCACCGTGCCCGGCTACTTCTTCCGTACCGACGCCGAGGGCAGACTACTGGATGGGTCCTTTTGCGGTAATGAAACCGCCTCTGAGCGGGCCATGGTGCGCCGCTACATTGTGGATTCCTTGTGTCACTGGGCGCGAACCTATGGCGTCGATGGCTTCCGGTTGGATCTCATGGGCCTGCACGACGTGGCCACCATCAACGCAGTACGCGCCGCCCTCGACGAGATCGACCCCAGCATCCTCGTGCTCGGGGAGGGCTGGGAGATGGGCAATCATCCTCCCGAGGCGCTCGGCGCGAACCAAAGCAACGCCCGGCTGCTACCACGGGTGGCGATGTTCAATGACACCTTCCGCGACGTGATCAAAGGAGGGGTGTTTCACGCCGATTCCCGCGGTTTCATCTCTGGTGGCGGTGGAGGGCACTCGCTTATCGACGCCCACCTTGGCGCCCGGGCCTCCCGCTGCTATCTCAGTGCTGCTCAATCAGTGGTGTACAACGAAGCCCACGACAATCTCACACTGTATGACAAACTTCTCGCGGCTGGGGTCGATGATCCGGCCCGGCGGCATGCCCTCGCCATCGAGATCCAACTCCTCTCCCGCGGGGTGATGTTCCTCCATGCCGGTCAGGAATTCTGCCGCACCAAACACGGGGTGGATAACTCCTATAACTCACCCGATGAGATCAACGTCTTCGATTATGACCGCGCTGCAGCCTTCGGCTACATGGGGGCCTTGGTGCGTGGCCTGCTGCGCCTGCGCCGCGAGCATGCCTGGTTGAGGGAGAGTGACTATGCCGAGATCGCGGCCCGCACCGCTGTGCTCCACTGCAGCGATGATCGCCTTGCCTATGTGGTGCGGGGTGCTTTCGGTGATCGAGGATCTCGACGGGCCGCGATGGTGGTGATCAATGGCTCCGAGGAGGCGTGGGTGCCGGGCACGAATTATGGCCTGCCCCCGGTGGAGGCGCTGCACCTGCACGAGCACAGCGTGCACCGGTGCGACGCCGGTGGGGCGGACATTGGTGAACTCAGCATTCCTCGGCTGAGCGTGAGTCTTGTGGAGCTCGTGGACGATGCGGTGGCCTGGCCGCTAGGGCTGTGGCGCGGATGAGGGGAGAGCCACCCCCGTGACGTAACTAACAGGTTACGAGGCCGTAACATGGCGTGAAACCTTGGCCAAACATCGCCGAATATGGCTAACGACCCAGCTCACAGGGCTGTGGATGCTGTTAGCCTCTGCCGAGTGAAACGCCGACACTTTCTTGCATTGACCTCCGCCACGGGGATTGCCGCCGTGGCGCCTGTTCGTCTCGCCGGGGCAAGCGAGCCCGCACCGCCCGAAGGCTACTTCCAGCACTCGGTAGCCTCCGGCGATCCATTGCCGGATGCGGTGATCATCTGGACGCGGCTGACGCCCACCGTCGAGGCTCTCCCGGGCTCTGGTGTGGGACCAGAGGCCGAGGTGGAGTGGGAGGTGGCCACCGATGCGGAGTTTTCCCGGATTGTCACTCGCGGCCGTGCACACACCAGCGCTGAACGCGACCACACCGTCACCGTGGATGTGACCGGCTTGCAGCCGGCCAGCACCTACTTCTACCGCTTCGCTTATGCCGGTCAGTATTCCCGCACCGGCCGCACCCGCACCGCGCCGGCCGCTGGGGCCATGGATCCGGTCCGCTTTGCCGTGTGCTCCTGCTCCAACTACGAGGCGGGCTACTTTCGCGGCTATCGGCACATCGCTGAACGCAGCGACATCGAATTCGTTTTGCACCTCGGGGACTACACCTACGAGTACGAGAGCGGCGGCTACACCGGCGCCTACGGCACCGTGGTGCGTCCCGTACAGCCGCCCCACCGCACCAGAAGTGTGCGTGATTTCCGAATCCGCCAGGGGCATTACAAAAAAGACCCCGACCTGGCAGATCTTCACGCGCGGCTGCCGATGATCTGTATCTGGGATGACCACGAGTTTTCGGACAACGCCTATAAAGACGGCCAAGGCGGCGGCGCACCGGAGTTTGGAGCAGACTATCAGCGCCTGCGCCGCAATGGAATGCAGGCCTATTACGAGTGGATGCCGGTGCGCACCCAGCAGGGCCGCGAGACGATCTATCGCAGCTTCTCTTATGGTGGGCTTTTTGATCTCATTGTTCCCGATCTGCGCACTTTCCGTGACGCGGCCCTCGTACACTTTGGTGACAATAAGCGCGACAGTGATCCTCTCTTCTGGGTGCACGCCAACGACGAGGAACGAACAATGCTCGGCCGCGAGCAATTCGAGTGGTTTACTGACCGCCTCGCCAACTCCACTGCTCGCTGGCAGGTGGTGGGAAACGAGGTGATGATCGCGCCGATGACGCTGCCTGCCGCTATCGATCCCCAGCTGCGCACCTTCTTGCAGCAGCAGGTGGGGCTGCCCGAGGATGGTGTCGCACTGAATACCGACCAATGGGACGGGTTCATGGCGGAGCGCCAACGCATTGTCGACACCATCGTCGGCGCCGGTGGGCGTAACGTGCTCTTTCTCACCGGAGACATCCACAGCAGCTGGGCTAATGATGTTCCGCTCCACCCGCAGCGCTACCGCGACGGTGACCGTCGAGTAGCCGCTACCGAGTTTGTCACCACCTCCATTACCGCTGCGGGGGCCTATGACGCTCTAAGCCAAAAGATCCCGCAGCATGAGGTGGTGAAGAACATGATGCGGGTAGGCGAGCACGCACTCACCGCCATCAATCCATGGTTCAAACGCATCGATTGTTCCCGCCACGGCTACATGGCAGTGGAGATCACCCCGGACTACGCCCACGCAGATTGGGTACTAGGCGATAGCGTGCTCGAACCCGATGCCCCACTCTGGGTAGAAATGAGCTACCGCACCTATGCGGGCAACCCCGGGGCCCAGCCCCACCCCCAGCCCCTCGCCTAGGCGAGGGCACCACGCATACACATCCACGCCGGCCGCAGTACTGCGGCCGCAGACAACCGTTGAAGGAGAATGCATCACTCATGGTGAAGTGCCGTCGAGGTAGCGTCGTCACGCTCGGAGCAATAGTTGCAAGCGCGGCCATGATTGCCACACCGCTGGCGCACGCGGACGTGGCCGAGCCGAGCCCCCAGCCCTTTGGATCTAGCGACTATGTGGGCTATATCTCCGATATCAGCTCCTATCCTGGTGGGATATATCTGCAGCCCATCGCTAGTTTTTGGGATCTTAAGCGCAACCATCCAGAGGTACTGGATGAGAACCTCACCCGCACGATCGCCATCAATAATGCCGCCGCGGACGATCCAGAGCTGATAGCCGCCGCCCAAGAGGGGGCGCTCGCCGATAAGAAAGGGTTGCTGCCAGTGGTTACCGACGCGCTCGGGCCCACCCTGGCGGGGCATGTGCGCGATGCCCTGGCCGAAGGTCGGCTGCCCAAAACAGAGATGTTGCTCGGCCGTGGCTGGCTGGCGCGCGCCGGCGGACTAGCTAGCTCCACCTTCGCGGAAAAGGCCGCCTTCGGCTACGAGCGCCCCTTCGTAGTGGCACCCGATCAGATCAACCGCTACAACCCCGAGGGCGCGCAGCTGTACAAAAACACCAAGTCGTTCCCCTCTGGCCACACCAACCAAGCAACCTGGCACACCACGCTGCTGGCCTACATGCTGCCGGAGTTCGCCCCGCAGCTCATCGGGCGCGGCGCCGAATCCGGCTACCACCGCGTGGTGCTCGGCGTGCACTATCCCCTCGACGTGATCGGCGGTCGCATCACGGGAACGGCAGCAGCCGCCGACCGCCTTAACGATCCACGCATGCGAGCAGCGCTTGACGACGCCGCCGCCGAGCTACGCGGCGAGCTCGAATGGCGCTGCCAATCCACCCTCGCCGACTGTGCCACAGACATCACCCCCACGGACACGGTGCTTGAGACCTACGCCCAACGCCTCGACTACGGCTTTGACCCCGTCTACAACACCGACGCCCCCATGATCGTGCCCCAAGCCGCGCCGGTGCTGCTCGCCTCAGTGTTCCCAGAACTTACATGGGAGCAGCGCGCAGAAGTGCTACGCCGCACCGCTGCGCCCGCCGGCGCCCCGCTGGACGATCAATCCGCTGCCGGCTCATGGCAGCGCATCAACCTCGCCCGTGCAGCCGCCGCGCACGTGCACGTCAACGACGACGGCAGCCTTCAGGTGGAGGGCTAACGGCAAGCATGTTCTAGGTGGAGCGCTGTCTCCACCATATGTGCCATAAGCCGAGGTCAGCGAGGCTTAACCCCGATTGGTCGAGGATGTATTTGGTTCTGCGGCGCACACTGTTGGGATGAACTCCTAATGCAGAGGCGGTGGCCCCCGTGGCAGCGTTATGACTCACAAGAGCAGAAGCGACGTTGGGGCCATCGGGTATATCAGCAAGCACCTTCACCACTTCGCGGACACTATCTTCCAGCTCTTGGTAGGTGAGCTTCGCTGAGGCTCGCTCCAACGGCAAACAATGAGAAAACGTACACACTCCACGGTTGCGCGGCGTGGAATGCGCGGTACGGGCCTCTCGCAGTGCCTGGGCGCCAGCGTCGAGGCGAGTGATGGGATCCGATATTCCAGCAGGATGGGTGAGAGACCGAGCAATCTCGATGACGTGAGGGTTGTCGGTGGTTAAAAACCCAAGCCAGCCAAAGAGAGGGCCCGCCACGTAGGGGACTGCCGCGGAGGAAGCAACGCCGATCGCCGACGCGAATAACTCGGGATCGTGGCCGTCACCAGCAGCGCCCGCAAGAATTAGCCGCATCTTGCTGTCTCGAGCAAATCCTCGGAGGCGCAAACTGTTCTCCAAGGTCATTTGGTCACTGGTTGGAGAACAAAAATTGTGCAGCAGATCGGCCGCTTCAACATGATTGCTTAGTTGTTGGCGGGCTTCATGGGCGCTAATGGTCCTTAGCATGCGGATTGTTGTGCGCGCTGCAACCGAACGTGGGTCGGGATCCATCCCACTACGCAATCCACGGACAAACCAGCGACTAGCCTGACCCTGTTCTACAAAGTGAGCCTGAATGGACCACCTACCAAGGTGAATAGAGCGTGAAGGCAGTGTGCCCGTCATCAACTGACGAGCAATGGTCCGCACAGGTAACTCCCCAACATTGGCGCGCAGGCGTATATGGGAATCAAATGTAGCTACGCTTTCTCCGCTGAGAGCCTTGAACTCCTGGAGCAAACTGAGCTCTGGAGTGTCGGAAATCAGAGTGGGTGAGAGCTTGTCCGTGATTCGTAGTCGAGTTGCCGCGTCGTTCGAGGGACGATCTGTGGCTAAGCGGGCAGCAGCGAGAATCACTGAGCTGGTGGAAACAGAGCGAGGTTTGGTCACTAACGCTCGTTGAACGCTGTGTGCGGTACTAACGAGTTCCGCTTTGTTGTGAGCGTCGTCTGGAATGATGCACGCCGAAGCGGCATGGAGCCTTAAAAACTGGCGGCGTAACGGCTCAGAAGATTCAGGGTCGAGCACGACCACCCATCCATCAGCAGCATCACCGTGAAGATCCTGAACTCCGCATACGCCATGGGCGGTAGTGCTGGAAAACCGTGGAGTGAGAAGAACAAGTTGGGGGACTGCCCCAGCGAGATCGTTGAGCGAAAAGGTCGGCGGAGAAGATGTCATAAGCAGGGGAAAGTGTAAAGATTGTTGCAGTGTGAGCAGGGCAAAGGTGGATATGCCTCAAATTATTCTTCTATGAAGTGGGAATCAACCTTGACGCTCCTAACGCGGCTTTGTCATTGTGACCTATATCGCATATGTCGACACACGGAAGGTGATGCTCATGGCACAAAACAAGCCCTACAGAGTCGCAGTGGATGTTGGTGGCACGTTCACCGATGTTGCAATTATGAACACCGAAACCCAGAAGCTCACAGTGGCTAAAGTCCCATCTACTCCGGATGATCCCATGCGTGCCGTCCTCGATGGATTGGAGCAGGGATCTGTGGAGCTTCAAGAAGTCGAAATGTTCAGCCACGGAACTACAGTGGCAACGAATGCTCTCATCCAGCGGAAGTTCCCACCGGCGGCGTTGGTTACCACCACAGGTTTTAGGGATGCCATCGAGATCCGTGACGGCACCAAAGACGAACTATGGGATGCCTATAGCGATGTTGGAGCCCCCTACATCCGGCGGCGCGATCGCTACGAGGTCGAGGAGCGTATCGATTTCGATGGATCGGTTTTGACTCCTTTGAATGAAGCTCAAGCCCGTAAGGTTGCGGGAATCTTGCGAAGGAAGAAAGTGGAAACCGTTGCGGTCTGCTTCATCAATTCGCATGCTAACGACACACATGAGCGTCGTATGGCAGAGATCTTGCGCGAAGAACTTCCGGATGTCGATGTCTCCACGTCATCAGGAATCTTGCCAGAGATTTTTGAGCACGAGCGCTTCTCCACAACTGTGTCGAATGCAGTTCTGGCGCCTCTAGTCTCCGGCTATGTCAATCGTCTTGCAGATCAGCTTGCCGATGGCGGATACGAGGGGGATTTGCTGCTCCTGCACTCTGGTGGAGGTTCGATGACTCCACCCATGGTGGCAAAGTTTCCGGTGCGTCTGGCGGCTTCGGGAATAGCTGCTGGCGCTATTGCGGTGCAGGATATTGCCGAACGATGTGGATACGCCAATGCCATCGGACTGGAAATGGGAGGAACCTCCACCGACATCTCTCTGGTGTACGACGGGGACATTCGAATCTCCAAGCAGTGGCAGGTGGAATACGGTTTTCCCATTAACTTTCCTTCGATCGAGGTGCTCACGATTGGCGCAGGAGGTGGCTCTTTGGCGTGGATCGATGAAGCAGGCTCTTTGCGTAATGGGCCGCAGTCGGCTGGCGCAGATCCTGGGCCGGTGTGTTACGAACGAGGTGGTACCGAAGCCACGAACACCGACGCCAACGTAGTTCTCGGCAGGCTTGGAACGAACCTTATTGGTGGCGAGTTGACCCTCAACAAAGAGGCGGCAAAGGAAGCAGTGCGTGCCACTGTTGCAGAACCGCTCGGTCTCGAGGTGGATAAGGCCGCAGAAGATATTATTCGCGTCGCCAATGCGAACATGGCTGATGCTGTGCGTCTACTTTCGATTCGCAGAGGCTATGACCCTCGCGACTTTGTTCTCGTGGTGGGTGGTGGCGCTGGTGCGCTCCATGGAGCCGAGGTGGCACGTGACTTGTCCATTCCTACGGTGGTGGTGCCGCCTCATCCTGGGGTTACCTCCGCACAGGGATGCTTGCTCGTGGATGTCCGCCATGACATCAGCCGGATGTATCAGCAGGCAGTTGCAGAGATTAATTCTGAGGAACTGCGCGCTGCGTATCGCGAGTTAGCCAGTGAAGGGCGTGACCGTTTGCTTCATGAGGGTATTCCAGCAGAGTCCATTGAGCTTACGTTCACTGCTTCGATGCGGTACCGAGGACAATGGCGCTCGTTGACCGTCAACATCCCAGAATCTGAGGCGCCCTTAGACGATGCCATTGAGATCTTTCATGAAGAGCACGAACGGGAGTATTCCTTCTCTAATGCAGAAGCGCCAGTGGAGCTGTACCAGATCGGGCTAGTAGCTATAGGCAAGCTAGACAGCCCACCCTTTGCTCGCTTCGACGTCGATGATTACGTTCCTGAGACCCCAAAGGAGAAGCGTGAGGCATTTTTCTCCGCTGCCGGAGGCTGGCTCACCGTGCCTATATATCAGCGAGAGCACCTGCGGGCAGGTGCTCGAATCGACGGTCCCGCAATTATTGACCAGTTTGATGCCACTACCGTGATCCCGCCGAAGGACTCGGCAGAGATCGATGAGTGGGGCAACATCCGAATCCATATCGGCGAGGTCGATTCCACACCAAGCACCTCGGATGAGAAGTAGAGAGGACATCGCAGACATGAATTCTCCGAACAACCGTCGCACCCTAGACCCAGTGACGTTCGAGGTGCTCAAGAATGCTTTTGCTACCTCAGTGAACCTTATGAGTGAGCAGATTCTACGGACGTGTTACTCGTTCGTCATCTACTCCCGAGATTTTTCCTCCGCATTATGTGACGCAGAAGGAAACACTGTCATGCAGGGAGACCAGGATATCGCTGTGCACGTCGGTACTTTGCATTTCCAGTGCAAAGCAGTCATCGAGCAATTTGGTGAGGACATCAATGAGGGTGACGTTTTTGCTATCAATGACCCCTACCTAGGCGGCACCCACATGAACGATGTGTCCTTCATCCGTCCTATCTTCCACGAAGGCGAGCTATTGGCATTCGCGCAAAACAAGGGGCACTGGGCGGACGCAGGAGGCACCGTACCGGGCAGCTTCGACGTTTCTGCGACAGACTTCTACAGCGAGGGACTTCGTATCAGTCCGGTACGTGTGTGGAGCAAAGGGGTGTTCCTCTCGGACGTGGCGCAGCTTCTTGCCCGTAATACTCGTACGCCAGACATCGTGATGGGCGATCTCAAGGCCCAAGCGGAAGCTACCGCGGTGTGCGAGAGAGAAGTGCTGAGGTTGGTGGAGAAGTACGGTCGGGATACTGTTCGCACCGCGCTTCGCGAAACACAAGATTATGTAGAAGACATCGTGAGTGCTCGGGTGAAAGCGCTGCCGGATGGTGAATGGAGCACTGTGGACTACACAGATCTCGACCCAGCGCGCGAAGAAGGCTTGATTCCTATCAAGGTAACGATGCGCATTAAGGACGGGCGCTTGTCCTATTCTCTCGATGGCTCCGCGCCGGCTGTGCAGAGCTTCCTCAACGCCGGTTATGGTTCGGCATTTTCCGGCATCGTTGCGGGGACCAAAACTTTCTTCCCCGACGTGCCATTGAATTCTGGACTGTACCGTGCGATGGACGTGGATCTGGGTCCCGAAGGCACGGTGGTAAATGCGGGTGAACCGCATGCGGTTACGGGTTTTTGTTCTGGCCCGTACGAAAAAATCATGAATGCCGTGTTTGAGCTATGGTCGCAGCTCATGGAAGATCGTGCGCTCGCATGCTCCTTCAACTTGGAGTATTTGCTTATTGGCGGTTGGGACACACGTGAAAGCGAAAAGGGTTCATTCTTCATGTGGTACGACTGGATGGCCGGTGGTTGGGGTGGCCGCACCGATCGTGACGGCTCTTCAGCAACGGCGCCGGTGTTCGGTCCAGGACTCGCAGTGCAGCCCGTTGAGGGACAAGAGCGGCTCTCTCCAGTGATTACTAGTCATCACTCTCTTGTTACCGATTCCGCTGGTCCGGGTAAATTCCGAGGTGGAGTTGGGGTATCGAAGGGCGGAGTACTCACAGACTGCGATAGATCAGTGATGAGCTATTGCTGTGACCGTTCGAGGTCCGTCACATGGGGAATCAACGGTGGACTTCCCTCAAATCCACAAGGCGTTTGGCTCAACCGGGGAACCGAAGACGAGCGATACCTAGGCGCGCTTTTCTCGGGGGTGCAGGTAGGTCCTGGCGATAGTTTCGAACGGCCGTCCTCTGGTGGCGGTGGTTACGGTGATCCCCTTGAGCGTGACCCCAAAGCTGTGCTGGAGGATGTCATCGATGGTTACGTCTCCGTTGAACGCGCAGCAAAGGACTACGGGGTAGTTGTGCGTGTGATCGATGCGGATATCGATAAATACGAGATTGATGACACCGCCACTGCTGATTTGCGTAAGGAGCAGCGCTCTACTCGATCCAGCAAACTGGACGAGGACGCAGAGTCTGTTGCGGAGCGCTATCGACAGGGCGAGCTCGACCAACTTGATCTGGTACGGCACTATGGAGTGATTCTTGATTGGGGGAGTAGCGAGTTGTTGCCTCGTACCACGGAGCAATTTCGTGAGCAGCTGCGTCGCCGCAGCGTGAGCAAGTGGAACTAAGACTCCCTCATCAAACCCCGGCACGATCCCTAGGTTGTGCCGGGGTTATGCTTTTCCCACAACCAGCGGCGCCACCCGGGGTGTCTGGCCCCGCCGCCGCGGATGTGGAAGGAGTGGCTGTGAACAGTGATCCCACGCGTATCCCGAGAGTCCTCGAGGAGCTGCGCCGCACGTGGGAGGCTCAGCCGGAGATGCCGTTTGCTCATCTCCTTCTGGGGCTAAACAGCCAGGGTATTGGCACCTCGAGTACGGATGAGGAGGTGCTTCAGGCGCTGCGGGCGGTGCGCGGCAATCGCCTTCCGGCCCTGCCGAGTGAGTTGGCGGGGAGGCGTTTTCTGCTGCGTTTCGCCGATCATCCGCGTCTGCTTAGCCTGCATGGCTCGACGGTGATCAGCTGGCAGCGCCATAGTTCTTCGCGTGCTTATCGACGCCCCTCTGCCCGCCGCGCCTCCGTCGAGCAGGGGCCGTCCACCCCGATGCGACCCTCTGTGTGGACATTGTCCGAGGTACGCCGCGCCGAGGTGTCCATGCCGCTGATACTGCTGGATACCGAAGGCCTCAGCCATCGTTTGGGTGTGATCGATCGCATCGAGCAATTGGCTGAAGAAGGGCGCAGTCCGCAGGGCCTGAAGCGCCATGAGATCGGGGATGGCTGCTGGTGCATTGATGTGGACGGCGATGTGCGGCTGCAGCTTGGACGCGAGTTGGTGGAGTTTCGCCGCGGGCGGCGCACCAGTTCCACCCGTTTTTATAGCTGGGAGCAGATCATTGCTTGTCGGCCTGGTTCGCAGCTGCGGGTACGCACCGCTGGCGGGGATACCCTCGAGCTCGGGGTTGTGGTGAAATGGGTGCAACTCAGCGATCAGTAGGAGGCGTGAAGATGCGAGCGCGACCGGTCTTTTATTACGACGGCGACTGTGGTTTTTGTCGGGCCTCCGCAATAAAGCTAGCCCAGCTGGCGCCCGAGGTGGCGGTAGAGCCGGCCAGCCCCACAGACGAGGATCTGGCGAAGGTGGTGCGCACAGAAATCACCGACCATGCGCTCTACGCCACGGGGCTGCGGCTCTACCGCGGCAACAAGGCCATCGGGATGGCGCTGCGCCAGCATGGGCGTAGCCTTGGGGCTCGCGTTCTCGGCATGGCGTGCCTGCTGCCGGGGGCGGGCGTGGTGTATCGCTGGGTGGCGCGCAACCGCAGCCTCACCTCGCGTCTTCTGCGCTTATCCTAAAACCTCGCAGGCTCAAGCTAGGCCGACTTTGGCTGCGGAATCATCCCATAGGCGTGCGGCGGTCTCGGAATCGCGCCCCTTGGGCGGCAGCGGGAATCGGCGATTGCGCACATAGTAGCCGCCGGGCTCCACGCCCTGGCCGTAGGGGGTTTCCGCCACATACACCATGCGCTGCGCGGAGGTCTCTGGGGTGTCCATCACTTTTCTCGTGAAGCGATTCTTATACAGCCGCCCCATCCAATTGCTGGCGTCGCGAGCAAAAGCCGTAGACACCACGCCAGGATGCAGCGATATCCCCGAGATTCCTTGATCGCCGAGGCGGCGAGTGATCTCGGCGCAAAACAGCGTGGTGGCCAGCTTGGAATCGGCGTAGCCCTTGCGCCAAGAGTAGTCATTGGTGTGCATGAGGTTATCGAGATCCACCCTGCCGATGAGCGCCGCGATCGAGGAGGTGCCCACCACTCGGCCCTCACCAGCGGCCAGTTGCGGGGCCAGCAGGTTGGTCAGCAGGAAAGGCGCCAGGTGGTTGATCTGATAGGTGCGCTCGTAACCATCCTCGGTGAGCGCGTAATCCTCAAACATCCCGCCCGCATTATTCATCAGCACATCAATGCTCGGGCACTCCTCGGCGATCTCGCCAGCTAGGCGGCGCACCTGGCCAAGCTGAAGATAATCCGCTAGGAAAAAGCTGCAGTCGAGTTCTTGCGCCAGACGCGAGGTTTTCTCCGCACTGCGGCCCACGATCACCACTCGGTGTCCGCGCTGCACCAGCTGGCGGGCGGTGGCAGCCCCCACACCATCACTTGCACCGGTAATCACAATTGTTTTCATGCACTCCAGCCTAATCAGGCGCGCCGGAGGCTGGCTGGGGCAGGGGTGTAAGGGGAAGGCGGCGCCCGAGGTGGCGTCGATAAGCAAAAAAATCCCCGAGCACAGGATGCTCGGGGAGGTAAGGGCGCTATCAGGAGCGGGGACTCGGCGTGTTTTGGGCGATAAGTTGCTCCGCCTCATCCGAATCGGAATCAATATCGACCTCGGTGAGGATCTCAGAGATGAATTCCTTTTCCGGAATATTCGAGTTATAGGCGATCGAGCGCAACTCGCGGGCCTCGGCACGGGTGAGTTTCTCATCAGAGGTCACGTGCTTACTCAGCAACTCGCGGGCGCGCCGGCGCAGCTCGGTTTCTGTCTCCAGATCATCGCGGTGCTTCCACCAAGCCCAACCGATGATGATCATGATGAGAATGCCCATATAGCCCAGGATCGGATAGATCCAGCCGATCAGGTTGGAGAAACCAATGAAGCTCAGCACGAAGCCAATGAGCACAGAAATGCAGTAGGCCTTGTAGAAGTTCTTCGGATTGTTCTTCGTCACGCGCTTAGCGAAGGCGTAGAACATACTGATCGCGGTGTTGTAGATCATGCCGTAAATAGCGAAGGTCATAATCAGACCCAGGGTGGGGTGAATGTTATTGATCATCGCCAGGGTAGGCATATCCGTTTCCATGACCGTGTCCACAGACAGATACATGGAGCCCACCAGCACCGCCAGCAGGAAGAGGAACACAAAGCCGCCGACCACGCCGCCGATACCCACCTCGCGGGAGTCGAGGAAGTTACCGCCGATCACAATCGCCATGGACACCACCACGATCACGTTCAAACCAAGGTTGTTGATCGCGGAGACCCACCAGTTCGGCAGCGTGGTGGGCACCTGGTTAGCCTGCTCGTGCAGGGTGGCGAAATCCGGGTTGGAGTGGAAGATCGTCCACAGGGTGGCGATACTAATCAACACAATGATGAACGGAGTGATCGCACCGATCACGATGGTCACCTTGTCCACATCAAGCAAACCGGTGAGCAGCACCAAAATCAGCATCGATACCGCGCCCACCCACACGGACCAGCCGAACTGCTGCTCCAGGTTGGCGCCCGCACCGGCGAACATGGCGAAGCCGATACAAAACAGCGTGATCATGGTGGCACCATCCAAAATCTTGGAGGTGATCGGACCAGAGATCGCGTCGAAGACGTTGGTGTGTTCCTTGGCGCGGTGGTAGCTACCCAGCTGCAAAATGGTGATACCAGCAACCATCATTGCGAGCGAGGCCAGCACCGCGCCCAACACGCCCCAGTTACCGAAGGCCACATAGTATTGCAGCGCCTCGCGGCCCGAGGCGAAGCTGGCTCCAACCAGCACGCCAATAAAGGCCATGGCGATTTCAAGTGAGCGGCGAATCATCGCTGTTCTCCTTCTTTCACAATGAAGTGAGCAATAGCGGCCAGCTCTTCCTCGCCGCGCTTCATCACGCCGGCAGAGGTGAACAAACCGTGGTGGTAGCCGCGAAGATGTTTGAACTCCACATCCACACCAGCTTTGGCGAGTGCGGCTGCGTACTCAATGCCCTCATCGGCGAGAGGATCATTATCCATGGTGATCACGAACGCTCGCGCAACGCCCTCGGGAAGAGGGTGCAGCAGCGGCGAAAGATCCGGCACCGTGCGATCCTGCCCCTCGGGGAGATAGGTGTCGATGAACCACCGCATGGTGTCCGCGCTCAGCGGGAAACCCGATTCAATGCGCTGATAAGAAGCGCCCTTCTCGGTGCGCTCGGTGGAGCAATCGGTGATGGGATAAATCAGCACCTGGCTATCCACCGCGCCGGTGCCGCTGGCCGCATCCTCGTTAGCGAGCACCGCCGCCAACTGCCCGCCCGCGGAGTCGCCTGCCACGCACACACTGTCCACAGACAGCCCATGCTCGGCGTCCGAATCCAACAGCCAGCGCAGCGCCGCCCGGCAATCATCAATAGCCGCAGGGTAGAGCTGCTCTGGGGCGAGACGATAATCCACCGCCACCGTCGGTAGTCCCGTGAGGACCGCCAAGCGGCGGGCCGCGGAATCATGGGTTTCGAGGTTACCCATCAGCCAGCCACCGCCGTGGATGAACAAGATGGCGCGCCGGGCCTGGGCCGGGTCGGTGCCCTGCGGCAGGTAGAGGCGCACCTGGAAATCATCCACAGTGATGTCGCGGGTGGCGGGATCAGTGGTTTCACTCAGACCATTGGCGGCGCAGCTGGCCACGTAGCGCTCGCGCACCTCGGGGATGGCGAAATTGTGAAAGCCGAGTCCACCGGCCTCACGGAAGGGCTGCAGCGCACGCCAGGCATCAGTGGTGACAGCGCGGGAGCTGTGGTCATCGTTCAGGGTGTGGAACTCGGCAGTCATAGTGTTACTTCACTCCGTAATCGACGAGGTTCAGGGTCTCGGTGAGGGCGTGGTACTCGGCCACATTGCCGGACCAGTTGTTGATCACCTTGCCATCTTCGTTCTTGTACCAGGAGGAACAATCAGCAGAGAAGGCGGACTGTTCCAATTCTTGCTGAATCTCGTCGTTGAAGTGGCGCAGCACCTCCGCCTTCACATCCAGCGGCTGGTCCGGGTGCTGCTGCAGGTGCTCCACAGCCTGGCGGATGTACTTGTTCTGCGCCTCCAGCATGGCCACCACGGAGTGGTGGTTGAGGTTGGTGTTCGGCCCGTAGAGGATGAACATGTTGGGGTAGCCATCCACCGCCATGCCCAGGTAGGCCTCCGGGGAGTTGCCCCAGCGGTCCCGCAGGTCGGTGCCGCCGCGGCCGATGATCGCCAGATCACCCTGGAACTCTTGGCTGTAGAAGCCGGTGCCGAAGATGACCACGTCGAACTCGTGCTCCACACCGTCGGTAGTGCGGATGCCCTTCTCGGTGAAGGACTCGATGGCGGAGGTCTCCAGGTGCACGTTCTCCCGGTTGAAGGTGGGGTAGAACTCGTCCGAACGCAGGATGCGCTTGCAGCCGAAGGCATAGGTGGGGGTGAGCTTCTTCACCAGTTCCGGATCATTCACCTGGCTGCGCAGGTGCTCTATGGCCTGCTCCACGCCTTCCTCGGCGGCCTCGGTGCCCTTGCGGGTGCGCTCGAAGCCGGCCTCGCGGGTGTCGTGGATCTCCTGGCGGATCTCCCGGTAGCTGTCCGGGTTCTCCTTGAACTTCTGCTGCTCCTCCTCAGAGAACACGATCTGGTTGCGGGGCAGGATGTAGTTGGCGGAACGCTGGAACACGGTGAGGTCCGCGGCCACCTTGGCCACCTCGGGCACGAACTGCACGGCGGAGGCGGCGTTACCGATGGCGGCCACCTTCTTGCCGCTGAGGTCCACCGAGTGGTCCCACTGCGCGGAGTGGAACATGATGCCGCCGAAGGCATCCATGTTGGGAAAGTTCGGGATCTTCGGCTTGGACAGCTGGCCCCAGCCGCCCACGAAGGAGCGGCCGTAGTACGCATCGCCCCCGGTGGTGGTGAACTTCCACACATTCTCCTCGTCGAGCCACTCGGCGCGATCCACCCGCGAGTTCAGCTTGATCTTGTCGTGCAGGTCGAACTCGTCGGCCATGGCCTTGAGGTAGCCGAGCATCTCGTCGCGGCCGGCGTACATCCGGGACACGCCAAGGTTGAGGAAGTAGCTGTAGCAGTAGATCAGGGCCTGGGTGTCGCAGGCCGCACCGGGGTAGTCATTGTCGCGCCACACGCCACCGAGCTCGTCCGCGCCCTCCAGGATGAGGTAGTTGTCCACACCATCCTTGGTCAGCTGGGCGCCCTGGCCGAGGCCGCCGTAGCCGGCGCCGACGATAATGGCGTCATAGATATGGTCAGTGATCTGAGACATGAATCTGCTCTCTTTCTCCACTAGTAGATCGGGTGAACTAGTGGCTCGGGTGGTTGTGGTGTTATTCGGCGGTGATTTCGGCGGCCAGGATCTGCAGGCCTTCGCGGAGTAGATCCTCGGGGATCACCAGCGGCGGCAGGAGGCGGATCACGTTGCCATCAAGGCCGCAGGTGAGGATGAGCACGCCCTGCTGCTTGCAGGCGGCGGCCACCTTGGCGGTGAGCTCGGGGTCCGGATCGCCGGCGGAGTTGACCAGCTCGATGGCCACCATGGCGCCACGGCCACGCACTTCGGCTACCACGCCGGTCTCCACCAGCGGCTCGAGTTCCTCACGGATGATGGCCTCGATCTCACGGGCGCGGCTGCATAGGTCTAGCTCGCGGATCTGCTCAATGGCTGCCTGGGAGGTGGCGCAGGCCACCGGGTTGCCGGCGTAGGTGCCGCCCAACGAACCCTGCGGCGGGTTGTCCATGATCTCGGCGCGGCCGGTGACAGCGGAGATCGGCATACCGCCGCCGAGTCCCTTGGCGGTGGTGATCAGGTCGGGCTCGAGCCCTTCGTGGCAGCTGGCGAACCACTGTCCGGTGCGGGCGATACCGGCCTGGATCTCGTCGATCACGAAGACCACATTGTTCTCGCGGCACCACTTCTGCAGCGCGGGCAGGAAGCCCTCGGCCGGCTGGATGAAGCCGCCTTCGCCCTGAATCGGCTCGATCACTAGGCAGGCGGTGTCTTCCGCGCCGATCTGCTGATCAATGACGCGCAGCGTGCGGCGGGCAGCTTCCGCGCCGGAGAGGTGATCGCGCAGCGGGTAGGAGCCGGGCACACGGATCACGTCCGGGGCCAGGGAACCGATGCCGGCCTTGTAGGGCTTGTTTTTGGCGGTCATCGTCATAGTCAGGTTGGTGCGACCATGGAAGGCATCGTCGAAGACCACCACGCGGTTCTTGCCGGTGTAGTTACGGGCGATCTTCACAGCGTTTTCGATGGCCTCCGCACCGGTGGAGAACAGGGCCGTCTTCTTGGGGAAATCACCGGGGGTGATCTCGTTGAGAGTCTCGCATACCTGCACGAATCCCTCGTAGGGGGCGTTGAGGAAGCAGGTGTGGGTGAGGTGCTGCGCGGCCTCGGCGGCGGCGCGGGCCACCGCGGGGTTGGAGGCGCCCACGCTGGTGACGGCGATACCGGAGGCGAAGTCGATGAAGGAGTTGCCATCGACATCCTGCAGCACGCCGCCATCTCCATCGGTGATGTAGGCGGGCAGGCCCGGCTGGAGCGCGCGGGCGCAGTTGTCCCCGCGGCGCGCGTCAAGCTCAACGCTGCGCGGCCCGGGAATAGCGGTATTGACAACGCGCTGCTGCGGCAGGCGGTAGGTGAGGTCTTCCATGATCGGCCTCTTTTCTTTCTTGTGATCCGGGAGGGGATAGCGACGGGGAGGGAAGGGTGAGGTAGAGCGGTAGAGGGGATAGTGGGTGGGAGTGTGCTGGGTGCTTATCGACGCCCACCCGCAGGTGCTTGGCCTTTAGGTGCAGCTGGGCGGCGGGTGGAACACAACGCCCACGAGGTGGGGATTAGTCATCGGCGCCGTCCTTCGGGGTGTTGTGGTGACCGCGGCGGCGCAGGTGCAGAGACTCGTCATTGATCTCAGCGAGTTCGGCAAAGTCGGCGTTGGCGTCTGCGAAGCCTTCCTTCTCATCGATCTCGTCGAAGTGGCGGATGGTGCCGTCGCGCTCGTCCTTGAAGAAGTCGCGGCCGTAGATCACGGCCACCATGAGGATGCCGGCAGCAAAGCCCCACGCGGCCCCCTGGGTGGCGAGCACCCCAGCGGTTACACCGGCAATGCCCAAGTCCTTCTGGTTCTTAGCTTCCATGATGCCCACGCGCACCGAGACAAAGCCTTGGATGATGAGGGTCAGGGCCAATCCCACCGCCAAGATGGGTTCGACGAAGGTGACGATCGGCAGCAAGAGCAGGCCTGTATTGGTGCCCCATCGCAGCGAGCCGGCGCCGCCATAGATGGAGCGCATGGCCCGCTTGCCCTGCTTGTAGCGCTCCACGATCACCACGTGCATGGCCGCCCAGAGCGGGCCGCACATGGCCACATCGGGGCCGATCACGCTCATCACGGCGTTGCGGCCGCCGAACAACAGGTGGGCGCGGTTGGGGTTGTACACCACGGCCTCATCGGTGCGCACGTGGTCGGCTTCCTTGAGCACAGCCTCTGCTTGAAGCACATCGCCAAAGACCACAATGTAGGCGGCCAGCACTGTCGGGATGGCGGTGATAAACATCATCAACGGCGGGAACCCGAGGCCGAAGACGGTGTAGTCGGACCACAGGGTGCCGAAATCGGGAGAGGAGAAGCCCCACTCGATCTCTGGCCATTCGCTCTCGCCCACCAACGGGGCAATGAGCACCGCGGCGAAAATCGAGGGCAAAATGCCCAAAGAGGCGAGGAAACGCCAGCCCACGGCCTTCTTGCGGAGCTCCGCGAAGCTGCGGGAGTACATGAGGTAGAAGGCGATCAGCGCCGCGATGGTGATGGTGATGGGGAAGGCGTGGAAACGGCCGTCATCCTTGAACACACTGATGATCGCGGCGATCCCGGCGCCGAGCACGATGCCGGCCCGAAGCCCCGAGGGCACCACCTTCACCACCCTGGAGGCCAGACCTGTGACACCGAGGATGATGGCGAAGACACCGAGGGTGAACTGGAAGGAGATCAGCGCCCACACTCGCTCGGGTCCCTCCTCAAACTGCTCCACATAGAGAATGAGCAGCGGGATAGCCGGGGTGATCCAGCCAGGGATCACCGGATCGCCGAGCATGTGGTGGAGCAGATAGAACAGGCCGTTGAGCATCACCACGGCAAGAGCCACCTCGAAGGGCATGCCGAGGGCCTGGGTCATCAGCGGGATCGCGCCCAAGTCCACCACGCACATGAACAGTCCCTGTGCGTAGTCCGGCCATTCGATGCGGTAGTGAACAAAGGGCAGACGGATCTGGAAGGGGCCTGCCTTCCAGTGCGGCGACTCAACGCCAATGCCCTCCTCGGGCTCTGTGTGCTCTGTGCTCATGGTTTAGCGCTCCACCTTCACTCCGAGATACTGCAGGCTGGTGTATTCGTCGAGACCTTCGGCACCACCTTCGCGTCCCATGCCGGACTGTTTGACGCCACCGAAGGGGGCGGCGGCATTAGAGATCACACCGGCATTAATGCCGAGCAGGCCGAACTCAAGGCCATCGGAGACGCGCCAGATGCGGTCGATGGACTGGGTGAATAGGTAGGAGGCCAAGCCGTATTCGGTGTCGTTGGCGATCTCGAGGGCCTCCTCCTCGGTGGAGAAGGTGATGATCGGGGCGATGGGGCCGAAGATTTCCTCCTGGGCGGCCCGGGCGCTGCGGGGCACATCCACCAGCACGGTGGGCTGGTAGAAAAAGCCCTCTCCCTCGCCGCGCTCGCCGCCGCAGAGCACGCGTGCGCCCTTGTCGGAGGCATCGCGGACGAGCTCCGTCATGGAGTCCACCGCGGCGGGGTTAATCAGCGGGCCACAGGTGGTGGCGCTGTCCAAGCCGTTGCCTACCTTGAGCTTGTTCATTTCCTCGGCGAGCTTGGTGCCGAATTCCTCGGCCACGCTCTCGTGCACCAGGAAGCGGTTGGCGGCGGTGCACGCCTCGCCGATGTTGCGCATCTTCGCCTGCATGGCGCCGGCGACAGCGGCGTCGATATCCGCATCCTCGAACACGAGGAAGGGTGCGTTGCCGCCCAGCTCCATGGAGGTACGCAGTACATTCTGCGAGGCCAACTCGAGTAGCTTCTTGCCCACACCGGTGGAGCCGGTGAAGGAGATCTTCCGCAGACGAGAGTCCTGCATGATCGGGGTGGACACATCGGAGGGCTTCGCGGAGGAGACCACGTTGAGCACCCCGGCGGGCAGCCCCGCATCCAGCATGGTCTGTGCGAAGTACTGGCTGGTCAAGGGGGTGAGGGCGGCGGGCTTGAGCACCATGGTGCAGCCAGCGGCCACAGCCGGGGCCACCTTGCGGGAGGCCATGGCCAGTGGGAAGTTCCACGGGGTGATGAGAAGACAGGGGCCCACCGGCTTGCGGCGGGTGATCATCTCGAGGGTGCCCTCGGGGGCGGGGAAGCTGCGGCCATAGTCGCGCACCGCTTCCTCGGAGAACCAGCGCAGGTACTCATTGCCGTAGGTGACCTCGCCGCGTGCCTCGGCTAGGGGCTTGCCCATTTCGAGGGTCATAAGGGTGGCGAAGTCCTCGGCGCGCTCGGTGATGAGGTCGAAGGCACGGCGCAGCACCTCGGAGCGGTGCCGAGTAGAGGTAGCGGCCCACTCTGCGGCGGCCTCGCAGGCGGCGTCGAGTGCAGCACGGGCATCGTCTTGAGTGGCGGAGGCAAGGGTAGCGAGAATCTCGCCAGTGGCGGGGTTGTGTACATCGAAGGTGCCGCCATCAGAGGCCTCGCGCCACTCAGAGCCGATGAGAAGTCCGGTGGGGACGCGATCCAACAGGGCGCGGATGGAGTCAGTCATAAATATCGTTGATCTTTCCCGTGAGCTACTAGTCGAACATGATGATCTGGCGCAGTGCCACGCCGTCTTCAAGGGCATCCATGCCCTTGTTGATGTCCTCCAAGTCGATATAGGAGGAGATGAGGCCTTCGGCCTTGAGCTTGCCGGCACGCCAGAGTTCCTCGTAGCGGGGGATATCCTTGGCGGGAACAGCGGAGCCGAGATAGCTGCCGTGGATACGGCGGGCCTCGCCGGTGATCTTCAGCGCGTTGATCACGAGGTCTGCCTCCGGGTGGGGCAGGCCCACGGTGACGGTCAGTCCGCCCATCTTGGTGATGTCATAGGCCGTCTTTAGGGCGGCGGGATGGCCGGCAGCCTCGACGGTGGCGCTGAAGCGCTTGCCGGATTCGATGGCCTCCTCGGGCGTCATCACCGAGGTGGCGCCGAGTTCGAGAGCCTTCTCGCGCTTGGACTCCTGCAGATCAATGCCCACGATCTCCTTCACGCCGACGGCGGCGGCGGTGATGATGGCGGCCATGCCCACTCCGCCGAGGCCGACCACGGCGATGGTGTCCTCAGGGCTGGGCTTGATCTCGTTGAGGATCGCGCCGCCGCCGGTGAGGATGGCGCAGCCGAAGATGGCCGCGATATCGGCGGGCACATCCGAGCCGATAGGAACGATGGACTTGGTAGACACCACGGCGTGGGTGGCGAAGCCCGACACGCCCAGGTGGTGCTGGATGGTTTCGCCATTGCGGGTGAGGTGGCGGGTGCCGGCCAGGAGAGTGCCCTCGTTGTTGGTCTGCGAGCCCTTCTCGCAGGGGATCATGCCGTCGGTGGCGCAGCCTTCACATTCACCGCAGCGGGGGAGGAAGGTCATCACCACGTGCTGGCCTACCTCGAAGTCCTCCACCCCGGGGCCGAGTGCCTCGATCACACCGGCAGACTCGTGACCAAGCAGCATGGGCAGTGGACGGGGGCGGTTGTTGTTGACCACCGAGAGGTCCGAGTGGCACAGCCCTGCCGCGTTGATCTTCACCAAAACCTCTTCAGGCCCTGGCTCGGTGAGTTCCAGCTCTCCGACGGTGATGGGGCGGGACTCAGCGTAAGGGCGGGGGGCTCCCGAACGCTCAAGCACTGCGCCGCGGATCGTACGTGTAGATGCCATGTCCACTCCTTAAGTTGTGACCTCGCACTCAAAAAAGTGCTGTATGTGTGCTACAGGCTACTGAGTTGGGGGTCACAAAAGAAGGGGATGTGGGTGTATATTTCTCTACTTTGCTGCGATGGGAGTGGAGAAAACACCATTTATGGGATGCGGGCTCGTGCTCGACTGGAGCCGCATGCGGGCGAGAATCGGGGGTCGGGTGCCGCTCACGGTCCACCCGTGCCCCACCCCCGTCGGCCTGAGGAAGGCTAGCGCGCTAGTTGCCTGATGCGCAGCGCAAGGTGCACATCGAGGCTGAGGGCGCCGACACTCCAATGGGGGCCCAGCAGGGCATTGATTCGCTCGAGTCGCTGCCGCGCGGTATTGGGGTGGATAAACAGCTGGTTAGCGGTTTCGGTAACAGAGTGGCCGCATTCCAGATAGGTGTAGGCGGTGGTCTCTAGTTCGGTGGAGTTGAGCTGGTCGTAATCCACCAGCGGCGCGATGGTGGAGGAGACTAGGGTATCTACGCTGCGCTGATTCGCCCCCAGCACCAGTCCTAGGGAGCCGAGGTTGGCGGGGGTGATGATCTGGCCGTAGATACCGAGTGCCTTCGCCGCCGCGAGATAATCCATCGCTTGGTCGTGGGCGGTGCTGAATTGTTCCCGCGCCTGCAGTGCGGTGGCGGCGATCGCGACGCGCTCGGTGCGGGCGTAGGCGCACAACTGGTGCAGGCTTCGCTCCAAGGGCTGATCGGTCTGGTGTAGTGCGCACATGTGCTCGTCGTGCCAGGTGATGGCCGTGGTCTCCGGCATGAGGGCGTCGATCTCACGGCGGGAGCTATCGCCGTGGGGCGCGTGCATCACCACGAAGCTCACCCCGCGGGGCCGCTCAAGGTCCACCCCGGTGAGCAGGTGGAGCCGCCGGATCTCCTCGGGGCCGACGGTACCCAAAGCCACGGCGTGTACCAGATCGTCCACCTTGCGGGTCGTGGCGGCCAACACGGATTCCTCGAAGGCGTTGAGGGCGCGAAACACCGCGGCGGCGCGGGTGAGTGCGGTGATCTCGAACTCGCTGGCCTCTTTCTCAATACCGATGCCGCCCACCACCTGTTGGTTGAACACCACCGCCATGCCGCTGCGCTCTTCAGTAACCACCACGTCGGTGGTGGCCTCGCAGCGTCGTTGCACAGCGGCGCGGGCGGGGGATAGCTCCGCGGCGGCGTCGGGGGTGTCATCGATAGACCACACCCAGGCGGCGCAGTCTAGGTGGTGGCTGAGAATATCGGCGATTTGGTGCCGCTGGCTTCTGGAGGTGCGCTGCAGCCGCTGCGCCAGAAGAGACAGCAGCTCGTGATCGATCTCGGAGAGCCGATGCAGCACGCTGATCCGCTCGGTTTGGCTAGCTTGGGCGGTGGTGAGCTCGGTGACTGAGCGGTGGTGCTGCTCAAGGCGCTGGGTGTTTTCCAATGCCACCGAGGTGATCGATCCCAGCAACTCTAGAGCGCTGACCTCATCGTGGGTGTATTTCCGCGGGTTACGGTCAGCCACCATGAGCGCACCGATAGTGCTTCCGCCGATCTCGAGTGGGGCGCCAAGGATCCCACGGATCCCCTCCGCCCGCACCGCGGCATCCACTTCCGGCACGTGTGACACATCGGGGTCGCGCAGATGATCGCTCGTCCACACCGGGCTTTTAGAGGTGGCTACCAGCCCTAGGACGCCTGTGCCCATGGGCATACTGATGGAGCGAAACTCCTCCGAGTTCACCCCGGCGGTGACCAAGATGGAGGTGGTAGCCGTCTTCTTATCGTTGAGGCTGATGTAGCACACGTCCGCATTGAGAATGCTGCGCGCCTCATGCACGATGCTGGAAAACACCGATTCGGTGGCCTCACTGCGATTAAGCATCTGAGACACCCCGAGGATCTCCATGGAGGTGCTGCGCCATTGGCGGTTACGCACCATGATCTCTTCGAGCTCGCGTAAGCGGGCCCGCTGCGAGTCCGAAACCCCAGCCAGTAGCGCCTCTGGTACCCGATGGAAGCGCAAGAGGTGGTCGAGCACCCTATCTACGGCCGTAGCGTCTGCACCCATGTCCCCTCCAATTCGCGCCGGGCGGCTTGTTCCTATTCTGCGCTCGAGCGTAGTCCACGCCCGCATCATGCAGGGGAGGGCTCCTCGCTCTCCGTGGCAAGCTCACCGGAATAGAGGTTGAAACGATCACCGCGGTTGAACCCCACCAGAAGCAACCCAGTATCGCGGGCGAGATCCACCGCGAGGCTGGTGGCGGCGGAAACCGCCACCAGTCCTGAACAGCCGGCGAGCACCGTCTTTTGCACCAGCTCGAAGGAGGCGCGGGAGCTCATCACCATGATGTGGCTCGCCAAGGGAAACTCCATGCCCGCCAGCAGCGCCGCGCCGATCACCTTGTCGCAAGCATTGTGCCGGCCCACATCCTCGCGGATAAACAGCGGCGTGCCATCGGGGGCAAAGAGCCCCGCGGCGTGTATGCCTCCGGTTTTCTCGAAGGCCTTCTGCCCGGTGCGCAGTGCTGCGGGCAGCCCAGCGATCAGCCGCGGGTCGGGGGCAATGGGGCTCATCGGGTGGCGAAGAGTGCGGGTGATCTCCTGGATGGAGTTGGTGCCACACACCCCGCAGGCGCTGGTCATGGTGCCTAAGCGAGGACGCAAAGGCAGCAACCGCTTCAGCGTGCACTCGAGCACGTTATAGGTGTTGGCGCCGTCCTCGCCGGTCGCCCCCGCGCAGTAGCGTGCCTCTGTCACGTCTTCGGCGCTGGTGATCAGCCCCTCGCTGTAGAGGAAGCCGTGCATCCACTCGATATCGTTGCCGGCGGTGCGCATGGTGGTGGTGTAGGTGTTTCCGCCCACCCGCAGTTCGAGGGGTTCTTCCACCGCCACCGCATCGCTGCGCTGGTTGAAAAAGATCTCCTCCTCACGCAGCACTACCCGAGTGATGCGGGGATTATCAATGATTCTTCCCACTTCTGTGTCAACCCCCTCGCGCCCACGGTGGGCGCAGCGCCGCATTTAGCATGAGCATGCCCACCGTTCGCGTACTGCGTTAGTTCTCGATCAATCCGATAAGCCGCTCGGCGCGCTCGCGCACCGCGTCCGCCACCTGCTCGGGGTCGAGCTCGCGGGAGTCAGATCCGGTGTCTGCGCCCACTGCCAAGCCGAGTAGGAAACAGCTCAGCGGCGCGCCGGGCCGGCTGGGCCCGTGAGCGATGCGGCCGGTAAGGCCGAGGAGCTGGTCGGAGTTATCGCGGGCGAGCGCGGTATCCAGCCCCAGCTCGGAGCACACTTGCTCAAGCCAGCGCTGCATCGCGGCCATCTTCTCTGGGTCGTCCTTCTTGGACTGTGAGGATGGAGCGTTAGTCACGCGCACTCCTTCCCAGTGGCTCGATGAATACGCGGCAGGACTTAGACACCGGGGTGTGGGAAATGTGGGCGCGTGAGTCCAAAGGCACCAGCACGTTCGCCTCGGGGAAGTAGGTGGTCACGCAGTCCTTGGCCACGGGGAACTCCACGATGCGGAAGTTCGGGGCGCGGCGCTCACCGTCGGCGTAGCGGGAAACCAGGTCCACCAGATCGCCGTCGCGGACACTGCGCTCGCGGGCATCCTCGGGGTTCATGAACACTACGCGGCGGCCGTTCTTGATGCCGCGGTAGCGATCGTCCAGCCCGTAAATGGTGGAGTTGTACTGATCGTGCGAGCGCACGGTGTTCATCAGCAGCTCGCCCTCGCGCAGCTCGATCACATTGGTCTCGTTGACGGTGAGGTGGGCCTTGCCGTCGGAGGTTTTAAATTCGCGCTGGCGGGGGCCGTTGGGTAGCAGGAAGCCACCTGGGTTTTCGATGCGCTTGTTGTAATCATCGAAGCCTGGGATGGTGGCCTCGATGTGGTCGCGGATCACCGAATAGTCATCGATCATCGGCTGCCACCACGCATCGCCGCAGACCATCTTGCCGATGGTGCCCAAGATCTCGATCTCGCTGCGCAGCGAGAGATCATGGTTGGCGGTGCGATGCCCCTCGGAGGCGTGCACGGCGCCGGCGGAATCCTCCACCGTGACCTTCTGCGGGCCCGAGGGCTTGGTGTCCACATCGGTGCGGGCCAGCACCGGCAGGATGAGGGACTTCTCGCCGGGCCATGCGTGCGAGCCATTGGGCTTGGTGGACAGATGCACGGTGAGCTCATTGGATTGCATGCCCTGTTCCACCACGGAGGTATCCGAGGCCACGCGCACCAGGTTGCCGCCGAGGGAGAGGAAGAACTTGGTCTTTCCATCGCGCATTGCCTGCAGCGATGGCACTGTGCCCAAACCATCCTCGGCGGGGCAGTCGAAGCCGAAGCGCTCTTCCAGTGCGAGGCGGAAAGGCTCCTTGATCTTCTCCCACACGCCCATGGTGCGATCGCCCTGCACGTTGGAGTGGCCGCGCAGTGGTGCGGTGCCGGCTCCTGGCTTGCCGATATTGCCGGTCAGCAGCAGGAAGTTAACCATCTCGCGGATGGTGTAGACCGCATTTTCATGCTGGGTCACGCCGAGGGTCCAGGTGAGCACCACGGTGCGTGCTTCCTCCACCATGTCGGCGGCCTTCTTGATATCGGCCACGCTCAGTCCGCAGCCGCGCAGCAGCTCTGCATCGTCCAAGGAGTTAAGGTGGTCGATCGTTTCTTCCACTCCAGAGCAGAAGGTATCGAGGAAGGTGTGATCTAGGGCGTCGCGGCGGATGAGCTCCTTGTTCAGGGCCTGGAAGAAGGCACGGTCACCATCGAGGCGGACCTGGAGGAATTCGTCCGCCAGCTTGGTGGGCTTGCCCACCAAAGAGGTGGGATCCTGCGGATCGCGGAAGCCCTTCAGTCCGGTCTCCGGCATGGGGTTAACGGCGAGAATCTTGCCGCCATTTTCCTTGCACTTGGAGAAAGCGCCGAGCGCACGCGGGTGGTTGGTGCCCGGGTTCTGGCCCACGGAGATAATCAGATCGGTGCGCGAGAAGTCCTCGATCACCACCGAGCCTTTGCCTAAGCCGAGTGTCTCACCGAGCGCGGCGCCGGTGGAATCGTGGCACATGTTGGCGCAGTCGGGAAGGTTATTGGTGCCGAAGCGCCGAGCCAGCAGCTGAATCATGTAGGCGGACTCATTAGAGGCGCGACCCGAGGTGTAGAACACGGCCTCATCCGGGTGGATGGTGCTGAGCTTATCCGCGATGAGAGAGAAGGCATCCTCCCAAGAAATGGGACGGTAGTGCTCATCGCCGCTCGAGCGATCGTAGAGCAGCGGCTCGGTAATGCGGCCCTGCTTGCCCAGCCAATAGTCGGTTTTCTCCCGCATCTCGGGCACGGTGATGGAGGCCCAAAAATCACGATCGGCGCGCTTCGGAGTGGTCTCCTCCGCAATAGCCTTTGCGCCGTTTTCACAGAACTCTACAATGCCAAGCTCGTGCTGCGGCGGCTCGGGCCAAGCGCAGCCGGGGCAATCCACACCGCCGGGCTTGTTCATGGTGATGAGCGGGAGTAATCCGCGATTCGGCAGCGCGTGCTGCATCGCGTGCGCAACACCAGGCACGCCCGCGGCATAGGGCTTGGGCTTGCCGGTCGACTCAGGATTATCAAACTCGTTCGCCACGGGGTTGACGGGCGCAGGCTTGAAACCGCCTGCGGGAGGGCGGAAACCAGAATCAATGTGTGCGATAGTCATGCCCATAAGTATATAAGTCCGCGTGATACTCCCCTGTGTGGGGGAAGTCTTGGGGGTGAAACCATAATGGGGCATGAAAAGTGGCGCGGATGATCCGCGCCACTGCCCACCCTTTGTGTTCGACCCCGTCCTGGGGAGGGGTTGACCAGCGTTTCTGGTCTTAGGCGCCGCGCACCTCGGCGAGGGCGGTGAGCAGAGTATCGATATCCTCGTGCTCCATCGTCGCCTGCACGGTCAGCCTTAGCATGGCCTCGCCACGGGCCACGGTGGGGTAGCGGATGGCGTTGCAGAAAATCTGGCGTTGCTTCAAGGCCTCGCTGATGGTGAGTGCTTCGCGCTCATCGCCGATGACCACCGGAACAATCGGGGAGATCCCAGGGCTCTCGAACCCTTGGATGGCGAGGCCGTGGCGCAGGTAGGCGATGTTGTCGTGCAGGCGCTGCTGGTGTTCCGGTTCCTGTTTCATGATGGCCAGCGAGGTGCGCGCGGCCGCCACGGTGGCCGGCGGGGACGAGGTGGAAAACACGAAGCTGCGGGCGCGGTTGCGCAGCAGGGTGGCGGTGTCTTCATCGCAGAGGGCGAAGCCGCCGGCGCAGCCCATCGCCTTCGAGGCGGTGCCGATGAGGACATCGGGGCGCGAGATGCCGTCGAGGCTGCCCCGGCCCTGTTCGCCGAGAGTGCCCACGCCGTGGGC
This sequence comes from Corynebacterium ciconiae DSM 44920, assembly GCF_030440575.1. Lineage (NCBI taxonomy): Bacteria > Bacillati > Actinomycetota > Actinomycetes > Mycobacteriales > Corynebacteriaceae > Corynebacterium > Corynebacterium ciconiae. The sequence goes on from NZ_CP047189.1 coordinate 378,154, forward strand.
GTCGTCAACGAGCAGCCACATGCCGCGGCTCAGCGCGATTTCCTCAAGCCGCGCGTGATCGGCCACCGCCCCAGACATGGAGAACACACCATCGGAGACGATGAGCCCGAAGGTGGTGGGGCAGGTGGCAGTGAGCTCGGCCAGCGTGTCGTAGTCGGCGTGCGGGAAGATGGTGGTCTTGCAGCCGGTGGTGTGGCGCGCCATGCGGATGCCGTCGATAAGGCTGGCGTGGTTGAGCGAATCCGAGAAGATCGTCAGTTCCCGGCCCGCGAGCTGGGCCAAGGTGGCGATGGTGGAGAGATTGGCCTGGTAGCCACTGCCGAACCACACGGCGTCCTCATAGCCAAAGTGCTCGGCCAATTCCCGCTCCAAGGCGCCGTGCACCGTGGTGCCGGTGGTTAGGCGCGACCCTCCCGAGCCGGTGCCGTAGCGCTCAATGGCAGTGCTGGCTGCCTCGCGCATGCGGGGGTGGGTGGACAGCCCCAGATAATCCGAGCTGGAGAACTGGAGATAGTACTCGCCGTCGATCGTGCCCCGCGGATGCTGTGAGCCATCGAAGGTATGGATTTGGCGTGCCAAGCCTTCGGCGGCCCACACCTGGTTGGCGGCGCGGGAGTGGTGGGAGAGTGTACTCATAGTTCAACTAATACTGGGATATTCTCCAGATAGTTAATTGTGGCCGAAAGATCTTCTCGCGTTCCCCTATATATAAGGACACGGGTACCACGTGTGCTGCCCTGCTGCTTCATGTTGAGTAGCCGGCGGTACTGTCCGGCGGTGGCGATATAGCCGGTGGTGTAATCGGGGTCATCCGACATGCACAGCTCGGCCACAATACCGGGCGCACTCAGGGCTTTTGATGCCAGGGTGAGGGCTTCGCGGTAGTGTTCTTTGTCCGCTGAGAGCGAGCTGCAACTGGAATCGAAGGTGGATACGCGCACCCCGCGATGCGGATCGGGCTCGAGTCTGGCGGCGGTATCGGCGTCTACGATCATCGCTCCGCGCAGCCCAGAGACCTCTCGCAGTAGCCGCACACAGGGGTAGGGAGATCCCACGCCTATCTCGGCGAGAATGTCGGCGATGACAGCATCGGCCTCATCTGGGTTGGCGGTGGCGATGGTGGTGGTGGCCAGCGCCGGCACGCGAAGGATCTGGTCATCGGCAATGGCCGTTGCCCGCAGGGAGATATCCGCAGCGCGGCCTTTGGGGTGGCGCAGGGCTCGGGTAGTGAGGATCGCAGCCATCTCCGCGAGCTGCTCCTCGGGCAGGATGCGCTCGGCGCCGGAGATGTGCTGGCCCTGAGCGCTGGCGTGCATCTTGATGCTGTAATAACCCACGATTGGTGACTATACCGCCGCGAGTTGAACGCTGTTAAAGGCTTGTCGACGCCCCCTCGCTGCCGCCCCTCCACTGCTCGACGGGAGGGGAAGTGGCGGCGGGGAGGCGTCGATAAGCATGTGCCGGCGAAGAGGGCTAGGTGCCCTTGACGTTAAGCACCTGGCGCAGGGTGTGCCGGACCGCGACGAGATCGGCGGAATCGGCCATCACCACGTCAATGTCCTTATAGGCATCGGGAATCTCATCGATCCACTCCTCGCCGTGCCGGTAGACAATGCCATCCATGCGCTTGTCCAGATCCTCCGCGGTGAAGCGGCGGCGGGCCTCGGTGCGGGAGAAACGCCGGCCAGCGCCGTGGGGTGCAGAGCGCAGTGCCGTTGGGTTGCCCTTACCTTCCACCACGTAGCTGCTGGTGCCCATGGAGCCGGGGATCAGCGCTGGGCTTCCTTCTTCCGCGCGAATCGCGCCCTTGCGGGTGAGCCACACGCTCCGACCGAAGTGCTCCTCCTTCTCGGTGTAGTTGTGGTGACAGTTAATGCGCTGCTCTTCCGCCACCTCCGCGCCGAGGAATTCTCCGAGACAGCGGGCGAAGCGATCCATCATTTCCTCGCGATTGAGATAGGCGAAGCGCTGCGCCCACAACAGATCGTTGATGTAGCGGTCGAACTCGGGCGTGCCATCGACTAGATAGGCCACATCCTTATTCGGTAGCGGGATCCACCAGCGATCCATGAGCGTCTGCGCGGCACGAATATGGGTGCGGGCGATCTGGTTGCCCACCCCGCGCGAGCCGGAGTGCAGGAACATCCACACTCGGTCTTCCTCGTCCAGGCACGGCTCGATGAAGTGGTTGCCGCCACCGAGCGAGCCGAGCTGCTGCCGCTACTTCGGCGAGTGGCTCAGGTCCACGCCGGTGGATTCGGCGAGCTCAGTGAGTTCTCGGCAGCGGGCGTCGGCGGAGTCCTCCAAGTGCCAGTCGTTGTAGTTGCCGGGGGATAGGGGGATGGCGGCCTCGATGGCGTCGCGCAGCTGCTCCAACGTGCGGCCGTCGAGGTCGGCGGCGCTGAACTGGGTGCGCACGCCGATCATTCCGCAGCCGATATCCACCCCTACCGCGGCGGGGATGGCGGCGTCGATCGTGCCGAAGACGCATCCCACGGAGGAGCCGAGCCCGACGTGAGCGTCCGGCATGAGCGCCACGTGCGGATACACGAAGGGCATGGCGGCCAGCTCCTGGGCCTGGCTAAGAACCCCATCCTCGAGCTCCGAGGCGAAGTTCTTCACGATGGGCTCGTGCGGCCGCAATGAACGGATGTCCGGTTCTTTCGCACGCCGTCTGCGTCGAGTGCGTTTCGATGACATAGTGCTCTCCTTTGGTGAGCAAGAGGTGACGTGGTGGTTGCTGATTGCACCGCTGTCTCCTCGAGGTCATGCCTTCGGTGGTGTCATGCTTATCGACGCCACCTCGGCCGCCCACAGGCGTGCCGTGCGCACAAGAAAACCGCGGGGAGGGGACAGCTGGTGGGTGCTGTCGTGCCGTACCCCGCGGCGGAGAATCGATCCTTAGGTGATCGAGGACTGAATCCGCGTCAAGGCGAGGTATGGCGACAGCTGTTGTTGGACACGCTTGGTACCTAGCTGAAAGCTCAACAGGTGCTGCTGGTCAAACATGGGGGCTGCCCCTCCTCTCTGGTGCGAGTAATTAAGAATATGCGTGGCGCGCACGATCACACCGAGCCCTAGGTGGGCAGGTGGTGGCGCCTCTATGAAGATCTAGCAGCTGTGTCCACGATTGCGCAATGGTGAGCTGTGTCATAGGGGGTAGGTGGTGTAGGTAGCGCAGTAGGGGAGGCTGGAGATAAATTGCCAGAACAGACATTCTTAATCGTTCAAGAAATAGTGTATGAGCTGGGCAAATGCATTTGACACTGTGGTGCTTTCTTCCGTTGAATCAGTACTTATGCTAGGAAATGCCCGCCGTATGTCGATGCCCTTCTCGAGGCATTCGACCCCTGCCCTCACCGCTCTTATCGCTTTACTCGGGGTGCTTGTGCTGATCATGAGCGCCTGCTCGTCCACCGGTGGTGCCCCGCGCCCCGCCGACTCGGCAGGCGGCAGCGGCGACGGCCCGGGTTTCGGTGGGGCCGATACTGACCGGGCGGTTGTGGCGATGGTCAGCCACGGCGCGCCCGGAGATACCTTCTGGGATCTAGTACGCAAGGGGGCCGAGGATGCGGCCAAAAAGAGCAATATTGAGCTGCGCTATTCCTCCGATCCCCAAGCGCCCAACCAAGCCAATCTGGTGAAGTCTGCGGTGGATGCCGGGGTGGATGGCATAGCGGTCACGATGCCGAACGCCCAGGCGATTGGCCCCGCGGCGCAGAGTGCTGTGGATGCAGGAATACCTGTGGTGGGACTCAACGCCGGTATGAATGACTACGAACAATACGGCCTGAGCGGCTTCTTCGGCCAAGACGAGTCCGTTGCCGGTGAACTCGCCGGCGAGCGGCTGGCCAAGGATGGCGCCTCCAAGGCGCTGTGCGTGATTCACGAGCAAGGCAACTCCTCCCAGGAGGCCCGCTGTGCCGGACTGAAGAAGGGGCTGGAAAAGGCCGGATCCGGCGGAACTGTGGAGATCCTCTACGTCAACGGCATGGATCTCACCTCGGTCACCTCGACCCTGCAGGCAAAGCTGGCGGAAGATCCGAGTATCGACTGGGTGATGGGGTTGGTCGCGCCCGTGGCCCTAGCGGCGGTGAAATCCAAGCAGCAGGCAGGTTCCGAGGCGAAGATCTCCACTTTCGATACCAACGCGGAGCTGGTGGCCGCCATCGACAATGGCGAGATCGAGTGGGCAGTGGACCAGCAGCCCTATCTCCAGGGCTATCTAGCGGTGGATTCGCTGTGGCTGAATATGCGCAATGGCACCACCGTTGGCGGCGGCCGCCCGGTCTACACCGGGCCGTCCTTCGTCGACTCCAGCAATGTGGATGCGATCTCCGATGCGGCACGGGCGGGTCTGCGATGAGCGAGACCACATCCAGCGCCGCATCCTCCTCGGCAGCCAAGGCCACAACGGCAGGGCCAGCTGCCTCCGCATCGGCCCCCGCAGCCACCGATGAGCGCATGCTGCAGCGGTCCTTCTTTCAGAAACTCATTCGCCGCCCCGAGCTGGCCAGTTTGCTGGGCGCGGTGGTGATCTTCACGCTCTTTATGATCGTGGCCCCGCCCTTCCGCTCCTTCGAATCGCTCGCGACGGTGCTCTACGCCTCGTCCACCATGGGGATCATGGCGCTGGCCGTGGGTCTGCTCATGATCGGCGATGAGTTCGACCTCTCCTCCGGTGTGGCCGTGACCACCGCGGCGCTCGCCGCGACCATGCTGAACTACAACCTGCACCTCAACTCGTGGGTTGGGGCGGGCATTGCGCTGGTGATCGCGCTGGCTATCGGCGCGCTCAACGGGTATCTCACCACCACCACGGGCATTCCTTCCTTCCTCATCACCCTCAGCGCCTTTCTCATGCTGCAGGGATTGAATTTGGCCATCACCAAGTTGGTGACCGGCGCGGTGGCCACCCCCACCATTGCAGACATGGAGGGCTTTTATTCCGCCAATATGGTCTTCGCCTCGAATGTGAATGTGTTCGGTGTGCAGGTTCGAGTAACGGTGTTCTGGTGGATTGGTTTCGTAGCACTCGCCTCGATCCTGTTGTTTAAGACCAAGTTCGGCAACTGGATATTCGCCGTGGGCGGTAATCAGGATGCTGCCCATGCCGTGGGTGTGCCGGTGCGGCGCACCAAGATCATCCTGTTTATGTTTGTCGGCTTCGCCGCCTGGTTTGTGGGCATGCACAACCTCTTCGCCTTCGATTCTATCCAAGCCGGTCAGGGTGTGGGCAATGAATTCCTCTACATCATTGCCGCCGTGATCGGCGGATGCGCCATGAATGGCGGCAAGGGCACAGCCGTAGGAACCGCCATTGGTGCACTGATCTTCGGCATGACCAACCAAGGCATTGTGTACGCCGGCTGGAATCCGGACTGGTTCAAATTCTTCCTCGGTGCCATGCTCCTCTTCGCTGTGATGACTAACCTCGGCGTGGCAAAATACACGGAAAAGAAGTAGCCCATGAATGCGATAATCGAGCTGCAGAATGTCGGCAAAAAATACGGGGCGTTCGACGCGCTCCGCGATATTAACCTCTCGGTCACACCGGGCGAGGTTACGTGTGTGCTCGGCGATAATGGCGCCGGCAAATCCACTCTCATCAAGATTCTCTCCGGCCTGCATGGCCACACCAGCGGCACCATGCTTGTCGACGCCACCCCCACCCATTTCACCTCCCCGGCAGATGCCCTAGCCGCGGGTATTGCCACCGTTTACCAAGACTTGGCGGTGGTGGGGCAGATGAGTGTGTGGCGCAACTTCTTTCTCGGTCAAGAGATCACGAACCGCTGGGGAATGATCAACGAGAAGAAGATGAAGAGTATCGCCGCCGAGGAGCTGGGGCGCATGGGCATCGTGATTCCAGACATCGATGCTCCGGTGGCTTCGCTCTCAGGCGGGCAGCGCCAAGTGGTGGCCATTGCGCGCGCGATCTACTTTGGCGCCCGAGTGGTGATCCTGGACGAGCCCACCGCGGCTTTGGGTGTGAAACAGTCCGGCATGGTGTTGAGGTTTATCGCCAAGGCCCGCGAACAGGGCACCGCCGTCATCTTCATCACCCACAATCCCAAGCATGCGCTGCTGGTGGGCGATCGCTTCGTAGTGCTCACCTTGGGCCGGCAAACACTCCAGGCGGACCGCGAGGACGTGGATGTAGACACCCTCACCCTAGAGATGTCGGGTGGCGCGGAGTTGGATGCGCTACAACACGAGCTGCAACGCTAGGCCGTGCCGCAGCCTCTGCGGGCGGTGACGTGCTGAAACATCTTGACCCGCAGGCTCGGAGTGTGTAGTATCTGCTTCTTGGACTCGCGAGATCCCGCGAGATCCTTTTATTTTGTACGTTCCTACTTTGTTGTAGGCCTTATATTCGCCCCATAACGTCCAGCGTTCGTGAGCGCAAGGCAGCGAGCTTTCCCACTATTGAGTGCGTGGAAGCGTTTGAGTCGCCGGCTCCCTAGTGACAGCTGACAACGGTTCTTGGGTGAATTAGGAACCGCAACGAGAAAGGTATCAAGGTCTAAGTCTTATGACCATGACTGATCCCATTGCAGACATGCTGTCTCGCATTCGTAACGCTAACCACGCGTACCACGAGACCGTGTCTATGCCGTCTTCCAAGCTGAAGGCGAACATCGCGGGCATCCTCAAGCAAGAGGGTTACATCAATGACTTCCAGGTCGAGGACGCCAAGGTTGGCAAGACCCTCACCCTGGATCTCAAGTACTCCGCTGCCCGTGAGCGTTCCATTTCCGGCGTCCGCCGCGTCTCCAAGCCGGGTCTGCGCGTGTACGCAAAGTCCACCAACCTGCCGCAGGTTCTCGGTGGCCTCGGTGTGGCTATCATCTCCACATCCCAGGGGCTGCTCACTGACCGCCAGGCTCACGAGAAGGGCGTAGGCGGAGAAGTCCTCGCCTACGTCTGGTAAGAGGGAGGGAATCTAAATATGTCTCGTATTGGTAAAGCTCCCATCGCCATCCCCAGCGGCGTTGATGTCAAGATCGACGGCCAGCACGTCGAGGTCAAGGGCTCCAAGGGCACTCTGTCCCAGGACATCCCGGCCCCGATCACCGTGGCTGTGGAGGACAACCAGATTGTTGTCTCCCGTCCCGATGATCACCGCAAGAGCCGTTCGCTGCACGGTCTGTCCCGCTCGCTCGTGAACAACATGGTTGTTGGCGTGACCGAGGGCTACACCATCAAGATGGAAATCTTCGGTGTTGGTTACCGTGTGCAGGCCAAGGGTCAGAACCTCGAGTTCTCCCTCGGCTACAGCCATCCCGTGCTGGTCGAGGCCCCCGAGGGCATCACCTTCGCGGTCGATGGCAACACCAAGCTTTCGATCTCCGGTATCAACAAGCAGCAGGTCGGCCAGGTCGCCGCTAACATCCGTCGTCTGCGCAAGGATGACCCCTACAAGGGTAAGGGCATCCGTTACGAGGGTGAGCAGGTCCGCCGCAAGCTCGGAAAGACAGGTAAGTAATGAGCAACACTGCAGAGAACAAGCGCGTTCCTGTCGGCAAGGACATCTCTACCCGTCGTCGTCAGGCTCGTGCCCGTCGTCACTTCCGTCTGCGCAAGAAGCTGCGCGGTACCCCCGAGGCACCGCGTCTCGTCGTCCACCGTTCCTCCCGCCACATGCACGTCCAGGTCATCGACGACCTGGCTGGCCACACCTTGGCCGCCGCATCCTCGATGGATCAGTCCATCCGCGAGATGGAGGGCGACAAGAAGACCAAGGCTACCGCTGTGGGCAAGCTCGTCGCCGAGCGCGCCAAGGCTGCCGGCATCGAGAAGGTTGTCTTTGACCGTGGTGGCTACCAGTTCCACGGCCGCGTTGCGGCTTTGGCCGATGGCGCTCGTGAAGGTGGTCTGAACTTCTAATGATCACCGCAGATAAGTTCAACAACGGAAGGATCGCGTAATGCCAGGACGTGAACGGCGCGACGGCGGACGCACCGCCGACGAGAACCAGAAGAACAACCGCAACGACCGCCGCGGTGGTCGTCGCAATGACCGCAACCAGCAGGACGAGCGCTCGCAGTACCTCGAGCGCGTTGTCACCATCAACCGCGTGTCCAAGGTCCAGAAGGGTGGTCGTCGCTTCAGCTTCACCGCTCTCGTGATCGTGGGCGACGGCCAGGGCATGGTGGGCGTTGGCTACGGCAAGGCCAAGGAAGTTCCCCAGGCTATCCAGAAGGGTGCCGAGGAAGCTCGCAAGAACTTCTTCCGCGTCCCGATGATCGCCGGCACCATCACCCACCCGGTCCAGGGTGAGGCCGCAGGTGGCGTGGTTATGCTTCGCCCCGCAGCCCCCGGTACCGGTGTGATCGCTGGTGGCGCTGCCCGCCCGGTGCTTGAGTGCGCTGGTGTGCAGGACGTCCTGTCCAAGTCCCTTGGCTCGGACAACGCCATCAACGTGGTCCACGCCACCGTGGATGCCCTCAAGCAGCTCGTGCGCCCCGAAGAGGTCGCTGCCCGTCGCGGCAAGAGCCTTGAAGAGGTCACCCCGGCCCGTATGCTGCGCGCACGCGCAGGTCAGGAGGCTTAAATCATGGCCCTCAAGATCACCATGATCCGAAGCACCGTCGGTGCTAAGAAGAACCAGCGCGACACGCTGCGCAGCCTCGGCCTGAAGCGCCCGAACAATGTTGTCGTTCGCCCGGACACCCCGATCGTCCGCGGCTACATCAACACCGTTCGCCACATGGTCGAGGTCGAAGAAGTAGCAGGGGAGTAGATAACTCATGAGCGAACCTATTAAGCTCCACGATCTGCGCCCGGCGAAGGGCGCGAATAAGGCCAAGACCCGCGTGGGTCGCGGTAATGCCTCCAAGGGCACCACCGCCGGCCGCGGTACCAAGGGCACCAAGGCCCGCAAGCAGGTGCCAGCAGGTTTCGAGGGTGGCCAGATGCCCATCCACATGCGCCTGCCGAAGCTCAAGGGCTTCAAGGCCCGCAACAAGGTCATCTTCCAGGTGGTCAACGTTGCCGACATCGAGAAGGCCTTCCCCGAAGGTGGCGACGTGACCGTGGCCGACCTCGTGGCAGCCGGCTTGGTGCGCAAGAAGCAGCCTGTGAAGGTGCTCGGCAACGGCGAGATCTCTGTGAAGGTCAACGTGACCGCACAGAAGTTCTCCGGCTCCGCCAAGGAGAAGATCGAGGCCGCCGGCGGCTCCGTCACCGAGGCCAAGTAACACCCAAGGCACGAGGGTAGGCCTTAGGCCTCCCTTCGCCTCGGCGTGAATCAGACGCCAGTTTTAGTATTTGCTGAGGCTGGCGTCTTTTTTGTGCCCAAAGTATGTGCCTGGCCCGCTGGGTGGCGTCTATAAGCTGCGTTAGCCCTGCTCAGCGCCTGCTATCCCTCAAGGTTAGGGTGTGATGAGTGCTCAGACTCGGAGCTTGGGAGCATTGCTGGTAAGGTAGCACCGTTATTAACTCTTGGTGTCAGTGGCGCGGGTCTGTGCCGCGCGCTGATGCATCCAGTTAGGTATTTGTCACTACGTCCCTTATGTCCGAGACTGCCGCGGTTTATCCGCCGCTGCTTACGGTAGGGGTGTACAGGAGGATTATTAGTGTCCGCCATTTTCTCGGCCTTCAAGGACGCTGATCTGCGGAAGAAGATTTTATTCACGCTCGCGATGATCGTGCTGTACCGCATTGGTGCGCAGATCCCCTCGCCCGGCGTGGATTACCGCGAGATCAGCGCACGGCTGCATGAGATCGCCTCGGAAAACTCGGGCGTGTACTCGCTGATTAACCTGTTTTCCGGCGGCGCGCTGCTGCAGCTGTCGGTCTTCGCTATCGGCATCATGCCCTACATCACGGCATCGATTATCGTGCAGCTGCTTACCGTGGTGATTCCGCGCTTTGAGGAGCTGAAAAAGGAAGGCCAGTCCGGCCAATCCACAATGATGCAGTACACCCGCTACCTCACGGTGGCGTTGGCGTTACTGCAATCCGCCGGCATTGTCGCCCTCGCTGACCGAGAGCAACTGCTCGGCCAAGGCCAGCGGGTGCTGGTGGAAGATGCCAACATCTTCACCCTCATCATGCTGGTGGTGGTGATGACCTCCGGTGCGGTGCTGGTGATGTGGCTCGGCGAGCTCATTACCGAGCGAGGTATCGGTAACGGCATGTCGCTGCTGATCTTCGCCGGCATCGCCACCCGACTGCCCACCGACGGTATGAATATCCTGCAGTCCTCCGGTGGGGTCGTCTTCGGTGTCGTGCTTGCCGCCGTGATCTTGCTCGTGATCGGCGTGGTCTTCATTGAGCAGGGCCAGCGCCGCATCCCCGTGCAGTACGCCAAGCGCATGGTGGGCCGCCGCCAATACGGCGGCACCTCCACCTACCTGCCGCTGAAGGTGAACCAGGGCGGCGTGATCCCGGTGATCTTCGCCTCCTCCCTCATATACATGCCGGTGCTGATCACCCAGATTGTGAACTCGAATAGCCCGACGGTGCCGGATAACTGGTGGATGCGGAACGTGATCGCGCACCTGCAGACTCCCTCCTCGTGGCAGTACATCGTGCTCTACTTCGTGCTCATCGTGTTCTTCTCCTACTTCTACGTCTCGGTGCAGTACGACCCCTACGAGCAGGCCGAGAACATGAAGAAGTACGGCGGCTTCATCCCCGGTATCCGTCCGGGCCGCCCCACCGCTCAGTATCTGGGGTATGTGATGAACCGTCTGCTCTTTGTGGGCGCCGCCTACCTCGGTATCATCGCCGTGCTCCCGAACATCATGTTGGATCTCGGGGTTGGTAACATTGACGCAGGTGCAACTCCCTTTGGCGGTACCGCACTTCTGATTCTTGTCTCGGTGGCACTAACTACCGTCAAGCAGATTGAGAGTCAGCTCCTGCAAAGCAACTACGAAGGATTCTTGAAGTAATGCGACTCGTTCTCCTAGGCCCTCCCGGTGCAGGCAAGGGCACCCAAGCTGCGATTCTCTCCGAGAAGCTGGGTGTTCCGCACATCTCCACCGGTGATCTGTTCCGAGCAAATATTGGCGAGGGAACCCCGCTGGGCGTGGAGGCGAAAAGTTACATCGACGCCGGCAAACTGGTCCCCACCGAGGTGACCGCCCGTATGGTGGAATCACGCCTAGCAGAAGAGGACGCCGCCAAGGGCTTTTTGCTCGATGGCTTTCCCCGCACCACCGAGCAGGCAGATCTGCTCGCCGAGATGCTCGCACAGCAGGGCGTGGAGCTTGACGGTGTGCTCAACTTCCAGGTGTCCGAGGACGTGGTGGTTGAGCGCATGTTGGCCCGTGGTCGTGCAGACGACAACGAGGACACCATCCGCACTCGCATGGAGGTCTACCGCGAGCAGACCGCCCCAGTGATTGACTACTACGGGGACAAGATCTTCACCGTTGAGGCCGAAGGCAGCATCGAAGAGATCAACGAGCGCGCCATGAGTGCGCTGGGCAAGTAGCCCCACAATTCAGAAACCATCACGCCGACCCCCTTTGTGTGCAGAGGGAGGTCGGCGTCCTCATGCACGACGCGCAGCGCTAGCGCGCATGAGCTGAATCCCGAGCACGAAGGAGACACACCCCATGGGGCGAAAGAAAAATACCCGCCGCATTGCGGCGAAAACCGCGGAGCAGCTCGAACTCATGGCAGCCGCGGGCGCGGTGGTGGGCCACGCCCTCAGCGAGGTGCGTGCCGCAGCCACGGAGGGAATGAGCACCCTTGAGCTCGACACGCTCGCCGAGACCGTGATTCGTGATCACGGTGCCACGCCTACCTTCCTTGGCTTTGAGGGGTTTCCCGCCTCGATCTGTGCCTCCGTCAACGACGCCATTGTCCACGGCATCCCCAACGCCGAGACTATCCTCGCCCCAGGGGATCTGGTGTCCATCGATTGCGGCGCCACCCTCAATGGCTGGGTGGGGGATTCCGCCCTCACCTTCGGCATCGGCGAGCTTGATCATGCCACCCAGGCGCTCAACGAGGCGACGGCATGGGTGCTGCAACAAGGTATTCAGGCGATGGTGCCGGGTAATCGACTCACCGATATCTCCCACGCCCTTGAGATGGCCACCCGCGCCGCCGAGGACAAGTTCGATGTGGATCTCTACATTGTGGACGGCTACGGCGGTCACGGTATCGGGCGCACCATGCACGAGGATCCCTTCCTCGCGAATGAAGGCCGCGGCAATAGGGGACCGCTCATTCAGGAGGGCTCCGTGCTGGCTATTGAACCGATGCTCGCCGGTGGCACGGAGTTTTCGGAGGTGCTGGAGGATAACTGGACGGTGGTGACAGAAGACGGCTCGGCTGCCTCGCACTGGGAGCACACCGTGGCCGCCACCGCCTCAGGGCCGCGGATCCTCACCCCGCGTCCCGACGGAGAATTCTCCTAGGGCGTGTCCCATTGGCATGAGTCCACGTGAAGGGGATAAGATTCCTTCACGATCGCCTATTCTGAGGACACTCGCATAGTCTGGGCTATAACTGACACATCACGGCACCTCTTCTCGGTGTCGGTGAAGAAAAGGATAAGGACGTACACAACCATGGGCTCTCGTCATTCCTCGCGACGCGGATTTGTCACTCGGCTTCTACGCGGAGCCACCGCTATGTGCGCCACCGTTGCTGTAGCTCTTCCGCTCGCCCCCGCAGCGCATGCGCAGCTTCCCTTTGGCCTAGACAATGTGATGCCGAACGTCGGCTCCTCTGAGTATCAGCTACCGGATCTGGGCGACTTGAACATTCCCACCCAGTCTGATTTCCGCGATCAGGGCGAGGCCCAGGCATGGCGCACCCGTGAGGATCTCCACCGCAGCGCTGATCGCCTCCTGCCGCCGCCGGCGGCGCAGCAAGCTAAGGATGCGGTGGATCGCACCCTCGAAGCCGTCTACCCAGGTATCGTGGGCCGCCACGCCGCGCCCGCTCCCGCCCCGCAGCCGGCTCCAGCGCCCGCGCCAGCTCCATCGCCGCGTCCCGCTCCCAACCCGTGCCCGGCAGAGGCCCGTGCCTGCGTAGATGCTAATAAGCAGGTGGCGTGGTTGCAGGATGGTCGCGGCCACCGCGTGAGCGATGTGATCCATATTTCCACCGGTGCTAACAACTTCGACACCCCGGCGGGGCGTCACCATGTGACCCGCAAGGTGAAAAACGAAGTCTCGCGCGAGTACTTCAATGCCCCGATGCCGAATGCCGTGTACTTCGCTGACCATGGTATCGCCTTCCACGGCGGTAACCCGGAGAGGCTCTCCCACGGTTGCGTGCACGTGCCCATGCGCGAATCTGAGCAGTACTTTAACCACCTCAACATCGGTGACCTCGTCTACGTCTGGGGCGATGTGAATTACGGGGTGCCCAACGGACCCGTGCGGCGATAAGTACATCCCTGGCGATTCTCGCAGCTAGCGCGCCTATCCCAGCTTCGGGGTGGGCGCGTTTCGCGCATGGGAGGCGGCAGTCAACAGCCTCGCGGTGTGGCGTAGGTCGCTACACTGGTTGGGCATGCAGGACTATACGATCCGCCCAGCCCGTGATACCGACATCCCCGAGATCCTTGATCTCATCCATTGCCTCGCTGAACACGAGGGCGCGCCCAAAGGAGTGCGTGCCACTGAGGAGCTGCTCGAGGCGCACCTTTTCACCCCGCTGCCCGTGGCACGGGTGACGGTGCTGCAGGAGAAGGGATCTGAGCGGCTCGCAGGTTTTGCCTTGTGGTTCTACAAGTTCTCCACATGGGAGTCCACGCCGGTCATTCACATGGAGGATCTCTACGTGCGCGCCGAGCATCGCGGCAAAGGCTATGGCCAGGCGCTGCTGAGCTCGCTGGCCGCCGAGTGTGTGGACCGCGGCTATGCCCGCATGGAATGGAACGTGTCCAAGGACAATGACAATGGTCGCGCTTTCTATACCAAGATGGGCGCCGGCCCTCTCACCGATCAGGAGATCTTCCGACTCGAAGGCGATGCGCTCCTGCGTGCCGGTGGGAGGGAGTAGGTAGAACCTGCGGCGCGTGACGACGCCACCATTTTGCTATTTCCAGCAGAAACGGTAAGATGGCGCTTTGGTGTGACGCTGTGGGTGTCACGCCAACGTAGCAGACGACCATCTAACCGGCCACAGCTGTGGCTGGGGAAATGTGTGAGGATATGGCAAAAGAAGGCGCAATTGAGGTTGAGGGTCGCATTGTCGAGCCTCTTCCGAACGCAATGTTTCGTGTAGAGCTGGACAACGGCCACAAGGTGCTCGCGCACATCAGTGGCAAGATGCGCCAGCACTACATCCGTATCCTGCCCGAGGATCGCGTGGTAGTGGAGCTGTCTCCCTACGACCTCTCCCGCGGCCGCATCGTCTACCGCTACAAGTAGAAACTACAGCCTCCTAACTCTACCGAGTGCCCCGAGGCGACTAGGAACCCGACGGATACTTCTCGTTGGGTTCTTGCTCATGTATGCGCCAGCGCGGCGCCTACGGCATTGGGGACTCAACCAACCTTCGGCAATCGGTGGCTGAAGCCCTACGTATCTTGGCCCACAGTCCGGCACCGTATCCGGGCGAAGCGTCAATTGGTGGGGACGAGTTGGGAGAAAACCACCGTAACAACCGGAAAGGTAATGCCTCATGGCACGTCTAGCTGGAGTTGACCTCCCGCGCAATAAGCGCATGGAGGTTGCTCTCACCTACATTTACGGCATTGGCCCGGCTCGCGCCGCCAAGCTGCTGGAAGAGACCGGAATCTCTCCCGACCTGCGTACTGACGCACTGACCGACGAGCAGATCTCCGCGCTGCGTGACGTCATCGAGAACTCGTGGAAGGTTGAGGGTGACCTCCGCCGCCAGGTTCAGGCTGACATCCGTCGCAAGATCGAGATCGGCTGCTACCAGGGTCTGCGCCACCGTCGTGGCCTGCCCGTGCGCGGTCAGCGCACCAAAACCAACGCTCGTACCCGTAAGGGCCCGAAGAAGACGATCGCAGGAAAGAAGAAGTAATGCCTCCGAAGACTCGCTCCGGCGCTCGCCGTTCTGGCCGTCGCGTCGTAAAGAAGAATGTGGCACAGGGTGCCGCATACATTAAGTCCACCTTCAACAACACCATCGTGTCTATCACCGACCCGAATGGTGCCGTCATCTCCTGGGCCTCCTCCGGCCACGTCGGGTTCAAGGGCTCCCGTAAGTCCACCCCGTTCGCTGCGCAGATGGCTGCCGAGAACGCTGCCCGCAAGGCAATGGATCACGGCATGAAGAAGGTTGACGTCTACGTCAAGGGCCCGGGTTCGGGCCGCGAAACCGCTATCCGCTCCCTCCAGGCCGCCGGCCTCGAGGTTCTCTCGATCTCGGATGTGACTCCGCAGCCGCACAACGGTTGCCGTCCGCCGAAGCGTCGTCGCGTTTAAGAATTCGGGAAAGGAAGGTTAGAAAAACATGGCTCGTTATACCGGCCCAGCAACCCGTAAGTCCCGCCGTCTCCGCGTCGACCTCGTCGGTGGAGATATGTCCTTTGAGCGTCGCCCGTACCCCCCGGGACAGGCAGGCCGCGCTCGCATCAAGGAGTCCGAGTACCTCCTGCAGCTGCAGGAGAAGCAGAAGGCTCGTTTCACCTACGGCGTGATGGAGAAGCAGTTCCGCCGCTACTACGCTGAGGCGAACCGTCGCCCCGGCAAGACTGGCGACAACCTGCTCATCCTGCTCGAGTCCCGTCTCGACAACGTCGTCTACCGTGCAGGCCTCGCCCGCACCCGTCGTCAGGCTCGTCAGCTTGTCTCCCACGGTCACTTCACCGTGAACGGCAAGAAGATCAACGTGCCGTCTTTCCAGGTTTCTCAGTACGACATCATCGATGTCCGTGAGAAGTCCCGCAAGATGGTGTGGTTCGACGAGGCCCAGGACAACCTGGTGGACGCCGTCGTTCCGGCATGGCTGCAGGTCGTGCCCTCCACCCTGCGCATCCTCGTGCACCAGTTGCCCGAGCGCGCCCAGATCGACATCCCGCTGCAAGAGCAGCTCATCGTCGAGCTTTACTCGAAGTAATAGCAGCCACTCGCTGGCCCACACAGGCCGGCGGGGCGCCATTACCGAAGAGGAATCTTCATGTGCCGGTGCCAGGGCGATGCCGCCGAGGTGGCGTCGTCCATGGCCGCACAACAACGTCATATGTTCCTTATCTCAGGCGTCATATAGCGGGCGCCACACAAGGAGTTTTAACCCATGCTCATTTCGCAACGCCCTGCCCTCACCGAGGAGTTCGTTGATCAGGCTCGTTCGCGCTTCGTGATCGAGCCGCTGGAGCCCGGCTTCGGCTACACCCTCGGTAACTCGCTGCGTCGCACCCTGCTGTCGTCCATCCCGGGCGCGGCCGTGACCAGCATCAAGATCGACGGTGTGCTGCACGAGTTCACCACCATCTCGGGTGTGAAGGAAGATGTCTCCGACATCATCCTCAACATCAAGGGCCTCGTGCTGTCCTCCGACTCTGATGAGCCGGTTGTGATGTATCTGTCCAAGGAAGGCGAGGGCGACGTCACCGCAGCTGATATTCAGCCGCCGGCCGGCGTGGAGATCCACAACCCGGATCTGCACATCGCCTCGCTGAATGAGCAGGGTCGTTTGGACATCGAAATGGTGGTCGAGCGTGGCCGCGGCTACGTTCCCGCCACCATGTACAACGGCAGCAAGGAAATCGGCCGCATCCCCGTGGACCAGATTTACTCGCCGGTGCTCAAGGTGAGCTACAAGGTTGAGGCAACGCGTGTTGCGCAGCGCACCGACTTTGACAAGCTCATCATCGATGTGGAGACCAAAAACTCCATCACTGCCCGCGACGCTCTTGCCTCCGCCGGCAAGACCCTGGTGGAGCTGTTCGGTCTCGCCCGCGAGCTGAACACCGCCGCTGAGGGCATCGAGATCGGCCCCTCCCCGCAGGAGACCGAGAACATCGCCGCCTACAGCATGGCCATTGAGGATCTGAACTTCTCGGTTCGTTCCTACAACTGCCTCAAGCGCCAGGACATTCACACCGTCGGTGAGCTCGCAGAGTGCACCGAGTCGGATCTGCTGGATATCCGCAACTTCGGCCAGAAGTCCATCAACGAGGTCAAGGTGAAGCTCGCAGGGCTGGGCCTAACCCTGAAGGATGCGCCGGAGGATTTCGATCCCACCCAGATCGAGGGCTACGACGCTGAGACCGGCGATTTCGTGGACACTGACGCCTCCGACGCTGAAGATTCCGAGTAAGACATATCCGGGCGAAACCGCCGCCGGCCAGCTCACTAGCCGGTGCGCGCGGCGGGAATAAGCTCACAACATTCCTATACGAGGAGAACCATTATGCCTACCCCGAAGAAGGGTGCCCGTCTGGGCGGCTCGGCTTCTCACCAGAAGAAGATTCTGGCGAACCTGGCAGCCCAGCTGTTCATGAACGAGCAGATCGTTACCACCCACGCCAAGGCGAAGATGCTGCGCCCCTACGCGGAGAAGCTCATCACCAAGGCCAAGAAGGGCACCGTCGCTGATCGACGCAACGTGGCCAAGCACATCCAGGACAAGGATGTGATCTTCCACCTCTTCCACGAGCTGGCTCCCCAGTTCGAGGGTCGTGAGGGCGGCTACACCCGCATCATCAAGCTGGAGAACCGTCGCGGCGACAACGCCCCGATGTCCCAGGTGTCTCTGGTGCTGGAGCCCACCGTCTCCACCGAGGCCGAGCGCGCCACCCGCGCCGCCGCCTCCAAGAAGGCTGAAGAAGCCAAGGCCGACGAGGCTGAGGTAGAGGTCGAGGAGACCGAGGCTGCTGAGGCAGCTGAGGACAAGGCCTAAGCCAGACCATAAGGGCCAACACGTGTTGGTTCCTTAAGTTCACGCACACCGCAGGGTTGTATGCCCTGCGGTGTTTGTGTGTATAAGGGCTGTGTGGGGTTCGGGTTTCAGTGGGCATTGTCTAGCGCAGCGTCCGCACATGCGGTGTGGTGGGGTAGAGGCGCAGCCCGGCGCGGCTGGTGCCGGTGATCGGTTAGGGTAGAGGCGTGAATGAAACCAGTGGCGCCTCGGAGTCCCCGTCGCCCGCCTCGATCAGCGAGGCGGAGGTAGACGCATCCGCCGCCGCCCGCACCAGCTCTGCCGCGGCCGCAGATCCGGCGGAATCGGTAGATACGCCTGACTCCCAGCGTCCTCGGCCGCGCTATGAAGATCGCGCCTCGAATGCCGCAATCCAGTGGTCGCGGATTCGCACCATCGGTTGGATGATCTTTCTCGGCCCGCTGCTGATGCTCATGGCCCGGATGTATGCGGCGCGGGTGTATATGGGCACCTTCAGTATTGACGCCAACCGCATCGACGATCTCGGCGCCCGCACCTGTGGCAGCCTGCCGATGGAGATCCCCGCGGTGGAAATATGCTCCCCCGGTTTCTTCGTGTTCAATGGCTCCTTGCTGGCCACCGGGGTGCTGATGCTCACCGCCTCCCTCATGTGCGAGCAGCTGCGTATGGGAATCACCAGGCTGCATCCGCTTCTCGATGCCCGCGTGACCCGGCTCATCGGTGTATGGGGTGTGGCTGTGGGCCTGTCTGGGCTAGCGCCGCTGGACATTATGCCGTGGGTGCACGAGGTGATGCTGGGGCTGGTGTATCTCTCCGCGTGGTCCACCTTGGTGGTCACATTCATCGTGATCGTCGGCGCTCGGGCGGCCCACGGAGTGAAGGCCGCAGGGTGGGCGTTTATCGTCACCACCGCGCTGATGCTGTTTTTCTCCATCGTCTCCGCCATGATGTTTTTGGTGGCGATCACCGGCGCCAGCGGCGGGATTTTCCAGCGTATTTCCCTCGATACGCTCGCATTGTGGCTACAGTTTTATGGTCTCACGGTGGTACTTACCGGCTCCAAGCGATTCACCAAGTACTTTATGAAGGACTAGTTTCTCGTTTGAGCCCATCCCTACCTCAAGGAGGAGTCCTTAGCGTGCCTGACATGGACACCGCGCAGCCACAGCGGGTGCGCCTACGCCTCGATGTGGCCTATGACGGCACGGATTTTCACGGCTGGGCCAAGCAGTTCAACCGCGCCACCCCGGATGCGTCGCGGCCCCGCACGGTGCAAGAGGAGCTGGAGGATCGGCTGTCGACGATCGCTCGCGAACCCGTGGAGCTGGTGGTAGCCGGTCGCACCGATGCTGGTGTGCACGCCCTCGCCCAGGTGGCGCACGTGGACGTGCCGGCAGAGCTCCTGCAGTCCCGCTCGCTCGCTGGCGATCCTTCACGGCTGGTGACTCGGCTGAACAAGATGCTCGACGGCGACATCCAAGTTCGCGATGTGCAGCTAGCCCCGCCGGGATTCGACGCACGCTTTTCTGCTTTACGACGCCACTACGTCTACCGCCTCACCTGCGCCCGCGCCGGAGCCCACCCCTTACGCCGCCGCGATACCGCCGAGGTCCGCCGCGAACTGGACATCGAGGTGATGCAACAGGTCGCCGACAGGGTGGTGGGCCTGCACGACTTCGCTGGGTTCTGCAAGGCCAAGCCCCACGCCACCACCATCCGCACGCTGCAGTATTTCCAGTGGGAGGATATCTCCACCGCGTCGGAGCCGCAGTTGTATCAGGCGTCTATCAGCGCCGATGCTTTTTGCTGGAATATGGTCCGCGCGCTGGTGGGTGCCTGCATCGAGGTGGCCCGCGGCGCCGAGCCGGTGGAGTTTGTGGATGATCTGCTCGCCCGCACGAGTCGCTCGCCGCGACTGCGGCTGGCTCCGGCTAAAGGGTTGGCGCTCGCGGGAGTGGATTATCCTGCGAGCGTCGAGGAGCTCAGCGCGCGCACGCTCGTGACGAAGCAGCGCCGCGACGATCCTCAGCGTTGAGCGCGGATGCACGGTCCTAAGCATGCGGGGCATTAAGATGGGAGTCCGTGTACTTATCCCCACGCGAGAAGTAAGGCAGGGTCGACGCGTTGTTCCTCTCGGTGCTCACCGCCACCAGTCTGGTGTTTTTGCTGCCCGGCTTTGTTTTCGCGCTTCTCAGCGGGCTGCGGCCGTCGAGCTCAGCAGCCATGTCTTTGCCGTTGAGCTTCGGTATCTATGGGCTTCTGGCTTGGCTGGCTGGGGCGATCGCCAAGGATTATGACGGCGGTTTCATCCGTGGCGGCATCATCAGCCTGTGGGTGCTTGCCGCCCTCTGGGGTGTGGCTCGGCTCGTGGTTGCCCAGCGTCGTTTCGCGCGGGACCGCGGTGGCGAGGGCTGGGGCGAGGCGTCGTCCCGCATCACGGCAACGGTGAAGCGGCGCCTGCGGGATAGTCGGACCTATACGTGGCTGATCGCGGCGGCTGGTGTGCTCCTTGGCGTGAGTATGTTCCTGCGCCGCGGGCTGGATATTCTTGCTGACACTCCAGAAGGGATCGGCTCCATCCACCAGGGCTGGGACGTGGAGTGGCACGCCAATGTGGTGCGCTATATCGCCGAGAATCACATGGCCTCCCCGACACGGATGGGCGAGGTGCTCTCTCCCGAGCCGGAAGTCACACAGTTTTATCCCTCCGGCTGGCACGCTGGTGTGTTTGCGCTTGTCGACGCCACCGACTACTCCGTGATCGAGGCGCTCAATATCTCCTCCATCATGCTCCCCGCCATGGGCTTCGTCATGGCCTCTGCCTACGTGGCATGGCGCATCCTCGGATCCCGCGGCATGGCGGCCGGGCTGGCGGCGGGCTTCGCTGCGATTATTGTCTACGCCATCCCGGCTGTGTTCTGGATCGGGCACTTTGTGGGCGCTTGGCCCTATATCGCGGGCGTGGGCATGGCCATGATCGCCGGCTGCGCCATGATGAAAGTGCCAGACAATCCTGGTCGCGCCCTCGCCGCCGGCATGGCTTTTCTCGGCGCCACCCAGGTGCACTCCGCAGTAGCCACCATCGTGGTTACTCTCGTGGCCTGCTACTGGCTGTTTCACCAGCTGTTCTCTCCTTCAACCGCCCCAGAAAACTGGCGCGAGCGCATCCTCGTGCGCGCCAAGGATGTTGGCCTGCTCGCCGCCACCGGGGCTGGGGCGATGCTGGTGCTGCTGCCACAGATCGTGGCTGGTCTCGGCGCCACGGAGGAAGTTGAGGCCTTTGGCGAGGACTATGACTTGAGCCGCTCCGATGCCTGGTATCACGCGGCAACGCTTCAGACCCGCCACACGGACATGTTCGAGATCCACATGGGGTTGATCTGGCTGGCGCTCGCCGGCGGTATCGTGGCCATCGTGTGGCGGCGGGCCGTGTGGGCGGCGGCAGCCTATGGGCTGTTCTTGGCAGTGACCACCCAGGCCTTCGAGCCCTTCGGCACCTGGGTTGAGGGGCCCCTGCAGTCCATTTCTGCACTGCATTACAACGCCCCGCATAGGCTCGTGATCCCGGTAGGCATCTTCGTGGCCGCCGGTGCTGGGGTGGCCGTGGCGGCCGCGGTGCGTCTGGTGTCTCTCGCGCCGGTGTCGTGGTGGCTGCGTCGCCGCCAACTCCGCCGGGCGCGCGCCGCGGCAGGCGAGCATGTACACGGCCACGACTACCAGGATCCCGCCCCCACCAGGCAGGTGCGCACCTGGGCGGCGGCATCCGCGGCTGTGTCGCTGCTCTTCGCTGGGATTGTGGCCATCATCACCACCGACGAAGCCGAGGCCGCTGTGCGCGGCGGCGACTCGTGGGCCGTGGGCTCCACGTACACCGTGGAGCGGATGGTGACCCCCTATGATCGCCACGCCTTCGACTGGCTGGCTCAACAACCCGGCGCATACGAGGGAACGATCATCGGCGAGCCCGCCGATGGTCATGGCTGGATGTATGCCTACAACGGTCTGCCCTCGGTGTTTAAGCACTACCAATGGCCCGAGCCGCCCATTGGTTCCCCCACCCACATCGCCCACGACTACCCGAATCTCGTTGGCGCCGGTACCGCCTATGATCCGGACGAGGAGAACTTCGCCGATGAGATGGTGAAGAAACTCAACGTGAAGTACTTCATCTCCTCGCCGCCGATCTTCTGGCCTTTCCAGCACCCACACCTGCGTCTCGACCACGGCAGTTGGGAGGCCCCTGGGCTCACCCCGGTGTATAAGGATCACGACACCGTGATCTGGGCGGTGAACGAGAACTTCACCGACGAGGAGCTGCTCGAGATCCGCGCCAACTCCCGCTTCTCTCCGGAGAAATTGCCGCCGCTGCCCACGCGTGTCAACGACGAGGGCGAAGAAGTGCCTTATTTCCACCGGCCCACCACCCCCAACAAGAACCACGATCGCGACCCCAAGAAGCTCTCGGCCACGATGCAAGGCTGGCGCTTCAAGGGTGATCATCTTGACGAGCCGCCGCGCGGACCGGCACCCCAGCCGCTTAACGAGAGCGACTCAGACACGGATAATTCCTAGCGCACTCCGAGAATAGATGGAGGTTATCAGCATGGGAGTAGGACAGATCCTCCTCATCATTGTTATCTTCCTCGTTACTCTGGTGACACCCACCGTGGTGCTCGTGGCGAAGCTCGGTGGTGGATTCTCTCGCCCGTCGGAGCAGTCCAGCTTCGATGAGCAGGCAGCAGAGGAAGATACTGAACGCTTCCGCCCAAGGCAGGGCGAGTGAGCGCTGCTCGGGTGAGCGCCGGGCCACCGTGCTGGCGGCCCCAGCGCCGAGATGCCGACAGTGCGGCTTTAGCTCTTGTTTCGCGGGTGGGTGTCGATGAGCTGGGCGAAGCGATCGATATAGCCCTGAAGAAACGCCACCGTCGAGTCCGCGTTGATCTTGCCGTGGGCGTCAAACAGTGTTGGTGACTGGCCAAGGAACACCTCCGGCTGCCCGAGCATGGGCATGTCGAAGTAGGACAACGCCAGCTTGAGGTTCTTATGGGCGGAATAGCCGCCCATCCGGCCCACGGAGTGGCTGATGATCGCGGCTGGCAGGCCCTTCCACGCCACGTGGTTCGTGGGTTTGGATCCCACGTCGATGGCGTTTTTCAACGCCGCGGGAATGGTGCGGTTATTTTCCGCCGTAATAAAGAGCACGCCATCGGCGTTCGTAATCCTTTCGCGGAAGTCGGTGTATTGCTCGGGGGTCTTCTTGTCGGTGACGGCGGGATCGTCATAGTCGAAGTCGTACAAAGGCAGGTTGCGGATCTCCACGATGGAGGCGGTGATGCGCTCGGGGAACATGGGGATCACAGTGTGCGCAAGCTTGCGGGCATAGGACCCGCGCCGCAAGCTTCCGATAAGCACGGCAACGTTCGTAGTAGGCATGGGCGCTCCTTACAGCACGGCCAGATGATGAGCTGCGGCGAGGGCGTACCGCATGGGAACTTAACTCCGGCGAATTGGCCGGGTTGGGGCACCACTCTCACTGGGCTGGTGCCGCTGGGGCGATGCGCCCGCTGTGGCCGCAGGCTCCTAGCCCCAAGGTGTGGCACTGAGCCTGCAGCCATGCTTTGTAAATTTGCAGGTCAGTACTGTTTCTTGGGGGTGGCGGATGCCGTGGAGTGGTTATCCACGGCAATTATGGCCGCCTGTGCTAGCCTGTGTCAAACACTAATCTTCGACGAGACGAACTCTATTGTTCTGAATAGTCACAAAGCATGCGGGCGGGTGATGGTGCACCTGTGTAGCTGCAGGTCATGGTGTCGCTGCCACTGGACGTCGTGCCTGTGCGCTCGGGTGGAGGGATCTCGGAGTAGGAGGAAAGGAGACACAAATGGATGCGCAACCAGTATCCGATGGTCACTGGATTGAAGCCGTGGGCATGTTTCGGGAACTCATCGAGGGGAACGCAGCGTCGGCTGCCCAGATTATGGCGAGCTCCCATGCGCCCGGAGAAGTGATGGAGTACTTCCTAAGGATGGTGAGCCTCTATCTGCGCAGCGCTGATAAGGGCGAGGTGACTCGATTTGTGGATGCGGCGTGGAAAATGGGGCCGCCGCCTCGAATCCCTGATGTGCTCCGCCGATACTTCTGACCGTATCGCGCAGCGGTGTTATTGCCCTGGTTGCGAGGGAATGGCGAAGATGGACTCCGCAATGGTGGTGCTGATGGTGAGTTCTACGTGGCCGTTGTCCGGAGTGATAGTGATCGACTCGCTAAAAGGTGGCCCTTCACTAACGCGCACCCGCGTATCTAGGCCGATGTTATGGTTGGCCAAGTATTGCAAAAGCTCAGGGTCATCATCAGCGATACGGGCAATGCTGACCACAGACTCCGGTTCGCATCTCGCCAGAGACACCGCAGGTGGACGGTGAATAGCGCCCTGTGCAGTGGGAATCGGATCGCCGTGCGGGTCTCGTTGGGGATGGCCGAGATGCTCATCGAGCCTTTCGATCATCAGGTCGCTCACCACATGCTCGAGAGCATCCGCTTCGAGATCGACCTGTTCCCAGCGATATCCCAACGTGTCCACAAGAAAGGTTTCGATCAGCCGGTGCCGCCGCACCATGGCTAGCGCGTATTCCCTGCCTTGGTCTGTGAGGGTGACTGCAGAGTAGCGAGAATGCTCCACCAGCCCAGCGTCGCTAAGCTTGCGCAACGCGTCCGAGACCGTGGACTTTTTCACCCCAGCCTTGTCCGCAATCATGCCTGTGGTCACGGGCTCCGTGCTCCACTCGCTCAGCCCCCAGATGATCTTCACATAATTTTGGGTGCTGGCAGATAGGGAGCTCACAGTCATGGCTTCAGATTACCCGCACACCCCACCTACTTAGCCATCACACCAGTCCATGCACCGTGGGAATACGCTGTGGGGCTATCGCTGCTCTACAGGCCCAGTGCCTTGGCTTTTGCGGCGGCGAATTCCTCGTCGGAGAGAATTCCCTGAGCACGAAGATCTGCGAGTTTCTTAATCTGTTCCATGCTTTCATCCAGGTTAGAGGCCTCGGCGGAGGTGTGGGACGCGGAGGTGGGCTGAGCTGCGGACCCCTGACGCTTCCGGATGATCTCCTTCAAGGGTTCGAAGTCCTGGGAGGATTTTTCGAGCTGAATCATCTGGGCGTTAGACCAGAGGCTGATCCAGCATCCTCGCAGATTTCGACCGAGGTCAATGCGATCAATCGCACTATAGGGCAGCTCGACATGAGCGAAGTTAAGCGACTTCGTGTAGGCAATAAAAATCCGAGCCTCCGTGGCGACGAGAATGCTTGTGATCCCCGACTCCGCCTCCTTCGCAATAGCGGCGAAAAGTACCTCTTCGCCGTCTCGGAGGACCTGCGCACCCTGCGCAATGACGATTCCCTCCGTGCTGCGCTCAATGGCGGAAAGATGCTGACTGATGATCTTTGAGTTGGTGCGAAGGCGTTTGTGCTCGTCGATCTCAGCATCGACTTTTGAGCCGAGCTTTTCCACCATCGATCCCACAAGGTTGGTGGTGCGTCCCTCGGTCGAAGAGGGAGTCTGGGCAGATGAGCGCCTAAAAATACCCATAGTGTTTCTCCACAAGATGGTTGATGTATCCAACCTCTTTACAATAGCGAGCAGACCCTCATGGGGCGGGGCATTCTCAGTCCGGCAGATCGGTGGTGTAGCTCACACCGCTCGCTCTGCGCGGTAGTGGTGCACGGTTTAGAGTGAGGGAAGCGTCGTACAGCATGCGAAGCTAGATTAGGCCTCGCGTTTCACGCTCGCCGTCGGGGGACGTCGGCGACAGGTGTAGCTGATGTGCGCACGCTGTAGCTCAACAGTCTTTTTTGGGGGAGGAGTCTGGTGCCACATGGGTGAGCACTCTGATAAGCATCATCATCCGCTGCGGGCGATATTGCAGCCCACGACGCAAGCGCAGGTGAGCGGCTATAAGTTTTTGCTGCGTCGCGCTGAACATGGGGTGGTGATGGGTGATATACGTATGATCCACGATCCGCTCGGCGCTAGGAAGAAGGCGCTCGCCTTCGGCGCCGCTGCGGCGCTGGTAGTGGGGTTGGGGGCGGGCGCGATGGCTGTGTTTTCGCCCCAGCGCGATCCCGGTGAGGTGCCGATCATGGTGGCAGAGTCGGGAGCGCTGTTTGTGCGCTCGGAGGATGGTCTTCATCCGGTAACCAACCTCGCCTCGGCGCGGCTGGTGGTGGGTGAAGCCGCCACCCCGGCGCGCGTCTCGGATTCGGTGTTGGCCTCGCAGCGTTTTGCCCACGAGGTGGGTATTGGTTTAGCGCCCTCGGCCTTGGCGGAGTCGGCCCCCGAGCAGCCGCTGGTGGCCTGCCATGAGGTGGTCAGCGATGAGCTGCACGTGGGCGCGGGCATTGGCTACCGGCCGTTGGCTGAATCGGAGGCCTTTGTGGCGCGGGATGATCGTGGCACGGAGTGGCTGGTGACATCGCTGGGGCGGCGCCGGTTGCCCTCGGCTAGCGATGAGCTGGGTGCGGCGACTCGGCAGGTACTGGGGATTGATCGTTCCACCCCGGTGGTGGACACGTCGAGGGCCTGGCTGAATACGGTGCATGCGCTGCCTGACTTTGTGCTGCCCGCAGCTCCGTGGGAGATCGCGGATGTGGGAGATGCGGCCTATTTGATGCGCCGCGAGGGGCTCATTGAGCTCACGCCCACCCAGCGCGACATTCTCGTGCAGCTGGGGGCAGATAGCCGCCGCCGCACTCGGGAGCAGTTGGAGGGGTATAGCGATAGTGATGCGCAGTTGCAGTTGCTGCGGCGAGAATATGAGCTTATCGACGCTCCGTTTATCGGTGCGCCAGAGGGGCATCCGGTGGCGGTGTGTTCAGCTGGTACGCAGCGCGGGCCTGGGGTGCGCGCGGCGGCGGTGGAGGGATCGATTCCTGTGCTGGGGGCGCACGCCACCCACTATCGGCCGGCGTATGAGGATGAGCACCGCTCGGGCTTGGCCTTTGGGGTGGATACCGCCGAGGGCACGCATGTGATCTCCGAGGCGGGGCGTCGGCACGCGGTGCCGTCGGGGCGGGAGCTGGCGGTGCTAGGCATCGAGTCCACCACTGCGGCATCGTGGCCGGTGGTCTCTCTGTTGCCACAAGGCGAGGCCCTGTCTTTTGAAGCGGCTCGCTCTCCTGCACATCGCCCCGCCCAGGACTAGCTCCGAGGCGGCGGGGATGTACCTGTGGAGTTTTAGGTGCTGGGCCCGGCGCGCCAGCCGCGGATGATGGCGCGCACGGCGATAACCGCGAGGGCTAAGCCTGCCATCATGGCCACGCGGCCGCGGGTGGGATCGGCCTCTGCGGTGGTGACGGTGATGCTCCGCTGGGTCTCGTCGGGCAGGGTGGTGGTTTCGAGATGGGTGAGGGCGTGGTGGATGTCGAAGCTGCCGCGGGCGGGATCAGCGGCAGCGGCTAGCCGCTGCCGAATCTCGGCGGGGCTGGTGTGTGGTTGCTGCTGAAGCATCAGCGCCACGGTCCCAGACACCACGGGCGCGGCGAAGCTGGTGCCGAGGTACTGGCGCAGCTGCTGGTTGTCTGCATATACCCCTGTGGCCAGTCCGGATCCGGTTGAGCTGAGCGCTACCGGCACATCACCGTCGGCGCTGAGGCGCAGCCCCGTGGAGTCCGAGGCGGGCAGCGCGTAGTCGGCGAGGCCACGCGCCGGGCGGTCCACCGCGCTCACTGAAATCACCGTTGGGAGATGCGCGGGATACACCACATCTCCGGGCGAGCAATTCTCTGAGGTGTTGCCGGCGGCAGCCACTATTACTACGCCGTTCTCTTCGGCGCGCTGTACGGCTGCCACGAGGTCACGGGTGTTGAGTGTCGCCGCGTCGGCGGGTGAGACGCAGGAGACCACCGACACGTTGATCACTGCTGCCTCGGCGTCGAGGGCGGCGTGGATAGCCTCGGCTAGATTCGCGAGATTGCCTGCGGTTTCGTGCTGCGGGCTACGGTAGTGGGCGCTGGTTTGGCGAACGCTGAGGATCTCCGCATCGGGGGCGATGCCCACCAACTCATCCTGGTCGGGATCGGCGCGCATGCCGATGATGCCCGCCACCACGGTGCCGTGAGAGTCGCAGTCGATATCTGCCCGTGGATGATCGGGGCTGACCATATCCGCGTGGGGGCTCATGTGCAGCCGAGGATGCGCCGCCACGCCGGTGTCCACCACGGCGACTTTCACCCCGTAGCCGGTGGCGTGTGCATGCGTGGCGCGCAGCGCGCGGGAGCGCCGCGTGGCCTTATCCCAGGCGGCGCGATCGGCCGCCGCGGCGCCGAGTGCCACCGGTTCGGCGCAGGCAATGGATGGAGGCTGAGGTTCCGGAGGTTCTTGGGCGGTGGCAGTGGGGCAGCAGCCGATTGCCAGCGCGGCAGTACCTAGTAGGCGATAGAGGCGATACATCGCCTACCACCCCCACGCGCGGATAGCGGCGAATACGCCCATGAGGTGCGCAGACAGCGGAAGAATGGCGGCTAGGGCGATGTGCTCAACCCGTTCGAGCCGGCGCTGCCAGGTGGGCTCCATGCTGCCAAGCACCCCGGTGAGCAGCGGGGCCGCCCCTGCTGCTGCGAGTGCGGCGCCGGCGATCACCAGCGGCCAGATAATCCACGCACCCTGCCCCGCAAGATCCGCGGTAGCCAGGCGCAGAGAGCACAGCGCGAGTGCCGCCACGCAGGCGCAGCTCGAGGCCCACAGCGCCCACATGCTCCACACATCGTGATGGCGGGCGGCATGCACTACCAGCGCGCCCGCGGTGCAGGCGATCAGCGCGAGAGCGAAACCATCGGCGCGGTGTGCAAGCACCACCACAAGCGGTGCGAGCACCACGGTGAGCCCCAGATAGAACCCGCCCATGATGTGTGCCGTGGTGCGGGCCTTCTTCTCCGGCTCGGCGATCAGGTGATCCGCCACCTCTAGGTCTTGGCCCGCTGAGGGGATCAGCGGCACCCGCAGCCCAGCGGTCTTGAGTGCCACGGACGGTGCGGTGCTGATCGCAATCATCGCTGCGGCGATGGTGCCGGCGCTGGCTGCCGTCCATGCCCCCACACCGGTCAGAAGCCCGCCGCACAGGGCCACCAGCGCCGCCACGGTGATAGCCGCCGCACAGTGCCTGGTGTGTATCGCCTTTGCGCCAAGCGCCGTGGCCGCGGCGATACCACCGGCGGCAGCCACCAGCGCCCAGCCGGCGGCGGATGGAGAGCCCCAGACGGTGAGAAGACTTCTTTGGCTCACCGCGCTCGCCGCCGCCACCGCAGCGCTGAGCTGGGCGATCGCCACATAGCAGGCCGTGGCCTCTGCGCTGAGTCGGCGTCGTGCGCGCATGACCACGCCGCAGGCGCCCACGGCGAGACTGGCGCACCACCACGCCACCGCTGTAGCGCTCAGGGGCGCGGCCACGGCACCAAGGCTCAGTACAAGTCCCGCCACCAACAAGGGAAGAGTGTCGAGACCGCGGCGGGATGGGGTGCTGGCGGCGTCGGCAAGCGCATGGGCGGCATCCTTGACCACGGGCGCGGCGTGCTGCTCGTAGGGTGCAAGCACCAACACACCGCCGTGCAGGAAGGGCACGCTGTGCAGCGGGCGGGTGGCGTCGATAGGCACCCCCGCGGCGGTACGGCCCTGCCATGGAACGCTGATCGTTGGGGCATCCAACAGGTCCAGAACCTCGTCTAGAACCTCCGCGAGCGAGGAGCGCGGCGGCAACACAATATCGAGTTGGCGGTTGCGGTCGGGCTGCTCCGGCACCTGCAAACGAATAGTGGTGGTAACGGCCGTGGTAGCCGGGCGCGGCTCGGCAAGCGGCGCCGGTGATGCAGGAAGTGACACGGTCATAAAAAATCATTCCCCCTGATGAATAGATGCGTGATCACGCCCATGAGAAGAGAGAGCAAGAAACTCGCCTGCACCAGCGAGCGCCTCAACAACGACGCTGCGGTGCGGCTGCGGTGGTTCCCCCGAACCACATCCCCCTTAACCCCCACGGGGTGCTAACTCAATACCGCAGGCTCTGAAGGAGTTGGCCTGCAGCACCCACCAGCTTGGCTTAGGATCAGTGCCGTGTCCACTCGAGAGCACCCGCCTTGGGTGCCAGCACCGCCGAGTACCTAAGGCCAGCTAGCTCGAGGGGCGAGAGAAACAACGCCGCCGGCGCGGGGATGGGGGACATACCTGCGCGCCGGGGCGAGACCACAGCCACTGCTATGGGGGGAGTTTGAACTATGGCTGTCGCATATCCGCAGGCAGTAGAAGAAACCAAGGCGATCGAGAGAATCGCGGCGCCGCCGCTGCCCAGTGGCAGCATCCAGCCCGAGGCCGTGCCGGAGGCCCAGACTCGGCAGCCAGTGCCGCTGGTGCGGATCATCATTCCGGTGGTGATGGTGCTGGCCATGGTGGGCATGGTCGCACTGATGCTCACCGGAGATCGGCAGCTCAATCCCATGATGCTGCTCTTTCCGCTCATGATGGGCGCCTCCATGCTCGCGATGTTTATGCCCCAGGGCGGAGACGATACCGATGAGACTCGGCGCACCTATCTGCGTCACCTCTCGCACATACGGCGCGCCGCGCTGAATAACGCCGCTGCCCAACGCGCCCACGAGCTGCACCGGCACCCCGATCCGAAAGCGCTGTACTCGGCAGCCAGCTCGCCGCGGCTATGGGAGCGCAGCCTCGGTGATCCGGATGTGGGTGAAATACGCATTGGTCTCGGCACCACGGCGCTGTGCACCCCGATCGAGCTGCACACCATCAACGCCACCGAGGATCTCGACCCAGTGTGCGCTGTGGCGTTGCGCCACGTCGTGACCGCCGTAGACGCGGTGCCGGCCATGCCACTGGTGGTGCAGGTGGGCTCGTTCAGCGTGCTCTCCCTCCACGGGGAGAAAGCCCGAGGGCTAGCCCGAGCGATCATCGCCCAACTGGTCTTCCACCACGGACCCGAGGCCATGGGGATCGAGGTGCTCAGCGGCCCGCGGCCGAAAGCCACCGCAGCGCACAACAGTGAGCAACACACCGCGCAGTCTGACTCCACGCGCTCCGCCGAGGCTGCGGCCGAGAATGAGTGGCAGTGGCTGAAATGGCTACCGCACACCCGCACCCCCAGCGAGGCCGCCTGCCGGGTGCTCATTGTGGATGTCGACGATTCCGAGCAACCCGCCCACGTGGTGGGCTCCACCCGCTGGGATCTCATCATCGCCATCGATGTTCACCCCGCCACCCCGCTCTACGAGGCGGCCTATAACGACGGGCTGATTCTGCGCGCTGGCGCCAACCTCGAGGTGGTGATCGTCGGCGGCGATGAGACTATTGGGCTTCCCGATACGCTCAGCATCGCCGAGGCCACCAGCCTGGCCAAAGCCCTGCACCCCTACGACAGGCCCGAACGCCACAACACCGGGGTATCGGGGGAGCTTCTGCCGCTGCTGGGTTATCACGAGCTCGAGCATCTGCGAGCCGAAACCCTGTGGGCGCCGCGCGCGCCGGGCGACCCCACCCGGCTGAACGTGCCCATTGGGGTAGGCAGCGACGGCCAGCCGCTGCTGCTCGACATCAAAGAGTCCGCCCACGGCGGAGTAGGCCCACACGGGCTGTGCATCGGCGCCACCGGCTCCGGCAAATCCGAGCTGCTGCGCACCCTCGTGGTGTCTCTCGCGCTCAGTCACTCCCCAGCGGAGCTGAACTTTGTGCTGGTGGACTTCAAAGGCGGAGCCACCTTCCTCGGCCTCGATGGCCTGCCGCACACCTCCGCGGTAATCACCAACCTCAACGACGAGGCCGAACTCGTTGAGCGCATGAGCGACGCCATCTCGGGAGAGATGAACCGCCGCCAGGAAGTTCTCCGCGCAGCTGGCAATGTGCCCAATGTCGATGCCTTCAATGCCGCGGCTGCAGCCAACGGCACCGAGCCCATGCCGGCGCTGGTGATCGTGATCGACGAGTTCTCGGAACTTCTGGGCCAACACCCGGATTTCGCTGACCTCTTCGCCGCAGTCGGTCGCCTCGGGCGTTCGCTGCACATTCACCTGCTGCTCGCCAGTCAGCGTCTCGAGGAGGGGCGGCTGCGTGGCCTCGATTCTCATCTGAGTTACCGCATTGGCCTCCGCACATTCTCGGCCATGGAATCGTGCCAAGTGTTGGGCGTGCCAGACGCCTATGAGTTGCCGAATCAACCCGGCCGCGGCTTCATCAAATCCGATGCCGCCCAGGTACGCGGCTTCCAGGCCAGCTATGTCTCCGGTCCCGTCAGCGCCAGCACCGGCTCGGGCGGGGATGCGATTATGCGGGTCGGCCGCTTCGATACTCGCGCCGATACCGTGCCCGAGCGCGGTCTGCCCAGCGCGAGCGCCAGCGAGGAGCACACCGGATCGGCCGCGCAGTCGCTGGTGGATCTCACCGTGGAGATCACCACCGCCCGCGCCGCTCAATTGGGGATGTCGGCGCACAAGGTGTGGCTGGATCCGCTGCCGGCGGCCATCCCACTCGGCGGGGTAGTAGAAGACATCGGCGAGTTGCGGGCGCCGGTCGGGGTGATCGATCGCCCCTATGAGCAGCGCCAAGATCCTTTCGTGGTGGATTTTAACGGTCAAAACGGGCATCTCGCCGTGTGCGGCGGGCCCCAAACAGGCAAGACCACCATGTTGCGCAGTATCGCCACCGCGCTCGCCTCCACCCACAGCACGACGACGCTGCGCTTCTATGCGCTGGATCTCGGCGGCGGTGGGCTGGCCAGCTTGGATCGACTGCCGCACACCGCTGGGGTGGCCGGGCGTGAGAACGAAGAAACCATTGCACGGGTGGTGGATGAGGTACTCGGCTTCATCGACGAGCCGGAACAACGCCACACATTTCTGCTTATCGACGGCTGGCAGGCGCTCACCACCGACTTCGAGGAGCTCACCCCAGGCCTGCAGCGCATCGCCAGCGAGGGGCTGGCGGCTCGCGTGCACCTCGTGATAGCCACCTCCCGCTGGACCGCGCTGCGCCCCTCGGTGCGGGATCTCATCGGCCAGCGCTACGAGCTGCGCCTGCCTGAGCCCATGGACTCGGTGATCGATCGCCGCCGCCAGGAAAAACTGCCCGCCCTGCCCGGGCGCGGGCTGAACGCGGTAGGGGAGAACATCCTCATCGCCCAGTCCAGCGCCCAAGACATCGCCCATGTGGCCCGCCAGAGCGAGGACGCCGGCATGGTGGCCGTTCCGGCTCTGAAAACCCTGCCGCACCATTTGCCGGCAACGAGCCTGCCCACCAGCGACGAGGTGGTGCTCGGTGTGGGTGGTTCCAGGCTGGAGCCGGTGGTGGTGGACTTCACCGACACCCAGCACCTGGTGGCCTTGGGCAATAAGGGCTGCGGCAAATCCCAGCTTCTGCGGGTAGTGGGGCGCCAGCTGGCGCAGCTGCCCCGCGAGCAGGCCCGACTGCTGGTGATCGATCACCGCCGGCGCCACCTCGGGGCTTTCGAGGAAGAGATGCTTGCCGGTTACAGCGGCGCAGCCGAGACCAGCCGCAACCTCATAAGCGAGCTGTGCACCACACTGAGCCAGCGTCTGCCGAGTGAAGACATCACCCCGCAGCAGCTGCTACAGCGATCCTGGTGGAGCGGGCCTGAGCTCTATGTGCTCATCGACGACGCCGAACTATTGCCCCCAGGTCTCGTAAATCCACTCGCGCCCTTGATCCCGCACGCCGCCGATATTGGCCTGCACGTGATCTACGCCCGCAAATCTGGCGGTGCTTCCCGCGCCTTCTACTCACCGGGGCTCGCCGAGATCAAGGACTCCTCCCCGATGATGCTGCTTTTCGACGCTGACAAGGACGAAGGCCCGCTCTTCGGGGCGAAACCGACCCCGCTTCCACCTGGTCGCGCCCAATTGATACGCGGCGGCACCAGCGAAGGACTGATCCAGATGGTGAGTGACTAACATGCAGCCGCGTTGGGAAATATCCATCACCGAGGCCGTGACCATCGTGGTGAACGCCGCCACCGCCGAGTCACACTACTTTTATGATCTCGGCTCCTCCGCCCTGTGTGAACCGGAGCGAGCCCGCGAGCTTGTGGACCAAGTGCGAGACTGTGCCGGTAGCCACTGGCCACACGTGGAGGTTGTGATCGATGCCGATGACACCCCAGCCGAGCGGGTGCTCGAGCACTGCCACGCCGCCGGCGTCCGGGCCTGGCGCTACGGCGAGAGCCCACCTGCGGCGCCCACCCCGCGCAGAAACCTGCCGCGGCCCGGCGCTCTCGGCCGCACCGAGCCTCCGCACCCGCCCACAACCGCCTCAACGGGCGAGCAGAGGGAGCATGCTCAGCCTCCGCGTTCGCTGCGCCGGCGTTCCCTCCGCGGCTCGGCGGCAGCCCAGCTTTGGGAACGGGTCAATCTATTTAGCGTGGGAATAGTTGCCGTGGTGCTGCTGGTGGTGGGGGTGAGCTGGTGGTCAACAAGACAGTCGCTGGATCCCGCGCCGGTGAGTGCTCGGGCAGAACCGAGCAGCGCTGATGCCCCGTCGCCGGTGGGCGAGAATGACGGCGAGGAGGCGTCGACAAGCGCAGATGCTCCGCAAGAGAGCGTGGTGGAGCTTGGGCCGGTGCGGGTGCGCACACCGGGAGGGTTTCAGATCGTTGATCGTGGGGACGGTAGCTTCCAGCTCAGCGGCGCCGATCCTGATCTGCGCATCATTATCTCTTTCGATGAGGTCTACTCGGTGGATCCAGCGGCGGTGATCGCCGAGGTGGAGGCGATGGTGGCGGTGGATGAGACGCTCCGCACCGAGCCGGCGGTGTTTGCCCGCCACGGGCAGCCAGTGCACACCAGCTATGTAGAGGAGCCAGGGGATGGCTCGGTGGTGCGCTGGATCAGTTGGGTGGAGCACGGCAGTTTAGTGAGCGTGGGATGCCATTCTCGGGGTGAGCCGAGCCATGCCCACACCGCGAGTTGTCGCATGGCGGTCGACAGCCTTGAACGGCGCGAGACCGGCACGGGGGAGGGGGAGAAAATTTTTTAGAGCCATCGGGGGAACCTCAGCTACTGGCAGAAACGTCTATATCCCATGAAGCCACTTGGTTTCACCATCACAGGGGGATTGTGAGGACCATTCGGGGGACCATCGCATCCGATCACTGTGTTGTCCAATTCTCTACACATTCGGCAGCAGTCGCTGCCGTTTACGCACACCGGATTTACATAGACCTCTCAAAGGAGCAGAAATGTCTGGGCTTTTTCGCACAGAATCACAAACCATGGTCGCCACCGCGGGAAAGGTGGATCAGACTAACCACGACGTTCAGGCTGAGCTCGCTAGGCTGCGCGGCACCGTCGATGCCATCGGCGGTAGCTGGCAGGGCAGTGCGCAGCTGGCCTTCACCAATCTCATGAGTCGCTGGGACGCCTCGGCTAGGCAGCTGCAGGAGGCGCTGAGCTCCATTTCGGAGAACATCCGCGCTAACGCCCGCGCCTTCGATGTGTCCGAAGCGGATAACGAAAGCGCGTTCCGCCAAGTCGGCGGCGGCCTGGCGCTGTAGCGCTCTAGCGGTCGACCGCATCGCACCATCCCGCAAAGTTACAAGCAGTACTACCTAGAAAGGCCTATGCCAGCAATGGACACTATTCGCTATCAATTCGGCGCCATCAGCCAAGCAGCTGAGGACATTCGCGCCACTTCCGCCAAGATCAATGCCAACCTCGAGCAGCTCAAAGCCCAGATTGCGCCGATGACCGCAGCGTGGGAGGGCGAATCCTCCTCCGCCTATCAGGAGGCGCAGCGCGCCTGGGATGCCGCCGCGCTGGAGATCAACACCATTTTGAACACCATCTCCCGCACGGTCGCCGAGGGCAATGAGCGCATGAGCGACGTCAATCGACGCGCCGCCGCCAGCTGGAGCTAACACTGTGAAAAACGATCACGCCCACGCCGGCTCATAGCCCTGCGTGGGCGTGAAACCCCGTACCACGAAGAGTCGTATCCACCGGTTCTACGGCGCAGCAGCCGGTAGGAGAGTGTGTGCCCGTGGCACCCCCGCAGCATCAGTTGTCTGTAGTCCATTGTCCACCCACTAGGGACGCCAACCATGCCTCTCCAGCGGCGTAGCCTCGAGCCGGCACTGTCGAAGCAGTGCAGATACACGCACACCCCGGAAGCACCATCGGTGTGCTCGCACGTAGAGATACCTGCGGGCCGGTGCCGCCGGGGTGTGCGCCTGTGCGCAGTGCCTCCTGCTCGCCGCGAAGCGCTGGGGAGCTGCGAGTTTCGAGGCAATGCGCGAGCGGCTAGGCGAGCGGTTAGGCGATATCCGAGTATTCCTCTGGCACATCGGCCACCGCCTCGGTGATGGGGGTGGAGCCATCAACAAAGGGGATCACGCGCCGGATCGTGGCCGGCTGATCCAGCACGGCGGCAGCCACCTTGGCGACGGTGCCGCGGGAGGTATCAGGCGAGACCCCCTCGCCGAGCGGAGTGACCCGCACGGTATCCGCTGCCGGCTCATCGCTGAGGGTGCCGGGGCCTAGGATGGTCCACTCCAACTCGGTTCCCACCAAGTGGGTATCGGCCGCTAGCTTGGCCACTGCGTAATCGTAGAGCGGATGATCCTTCGGGATCTGCAGCGGCGAGCGGGAGCCATTGAACGAGACCATCACATACCGCCGCACCCCTGCGGCGTGAGCCGCGTCCATGCTGCGGATAGCCGCATCTCGATCCACGGCATAGGTGCGCTGCGCGCCACCCTTGCCGCCGGCGCCGGCCGACCACACCACTGCATCGGCGCCGCTAAGTGCCGCGGTGAGCTCTTCGGTGCTGGCATGTTCCACATCCACCACCACTGGGCGTGCACCGGCGGCCTCGACATCGGCTGCGTGCTCCGGATTGCGGATCAAGGAGGTCACGCTGTCGCCGCGCTCCTTGAGAAGAGGAGCAAGCTTGAGTGCGATCTGCCCGTGGCCACCAATAATCACGATGTGAGACATAAACAATTCTCCTTAAACAATGACGTGTCGTGTTGTGTCCCTCAGGGAAGACGCCGCGCCAACTGAAGCGTTGGGCATCTCCTCATGGCAGCACTAACGGCAGTAGCGGGCGAACTATTCCAGCCGCATCCCATCGCTGGGTTTTTCTTGGAGCCACAGGCGGCTGCTCCAGCCAGCTGCCCAGCCAGCCGTCCAGCCAGCCGCGGGCTAGCGTAGGTGACTGGCTGTGCGAGAGAGTTTGCGCAGCATAAGGGAGAGAAGCTAAACTGCATTCTTCGTGTGTACTCACACCTATCGCGCCTGCCCTTTTATTGAAGAGGTTTCCAGGCGGGGAGGCTGAGTACTGATATCGCGGGTCTCCACCGGCCGCCGCGCTATCGCTTGACTGACACGCTTGGCTGGCAGCTAGCAGAATAGACTTTGAAAGGTTTTGCATTGTCTACTTATCACCCGAAGAGCGGTGACATCACCCGCAAGTGGTATGTCATCGACGCCACTGACGTGGTGCTGGGTCGCCTGGCAGTGACCGCCGCAGGCCTCCTGCGCGGCAAGGGCAAGCCCCAGTTCGCACCGAACGTCGACTGTGGCGACCACGTCATCATCATCAATGCTGACAAGGTTGCTGTTTCCTCCAACAAGCGCGAGCGCGAGTTCCGCTACCGTCACTCCGGCTACCCGGGTGGTCTGAAGACCATGACCCTGGGTCGCTCCCTCGAGCTGCACCCGGAGCGCGTTGTGTTCGAGTCCGTTGAGGGCATGATGCCGCACAACCGTCTCTCCCGCGCCTCGGTGAAGAAGCTTCACGTCTTCGCCGGCTCCGAGCACCCGTATGCAGCCCAGAAGCCCGAGACCTTCGAGATCAAGCAGGTGGCCCAGTGACCGAACAGAATCAGAACGAATCCCAGGTAGCCTCCGCTGAGGACATCGCTGCAGCGCAGGCCGCAACCGAAGAGTTCACCAACACCATCGGTGACTCCCTCGTGGACGAGTCCGCCGAGACCGCCGAGGCTCCCGCAGCCGAGGGTCCGGCCGACCTCAGCCAGCCGATCCAGACCGTTGGTCGCCGTAAGCGCGCCGTCGCCCGCGTCACCATGACCCAGGGCACCGGCAAGATCACCGTCAACGGCCGTGACTTCGAGGAGTACTTCCCCTCCAAGCTGAACCAGCAGGACATCAAGACCCCGCTGACTCTGCTGGAGCGCGAGGGCCAGTTTGACATCCGCGCCCGCATTTCCGGTGGCGGCCCCACCGGTCAGTCCGGTGCTATGCGTCTGGCTATCGCCCGCGCCCTCAACGAGTACAACCCGGCTGAGCGCAAGGTGCTGAAGAAGGCTGGCCTTCTCACCCGTGACGCCCGTGCCGTAGAGCGCAAGAAGGCAGGTCTGCACAAGGCCCGTCGTGCTCCTCAGTACTCCAAGCGTTAAACACACGCTCTATATGGTTCAATGCCCGTGGCTTATATGCCACGGGCATTGCCCTTTTCTTGGCCGCTTTTCTTCGCCCCTTTTTTGGGCCCTAGTTCTTGGCAATGGTCGCGATGTTCGCGATACTCTTGGCAGATTCACAACCCCCTGCGCCGGCGTGCACGAGCAGCCGGCAGCAGCGTGTGCTATGCCCACTTAGGCGTCGGTGCCCTCCATGTGCGCAGCTGGTGCAGTAAGTCATCAGGGCTGTCGGTAACGATCAACGCCTCATAATCCTCGGCGCGAACGAAACCCTCATCCACCATGATCTTCAGCGCCTGCATGGTCGGCGCCCAGTAGTCGCTTCCAAGAAAAGCAATGGGTTTTGCGTGATAGCCCAGCTGCTGGCCGGTCCACACATCATAGAACTCATCCAAGGTGCCGGTGCCGCCGGGAAGGCAAATGAAGGCGTCGGCAAGCTCGCTCATGCGCTGCTTGCGGGCGTGCATCGAATCCACCACATCGAGCTGGCTTAAGCCGGGGTGGGCGATCTCACCGTCTACCAGTTTCTTCGGCATCACTCCGGTGACGGCCCCGCCGGCGTCGAGCGCCGCGGAGGCCACTGCCCCCATGAGCCCCACCGCGCCACCGCCATACACCAGACGCGTGCCGGTCGCCGCAAGCGCGGCGCCAAGCTCGCGGGCGGCGAGCAGATGCCGTCCATCCTTGCCGGTGCTCGCGCCGGTAAACACCGCCACCGAGTGCACCGGCTGCTCGCTGAGATAGGGCAGCACGGTCTGCTTTAGCAGCGGTGCCACGTGTTCTCCGGGTGCGTATGGATCCACCCAACGCACCGCCACATCGCGCTCGCGATCGGCCTGCTCGGCAGCGGCCTCGACTGGCTCGGTGCACAGGAAAAGCGTGGTGGATACCTGCTGCGGCGCGGTGGGGTCTGTGCTGTGCTCAGGCTCGGCGGTGAACACCCCGCAGCGGGTCAGCTGCTCGGCCTCTAGGCTGATACCGAGCTGTTCGCTCAGCGCCCGCAGTGCGGCCTGTTCTGCGCTCTCCCCGCTGTGCTGCGGCTGAAGTGGCAGGGTGTAGTCGCCCGAGTCACTCGGCGCAAGGGTGAGTACCCTGCGGCGAGGGTCGCGGATAATGACGGCACTGATAGCACTGGAATCAACAGACATGGCTGCAAGGCTACTACCCATTCGCTGCGGCGCAATCGCAGCCTGTGCCAGCGCTCAGGCGCGTTCGACGCGGTACGCATCATACGTCTGACTACCTGCGCTGCTGCATGTCAGGCGTAGGTGCGAGCTGGTTCAGCATGCATAATGGAGGAATGACTCGACTCTTCGGAACTGACGGTGTACGCGGACTAGCCAATAAGAAGCTGACGGCGCCTCTGGCTCTGCAGCTGGGCGCAGCAGCGGCAGAGGTACTGACTAAGGAGTACCGCAACTCCAAGCGCCGCCCTGTGGCCATCGTGGGCCGCGACCCGCGCGTCTCCGGCGAGATGCTGGCCGCCGCTATCTCTGCGGGCATGGCCTCCCGCGGGGTGGATGTGCTGCGTGTGGGCGTGATCCCCACCCCGGCAGTAGCGTTTCTCACCGATGATTATGGTGCAGACATGGGCGTGATGATCTCCGCCTCGCACAACCCGATGCCGGACAATGGCATCAAGTTTTTCTCCGACGGCGGGCACAAGTTGCCCGACGAGGTCGAGGACGAGATCGAGCGCCGCATGGATCATATCGGGCCTGAAGGCCCTACCGGCCACGGTATCGGGCGCGTGATCGAGGAAGCCTCGGATGCCCAGGAGCGCTACTTGATGCACCTTGCGCAGGCGGTGCCGCAGGATCTCACCGGCATCAAGGTGGTGGTCGACTGCGCCAATGGTGCTGCCGCCGAGGTGGCGCCGTTGGCTTATGGTGCCGCTGGCGCCGAGGTGATCCCGATCCACCACAAGCCCAATTCCTACAACATCAACGATGGCTGCGGCTCTACCCATATTGAAGAGGTTCAGCGCGCAGTCCGTGAGCACGGCGCGGATATTGGTTTGGCGCACGATGGTGATGCCGATCGTTGTTTGGCGGTGGACGCGGAGGGAAACATCGTTGACGGCGATCAGATCATGGCCATTCTGGCGTTGGCCATGAAGGCTAATAACGAGCTGCGTAAGAACACCCTCGTGGCCACGGTGATGTCCAACCTGGGGTTGAAGCTGGCCATGCAGGATGCGGGTATCGACATGGTCACCACCAAGGTGGGCGATCGTTATGTTCTCGCCGAGCTCAACCGCAGCGGCTATAGCTTGGGCGGCGAGCAGTCCGGCCACATTGTGATTCCTGATCATGGCACCACCGGCGATGGGGTGCTCACCGGTTTGTCGCTGATGGCCCGCATGGCAGAAACTGGCTCCAGCCTTAAGGAACTGGCCACGGTGATGACAGTGCTGCCGCAGGTGCTCATCAATGTGCCGGTTTCAGATAAGTCGGTGATTGTGGATCATCCGAGCGTGAAGGAGGCCATCACCAAGGCTGAGCAGGAACTGGGCGATACTGGCCGTGTCCTGCTGCGCGCCTCGGGCACGGAGGAGCTTTTCCGCGTCATGGTTGAGGCCGCTCACGAAGAGCAGGCCCGCAAGGTGGCTGGCCGCTTGGCCGCTGTGGTGGCCGAGGTATAGTCTCGCCCTTTTTGCGCGGCGCTGACATTTTTATGAGCGCTGTGGGAACCTCAAGGGTTGCGACGTGCGTCTAACTCGGTGAGAAGGTGCGCTCCTGTTTTCTACAGGGGCACTCCGCCGTTGCTTTGACCACACCTGGGGGAGGCTATGTCGCATACCCACCTAGCATTCGATCCACCGACCGCACTGGCCCGCACGTCCGAGCTGCTGCAGAGAATCGCCGACAACGCGCATCTGCACCAGCGCCAGGCGCCGCAGTTTCCACCTGGCGCCGCAGGCGCGGGCCTGCGTGATCGTGGCGAGGCTCTTGCTCGTTTATTCACTCAGCTCCACACCGATACCGCGGTGGCGTTGGATGCTGTTCGCTTATCGACGCACACCGCCAGCGATCACCTCCGGGCGCTTTCAGAGAGTGACCGTGATGTAGCCGGTGCCCTCTCCCGTATCAATGCCGGAGGTGAGCCTCGATGAGAGAGTCCGTGACCTGTTACGCCTCCACGGTAGAGGCCTTCCAGAACGCAGCTGGGCCGCTCTATAGTGGGCCGCAGATCAGCTCAGCGGAGCTTCACGCCGCTGCCGACCATCTCTTGGGCCTAGACACCGGCGCGCTACGCACCGCCGCGCGCAGCGCGATGGGAGAATCCGCCCCGCACGATACCGCCCGTTGGGTCGGGCAGATGCTCAATCCCGCTCTCAGCGGGGTGGCCGATGGGGGGATTAGTGGTGGACTCACCCAAGCCGTGGGGCAGTGGCAGTGCCGCGTCGACGGTGCAGCCACGGTGAACGCCGCGGCACATGCCTGCGCCGACAGCATCGACGCGGTGGGCCACAGCGCCCACGACGCCGCCCACACCATGACCTTAAGTTTGGACGAGGCGGTACGGGCGGTGTGCCAAGCGCTGAATCTGGTGGGCACTGTGGGTGGCGGTGGTCTCGCCCAGCAGTTGGTGCACATGGGCTCTGGTCTCATCGACAGCGCCGGCCAGCAGCTCCTTGGCATCATTCGCGATCACGACACCGCCGTGTCCGGATGCTTGGATGATCTCATTAGCCACGCCGAGCAGCAGTGCCTTGTGCAGCCGCCACTGTGCACCCCTGAGCCGCCCTGTGAACCTGCCGCCAGTGCGCCACCGACGGCTCCGGGAGCAAACTGTCCAGAACCAGCACCCTGCCCACCGCCTGCACCGGCACCAGTCCCGCAGCCAGGCCCGGTATGTGAACCCGCTCAAGCCGCGCCGCCTGCTCCGCCACCACAGCCGACCCCACCGGCGCCACCACAGCCAGAGCCGCAGCCCTGTCCGCCGCCACCGCCAGTCGCACCGGCGATGCCACCCGCGGCGCCTGCTGAGCAGTGTGTCACGCATCCAGCGGCCGCGCCGCCGTGCCCCGTCGCAGAACTGGGGCGGGTAATGGGAGAGTCCGTGGCGCTGGCGAGCAACGCCATGGCTACTGCGGCCGCAACCGGAATGGCAGAGGCCCAAGCGGCACTAAGTGGGCACCTCGACGCGGCGCTCACGATCAATGCTGATGTCTCTGCACACCTCGGCTCTGCGCCTGTCGACTGCCCACCGGCAGCGGTGCCCGACTGTCCGCCAGTGGCAGAGCAACCCTGCGAACCTCCCGTACCGGAGCCGCAGCCGGCACCAGAGCCGGAGCCGCAGCCAGAACCCGACCAGCCTTGCCCGCCGCAGGATCTCGATGCTGTGCCGGAGCCGGAGCCGCCGGCACAAAAGGTGGCAATGCTCGGTGGTGAGCACAACCCTGAAGCTGCGGCCGCACCGGATCCCAGCCCAGCAGAGACTCCAGAGCAATCTACCCCAGATCCGGCACCTGCCGCCCAGCCAGAACCTGAACCACCTTCGCCCCCAGCTGATCCGGCAGATATCGCCCCGCCACAGAATGAAGGAGCTGCTGATGAGCGCACCGTCTCTCCCCGAAAGGCAGGTACGTGGTGAATAACGTACACCCAGATTTTGCTCGGCACCTTGAGAACTTTCAGCGTCATACCAGCGCACGGCTAGCGGAGTTTTCCCGTTCTCTCGACGAGCTCACCGCCCAGGCCCGCCGCGAGGCGAGGGCGAGCGCAGAGCAGGCGCCTAGTCCGCGTCACCCTGCCACGGGCCACCGCGATGGCGGTGCAATGGGGGAGGGGAGGTGGCGTCGACAAGCGCATACGCGCAACGCCCCGCGCGGGCCAGTACGGGGAGTGCTGAGAAACTCGCCGTAGACGATCGCGCGGGGCGTGCAATTAAAGAAGGTCTAAGAGCTACTCCTGCTCGGAGTCAGCGGGGGAGGAGTCCACGTAGGGATCGTGCCGAGCTACCTCTTCGCGCAGCTCCTGGCGGGTCCATGCGCTCACACCCTTGCCCTCGGCGGCGAAAGCAGAGAATGCGGAGTACTTGTTCTCCCCAGCCAACTGGTGCAGCAGGAAGCCGGTGACGAGCCCGCGGGCCGCCTCCTGGGCGCCGAACTCCAGCCCGCCGATACCGGTGAGCAGCTTGCGGGCGGCTGCCTCGTGGAAACCAGCCTGGCTGGCCTTATCCACGACGCGGAAGGCCACATCGCCGCCCCAGTTGAAGGCCACCTTCGGCGGGTTGCCCATGTCTAAGAATTCGCCGCGGCCCGGGGAAAGCACCAGCCCGGGGGCGGTGACGTGGCGGGCAGCCTCCTCACAGGAGGGGGCGGTGACAGAAGGATAAATGGCGGCCACGGCCTTTACTAGCTCGCGATCCACGGCGGCGAGAATAGCGGCGCCGGCACCCATGCCATGGCCCACCACCCCGATCTTGCCGGGAGCGACAGTAATGTTTCCCTGGCCGAGTTTTACGCCCGCAGCGATCTGCATGCAGGTTTCCAAATCGGCGGCGAAGCCGCGGTGATCCGGGGCGAATCCGGTTTCGGTGTCCGGAGCCACCACCACAATGCCCCAGCTAGCCAGGTGCCGCAGGGTGGCGTGATAGCGCTTGATGCCTTGGCGCCAGTCATGGCCGAAGGCCACTGCGGGCAGTCCTTTACCTTCGGCGGGGGTGTACACCTTGCCGGGGATGCCGGCGTAGGAGAGATCCCCTACGAGCACCCGGTGGGGGCCGCGCTTGGACAGTTTGCTTAGGTGTTTCTTCAAGTTCTCAGCCACGTTGTTTAAGAATAGTCTATGCGCGTTGGGCCGTGGTGCTGCGGCCATGTGGGCGGGCCATGCCAGTTAGCTGTGGCAGTGAAGAAAAGGGGCGCTTCAGCCACGCGGTGAGCTGC
Source organism: Corynebacterium ciconiae DSM 44920 (assembly GCF_030440575.1). Lineage (NCBI taxonomy): Bacteria > Bacillati > Actinomycetota > Actinomycetes > Mycobacteriales > Corynebacteriaceae > Corynebacterium > Corynebacterium ciconiae. The sequence continues at coordinate 422,298 of NZ_CP047189.1, forward strand.
TGCGAGGGAAGTGTCCGTGGGTTGGGTTAGGATGAACGGCATGTGTGGAATCGTTGGATACATCGGTCATCGTGAAGGCTTGGACGTGGCGCTTGGCGCCCTCAAGCGCATGGAATACCGCGGCTATGACTCGTCGGGAATCGCCGTCGCTGATGGCTCGGGCAGCATCAATGCTGTGAAGAAGGCCGGCAAGATTAGCAACCTCGAAATGCGTATCGACGAGGAAGGCGCGGAGAACTTCCGCGGCCACACCGCCGTGGGGCACACCCGCTGGGCTACTCACGGCCGCCCCACTGATACCAACGCTCACCCGCACCTGTCCGCTGACGGCAAGGTGGCCATCGTGCACAACGGCATCATCGAGAACTTCGCGGTGCTGCGCGATGAGCTGGAGCGCAGCGGGGTGGAGCTGCTCTCGGAAACCGATTCGGAGGTGGCCGCCCACATGCTGGCCGCCGCCTACAACGAGGGCGAGACCAAGGGTGATTTCCAGGCCTCGGCACTGCATGTGCTCAACCGCCTCGAGGGCGCGTTCACGCTCCTGTTCACCCACGCTGACCACCCGGACACCATCATCGCCGCACGCCGTTCCACCCCGCTGATCGTGGGCATCGGCGAGGATGAGATGTTCCTCGGCTCGGATGTGGCGGCCTTCATCGAATACACCAAGGACGCAGTCGAGCTGGGCCAGGACAACGTGGTGGTCATCACCCGCGATTCCTATGAGATCCTCAACTTCGATGGCACCCCCACCGAGGGCAAGCCCTTCACCATCGACTGGGATCTGTCCGCAGCCGAGAAGGGCGGCTTCGATTCCTTCATGATGAAGGAGATTCACGAGCAGCCCGCCGCTGTGCGTGACACCCTGGCCGGCCACTTCCAAGACGGCCGTATTGTCTTGGACGAGCAGAACTTCAGCCAAGCTGATCTGAAGGCCATTGACAAGATTTTCGTGGTGGCCTGCGGCTCGGCCTATCACTCGGGTCTCTTGGCCAAGTACGCCATAGAGCACTGGGCTCGCATCCCCGTTGAGATTGAGGTGGCCAGCGAGTTCCGCTACCGCGACCCGGTGCTGGACAAGAACACCTTGGTGGTGGCTGTGTCCCAGTCCGGTGAGACCGCCGATACCTTGGAAGCTGTGCGGCACGCCAAGTCCCAGGGAGCGAAGGTGCTGGCGGTGTGCAATACCAACGGCGCCCAGATTCCGCGAGAGTCCGATGCGGTGCTTTACACCCACGCCGGCCCGGAGATCGGTGTGGCATCCACCAAGGCGTTTTTGGCGCAGGTGGCCGCCAACTACATCGTGGGTTTGGCTTTGGCGCAGGCGAAGGGCACCAAATACCCGGATGAGATCACCGATATTTATCGTGATTTGGAGTCCATTCCGGAGAAGATTGAAACCCTGCTCGCTGTGGAGGCAGAGACGAAGCGCATCTCCGAGGTGCTTGGCGCGATCCGCACGATGCTCTTCTTGGGGCGCGGCGTTGGTTTCCCCGTGGCCCTCGAGGGCGCGTTGAAGCTGAAGGAGCTGGCCTATATTCACGCCGAGGGATTCCCGGCGGGCGAGCTTAAGCACGGCCCGATCGCCTTGATCGAGGACGAGCTGCCGGTGGTTGTGGTGGTTCCCTCGCCGCGCGGGGTGAAGCTGCTGCATTCCAAGATCGTGTCCAATATTCAGGAGATTCGCGCCCGCGGTGCGAAGACGATCGTGATCGCCGAAGAGGGCGACGATGCAGTGGAGCCCTACGCCAACTGGCTCATCCGTATCCCCGAAACCTCCACGATCATGCAGCCGCTGCTGGCCACGGTGCCGCTGCAGTTCTTGGCGGCATTCATCGCCCGCGAGTGCGGCAACGAGGACATCGATAAGCCTCGTAACTTGGCTAAGTCCGTGACCGTGGAATAGCCGACTCAACACAGAAAAAAACTCGAGCCCACAGCGCGTGGTGCTCGAGTTTTGTGCTTGTCGACGCCTCCCTACAGCCACGTCCACGCCGCAGCCGCCGCGAGAGCGCCGGTGGCGTTGAGGGCCCAGTGCAGCCCGATGGGGGCTATGACGCTGTCGGTGTGGTGGCGCAGCCAGGTCAGTACCGCGCCGGCACCGGCGGTGGCCACGACCGCCAATCCCACGCCGATCCATTTGGCAAGGCTGCCTGAGCCGAGCAGCTCGGTGAGTCCGGCGTTGGAGGCAGTCAGGCCGAGAGAGGAGCTGACATGCCACAGCCCGAACAACAGTGAACCTGCGCCGAAGACGAGCTTGGTGCCGCCGAGGCGGTCGAGTGCCGAGTGCAGCATGCCGCGAAAGGCGAGTTCCTCGGGCACCACCGTCTGCAAGGGAATGATCACGAGCGCGGCGACAAGCGCGCGGCGCAGATTGGCGTAGGAATCATTAAGGAAGAACTCGCGGGTGAAAGGCAGCGCCAAGCCGGCGCCCACCACCAAGGTGACTGCGCCGATGGAGATCCCGGCCCAGCGCAGGCCGCGGCGCAAGCTGGCTTGGGAGATACCCATGGATTGCGGGGTGTAGCCCCGGGCGATGGCCACCAGCACCATGGCGATTACTCCGAGCGGCACGGTGGAGCGGTAGGAGGCCAGCTCGGTGAAGTGGGCGAGGGAATTGATTACGGCGAGGCTGCCAACCAACAGGGCGACGTCGATAAGCGCGGTGCGCCGAGCATCAGACAGTCGCGGGAGGCGGCGGGCAGCGGAAACAAACATGCGGTTCATCCTACGCCTCAGTGCCAGTGGCACAATGTGATCTATGGACTTGCTCACCACCACCATTGATCTTGAGGCGATCGCGCACAACACTCGCACGCTCAAGGCGCGTGCCGGAAACGCCCAGCTCATCGCGGTGGTGAAGGCAGATGCTTATGGTCACGGCATGGCGGAATGCGCCGCGGTGATGGCGAAAGAAGGCGCCGATATGTTCGGCGTGGCCACCCTGCCGGAAGCGCTAGAGCTTGTTGCTTCGCTGCAGACGGAGGGTGCCCAACAACCGGTGCTGTGCTGGCTGTGGCATCCCGAACAAGATCTTGCCGCCGCGATCGCAGCTCATGTGGTGCTGGGGGTGGCCAATCTTGAACAGGTGCGGGCACTCATCGCCGCCGCAGGTGATCAGCAGGTGCGTGTGCATGTGAAGGTCGATACGGGGTTGAATCGCTCTGGGGTGGATGAAGACGAATGGGAGGAGATCTTTAACCTGCTCGCCGCGTCCCCCAAGCTTCAGGTAGAGGGGATCTTCAGTCACCTCGCCTGCGCCGATGAGCCGGGACACCGCAGTATTGATGAGCAAGCCGAGTGCGTGCAGCGCGCCTATGAGTGCGCCCAGCGCTGCGGGCTCAGCCCCACACTGCGGCATGTGGCCAATTCTCCGGCCACGCTCACCCGCCCTGATCTGTACTTTGAGGCGATCCGCCCAGGTTTGGCGCTCTACGGCATTTCGCCCATCGCCGGGCGAGACGCCAGCGAGTGGGGGCTGATCCCAGCGATGCGCTGGACTGCGCGGGTCACCACCGTCAAAAAGATCCAAGCTGGGGAAGGGGTGAGCTACGGGCTGACCTGGCGCGCCCCGTGCGACAGCGTGACCGCGGTGGTGGCGGTGGGCTATGCCGATGGGATGCCGCGGGCGGTACAAACCAGGCGCGGGGAATCCGATCTGTGGGTGAGTATCCACGGCCACCGCTATCGCCAGATTGGTCGCGTGTGCATGGACCAGATCGTGGTGGATCTCGGCAGCAACCCGCACGGGGTCAGCGCCGGTGATGAGGCGGTATTAATGGGCGATGGGCAAAGCGCAGAGATGACAGCAGCTGAGCTCGCGGCGGCCGCGGGCACGATCGCCTATGAGATGGTGTGCGCACCGAAGGGGCGCACCGTGCGACACCACCTGCCTGCCGGCCGGAACAACACAGCTCAAGGAGAGAAAGCAGATGGATAAGAACTGGCCTGTCTCTGGGCAGGTGCGCTGTGAGGAACTCGAGGACACCCATGCCTTCGGTGAACGGCTCGGTCGTGCCCTAGAGGCCGGCGATCTGGTGATCCTCCACGGCCCGCTGGGCGCGGGCAAAACTAGCCTCACCCAGGGCATTGCCCGCGGGATGGAGGTAAAAGGTCGGGTCACCTCGCCTACCTTCACCATCGCGCGGGAACACCGCAGCCGTGGGACGGGCCCCAGCCTGATCCACGTGGATGCCTACCGGCTGCTTGGGGAGGCATCCGGGGCGGTGGATCCCGTGGCGGCCATGGATTCTCTAGATATGGATAGTGAGCTGCACGAGGCCGTGGTGGTGGCCGAATGGGGTGCGGGGCTGATGGAGCAATTGGCCGAGCACTATCTCCTCCTCAGCCTTGATCGCACCTCCGCGGTGGAGGAAGACCCCGACTCGGAGGCGCGGATCATTTCGTGGCAGTGGCACTAGCTACCGCTGCTTGGGCCTGCCTGTTAGGCGCTGGTGCCAGCACCCAGTGCGGGTAGTGTGCAGGTGCGTTGTTTGCTGCCCTGTCTGATGCGCCGCCGCTGACGCTGAGTCGGTGCAGCACATACTCGAGCGGGCCGCGCCGCCACCGCAGTCGATACAGCGGAGTGAGAAGCACACTTGCGATCGCCTGGATGGCAAAGACGCTGAAGTCTGTCCAGCTGTAGCTTTCCCCGCCGCTCGTCGGCTGGTAGATATCCTCAGAATCGGTGCCCGAGGACTGGCGCTGAATGTAGTCATCCACCACGGTATTGGCCTCATCGGCGGAGCTGAGCTCCAGCAGTTGATCGCGGAGTTGCTGCTGCTCGGGTGTCATGGGGGTGGCGAGCATCCCCGTTTCCTCTGGATCGGCTAGAAGATAGTCCGTGGAGTAATCGTAGATCGCTTGTTCCACCTCCTCGGCTGTGCTGGCGGCTCTCAGCCGTGTCTGCAGCACCTCCATGGCAGTGCGCCGGTGTTGTTCCAGGGCGCCCTCAGCAGCACTATCCGCCGCGCCGCGAGATGTATCGCTGGTGGGCGAAGGGGCATCCGTCATGTTCATCGGCTCGGAGCGCTCTTCGCTGGGACTGAAATAGGATGTCCACGCGCTAGAGGTAGCCTCCGAGGCATTCTTAGATAATCCTGCGGCATCGACCATCGGCGCGGCCAGCAGCACGTGCACGACATAGACGCTGAAGGCCATAGACCCCATGGCCTGGAGAGGGTAGAAGTGAGCGCGTCGCAGCGCCACAATGATGCCCGCAGCTACCAGCCCTGTGCACACCACATCGCCTATGGCGCCACTGTGCGGGGTGGGCACAATATAGGACAGCGGCGAGCCGCCGAAGGAGGGGTCAACCATCATCTCCACCGGGCCAGGCCGTGTGCCCACATGTGCCAGGACCACGCCCCGAACCACCAAAGCTAGGACACCAGCGGGGATGCACCACAGCACGCCCCGCGACCAGTAGATGCGTGCCAGCACAACACCAATAAGGGTGTAGGCCAGCCAGGCCGGCAAGGGATAGACACCAAAACCGACCATGCCGAAGGGGCTGGCGGATCGGGTGAGGGCGGCGTCTATAAGCGGCCCCGCAAGCACCAGCACCGTGACGAGAATAACGATCCGCCGAGTGCGCCACCGGGCGATGGGGGCGAGCAGAATCTGTGCCACCCCGATGGTGCCGAGTACCACTGCGATATCCCCGCTGAACGCAGACAGCGGAATGCTCACCGCGATAAGCACAATGCCGCGAATCATGGCCACCGTGGCGTTGTATCTATCCAACACGATGGCCAAGCTGATACCACTGAGCACCGCGAAGAGGGTGGAGGGGTAGCCATCTGTGAGCTCCCTGAACACCGCTGGGCCATTGAAGACCGTGTGGGCGTACATCATCCCCACGATCGCGATCGCGCGGGCAATATCGAGCCCATCGACCCTCCGATTAAGCGTAGTCATACCTCATAACACTAGGTGCATGAAGGGGTCTGTGCTCGCCGGAGAAGAGTGCGAGTAGGGTGGTGCTGCGCTGGGTCCACGAGCACTGGCAGCAGCGCCAGCCGTGAAGGGCCCAGGCGATGCGCGTGAAGACACGACCGCGCAGGCCCACGCGCGCAGCAGCTTCGCAGCCCACCGTCGCCGACGGACACCACCTCCGCGCCCGCCGGCGCCGCGACGGCTCACCACACCCGCTACGAGTGCGAGCAATGAGGCCTGCGAGCAGGTGCGAAACAGGAAAGACACGTCACAGCCTACGGCTGTGCATTGGATGGATTGTGAGGAGATAAAGCAGGTGAGTACCACCCCCGCTGCGGCAGACCCTATTCGCTGGCGAATCTTGGGGCTCATGCTCGTGTCCGTGTTCATGTCCCTGATGTCAGTGAGCATCATGAACGTGGCGCTGCCCTCCATCCAAGCCGGGCTGGGAGCCACCCACACCGATATCCAGTGGGTACTGTCCGGCTACACCCTCGTCTTCGGCGCCTTCCTCGTACCCGCAGGACGGGCCGGGGACATCTTCGGTCGCGCCGGGCTGTTTCTCATCGGGCTCACCGTGTTTTTGAGCGGCTCCACGGCGGCAGGGCTGGCACCAAGCCCCAACTTCCTGGTGGCGGCACGCTTGTTGCAGGGTATGGGTGCCGGTTTGATGAACCCGCAGCTCATCGGCATGATCCAGTACTACTTCACGGGCAAAGAGCGCGGCCGGGCCTTTGGGTTCTTCGGCTCCACCGTGGGCATCGCCGTGGCCATCGGGCCGGTGCTGGGAGGCTTTCTCATTGGCCTTGGCGGGGAAGATCTGGGCTGGCGTCTAACGATGTTTGTCAATCTCCCCATTGGCATGATCGTGCTGCTGCTTGGCCTGTTGTGGTTTCCGAGGCCTCTCGCCAGCGCCGATCCGGTGCGCGCCGCCGATGGCAGCTACAAGATATCCTCGGTAATCCGCTCCCTCGACCCCGTGGGTGTGGTGCTCTTGACCAGCGCCGTGCTGCTGTTTCTTTTGCCCTTCGTTGAGAGCAAAGAAGGGCTGTGGGTGTGGCTGCTTCTGGTGGTGTCGCTGCTGCTGCTCGCTGGATTCGTGCGCTGGGAGCGCTCCTACAAGGCATCGGGGCACGCGCCCATGGTGGATCTGGATGTGCTGGCCGTGTCGAGTTTCCGTAATGGGGCGGCGCTGTCTTCGCTGTACTTTATGGGCATCACCAGCATCTGGGTGATCGTGGCCATGTACTTCCAACAAGGTCTGGGCTATTCCGCGCTGGTGGCGGGGTCGGTGGGTATTCCGGCCGCCTTGGCCTCCTCGGTGTCGGCGGACTGGGCCGGCAGGCGCGTGATTGATCTTGGTCGCCCGCTAGTGGTCGGCGGCATGCTGGTGGCCACCACCGGCATGATCTTGAGCATCCTGGTGATTATCGGTGAGCATCGTGGCATGGTCAGCGAATGGTGGCTGGTGGGCACCCTCGGTGTTGTCGGTATCGGCCAAGGCAGCGTGATCAGCCCCAACCAAACCCTGTCGCTGGCGGATGTGCCCCAAAACTATGCCGGCTCCTCCGGGGCGGTGCTGCAGGTGGGCCAGCGCATCGGCACCGCCATTGGGCTTGCCATGATCACCGCCGCGCTTTTCGCCCTGCTCGAGCATGTGGATTGGCCCATGGCGGTGGCCGGCGGCTTCGGCATCATCGTGGTCATTATGCTCAGCGCCACCAGCATTGGGGTGCACGATGTGCGCCAGCGCCGTGCCGCCGCCGACTAGCACCGCTCACTAGTGCTGCCCACTAGCTCCGCCGCACATCATGGCCTCGGCCGGCCTGGATCTCTACGCCTTCGAGCCGTAGCAGCTGCCGCTTCAGCTCAAGGCCGCCGGCATAGCCGCCGATGGAGCCGTCGCCGCGCAGCACCCGGTGGCAGGGCAGAAAGATCGGCAGCGGATTGAGCTTCAGGGCGGTGCCGGCGGCACGCACGGCCTTGGGGTGCCCTGCCCGTGCCGCGAGGTGGCCGTAACTTATGGTTTCGCCATAGTCGATGGCGCTGAGGGCGGCGTAGAGGTGGCGTCGAAAAGCGGTGTGCGCCGGGAGATCGAGAGCCACTGTGAACGTCTGGCGCGTGCCGGCGGCGTACTCCTGGAGCTGGGCGCAGGCGCGGCGAAGCAGCTCGCTGGCTGGGGCGATGGGCTGGTCCGCCCCGAAGCTCACTCGGGTGATACCGCGCGGGGAGGCGGTGAGAGTAAAACCGCCACATGCGGTGTCTACTGTTGCCTGCATAGGCTCCGAGCCTAGCGGGTAGGTAGGCTGATACATCGTGTTGTGCCTAGCCATCGATACCTCCACCCCCACGCTTGTCGCGGGCATCGTTGATACCCTGCGCGGCGAACTCGCCGCCGAGCTACTGCCCGAATGCCGCAAGCACAATGAGGTGCTCATCCCCACCATCCAGCACTGCGCCGCGCGCGCCGGCTGTACCCTCGCTGATCTCGACGCAATCGTGGTCGGCTGCGGACCCGGCCCCTTCACTGGCCTGCGCGTGGGCATGGCCACGGCCGCAGCCCTCGGCGATGCCCTCCAGATCCCCGTACACGGGGTGGTCTCTCATGACAGCATCGCCCAGCAGCTTCTCGACGCCACCTCCCCGCCCACCAGCCTGGTGGTGGCCACCGACGCCCGCCGCCGCGAGGTCTACTGGTCCCGCTATGACCATGGTGAGCGCGTTGCCGGTCCCGAGGTGCACAGCCCAGCGCATGTGGCTGAGCTTCTCGACGCCCAGCCCGCGGATGTGCTCAACTGCCCCACCCACATTGACCTAGCCGCTGCAGCACAGCGAGTGGATCTGAGCCCCACCCCAGCCGCACTGGTGGCAGTGGCCGACCTTGAGCGCAGCCCAGAGCCGCTGGTGCCGCTGTATTTACGCAGGCCTGACGCGGCGGAGCCGGCGCCCCAGCCGCTCTCCCCGGCAATCCCAGACATCGATCTGGGTTAAAGGCTGCGTATAGTTACAGAGAAACACGGCGCTGCGCACAGCCGCTGAGAGCGGCCAATCGCAAGCGCCATCAACACCGAGTGAGACCTGTCAAGGAAGTGTGAATCTTTCCCGTGAGTGACTCCCAACCAGCGCCTACATCCACCCCGCGTCCCGTGATCGTCGATGACAACGGCCAGCTGGTGCTGCCCGAGACGCTGCGCCCGCTCAACAACGAGGACGCCCCGCGCTGCGCCCAGCTGGAAAAGCAACTCTTCGGCAGCGATGACCCCTGGAGCGAGCAGGCGTTCTACTACGAGTTCGCTGGCCGCACCATCTACTTGGGCTACGAGGATAACGGTGTGCTGGTGGGCTACGCCGGTCTGGCGATGCTCGGGCCCGAGGATGATCCGGAGTTCGAGATTCACACCATCGGCGTGGACCCGGACTATCGCCGCCAAGGCATCGGCACCCAGATGCTGCAGGTGTTCGTGGACGTGGCCGATCACTACAACGGCCCGATCTTCCTCGAATGCCGCACCGATAACACCGCCGCGGTGACTTTGTACAAGAGCTACGGCTTCTTCGTTATCGACGAGCGCAAAAACTACTACCAGCCCTCCGGTGCCGACGCGTACGTCATGCAGCGCAACCCGCACGGCGCCCCCAACCCCAGCTAGGTGTAACCCCAGTCGTGTCACGCTTTATCTGCGGGATCGAGTCATCCTGCGACGAAACCGGTGTCGGCATCATCGAGCTTTTCGACGATGGCCGCATGTCCGTGCGCGCCAACGTCGTGGCCTCCTCCATGGACCAGCACGCCCGCTTCGGCGGGGTGGTGCCCGAGATCGCCTCCCGGGCCCACCTCGAATCCATCCAGCCGGTGATGCGCCAAGCCTTGGCCGAGGCCGGCATTGATGCTCCCGATGCCGTAGCCGCCACCGTGGGGCCCGGGCTGGCGGGGGCGCTGCTGGTCGGTGCCTCCGCCGCGAAGGCCTACGCCGCCGCGTGGGGGGTGGACTTCTACGGCCTTAACCACCTAGGTGGGCACGTGGCCGTGGCCAACCTCGATGGCGAGCCGCTGCCGCACTGCGTGGCGCTATTGGTCTCTGGCGGGCACACCCAGCTGCTCGAGGTGCGCTCCGTCGGCGAGCCCATGGTGGAACTGGGCTCCACCGTGGATGATGCGGCCGGTGAAGCCTACGACAAGGTCGCTCGGCTGCTGCGGCTGGGCTATCCCGGCGGGCCCGTGATCGATCGCCTGGCCCGCAGCGGCAACCCGAAGGCCATCGCCTTTCCCCGCGGCATGCGCAAATCCGCCTACGACTTCTCCTTCTCTGGGCTCAAAACAGCCGTGGCCCGTTATGTGGAACAAGCCGAGCGCGAGGGGCGAGTCATCGACATCCCCGATGTGTGCGCCTCCTTCCAAGAAGCCGTGGTGGACGTGCTCACAGCCAAGGCCGTGCGCGCCTGCCGCGACACCGGTGCAGGCGTGCTGCTGCTCGGCGGGGGAGTGGCTGCCAACTCGCGGCTGCGGGAGCTCGCCCAGCGCCGCTGCACCTCCGCCGGTATTCAGCTGCGCGTGCCGCCGCTGGAATACTGCACCGACAACGGGGTGATGATCGCCGCGCTCTGCGCCGAGCGGATCCGCGCCGGGGCCGCCCCCTCGGACCTCAGCGTGGGCACCGATCCCTCGCTCGAGGTGGAACAACCCCAGGCCTAGCCGTGGCCGGCACACCCGCTGGGTGAAACTTTGGGAAACAGCCGCTGAATTGTGCAGCGTAGGCGTCGTTAGGTGCGAGAAACTCTGTTAGACACAACAGGTGTTCCCGCGCCTGAAAGCGCCCCATTTACGACACAAACAAAGGTTGTTTCCCATGCCCCGTGGCCTGCTCGTGCACCCCGACACCTCCTCGCAGCTGATCACCGTCGAGCTTGACGAGGCCGCCAGCTATCTCAACGCCGACGGCCAGCGTCTCTCGGTCAGCTTCCGCGATGACGGCACCACCGTGGCCGCCCTCTACGCCGCCGAGGCGGCCGCCAGCGGCGCCGAGCCTAATCCGGTGGCCTCCATGGGGCGCCAAGAGGCAGCCACGGGAAACTCCGCATTCTTAAGCGATCCCACCGCCGCTATCTGCGGGCCAGTGATCTTTGTGGGAGCCGATGGCACCGACATCACCGACGCCGACATCGAGCAGGTGCGCGCCGGGATCCGCGCCGTGCACAACTACCGAGAAGACGAGCCGGAAGACTACGCCCTCTGGCGCGGAGCAGTACTCAACCTCGCCCGCGGGGCCGCGGACTAGCTGATTTTCGGGTGCTTAGCCTCTGGGGTTGGGCTTCGCTGAACCGACCGCGGGGTGAGCGGCGGCCCTCGCCGCTCCAGCGGCCGCTTGGCCCACGCGGAAAGAGCTGCAGCACGCAGCAGGAATGCCTCCACCGCATCCCCTGGCGCCAGAGATGCTGAGAAAAGCCTGTATTCTGGCTGACATTGTTGTGAATATGGCTTAGGTCATAGAGTTCTCAAGGATGTGAGGTGCGGCTATGGACGATTTTCACCCTATGTTTTGCTACTAGACCTCGGCTGGATCTCAGTGTTGCTCATGGCGGGCAAACTTCTCCGCCGATTCGTACCGGTGTTTCAGAAGCTGATGATCCCCGCGCCCATCACGGCAGGCATTCTCGGCCTCGCACTGGGGCCCGAGGGGCTGGGATGGATTCCCTTTTCTGATCAGCTCAACACCTACACCACGATGCTTATTGCCGCGGTGTTCGGCGCCTTGCCCTACACCATGGACTTCTCCAGCGAGGTGCGCTCCGGTGCCCGCACCATGTGGTCGGTATCGGTATCGATGTTTCTCACCCAGTGGGGCATCTTCGCGCTTTTGGGCGTGATCCTCTTCGCCCCGCTGCTCGGCACACCGGACTGGTTCGGTGCGATGGTGCCGGTGGGCTTCGTCGGCGGCTTCGGCGTGGCCGCGGCTGTGGGTGGCTCGCTGGAAAACCAAGGTCAAGAGGCGGCGATGACATTAGGCTTCACCGCGGCCACGGTGGGCACCCTAGCTGCGGTGGTTGGTGGTGTGATCATTGCCAAGTGGGGATCATCCACCGGCAAAACCTCGCAGCTTCCTGACTTTTCCAAACTGTCTGACGACATTCGCACCGGCTGGATCGGCCAGGGCAGCGAGCGGCCCAGCGTGGGTAAAGCCACCACGAACCCCTCCTCGATCGAGCCGATCGCCCTGCACGTCTCCGTAGTAGGAATCACCGTGTTCGTGGGCTACCAAATCAAGCTGCTGCTAGAGGCACTGTTTCCGGTGCTTTCAGTGCCGCTGTTCGCCTCCTCCTTCGTGGTCGGCATGCTCGGAGTGGGATTCTTGCATCTGGTGAAGGCCCCGCACTTCGTGGATAAAGACCTCGTGGGATCGATCTCTGGTGGTTTCACCGACTACCTCGTGGTCACCGGAGTGGCGGCGATCATTCCTGCCGTGGTGGCCGACTATGCGCTCGCGCTCGTGGTGCTCTTCGCCCTGGCATTGGGCTTCTGCTGTGTCTACGCCTTTGTGGTCGCGCCGCGCGCCTTTAAGGATCCGTGGTTCGAGCGGGCCCTGTTCGGCTGGGGCTGGTCCACCGCCTCGGTGGCTACCGCCATCGCCATCTTGAAGATCGTGGATCCCAACATGAAGTCCGGCACCCTAGAAGAATTCGGTGTGGCCTATGTGGGATTCGCGCCCATCGAGATTTTCGTGATCATCATTGCGCCCATGCTCATCATCGGTGGGTTCATCGTGGGCTTTGGTGCCGCCACCCTTGCGGCAGGGCTGGTGATTCTGTCGCTGCCGTTTATTGCGAAGCGACGGCGCTCCTCCTCTGGAGCCGCCGCCTCACTGCCTCGCCCCTAGCCAACGGCGGGGCGGGCCATGGGTGAGAACAACGCCAAGAGATCTGGCAGTGCGCACAGTTGAGTGTTAGCACTCACGGGGGTAGAGTGCCAATAGGTTGTGTGACCCACAGTTGTTCACCCGCGACGACGGCTGTGCTGGAACTACCAACCGGCACATGGAAACCTTTCTTGCTATGTCACATGGAGGAATATCGTGGCGAACGTAAACATCAAGCCGCTGGAGGACCGCGTCCTCGTCCAGATCAACGAGGCCGAGACCACCACCGCATCCGGTCTGGTTATCCCGGACTCCGCTAAGGAAAAGCCGCAGGAGGCCACCGTTATCGCCGTGGGCCCGGGCCGCTGGGGCGACAAGGACGAGCGCGTCCAGATGGATGTGAAGGAAGGCGACGTCGTGGTGTTCTCTAAGTACGGCGGAACCGAGCTGAAGTACGACGGCCAGGAGTACCTGCTGCTGTCCCAGCGCGACATTCTCGCAGTCATCGAGAACTAAGGAGGGGTCGAGCCACTTATGGCGAAGCTCATTGCTTTTAACCAGGAGGCCCGCGAGGGCATCCAGCGGGGCGTGAACACTCTCGCCGACGCCGTGAAGGTTACTCTCGGCCCGCGCGGCCGCAACGTGGTGCTGGAGAAGTCCTTCGGTGCCCCCACTGTCACCAACGATGGCGTGACCATCGCCCGTGACATCGATGTGGAGGAACCGCTGGAGGATCTCGGCGCTCAGCTGGTGAAGTCGGTGGCCATCAAGACCAACGACGCAGCCGGCGACGGCACCACCACCGCGACCCTTCTTGCCCAGGCGCTTGTCGACGAAGGCCTGCGCAACGTGGCGGCCGGATCCAACCCGATCGGCCTTAACCGTGGTATCGCTGCCGCGGCAGAAAAGACCGTGGAGCTGCTCAAGGCTCGCGCCACCGACGTCTCCTCTGCTGCCGATATCGCGAACGTGGCCACCGTGTCCTCCCGCGATCCTGAGATCGGCGAGATGGTGGCCGGTGCCATGGAGAAGGTGGGCAAGGACGGCGTAGTTACCGTTGAGGAGTCCCAGTCGATGGAGACCACCCTCGACATCACCGAAGGCGTCTCCTTTGACAAGGGCTTTTTGTCCCCCTACTTCATCACCGACGTGGATGCCCAGCGCGCAGAGCTGGACAACCCGCTGATCCTGCTGGTGCGCAACAAGATCTCCTCGCTGCCGGACTTCGTGCCGGTGCTGGAAAAGATCGTGGAGTCTAAGCGCCCCGTGCTGATCATTGCCGAGGACATCGAGGGCGAGCCGCTGCAGATGGTTGTGGTCAACGCCCTGCGTAAGACCCTCAATGTGGTCGCTGTGAAGTCCCCGTACTTCGGCGACCGCCGCAAGGCCTTCATGGATGATCTCGCCGTGGTCACTGATGCCACCGTCATCGATCCGGAGGTGGGCATCAACCTCTCCGAGACCGAGATGAGCCACTTTGGTTCCGCCCGTCGCGTCACCGTGACTAAGGATCAGACCGTGATCGTTGACGGCGCCGGTTCCGCCGAGGCTGTGGATGTGCGCCGCGAGCAGATCCGCCGCGAGATCGAGAACACCTCCTCCACCTGGGACAAGGAAAAGGCCCAAGAGCGTCTGGCCAAGCTTTCCGGTGGTATCGCTGTAATAAAGGTGGGAGCTGCTACCGAGACCGAGGTGGGCGAGCGTAAGCTGCGCGTCGAAGACGCCATCAACGCCGCGAAGGCTGCTGCCGATGAGGGCATTGTGGCCGGCGGTGGCTCCGCCTTGGTGCAGATCGCTGAGGAGCTGAAGACCTACGCCGAGCAGTTTGAGGGCGAGGAGAAGATCGGTGTGCTGGCCACCGCTCGCGCATTGACCAAGCCCACCTACTGGATCGCGGCCAACGCTGGCCTAGACGGTTCCGTGGTGGTCTCCCGCACCGCAGAGCTGGACAATGGCTCCGGCTTTAATGCTGCAACCCTGGAGTATGGCAACCTCATCGAGCAGGGCATCATCGACCCTGTGAAGGTGACCCACTCCGCCGTGGTGAACGCCACCTCCGTGGCTCGGATGGTGCTGACCACCGAGGCCTCCGTGGTGGATAAGCCGGTTGATCCCGAGGAGCAGGAGGGTGGCCACGGCCACCACCATCACCACTAATCCTCGGTTTCTCTGACCGCAGCAACGCCCAGCTCCCTGAAGACTCTCAGGGGCTGGGCGTTGTCTCTATATGACGGTAGGTGTGCGGCCTAGCGGGTGCGAAGGATGATGGCGCGCTCGGACTCCGAGAGCCCGCCCCAGATGCCGTAGGGCTCGCCTACGCTCAAGGCGTGATCGCGGCACTGCTTCAGTACAGGGCACCGATGGCAGATCTCTTTCGCGGCGTTTTCCCGATTGAGTCGGGCGCGGCCGCGCTCGCCATCTGGGTGGAAGAACACGGAGGACTCGTGCCCACGGCACGCGCCTTTCATCTGCCAATCCCAGAAATCCGTGAAGGTGCCGGGTAGCTCGCTCGGTTGCGGCATGAGGAAGCTCCTTGGTGCATAAAAATCGTGTGAACAAGGGGAAGGGGATGTGCAGATCAGTCTGCGCGCTATGGGTAAACGGCATATTACACAATCATGGCCATTGGTTTAAAGGCCTAATTTTCCCGACAAACACATATGCCCTGTACAGGGGGTACGTAGCCATATGAACGCTGCGTGAACTCTTGGGTGGGGGCAGTGGGGGAGGGGTGTGGGCGACGAAGGGGGAGCTTCATAAAATTCACCACGCGGTGTCGTTATACTGAAGAGGTACTGCCTACCGTTTGTGCCCTGCGCCTTGGTAGGTCGCATGTCACATTCACAGCGCAGATAGTGGGAGGCCCGACGCACAGTGTCAGGTGAACTGGAGGAACAGCTCGCCCCGCTGGTTGCGCCAGCCGCCGCTGGCGATAAACGCGCCCTTCAGCACATCATTCGGCTTATTCACCCTCTGGTTTCTCGCTACGTGCGGGCGCGTATCTCCCGCAATCATTACCCGGCCCCCGAGGACGTGATCCAGGACGTGTGCCTGGCGGTGGCCACGGCTTTGCCTAAGTACACGGACCATGGACGTCCCTTCATGGCTTTTGTTTATGGCATCGCCTCCAATAAGGTGATCGACGCACATCGAGCGATGGGGCGGGACAGGCTTCACCCCACCGAAGAGGTCCCCGATAGCGCAGATCATTCCTCGAATCCCGAAGATGTAAGTCCGAGCCTCGATGGAAGTAACGAGGTGCGAGCATTGCTCGATCTATTAAGTGATAGGTCGCGCGAGATCCTTGTTCTCCGCCTCTTTGTGGGGCTGAGCGCAGAGGAAACAGCGGAGGTCCTCAACACCACAGCAGGGGCAGTGCGGGTGGCGCAACACCGAGCGTTGAAGCAGCTGCGTAAGAAGTTTGAAGGAAGCACACGATGACATCTCGTTCCCAGGAAGATCCGAGGGATCTGTCTTTGCAGCGCGACGAGATTGATGCATGCGATGCATTCCTCGATGAGATCGCCGCGGGCGCCGAGCCGAGCGGTGGAACTGACCCGCTCTCCGTGGCTCTCGCGGGGCTTCGCGAGGAGGCAGTTCGCGATGGCGAGGCCGATGATCTCGCCGGTATCTTCGCTGCCCTCGACAGTGCCGAAAGCGGTCACGGCGAGCCGGCGCAGACGAAGGAGCCGAGTGTTGCCTCTATTGCTGAACATCGGCAGAGGCGCCGTGGCTTTCAGCGTCCCCGGCTCATGAGCGTGGTCGGTGGCGCTGCCCTGGGCGCGGTTGCGGCCAGCGCGATGATCGTGGTGGGCGGCACCGCCGTCTACAACGCCGAGCCGGGTGGCCCGCTCTGGGGTGCGCGTATTGCCGTGTTCGGTGAGCCCCGCGCCGATATGGTGCAGCTTGCCTCCACTTTGGAAGAAGCCGATGAGCTGCGCGAAAAGGGCGATGTGGAGGGTGCTAAACGGCTGATCGCTCAGGCTAGGGAGCTCATCAACTACCTCGATGAGCGCGATCGGGATGTGGCCCACCGCCAGGTGGAGGAGGCCCAGCGCACTGTCACTATGACCCCAGATGTGCCCAAGCCCTCTACCCGTACATCGACGGTCACGGCCACCACCACTCAGCCGAATCCGTCGAGCAGTTCCCGTTCGCCGAAGGTGAGCACCACCACGGAAACCACCACCGCCACCGAGACCGTGACGGAGACTGTCACCGAGTCTCAAGACTATGGCGGAGGCAACCGTCCTCCTCGCCCCACCCGCGAGCCGGAGGCCGATGATTCCCCGCTGGCCCCGCGTGAGCGCTCCATTGATGTGGACGATAAGGAGCCGAAGGAAAAGAAGGACAAATCGATGATGGATCGCATCGTGGATGACGCCCCCATCGAGCTTCCCGACTCTGTGCGAGACAAGTTCTAAACCACAGACCACATACTCAAGGCCCCGCTAGGAATAGCGGGGCCTTAAGTGTCAGATGGGTTCACAGGGGTGATGATCTAGCGGCCGAAGCGGCGCTGAGTGAGGCCGTCGAGAAAGCCCATGCAATATTCCCACGGAGCGTATTCGTCGGGGTTCGGATCGGCGCTCGGCTCGTGCACCGGCGGCAACTCCTCCTGCAGGGTGGCGTGGATATTGGATTGCATCATGTCCCAATCGCAGTAGTGTGGCCGGTCGCAATCCTCGCAGAAATACACGATGCCCTTGATCCCGCGGGGAGCAAGGTGGGTGCGAAACTGCTTGACGAGTCTGAGATCCTCTCGCAGCCCTGCGCGCTCCTCCTCGCTCAGAGGCGCAAAGGGTTCGTCCTCGTCCAGCAGGCGGGCGGGGTCGTTGGGATCCCCTTCGAAGGGATCGCGCGGCATCTCAGAGAAATTCACACAGCTCAGGATATTGAGTGTGCCCCCGATATTCAACTACTCACAGAAGCCACAGCAATCGGGCATAGACCATCCGCCCACCTGCCACGAGTAGGGGTAGCGAGCCGGAAGTGTTCTCAACTCCGCGGTCGAGGGGTTAGTGTTGAAGGCACCTGTATCTTCACTGCGCTGGTAGGCGTGGCCGCGAGGTGGCGTCGATAAGCATCGTGCGGCCCGTGACAAGGCACAATCCCCTTCTGGCGCAGTGGCGGCGACGGGGATACGCGCGATAACTGAGGAGGATCTTTCAAGCAGATGAACAACGAGCGAGTGACAACCGGCGGCGATGATCCTAACAAGGTTGCCTTGGTGGGGCTGACCTTTGACGATGTGCTGCTTTTGCCCAATGAGTCCAATGTGATCCCCTCCGAGGTGGATACATCCGCGCAGCTGACGCGCAAGCTGCGTCTGAATATTCCCGTGGTGTCCGCGGCCATGGATACCGTGACTGAGGGCCGCATGGCGATCGCAATGGCCCGCCAGGGCGGTATGGGTATTTTGCACCGCAACCTCTCCATTCAGGATCAGGCAGAGCAGGTGGAAATGGTCAAGCGCTCCGAGTCTGGGATGGTCTCTGATCCCGTAACCTGTCGCCCCGATCAGAGCATCGGCGAGGTGGATGCACTGTGCGCTCGCTTCCGTATTTCTGGTCTGCCGGTGGTGGATGACAACGGCGTGCTGCTGGGTATCTGCACGAACCGCGATATGCGCTTCGAGCCGGACTTTAATCGCTCCGTCGCTGAGGTGATGACCCCGATGCCGCTGGTGGTGGCGAAGGAAGGCGTGAGCAAGGATGAGGCGCTGCGTCTGCTCAGCGCCAACAAGATTGAGAAGCTACCCATCGTTGATGGCGAGAACCGCCTTGTCGGCCTCATCACGGTGAAAGACTTTGTTAAGACCGAGCAGTATCCACACTCCTCCAAGGACCAACGTGGCCGGCTGCTCGTGGGGGCCGGTATCGGCACCGGTGAGGAGTCCTGGCAGCGTGCCGGTTCCCTGGTGGATGCTGGGGTGGATGTGCTCGTGGTTGACTCCGCCCACGCCCACTCCCGCGGAGTGCTGGAGATGGTCTCCCGAGTGAAGAAGGAATGGGGCGAGACCGTTGAGGTAATCGGCGGTAACCTCGCCACGCGCAGCGCCGCGAAGGCCATGATCGAGGCAGGGGCGGACGCCATCAAGGTGGGCATCGGCCCGGGTTCCATCTGCACCACCCGCGTGGTGGCCGGGGTGGGCGCACCGCAGATCACCGCCATCATGGAGGCCGCCACCGAAGCCCACAAAGCCGGTGTGCCCATCATCGCCGACGGCGGCATGCAATACTCCGGTGACATCGCCAAGGCCCTGGCAGCTGGCGCCTCCACCGTGATGCTCGGCTCCATGCTGGCCGGTACCGCCGAGGCCCCGGGTGAAATCACCGTGGTCAACGGCAAGCAGTACAAGATGTATCGCGGCATGGGTTCGCTCGGCGCGATGCGCGGCCGCGGGCTTTCTGGCGAGCAGCGCTCCTTCTCTAAGGACCGCTACTTCCAGTCCGATGTGAAAAGCGAAGACAAGCTGGTGCCGGAGGGGATCGAAGGCCGCGTGCCTTTCCGCGGCTCCATCGACGCCATCACCCACCAGCTTGTGGGCGGGCTGCGCGCGGCCATGGGCTACACCGGCTCCTCCAGCATTGAGGAGCTTCACGACGCCCAGTTCGTGCAAATCACCGGCGCTGGCCTGCGTGAATCCCACCCGCACGATATTCAGATGACCGTTGAGGCCCCGAATTATTACCAGCGCTAAGATTAAGGCCCTAAGGCAGCACAGCCTGGGGCCTTTGTTCTTCTTGTGCACTTCACCTCAGGCACCCACACGCCCCAAATAGAGACGGAAAGTGAATCCCTACAGCTATGCGTGACATCGTGGAAATCGGTATCGGCCGCGAGGCCCGACGCACCTACTCGCTCAACGATATCGGGCTGGTGCCCGTGCGGCGCACCCGCTCCTCGAAGGATGTGGACACCACCTGGCACTTCGATGCCTACACCTTCGACATTCCTTTCCTCTCCCACCCCACCGACAGCCTTGCTTCTCCGGAATTCGTGCAGGCCATGGCGGACAATGGCGGCTTGGCCGTGATTAACGCCGAGGGGCTGTGGGGACGGCACGCAGATCTGGATGCCACCATCGCCCAGGTGGTGCAGCACAGCAAGGACAATGGCCCAGAGGCCACCGTGGGGCTGCTGCAGCAGCTGCACGCCGCCCCGCTGGATGTGGACCTACTCACCGAACGTATCCGTGAGGTGCGCGCGGGCGATGCCACCGTGGCGGTGCGCGTCTCTCCGCAGCACGCCCGCGATCTGGCGCCGGTGTTGGTCAAGGCCGGTGCGGAGATCATCGTGATCCAGGGGACCATCATTTCCGCGGAGCATGTGGAAACTGGCGGAGAGCCGCTGAACCTCAAGGAGTTTATCGGCACCCTTGATGTGCCGGTGATTGCCGGTGGCGTGAGCGACTATCACACGGCCCTGCACCTGATGCGCACCGGCGCCGCCGGTGTGATTGTTGGAGGCGGCTCCAACACCAACGATATGGCCGTGGGCATTCACACCCCAATGGCCTCCGCGATCGCCGATGTGGCCGCGGCGCGGCGTGACTACCTCGACGAGACTGGTGGCCGCTACGTACACATCATCGCCGATTCGGACGAGTTGGTTCTATCCGGAAACGTCGCTCGTGCCATGGCGTGCGGCGCCGATGCGGTGATGCTCGGTACCCCGCTGGCGTATGCCGCCGAGGCCGCAGCCCCGGGCTGGTTCTGGCCCTCGGTCACTGCACACCCGCGCTTCCCGCGCGGTGTGGTGCAGCAGGTGAGCCTAGGTGAGGAACTCGGCGAGAGCGATGTAGTGCCGCTGCAGACCCTGCTTCACGGCCCCTCCACCTCCTGCTACGGAACGGAGAACTTTGTGGGCGGCCTACGCCGTGCCATGGCCAAGTGCGGATACTCGGATCTCAAGAGGTTCCAAAAAGTGGAGCTGATGGTGCGCAATTCGCCCTTCTGATCTTTGGATCATCTGCTCCTCGTGCTGAGTACGTTCCCGCGATGACAGCGGGGCATACTAGGGCTGACGGAGAGAAGGATGAACACAGACCTCACCGTGCGTAGCGTGGGTGAGGTCTTTTTGCGCCCTGACCACGCAGACGGGATCTTCGGCGTGTGGGATTGAGACGGCTCGGACGCGCGGGGCAAAGCCTAGCGGGATGGACTGGGCTGCATCTGGCCGTCGGGGCACACCCACTCGCGCACCGATGTGCTCGACACAGCCCACACCATGTACACCGCCAGTGCGGCGAGAGTGATCGACAGAAAGTCCCCTTGATCAGAGCCGAAGACCATGGCTAGCGCGGACACTGCGGAGACACTAAGCATGGCCATCAGCCCGATCCTGGCGAGTGCGGAACGAGTGAAGGTGCCGTAGAGGCACAGCGCACCAATTACTACCGCGGCGGTGATACCGAGTAGCTCGCCGGTGGCTGCAGCGCCGCGAGCGCTGGAAGCGCCGTGGTCAAGGACCAGACCGACCCAGCTGGCTGCGACGATGCATGCGTGGACAACAAAGAATGCCGCCGGCAGCAGCAAGGTACGTGGCGGCAGGGCAGCGTCGCGCACATCGGATGAGGGAAGAGGCTCGCTGGGGGTCGGAGGGGTGCGGCGGGCTGTTCCTGATACGTCCACAATGGGCAGGGTTCCATCGGTGTGTATCTGGTCGCCGCCGCCATTGCGGTGGTGGTAGGAGGTGGAGAAATCCTCAATCACACTGACCTCGATGGCGGGATCGCTGTAGCGCATAGTGTTAATGATGTAGTCGCGTTCGAGATCAATATCGGCGTCGATCTTGTGGGTGACCTGCCCAGTAAACGCCGAGAGTCCCACGCCGCGATCATAGGAGCCGGCGGCCAGCCACTCCACGCGATGCCCACCGGGCAAAATCCAGCCCTCGGGGGTGGGCCAGAAACGCACGTGATGGCGCTGAGAGGCTGAGCCATCCACCTCCTGTTGATAGGCGAAGGCTTGGCGGCGGCCGAAAAGCAGCAGGGGAGAAACCGGGGCGTGTGGATAGGAGCGCCGAAACACCGAGGAGATGATGATCTTCCACGATGATCGCAGCGTCACCTCATCGGCACGGGTCCAGCCGGCTGCGGACATGGCGGCGTGGATATCTGCCTCCTCGCCGTCGAGAGCGAGGTTTACCGGATCGCCCAGCAGCCCATCGGCAGTGCGGGTACGGCCAATGAAGTAGTCCGGTACATAGAGTTCGGTGAGTAGCTGGTGGAGGCGAGGTAAGGCGATATAGGCCATAAGCGCCCACACTGCGAGCACATAGCCTAGGGTCGCAGGAGAGAAATCGATGGATTTCTCCGCCATCATCCACGCCAGCACCACAGTGAAAGCGAGAGCAAGAATGGCGAAGGCGATGTCGAGGCCAGCGAGCACACCACATCGTTTGCCGCCATCGACTTTCGGTGGCACTACCGGATAGGCCGGTGGGGCGGCAGGCACGGGATAGCTGTCGGTGTCGTGGGCGCGCATAGTGTCTTAGCTTAGGCCGCGGGCATCACTCATGCGGAATACAAAAGTATCCCGCCTCCGAGCGCGGAAAGCGGGATGCGCGGAGGCGGGATGGGGTGGGCGCGTCGCGAGGATGGGTAGCGCGCCCAAGCGTGTGGCTAGTGCTTAGAAAGCCAGTCGATCACCTTGTCCATGGCTTCGTGCTTGGCGGGCTCGTTGAGCACCTCGTGCATCTGGCCCTCCCAGTAGATCAGCTCCTTGTCCTGGGAGCCGATGGCGTTGTACCAATCCTGAGCGAAGTACGGCGGGACGAGGCCGTCGTGGGTGCCGTGCATGATCAGGGTGGGGGCGGTGAACAGGTCGGCATTGTTGGCGTCATAGAAGCCCGCGAAAGCCATCTGCTCTGCCATACCGAGGCTGATCTTCTTGTTCACCAGCGGATCGGTCTGATACTCGGCGGCCACGGCCGGGTCAGAGGCCACGCCGTCGGTGAAGGCGTTGGGCACCTGCAGGATGTCGGTGCCAATCGGCGAGGGCATGTGAATATCAGTGCGGCCCGGGATCATCTGATTGATCATGTGCGCGTTGAAGGTGGTCAGCTCGCGCAGCGGCAGACGCTCGTAGATGCTCGGCTGGGCGTTGCGCTGCTTGTCAGTGATGGCCTCTGGGGTGATGGTCTGGCCCGGGTTGTTCACACCAGAGAGGTTCAGCGGGGCGCCGCCACCGTTGGTCACGAAGGCATCGATCTGGCCGGGGTACTTAATGCCGTAGAACTGTGCCGCCAGCGCGCCCATCGAGTGGCCGAGCATGTAGGTCTTCTGGCCCGGGTTTTCCGCCTTGGCCTTCTGCACCAGCTGATTCATGTCATCCACAATGAAGTGGAAATCATCGATGTGGCCGCGGATCACCTTGTTATTCAGCTTCGGCAGGGCGGACTTGCCGTGGCCGCGGTGATCGAGACGGTAGACGTTGTAGCCAGCGTCCAGCAGTCGCTTGGTCACATAGTCATAGCGGCCGGAGTGCTCGGCGGCGCCGTGGACCACCACGACGGTTCCCTTGGCGTTGGGCTGGGTTTCGGACTTCCACCAAATCTTGGTGCCCTTGCCGTCGGAGCTGGTCATGTAGCCTTCGTGCACCTTAACCTGGGCCTGAACCTCGGCCTGGGTTTCGGCAGCGAATGCCGGGGTGGTTACAGCGATCGGTGCTGCGAGCGTAGCCAGTGCGGCGATGGTCGCGATGAAAGGTGTGCGCTTAGAGTTCACAGTCGGCCTCTTTTCCAAAAAATAACACGGGAAACATCTCGTAGAATGCCCCCATTTAAGGGTGGAGCGGTGTATGTGAGGCGCGCAAGCACAGGGGTGCTTATCTGCGCGGCCCTCAGGACATGCACGCTGCGGCACGTGTTGAAACGTTGGTGGTGGCGAGCGTAAGGCGGCCCCAGCAGGGGCGCGCTCGTCGGCATCAGCGCTTGTTACGTATCCGTAAGTTTAGGAGCCTCAGCTGGGGCAATCAAGAAGCAACCTGCGCAATCGTTGTTAACGGGGTGGGCGTTGCACCCCCTTTTCTGCTGAGGTGAGAAAAACCGTTGATCCGGCCAAGAAGTGAGCTGGCTAATAAAGGCGCTGGCTGGCGACGTATTTCATGGTGAACACTTGGTGCAGGCTGAGCATAAGCTGAGCAGGTACTACGTCATACCACTGCGCGGGAACGGGGGTAAAAGCATGTGTGGGAATTGGGGACTGTAAACGCCCGTGGGTGTCCGAAATGCTGAGAATGCGCTAGTGGGTCCATTAATCTGCGCCCCGCCTCAGCGTTCAGCTCTACGGCAGCCTGCCGTACCGGCAGCTGGGCGGGGACGGCTTGGAGGCGAAAACTCAAGGGAAGTGGGCGTCGAAAAGCGATGTCTCGGGGATGCACTAGAGTAATCAGTCATGAGCGAGCAGACCCAGAAGCAAAACCCCGCCCACCGCGCAGATGATGTGCCTGAGCAGCTGCGAATCCGTCGCGAGAAGCGCGCCAAGCTGCTCGCCGAGGGGCGCGATCCGTACCCGGTAGAGGTTGATCGCACCATCTCGATCTCTGAGCTGCGCTCTCAATTCTTTGTTAACAAAGAGGATGCAGGCCAGCCCCCCGCAGGGGCTACCGTCCTCGAGGTGGGCGAGGAGACCGACACCGAGGTGGCTATCGCCGGCCGGGTGATCTTCGTGCGCAATACCGGCAAGCTCTGCTTTGCCACCCTGCAGGAAGGCACCGGCACCACGATGCAGGCCATGCTTTCGCTGCGTGAGGTGGGCGAGGAAGCCCTCGCCAGCTGGAAGCAGGATGTGGATTTGGGCGATATTGTCTCGGTGCGCGGCCGAGTGATCGCCTCTAAGCGTGGCGAGCTGTCCGTAATGGCTTCGCGTTGGCACATGGCATCGAAGTCGTTGCGCCCGCTGCCGGTGGCCCACAAGGAGATGAATGAGGACACCCGCGTGCGCCAGCGCTACACGGACCTCATCATGCGTGAACAGGCCCGCCGCAATGCGATGACTCGCATCAAGGTGATGCGCGCCCTGCGCCACCACTTAGAGGGCGAGGGCTTTGTGGAGGTAGAGACCCCCATGCTGCAGACTCTGCACGGCGGTGCAGCGGCACGGCCCTTTGTTACCCGTTCCAATGCGATGGATATGGATCTGTATCTGCGCATCGCGCCCGAGCTCTATCTCAAGCGCTGCGTTGTCGGCGGCCTCGAGCGAGTCTTCGAGGTCAACCGCAACTTCCGCAACGAGGGTGTGGACTCCTCGCATTCGCCCGAGTTCGCAATGCTCGAAACCTACCAGGCGTGGGGTACCTATGAGGACGGCGCTCGCACCATCCGTGAGCTGATTCAGGCCGTGGCTATGGAGGTCTTTGGCTCCACCACCGTCACCTTGGCGGACGGCACCGAATATGACCTCGGCGGCGAGTGGACTGAGATCGAGATGTATCCCTCGCTCAACGAGGCACTGCAGCGGAAGTTCCCCGGCCAGCCTGAGGTGACCACCTCCAGCAGCGTCGAGGAGCTCAAGCAGATCGCCGCCGTCATTGGCCTTGATGTGCCGGCCAAGGGCGGCTGGGGCCATGGCAAGCTCGTGGAGGAAATCTGGGAGGTGCTCTGTGAGGATCAGCTCTACGGGCCGATTTTTGTGAAGGACTTCCCCGTGGAAACCTCGCCTCTTACTCGCTCCCACCGCGACAAGGAGGGCGTGACCGAAAAGTGGGATTTGTATGTGCGCGGCTTCGAGCTGGCCACCGGCTACTCCGAGCTGGTCGATCCGGTGATTCAGCGCGAGCGCTTCGAGGACCAAGCCCGTTTGGCCGCCGATGGCGATGACGAGGCCATGGTGCTGGACGAGGACTTCCTCGCTGCCATGGAACAGGGCATGCCGCCTACGGCCGGCTGCGGTATGGGCATTGACCGCCTGCTCATGGCGCTCACCGGGCTCGGCATCCGCGAAACGGTGCTCTTCCCGATCGTCAAGCCCGAGCTCTAAACCCAACGCTCGGCTCACACCAAGACACCGCCCGCCCCACCAGGTTGAGGCATCTGGCTGGGGCGGGCGGTGTCTTACTGTGGAAGCGGGCGGGCTGGCACGCGACGAGCAGGGCTAAGAACGAGTGGTCTCAGCACGTTGGCGCTCTTTGCGCTCTGCTTTAGCCTCAGCCCACACGGCGGCGGCTGCCTGGGCATCGCGCAGCTTCACATGCGGCAGATAACAGCGCGAGACGGCGAGGCCGATGGCAGGCAGCGAGGAGGCGTCGTCATAGCAGAGCAGCCACGAGTGTTCCATGGGCTTGAACTTGCGTTTGAAGGCGGCCAAGGAGCGGAAGCCGTAGAGTGGTTCGAGCACTCCGCCGAGCTCGCTGAGTACCATGCCGAGCAGGCTGGAGGTGTCGCCGCCTGCGAGCGGGGCCCCAGATAAAGACACCCATTCAAGCTGCGGGCCATAGATCGTGGGAGCGGTAGTGATGGCCTCGGCAATGAGGAATTCCACTACAGGGCGGAAACCTTCTCGGTCGCGCCGCATGAAATCCAGCGTGATGCCCACGATCTCGCCGTGCTGGCGCACTGGCAGCCAGCTGGTCACTCCGTGCACGTGAAGGGTGTCATCCACGGCGATGAGCAGCTGCACCTCGTCGTCGATCAGCTCTGACACCGAGCCGAGCGTAAAGCCCATCTCGGGCAGCGCCTTCTCGGACACCCACTGCTCACTCAAGGCGTGAATCTGGGCACGGATCACTGGGCTGGCCTCCGACCACGTGGTCCACTGATAGTGAATATTTTCCTTGGCGGCGCGGTTGCGGGCGGTGCGCACATCCTGAAACTTCTTGCCCTTGAACTCGATTCCCACCGACACCACGGACTCCTCTGCCACGTGCAGGGAGCAATACTGCGGGGCGCGGGTAGCGGCGAAATCCTCATTCACCGAATACCAGGCCACACGCCAACCTTGGCCGCGGGCGTAGCTCTCAAACTCATCGGCCACTTCGGCCCACTCGGCCGGTTCGCGCACCACGGGCGCGCCCACGGTCACGGCAACGGTGCCGTGGACCCGATAGGCCACAAAACCGCGCTCCTTTTCGGCCACCCAATAACAGTTATGCGGCCAGGTGCTCATCCACGAGATGTGATCGCCAGTGCCTTCACGCAGGATTCGGCGCACCGCGGCGGGCACCGTGGACGGCGCCGGCGAGGTAAACAGCCGCCACAGCATCAGCGCCACCACGGTCCAGAAGATCACCGAGGTCCACTCGTAGCTGAAGCGTTGCAGGCCGGTCTCCGGCAGCAGCGGGGTGGGGGAGAACTTCGACAGCACCGGCGGAAGGAAACGCCAGGGGAGCTCACGCAGCCCGAGCAGACTGGGAACGAGTGCCAGCCACAGGGCGGACAGCGCTAGGCCGACGGCGGCCAGCACCGCGAGGGCGCGGCGCAGCGCATGATCGGAGCCGGTGAGGTTAAACAGATGGCGCTGCAACACCAGCGCCACTGCTTGGAGGGCGAAGGGCAGCCACGCGATGCCGATACTGGAAGAGGAGGTCACCACCACCCCAGCGGTGGCCAGCAACATGAGTACCGTGGCGATGAGCGCACGGCGCCGGCCCTTCGCCAATCCATAGCAGAGCACCGCAAACACTAAGGCGATCGCCGCGTTGCCTAAGAAGGGGCCAAGCCCTGCCACGTGCACTGCAGAGGTGGCCGCGGTGCAGGCGGAGCTGTGGCGGGCGGTGGCGCAGATTTCTCGCGCGGTTTCCAAAGACCACTCGGGGGTGGCCACGAAGCGGCCTAGGGCGGAGAACACGGCATCGCTGTGCGGGTTCAACCCCGCGAGGTAGGGCCCGATCACCACGGCCATGACGGTGGTGGCGTTGATGCGGCGTTGCTCGCGGACAGTGGCCTGCCAATCCCAGTGTCGGGCGGTGAGCAGCCCGCAGCCACACACCGCGAGCGCCAAGGCCACATCCTGCAGAGTACCGGAGTACAGCACCAGCACCGCCGCGGTCACCACGGCAAAGAATTGCACCCGCCGGCGCCACACCACTGGGTAGCGGGGTGCGGCCAGCATGCTTACCGCTAGAAGCCATACTGCGGGGGTGAGGATCGAGCCGGTAGCCACCTCCCGAGCCCAACCGGAGTGAGAATCCCACGTCTCGCCGATCATCACAGCCAGGCTCACCGCAAGGGCGTGGGAGAGGAGAGCCGCCAATAGATAGCGCCAGGTGCCGAGGGCACGCTCAGCGGAGATGCCCAGCACCAGCAAGCCACAGGTGGCGGGGATAAGCCCCAGCACGGTCTGGGTACTCAGTCCGCTAATGAGTACTTTCTCCACGTAGCTGTGGGGGCCGAAGACGGCGTCGATGCCTATGGCATGGATGAGCCACGCTCCCGCGATGATGGCGAGGGTGACTGGGCCGGAGGCGAGGTACCCGAGCAGACGGGTGCGCACCAGCCCGAGCAAGGTGGGCTCGGGTGCGGGGCTGTGAAGTTGGTCGGCGGTGGCATCGGATGTGCTGGTCATGTCAGTCCCCCTCGCTGGGCAATGAAGTCGAAGTCGTGGGCAATGGCTGCGCGCCACACCTGCCAGGTATGGCCGCCGGGATAGCTGCGGTAGGCGCTGTCTACTCCTACAGCGCGCAGCTGGGTGTCAAAGCCCTGCATAGCCTGCTGGGCATCGTGATCGCGCTCCCCGGCGGCGAGGCGTGCGGCCCGGCCGCGATAGGCGGTGGATCCAGACTCCTGTGCTGCCTTGAGGATATCGCGCGGATTGTGGGCGGCGAAGGCCGTTTCGCTGCCGTGAAAGAGCTGGTCTACCGTCTGCTGATGGTTTCCGACCGAGGGTTCGGCCTCACCGGAGTAGTCCAGCACCGTGCCGAAGGCTTCCGGGTGGCGGGAGAAGATCTGGAGCGCACAGGTGCCGCCGTAGGACAGCCCACCGATGCTCCACCGGTTGCGATCTGGGGTAGCCCCGAGTGAGGAGATCGCATAATCCGGTACGGCACTACGCACATAATCTTCTACCTCGCCCACGCATTTCGGTGCGCCGGCCAAGGTGCCGGTAGCATCCACGCTGAGGATCAGTGGGGCGTTGCCACCGTGGCCGCGCTGGAAGCCATCGGCCACCCGTGTGAGCTGGCCGGTACTGAACCACTGGGGCGGTGACCCCGGTGAGCCTGGCATGAGCAGCAGCACTGGAAGGGAAGCGCCCCGGAAATACGCCGGCGGGAGATAAGCCTGGGCGGGGCGGGGCTGATAGCCCGAACCGCTGGGGATATCGATGTTCACCACGGCACCGATGTCCTCACCATTAGAGCCGGTGGGGCTGCTGTGTGTCGCGCGCAGCTGCTCGGCCTCGCCGATGGTCATGGTGGCCGCATGCGGCCGCGGATCCAGCGCGCCGAGGGTGGGATAAACCTGATAGGCGGTGTTGGCCACCATGAGGGATCCGAGCACGGCGAGCAGTGCGCAGGGCACCAGCAGCGCTCCGCGTCGACGCGGCCGCACCGCGAGGCTTGCTACAGCTGCCAGCACTGCTGCTACTGCCACCCCGCCTGAGAGATAAATCTCGGTGGGGATGTGATCGGGAAAGGGGCGCCAGATCTTTTCCACACCGAGCCAGATCCCGAGGGGCACGATCACCCCGGTTGCAAGCGCGGCGACAGCGATGCGCCGATGTGCCTGCCGCCCGCGCAGCAGCACGATCGCTGCGGCCACTGCGGCGAACACCAGTAGCGCGATACTCACTGCGGTGGCGTTCTGCGACGTCAACGGCACCGCCGCGAGCGTCTTCCACACTGTTGTCATAGCCGAAAACACTAGCCCGACCACCTTCGGCCACCTAGCCCCATCCGGTGGTGCATACACCTAGAATTCACTACCCCAAGAACAGCCTAAAAGCGCAGCTCATGGGTGTGAGGGCGAGGTGGGTGCGGGGGAAGTCTGGGGATCGGCTGTGAGCCTGCTGGCTACCGGCTGGGTACTCATCATCAAAGTGCTTAAAACTCGGCTGTGCGCAGGGATGGCCGTATCCAAACTGTGCCCAAAACTGTGGTGGATCTCACCGGGGCTGGGGTAGTGGCCAACGGGTTTCGGGGCACGGTGGTGCCTCGGCGGAGGAGGTGGTGGCGGGTTAGGTGAGGCTGGTGGGAGGGAGTAAAATTCGCCTCACGGTGATCATCCTCATGAGTGGGCGCGCAGCGTGTTGGGCGCCCCTGATGAAGGGTGCATCCGCCCCCATGTGTTTAGACCTTCACACCTACTGCAAGGAAAGACCTCCCCGGCATGGATGCTCGTGATGAACAGGCCCTCCGCGCGGCGAAGCTCTACTACGAATCTGCGATGAGCCAGGCTGAGGTGGCTAGCGAGATGGGGGTCTCGCGCCCCACGGTGGCGAAGCTGTTGCAGCACGCCCGGGAACGCGGCTATGTGGTGATCCAGATTTTGGATCCGCGCGAGCAGCGTGGCCACGTGGCCGAAACCTTGGTGGAGCGCTTTGGCCAGTATGGGCTCAAGGAGGTGCGGGTGGCCCAGGTGGCTCGTGATAGCTCGGAGGAGATCCTCAAGGAGCTCGGCCGCATGGGGGCCCTGGTGCTGCAGGAGCACGTGGAAGACGGCCAGCTGGTGGGGGTTAGTTGGGGAAACACCATGTACGCGGTGGCTCGGGCGCTCAGCGACACCCCGCGCCAAGGCGTGGAGATCGTGCAGCTCAAGGGAGGGTTGAGCTATAGCAAACGTTCCAGTAACGATATCGAGACCATTAATCTCTTTTGTCGCGCCTTCGGCGCCTATGCCCGCACCCTGCCGCTGCCGGTGATTTTTGATAATGCCGAAACCAAAACCGTGGTGGAACAGGATCGGCTGATCAGCCACACCCTAGAGCTGGGCGCGCAGACGGACGTAGCCATCTTTACTGTGGGCGCGGTGCGCCGTGATTCCCTGCCGTTGTCGATGGGCTACCTCAGTGAGGAGGAAATCCAGCAGCTGGAGCGCGACGCGGTGGGCGATGCCTGCTCCCGCTTTTTCACCAGCGAGGGGGCGATTGCCGCGCCGAGCGTAGATGAGCGCACCGTGGGCATCAGCTTGTCCGATTTGGCGGCCCGCCCCGTGCGGATCCTCGTCGCCGGCGGGCTATCGAAGGTGGAGGCGATCGCGGCCGCACTGCGCATGGGCCTTGCTACGCACCTAGTGATCGATCATCACACCGCCTGCGCGATCCTCGAGCGTTAAACATGGCAATGCCCCCGCCTTCGCCGTAGTGGCGAGGAGCGGGGGCGAGGTGGCGTCGATAAGCGCCTGCCTTATAGGGCGATGATGCCCACGATGGCGGCGTTGAGCATGTTGGTGCAGAAGCCGGCGAACAGGGCCTTGATGCCCAGCTCGGCGACTTCGGAGCGGTGCTCGGGAACAAGGGCACCGAAGGAGCCGATCTGGATGGCGATGGAGGAGAAGTTCGCGAACCCAGCTAGGGCGAAGGAGGTGAGCATCACGGACTTTGCGGAGAGATCATCCACGTGCTCGGAGAAGGCGGTGTAGCCGACGAACTCGTTGAGAATGGTCTTCTGGCCGATGAAGTTACCCACCAGGCTAGCCTCTTCCCAGGGCACACCGATCGCCCACGCGAGCGGGGCGAGCAGCACGCCGAACAGGCCCTCCAGCGACCAGTTTTCCTGGCCGAAGATGCTGCCGATGCCACCGATACCGGCATTGATCATGGCGATACCGGCGATGAAGGCCACCAGCAGGCAGGCCACGGTCACGGCGATACGGCCGCCGGAGAGCGCGCCGGCGCCGATAGCATCGATGATGTTGCGGGAATCCTCATCGCGCACCTCGCGCACGTTCGCGTTCACTTGGGATTCCTCGGTCTCTGGCATAAGTGCCTTGGCCACCATGAGTGAGCCGGGGGCGTTCATCACAGACGCGGCCAGCAGATAGGGCAGGGGGGCGCCCAGTAGAGAGTAGCCCACCAAGGTGGAGCCGGCCACGGCGGCGAAACCGCCGGACATGCAGGTAAACAGCTCGGAGCGGGTGAGCTTGGGCAACCAGGGCTTGATCACCAGCGGCGCCTCGGATTGGCCAAGGAAGACCACCGTGGAGGCCCACACGCCTTCGATCTTGGACACGCCCAGCACCTTGCGCAGTGCGGTGCCCACGATCTCCACGAACCATTGCAGGATGCGCAGGTAGTACAGGGCGCCGATGATGGCGCCGAGGAAGATGATCACCGGCAGCACGTTGAGGGCGAAGATGAAGCCCATGTTATCGCCGAAGAGTGGGCCGAAAACGAAGGAGGTGCCTTCGTTGGTGTAGTCGATCAGTTTCTCGATCGCGCTGGAGACGGCCTCGAGGGCGTGGAAGCCCGGGGTCCACTTCAGCACCAGCAGCGCGAAGGAGACCTGCAGCAGCAGTCCCACGCCGAGGGTGCGCCAATTAATCTGGCGGCGGTTCGAAGACAGTGCGATGAGCACTGCGAAGATCACAAATATGCCGATGAGGCCTTGGAAGCGATCCATGGGTTATGCCTCCTTTGAGAGGTGTTCGGGCCCGAAGGAATAGGGCAGAAGTTCATCGAAAGCCAAGCTGAGTGGCTCGCCATTCTCGCCCTCGACCACCACCGTGGTGCAGCCGAACTCGCGCAGCACTTGGCGGCAGGCGCCGCAGGGCCAGCAGGGTCGGGCCTTGAGGCCCACGATCGCGACGGTGTCGATGCGTCGGCCTGCGTTATCGCTGGGCTCGGTGTTGGCGATCATGGTTGTGGCGGCGTTGCGTTCGGCGCAGAGGGTGAGCCCATAGGAGGCGTTTTCCACATTGCATCCGGTGTAGAGGCAGCCGTCAGCGGTGAGCAGGGCGGCGCCCACGGGGAACTCGCTGTAGGGAGCGTAGGCGTGCTCGGCGGCTTCGCGGGCGCGCGCGAGCAGTGTGGCGTGATCAACCATGCGAAGTGGTCCTTTCACTGGGGGAGAAGAAGCAAGCTTGTCGACGCCCCCTCGGACACAGGCTGGGACTGCTGTGAGGCTGCGCACAAGCTCTTAGCTGATCAGCGTACGGTTCCTCGTCGGAAAGCAAAGCGCGACAGGCGGGGAACAATTGCTAATCCGTGTATTGACATTTGTTCTAGGTGGGATGATACTGGGTCTCAAAGACCAATATCAAGGGCCTACCTAACTTTTAGGGAGTCGCGGTGAGTGAGGTCACGGGCCGCGGCTTGAGTACTCAGCACAGGGAACTCGACACAGAAAAGAGGACTGAGAGGCGATATGGCTGAGCAATTCGATGTCGTCGACATCATCCGCACTAAGCGCGATGGCGGCGAACTCTCAACAGAGCAGATCAACTGGGTGATCGATGCCTACACCCGTGGGGTTGTCGGCGATGAGCAGATGGCTGCGCTGAACATGGCGATCTTCATCCGCGATATGAACCGCCGGGAGATCGTGGACTGGACACAGGCGATGATCGCCTCCGGTGACACCATGGACTTCTCCACGCTGTCCAAGCCCACCACGGACAAGCACTCCACCGGCGGAGTGGGCGATAAGGTCACCCTGCCACTCGGGCCGCTGGTGTCCTCCTATGGGGTAGCGGTGCCGCAGCTTTCGGGCCGCGGGCTGGGCCACACAGGCGGCACCTTGGACAAGCTGGAATCCATCCCCGGTTGGCAGGCGGATGTGCCTACTGATCGGCTCATGGAGATTCTGGAGGATTCGGGTGCAGTGGTGGCTGCCGCCGGCGCCGGGCTGGCTCCAGCCGATAAGAAGATCTACGCGTTGCGCGATATCACCGCCACCGTGGACTGCATTCCGCTAATCGCCTCGTCCATCATGAGCAAGAAGATTGCCGAAGGCACCTCCGCCTTGGTGCTGGATGTGAAGGTGGGCTCGGGTGCCTTCATGAAGGACCTCGACCAGGCACGCGCGCTGGCTCGAACCATGGTGGATCTGGGTAATGACGCGGGCGTGCGCACCCGTGCCCTGCTTACTGATATGAATACCCCGCTGGGGCGCAAGATCGGCAACGCCCTCGAAGTGGAGGAATCCCTCGAGGTGCTCGCCGGTGGTGGTCCCGCCGATCTGGTGGAGATCACCTGCGAGCTGGCCCGCGAAATGCTGGAGTTGGCTGGGGTACACGATCCCGATGTGGAGGAAGCACTCAAGGACGGCCGTGCCATGGACTCGTGGCGCAAGATGATCCGTGCCCAAGGCGGCGACCCCGATGCGCCCCTCCCCGTGGCCGCCCACCAAGAAGTGGTCACCGCCGACCGCGATGGCGTGCTCAGCGAGCTGGACGCGCTGGCCCTGGGTGTGGGCTCGTGGCGCCTCGGCGCCGGCCGAGCCCGCAAGGAGGATCCGGTGCAGGCCACCGCCGGTATCGAGATCCACGCCGAGATCGGCCAAGAAGTGAAGAAGGGCGAGAAGCTACTCACCCTCCACACCGACACCCCCGACCGTTTCGAGCGGGCACTGGAATCCATCCGC
This sequence comes from Corynebacterium ciconiae DSM 44920, assembly GCF_030440575.1. NCBI lineage: Bacteria > Bacillati > Actinomycetota > Actinomycetes > Mycobacteriales > Corynebacteriaceae > Corynebacterium > Corynebacterium ciconiae. The sequence continues at coordinate 456,547 of NZ_CP047189.1, forward strand.
CCCGGCATCGTCATCGGCGATGCCCCAGCAGCAGCCCGCACCATCATTCTCGATCGCATTGTTTAAGGAGAGCTACCACATGAGCTTGAACCGAGCAGAACTCGCCCGCTACATTGACCACACCCTGCTGAAGCCAGAGGCCACCCGCGCCGACTTCGAGGCCCTGGCCAGCGAGGCCGGCGAGCTTGGCGTGTTCTCCATCTGTGTCTCGCCCTCCGAGCTGCCCATCACCGCCCCCGAGGGCGTGGCCGTGGCCACCGTCTGCGGCTTCCCCTCCGGTGCTGTGCACTCCGAGATCAAGGCCGCCGAGGCAGCGCTGTCGGTGCAGCAAGGAGCCGACGAGGTGGACATGGTGATCAATATTGCCGATGCCAAAGAGGGTGACTTTGAGGCCGTGCAGGCCGATATTGCTGCGGTGCGCTCCGCCATCCCGAACGCGCTGCTGAAGGTGATTATCGAGTCGGCTGTGCTGAACGAGGACGAGATCGTGGGCTGCTGTAAGGCCGCAGAGGCCGCCGGTGCGGACTTTGTGAAGACCTCCACCGGCTTCCACCCGGCCGGCGGTGCAAGCGTGGAGGCTGTACGGCTCATGCGCCAGACCGTGGGCGATCGCCTCGGAGTGAAGGCCTCCGGCGGGATCCGTGATCTCGCCACCGCCCAGGCCATGATCGACGCCGGTGCCAGCCGCCTCGGCTGCTCCTCCTCCGCCGCAATCTTGAAGGAGCTGGACTAAATGACTATCGATAGCACCCGCATCAGCGATTGGATCGCACACGATCCCGATCCCGCCACCGCCGCCGAGCTGAAAGCTCTCCTCGATGCCGGCGACACCGAGGAACTAGCAGCACGCTTCTCTGGGCCGCTGGAGTTCGGCACCGCCGGCCTGCGCGGCCGCTATGAAGCTGGCGAATCCCGTATGAACGTGGCCACCGTCTCCCGCGCCACTGCCGGGCTGGCCGCGTGGCTGACCTCCAAGGTCGAGCGCCCCGTGGTGGTGATCGGCTGCGATGCCCGCTACGGCTCCGCCGAGTTCCACCAGGCGGCCGCGGAGATCTTTGCCGCCGCCGGCTGTATCGTGCACCTGATCCCGCCGCAGCTTCCCACCCCCTTCACCGCCTTCTGTGTGCGTTACTTCGATGCCGATGCCGGGGTGATGGTGACCGCCTCTCACAATCCGCCCAAGGATAACGGCTACAAGGTGTATCTCGGTGGCCGTGTGGTGGATGGTGATGCCGCCAAAGGTGTGCAGCTCATCAGCCCGGCAGATAAAGACATCGCCAAGCTCATTGCGGCAGCCCCCGCCGCTGATGAGATTGTACGCCGCAAGGAAAACATCGAGCCGGTCGATGAGTCCGTGCTGGAGGAGTACCTCTCCCGTGCGGTGAGCCTGCGTCGCGGCAGCGGCGAGTCGGATCTGCCTATCGTGTTCACCGCGATGCACGGTGTGGGCGGAGAGGTCCTCGATACTGTGCTCTCCCGCGCCGGGTTCACCAAGGTGACCGCCGTTGCCGAGCAGCGCGAGCCGAACCCCGATTTCCCCACCGTGTCCTTCCCCAACCCGGAAGAAGACGGCGCGCTGGATCTGTCCATCGCCACTGCACAGCGCAGCGGCGCAGAGCTGATTCTGGCGCTCGACCCCGATGCGGATCGCTGCTCTGTGGCGATCCCTACCGCCGAGGGCTGGCGCCAGCTGTCCGGCGACGAAGTGGGGGCGGTATTGGCCGAGGACATCGCCCGCACCTGCGCGGGCAGCGGCGCTACCCTAGCGGCGTCGATCGTGTCCTCGCGCTTGCTGGGCAAGGTGGCCGAGCGTCACGGGCTACGTTTCCAGCCCACCCTCACCGGCTTCAAGTGGATTGCCCGCACCCCAGAGATGGTGATGGGCTATGAGGAGGCGCTGGGTTATTGCACCGACCCGGAGGTGGTGCGCGACAAGGACGGCATCACAGCTTGCCTGCGCGTCGCCGACGTGGCGGATAGGCTTCGGGCCGAAGGCAAGAGCCTGCAGGACTTCCTCGATGAGATCGCCGCGGACTATGGGCTGTATGTGACCTCGCCGCTTACCTTCCGCATGTCCGATCCAGCCGATATTGCCGCCGCGCTGGAGAAACTGAAGACCACCCCGCCCACCAGCTTGGCTGGGGCCACGGTGACGGACTTCTCGGATCTTTCCGAAGGTTTCCGCGGCCTTCCGCCCACTACCGGCTTCTGGGTGGAAACCGATGGTGGCGACCGCATCGTGGCCCGCCCCTCCGGCACCGAGCCGAAGCTCAAGTGCTACCTGGAGGTTATCGCCACGGATCGCCCAGCTGCGGAGCAGCGTCTCGCCCAGCTGAAGACAGAGTTCGCGGCAGCCCTCGGGTTGTAGACGCTTGAGGTTCTCAAGCCCTTAAGGGCCGCAAGTCTCGAGGTCGCAACGGCACAGGGGCCCGCCTCGCGCTACTGCCCCGCGCTCCCGCCCCGCGTGACTGGCGCGCCAGCTTTATAGACTCGATATCGACGGCAGCATCCTGCAATCTGCAGGGTGCTGCCGTCGTGCGTGTACCGGTGGCCTCGCGTGGACGAGTTCTAGGGGCGCCCGATCTAGCCGCGCGAGGAGCGTGGCTGTCCCTCTTGGTAGCCGGCAGCAGACTGGATGCCCACCACGGCACGCTCATGAAACCGCGGGATGGAGTCCGCGCCGGCGTAGGTGAAGGAGGAACGCACACCACTGATGATGGAATCCACCTGGTCTTCCACTCCGCCCCGTGCAGGGTCGATGTAGATGCGGGCGGAGGAGATGCCTTCTTCAAACATTTCGCGCCGGGCGCGCTCGAAGGCCTCGGTGCGCTGGTTGCGGTTTTCTACCGCACGCCGTGAGGCCATCCCGAAGGACTCCTTGTACATGCGTCCGTCCGCGTCGTGCATCAGATCGCCGGGGGATTCGAAGGTGCCCGCAAACCACGAGCCGATCATGACATTCGACGCGCCCGCAGCCAAGGCCAAAGCCACGTCGCGAGGATCGCGGACCCCGCCATCGGCCCACACGTGCGCTCCGAGCTCCTTCGCTGCGGCAGCGCATTCAAGCACCGCCGTGAACTGCGGGCGGCCTACGCCCGTTTGCATCCTGGTGGTGCACATAGCCCCTGGGCCCACACCGACCTTGATGATGTCCGCCCCAGCCTCCACGAGATCCCGTACGCCCTCGGCGGTGACGATGTTGCCGGCCACGATAGGCACGCCCGGATCCATTGCCCGCACCCGCTTCACCGCAGAGATCATTGAGTCTTGGTGGCCGTGTGCGGTGTCTACCACCAGTACGTCGGCCCCAGCGTCGATAAGCACGCGTACGCGCTGCTCAATATCGCCATTGATGCCGATGGCGGCGCCCACCCGCAAACGGCCTTGTGCATCCACCGCAGGGGTGTACACCGTGGCCCTCAGCGCAGACGTGCGCGTCATGATCCCAGCCAGGCAGCCGTCGCTATCGACTACCGGGGCGAGTTTGCGGGAGGCATCACGCAGCCGACTAAAGGCTTCTTGGGGCTCGATGTTCGCAGGCAGAGTAAGCAGGGAGGTGGCCATGAGTGCGCCCACCTGGGTGAAGTTATCGGCGCCCAGCAGATCCTTTTCCGTAATCAACCCCACCGGCTTATCCTCTGCCACCACAATGGCGGCGCCGTGGGCGCGCTTGTGAATGAGGTGGCGGGTGTAGCCCACCGTGTGGTGCGGCTTCACCGTGATCGGGGTGTCGAAGGTGAGGTGGGCGGCTTTGACCTCGCGGATCGTGTCGGCGGCGATCTCTGCGGGCACATCTTGCGGCAGGATAGCCAGCCCGCCGCGGCGGGCGATGGTCTCCGCCATGCGTCGACCAGCAACCGCTGTCATGTTCGCCACCACCAGCGGGATGGTGGTGCCGGTGCCGTCGTGGGTGCTTAAGTCCACGTGCATCCGCGACCCCACGGAGGAACGCGAGGGCACCATAAACACATCGGAGTAGGTCAGTTCATGGGTGGGCTGTTCAAGAAAGCGCATGCCCCGTACTTTACGTGCAGGCCAGGACACCGCCGTGGGCCGCCGTGTGTGAAGCGCTAAGGCGAGAGCCCGCATTCCAACCAGAAAAACCGTCTGCACGCAGCGGTGACACGGCGTGTAGACGGTGATTGAAACAGGTAAAGGTGGGCCTAGATTCCCGTGAGCTCTTTGAGATCACCGAACACTTCCATGTTGTGGCGGAAGGCGCGACCGGCCTCGTCGAGCACCCGTTCGCGCTGCTCATCAGTGAGCTTGAGGTTATCCAGCTTCTCGCGGTAGGAATCCTTGTACTTTTTGGGCTTATCGATGCCGAGGAAACGGTAGAAGTTCAGTGCGTTTTCATCCACCCCGTAGTGGCGCTTGAGCATCACCGCAATCACCTGGCCGCCGGAGAGATCGCCGAGATAGCGCACGTAGTGGTGCGCCAGGGCAGCAGGGCCATCGGCCAATGCGCCGATCTCCGCCAAGCGGACGCAGTAGCGGGCGGTGGCGGGCAGCATGGTGAGGTTCTCCCGCCAATCATCCGAACCGTGCAGGGCGCGTAGGTCCTGGCGTAGCTGCGGCAGGCGCATCAGGGTTTCGTCATAGATGAGCGCAAAGATCGGATCGTTTTGCAGCCCGCGGCTCATGGATTCCAAAGCAGCGTAGAACTGGTAGGTCTGCTCGAGCAGAGCTGTGTAGGCGGAAACATCGAGCTCACCGCCGACGACCTTCTTGATGAACTCGGCGTTTTCCGCCAAGTCGTGTGCCTGGGCGGTAGAGGCCTTAAGTGCTACGGACAAAGGCTCAGCAACAGAGGCAGTCATGGGGGTCCTTTCAGCGAAGGTGGGGCGGTGGTTACTCCCACCGCCGCGGCGCCGGGCCTTCAGTCACGTGCCTAGCGCAGCAGAGGGGAGGGAGTTCAACCCCCGAAGGAAATGTTACAGTGTAGCCTAACCTTATAGTTTTCTGAGGGCAAGGAGCGGCGGTGAGAATCTTTGGGCTTAGCGCTTGTGTTCGCTACAGGCGTACACCTTTACAAAGGCCGCGTGAGCTGCATCAATGCCCGCCCGACTGCTGTGTGAGTGCACGGTGTAACCGGCGGTGGGGATGCCCACCGCCGCGCGCGCGTTAGAGTGTGTGTAGCGAATGACACCAGTTATATGAGCGCCGCGCGGGTTTTCGTGCGGGGCTTATGAGTAAAGGGGACATAGACAACACCATGTTTGAAAGATTCACCGATCGAGCCCGCCGAGTGATCGTCCTGGCACAGGACGAAGCTCGCATGCTTAACCACAATTACATCGGCACCGAGCACATCCTGCTCGGTCTTATTAGCGAGGGCGAAGGCGTTGCGGCGAAGGCGCTGGAGTCGATGGGAATCTCCCTCGACGCTGTGCGTCAAGAAGTCGAGGAGATTATCGGCCACGGCACTCAGCAGACCAGTGGCCACATTCCCTTTACGCCGCGTGCCAAGAAGGTGCTGGAGCTCTCCCTGCGTGAAGGGCTGCAGATGGGGCACAAGTACATCGGTACTGAGTTCCTTCTGCTCGGCCTCATCCGTGAGGGCGAGGGCGTAGCCGCCCAGGTGCTGGTGAAGCTCGGCGCGGATTTGCCGCGCGTGCGCCAGCAGGTTATTCAACTGCTCTCCGGTTATGAGGGTGGCCAGGAAGGCTCTGAGGATGAGGGTGGCGCCGCCCCCTCCGGCGGCAAGGTGCTCGGCGCGGGCGCCGCAGCCGGGGGCCGCGGCGGTGGCGGTAGCGCCGGTGAGCGCTCTAATTCTTTGGTCTTGGACCAGTTCGGCCGCAACCTCACCCAGGCTGCCAAGGAAGGCAAGCTGGATCCCGTAGTGGGTCGCGAGGACGAGATCGAGCGCATCATGCAGGTGCTGTCTCGTCGTACGAAGAACAACCCCGTGCTCATTGGTGAGCCCGGAGTGGGTAAAACCGCCGTGGTTGAGGGATTGGCTCTCGACATTGTTAATGGCAAGGTACCGGAGACTCTCAAGGATAAGCAGCTGTACTCGCTGGACTTGGGGTCACTCGTGGCCGGTTCGCGTTATCGCGGTGACTTCGAGGAGCGCCTGAAGAAGGTGCTCAAGGAGATTAACCAGCGCGGCGATATCATCCTGTTCATCGATGAGATCCACACGCTTGTCGGCGCAGGTGCTGCCGAGGGGGCGATAGACGCCGCCTCGCTGTTGAAGCCGAAGCTGGCTCGCGGTGAGCTGCAGACCATCGGTGCTACCACTTTGGATGAGTACCGCAAGCACATCGAGAAGGACGCCGCTCTGGAGCGTCGTTTCCAGCCGGTGCAGGTGCCCGAGCCCTCGGTGGAAGACACCATTGAGATCCTCAAGGGGCTGCGTGACCGCTACGAGGCTCACCACCGCGTGTCCATTACTGACAGTGCACTCGCTGCCGCCGCCAACCTCTCGAACCGCTACATCAACGATCGCTTCCTGCCGGATAAGGCAGTGGACTTGATTGATGAGGCCGGTGCCCGTATGCGCATCAAGCGCATGACTGCCCCGGATTCCATCCGTGAAGTGGATGAGCGTATCGCTAGCGTGCGCCGCGAGAAGGAAGCCGCTATCGACGCCCAGGACTTTGAGAAGGCCGCGGGTCTGCGGGATAAGGAACGCAAGCTGGGCGAGGAGCGCGCGGAGAAGGAAAAGCAGTGGCGCTCCGGCGACCTAGAGGACATCGCCGAGGTCAGCGAGGAGCAGATTGCTGAGGTGCTGGGCCACTGGACCGGTATCCCGGTATTTAAGCTCACCGAGGAAGAGTCTGACCGCCTACTCCACATGGAAGAGGAGCTGCACAAGCGCATCATCGGCCAGGACGATGCCGTCAAGGCTGTCTCCCGCGCCATCCGCCGCACCCGCGCCGGGTTGAAGGATCCGAAGCGCCCCAGCGGCTCGTTCATCTTCGCCGGCCCCTCCGGTGTGGGTAAGACGGAGCTATCGAAGGCTTTGGCCGAGTTCCTCTTCGGCGAGGAAGACGCCCTTATTCAGATCGACATGGGCGAGTTCCACGACCGCTTCACCGCCTCCCGTCTCTTCGGTGCTCCTCCCGGATATGTGGGCTATGAAGAGGGCGGCCAGCTCACCGAAAAGGTGCGCCGCAAGCCGTTCTCTGTGGTGCTGTTCGACGAGATTGAGAAGGCCCACAAGGAGATCTACAACACCCTGTTGCAGGTCCTTGAGGATGGCCGCCTCACCGACGGCCAGGGCCGTGTGGTGGACTTCAAGAACACGGTGCTCATCTTCACCTCTAACCTGGGCACCCAGGACATCTCCAAGCCGGTGGGTCTGGGCTTCACCGGTTCCTCGGAGATGGACCACGATGCTCAGTACGAGCGCATGAAGCAGAAGGTGGATGATGAGCTGAAGAAGCACTTCCGCCCCGAGTTCCTCAACCGCATCGACTCCACCGTGGTGTTCCACCAGCTCACCCAAGATGAGATTGTGCAGATGGTGGATCTGCTTATCTCCCGTGTGGAGCAGGCCCTTGCGGAGAAGGACATGGGTATCGAGCTCACCGATAAGGCCAAGAATCTTCTGGCCAAGCGCGGTTTCGACCCGGTTTTGGGTGCCCGCCCGCTGCGTCGCACCATTCAGCGCGACATCGAGGACGCCCTCTCTGAGCGCATCCTCTTCGGCGAAGTCGGTGCCGGTGAGATTGTGACTGTGGACGTGGAAGGCTGGGACGGCGAGTCCAAGGACACCGACGGTGCCACCTTCACGTTCACTCCGCGCCCGAAGCCGCTGCCCCAAGAGACCTTCTCTGAGATTTCTCCCGAAGCCGCTGCCGCCATCAAGGATGTCAGCGACGCTGCGGAGGAGGACGTCCCCGAGTCCGATAGCACTGTGGTTCCCTCTGGCGTAGGCGAGGAATCTACTGACAACAACGAGGGCGAGCAGCCCAACGGCGAGCAGAACTAGGAGATCAGCATGGGCATCACGTTCCGTAAGCGCCAAAAGGTAGGCAAGAACTCCTGGATCAACCTCTCCGGCTCGGGCGCTTCGACCTCCACCAAGGTCGGGCCGGTCACCTTCAACTCCCGTGGCGGAGTGTGGGTGAACCTTCCTGGCGGCCTCACCTATCGCGGCCGCTGGAAGTAATCCTGCGTCAAAGCTGAGACTCCTCACCGCACAGCACTCGCTTGGCGGTGGGGAGTTTTTTCGCGCTTATCGACGCCATCCTCCACCATCAGCTGCGCAGTGGTGTGGGGGAATCGAATGCACAAAAAGAACTGCTCTCCTTCCCCGTGACGAGATGGGAGAAGGAGAGCAGTGGTCTATCTAGCGCGGATGATGACGATGGTGTGAAGAACCATCAGATTGATACTCGGAAAGCCGTTAGACGCTCTTACGCCGGCTCGCGAAGAAGATAGCTGCCGCGCCGGTGAGCACCAGTCCGAGAGCCATACCCGCGATGCCCTTCACCGAGGCGCCAGTATTGGCGAGTCCCGAGGACCCGTGGCTCTTGTCGGCGTTGGCCCCACCATGTGGACCGTTACCATTCGCAACGCCAGCCACTTCATCGCCCTTGGTGGGGGAGTCCTTCGCCTCGCCGGTGCCCTTTGATCCCTTGGGATCCTTAGTAACACTAGGCTTCTTGTTGTTTCCCGGCTTGGTGTCCCCGCCGGGCGGCGTTTCCTCGCCAGGCTTGCTGTCGTCGCTGGGCTTGGTGCCTTCTTCTGGTTTCTTGCTATCACCCGGCTTGCTGTCTTCGCCCGGTTTGGTGTCGTCGTCAGGTTTGGTGTCTTCGCCCGGTTTGGTCTCGTCACCCGGCTTGGTGTCGTCACCAGGCTTGGTCTCGTCACCGGGCTTGGTGTCGTCACCGGGTTTGGTCTCGTCGCCCGGCTTGGTGCCTTCGCCCGGCGTGGTGTCGTCTCCGGGTTTGGTCTCATCGCCCGGCGTGGTCTCATCCCCCGGGGTGGGAGCCGGCTCCGGCTGGGGCTCGGGCTTCTCGCAGTGTTCGCCGAAGGTAACAGAGCCCACCTTCAGCGCGGAAACAGGCTCCTTCTCGTTGTTGTAGAAGCCTCCGAAGGCCTCTTTGCCCTTCTCAGTCAGGTAGCCTTCACCTTTGCTTGTGAAGCTCACGCTCTTTCCCCACTCGCCAGTGAACGGGTCCGTGAGGGTCCATTCGGCGAAGGGAATATTGCTCAGGCTGACCCAATCACCGATGGTCGTGGTATCCACGTACTTTCGGTACTTTGCGTCAACGTACATCACTGCTTTGGAGCCAGCGATCTCGAGCCGGAAGTTAGAGAAGGTGTTGTCCAGAATCGGGGTGCCGTCGTGGACGTGGCCAGTGAAGTGGAGACTGCCCGGAACAGTAAGCGTCACCGAATCGGCCTTCGTGGAGTTCGCTTGGGCGGACGTGAACGTCCAATTTTTTCCACCGCCGGCGTCGGTTACAGAACCAGTGGCCTCAATTGACCCCCTAGCGATAGGGCTAGTGATGTAGCGAACAAAGGAATCACGCAGACTCCAGTTGAAGCTGCCGCTGGTGGCGGAGAGCACCTGATTTTCGGCGACACAGTTCTTTTCCTGGACCACCTCGGCGAAGGCGGTTGCAGGGGTCATAGAGATGGCAAGTGACGCAGAGACTGCACCGGCAAGTGCCATGCGGCGTACTCGGGCGCGGGACGAGCGGTTCGGAGACATAGGGTACGGATACCTTTCGGTGTGTAGTCGGTATTACTGCGAGTTGGGATTGTAAAGAGCTGTGGCGAAGGCAAGAATCATCTCGCCAGTTTGCGGTCCAAAGCTCAACGCTTGGCTGTCCGCGATGGTGATAAAATGCTGGTTCTTCGCGGCCTCTGTCTCGGCCACGCCAGGGCGGGCGAGCATGCCATCAACACCACCGGTGGACTCAAGACCCTTGGACATCATCACGATCACATCGGGGTTGAGCTTGGCGAAGGCTTCGGCGTTGGCGGGGACCATGTCAGAGACATTGGCTTCCTTGGCCGCATCAACGGCCCCGACTGACTCGAAGAGTTCTGCGGTGCCACTATCTGGACCGAGGATGAAGAACACCCCGGACGAGCCACGCACATACACGAAAGCAGCACGCGGGGCGTGTTCGGGAGCGATCTCGCTGACAGCCTCGATCGCTTCATCGCGTTCCTTCTCGGCGCGTTCTGCCAGCTGTTCGCCCTCCCCATCGAGGCCGACGATGCCGGCAATAGTGCGGATGTCGTCGCCAATCGACGCCATCGTGCGGCTGGGGTTGATCACCACCGTGGTTACTCCAGCGTCGCGGAGCTGGTCGATAGCTTCATCTGGGCCGATGGAGTGATCCACAATGATGAGACTCGGGTCAAGGGCCAGCACCGCTTCCACATTGATGTTGTGGCCACCTTGAGTCACTACCGGCAGGTCTTCCAAGCTGGGCTCTTCGGAGCTGACTGTGCGGCCCACGATATTGGCCCGCAAACCCAAGCCAGCGATCGTGCGGGAGGTGGTGCCGTAGAGGTCAAGAGGAAGAATACGAGAGACGTCGGTGACGGTGACGTCATAGCCATCGGAATCGCTCAGCTCCACGGGAAGTTCAGGAGTTACCTCCTCGGCGATGGGGGTGACATCCCCTACCAGTTGGGTCTGGACAACTCCATTTTCTCCGGTCTCGGCTGAGCTATTTTTGAGGTTGTGCAGTGCCTGCTCAAAGCTGGTTTGTTGGGCATTGGCGGTGTTAGAATTCTCGCCCGAGGTGGACACGTTTAAGCCACATCCGGCGAGCAGAACAGAGCCGATGAGGCCGAGTGCTGCGAGGCGGATTTTCACTTAGGCTCCCTTCTTCTGTCGCACAGTGAGATAGCTGGTTCCGGCAGCGGCGAGGACAAACACAAGACCGCCGGCAACAAGCTGCCACGGGCTCATTCCTTCACTGACGGATGCCAGAGCAGTTCCTTTCTTCTTTTTGTTCTTAAAGTCCACGTCCTTGCCTTCTTCGAACATGGATTCCTCATCGCCTTCGGCAATGTCCTCTTCATCGATCACGCCATCGCCGTTAAGATCCACGGCACCAACGCCGTCTCCACTGGCGAGGGCGTCAGCGCCGCCAATGGAGGCCATCCCGCCGGTGCCTCCGGCGGAGCTGGACGTGGATGCAGAACCGTCCGAGCAGGCGGAGCTGCCGCTGAGTGTGGCTCGGAAGTTCACCGGATCCATCGCAGTGCCTGGGGGATAGAACTCGGCGAAGGCACGGGAGCCAGCCTGGGTGAGGATGACGTTGGCGGAGCCCGAGACCTGTGAATCATTGGCGTTGAGGCTGCTTACCTGCAGGGTTCCGATTGCTACCTCGCCGAAATCGGATCGTTTACCGGAGGTGTCCGAGGAGCTGACATTGGCCACCAACTGTCCGGAATTACCCTTGATCACCACGCGGGGGTTGCGGATTTTCATATCTAGCTTCCCCTTGTGGCCATTGAAAGCCACCGTGCCGGAGGTTGCGATCGTGCCTGCTTTCGCGCTGGGATCGAAGCTGCCCGAGCTGCCGGAGAAGACAAAGGTGCCGCCATTATCGCTGGCGCCGCTCGTGCGCCAGCCGCCTTTAGCGATGGAGCCTCGAATGTAGCTGCGGAAGGATTGCTTCACGCCCCAGGCCACTTGGCTGGAGGAGACCGCATTGCAGGTGCGGGCAGTGCTTGCTTGTGTAGCCGGAAGCGCTGCGGCGGTGGTGCCTCGCGGATTGCCGGAGGCGCCGGGAGCGTTCGGGGGAACGATCCCGCCATCCGGATCGGTGTTGCCAGGGGTATCTGCACCCCACGGAACCTCACCGAAAGGATCGCCGCTCGGCGGAGTTGGGTTGTCGCCACCAGGCTGCGGCTTCTCAACGCCGCCGCCATTTCCGCCGCCGGGATTCGGCCGGGGGCCAGGGCGAGAGGAGTCGCCACCAGAATTCGGTGGGGTGGGCTTGGGGGCGCTACCGCAGGCCTCCTTCACCTTGATGGTGAGGGTGACGGGATCCAGGGAATCACCGGCGGGGTAGAAATTGGCCAAGGCATCAGAGCCTCGCTGGGTGATGCGTGCTGTGGCCACATGGCTACCAGAGCTCGTAGGGCTGGACCGAAACTCGAGGTCAGCGAAATGCACCTCGCCGTCGAGGCCTTTGACCGGATTGCCCTCGGTGTCTTGGGTGTACATGGAGGCGAAAAGCTTGCCGGTGCGCGCAGAGGTCATCTCTACCGCGGGGTCTTCAAAGATGGTTTTTAGAAGTCCATCGTGGCCGTTGAATTGCACGGATCCTTTACTACGGATCAGGCCACGCACCTTATCGGTGGTCACGAACCCCTTGTCGATAGGAAAGACGAAGCTGCCGTTTGTCTCCTTCGCCGGGGCGCTCACCTTCCAATTGCCCTTGGCGATGGGGCCGGTGATGTACTTTCGGAAGGATTCCCGCACACCCCACGAGAGCTCGCCGGAGACATTCACCCCTTCAGACGCGGAGCAGCGTCGTGGGGAAGAAGGAGTAGGGGAGCTAGTGGTTGATGGGGTGCTGGTCTCCCTGGGCGGGTGTGCTTCCGAGGTGCTGGGGCGCGGTGAACGCCCAGATGAACCCCAGAGATCCGACGAGGATGAGCCGTGAGAACGAGTGGGGGTTGTGCTCGGCTGCTCATTGTCTGCAGCCTCGGTGGTTTCTATGTTTTCGCTGGTTTCGGCGACGTCTGTGGTGTCGTCATCGGCCGATGCCGTAGGCGCTAGTGGCATGACACAAGCGGCGGTTAAGGCTGCCGCCGCTAGCCCCGCTGCGAGCCGACGCTGGGTGCGCTGCCGACGAACGCGGGGCAGAAGTGAGATGGACATACTCACCCCTCCTTTACATGTTTGCGCAAAGGTTAATCTAAGAGCGGTCAAAAGTATAGGGTAGGCTAACTAGGTATGGACTACGATCGGGATTATTTTTCCACAGGAAAAGGCGACCTAGCTGTGTTCTTAGATGGGCGTAAATATTATGCTGTTACCCCCATAGAGAGGGGGGTGCTCGCGTTCGTCGTGGCGGCAGTTTGTGTTTCCATTGTGATGGGAAATGTCTACCTTTTAATTGGTTTTTCCACCGCGCTTGTGGGCACTGTGGTGGCCGTCTTCTTCCATCCCTTACGTCGTAGGCTGCGAGCGATGAACACTGCAGAAGTTTCGGCTCAAAGCGCTGTTAAAGCCGCTTCTGTGGCTGTGGGAATGTGGGTTCTAGTATTTATTCTCATCATTATCTTTTCCGCCTGGAACCCGCCGGTGGAGTGGATGGCAATGGTGGGTTATATAGTCACCGGTTTATGTTCGATTGCTGCAACGCAGCTTGCATTAAGCAATGTCTAAAAATATATAAACATCTATATCTGCCCCCGCCTATGTCGATATGATCAGGATGTATAGACGGATATCGTCCCCCCATTTTCGACGGTGTTCCGGATGTAGTTTGCTCAATAAAGACAAGGGCAGCCTAAGCGTGGGCTGTCGGAAACTATTGAGTGAGGTCACCGTGACAGCATCTAGCCGCATCCACCCTAAGGCGATTCTCGCCCGCACGATTGTGGCGTGTATGGCCGTCACCACTGTCTCCACGGTCGGGGTCATTCACCCTGGCGGATATGCCATGGCGCAGCACGGCGATGGCGGCGAGGTGGCGTCGACAAGCAATGTTGAGGCTGTGCAGTCCATGGAGTGGGCGTTGCGCGAGAGCTTTATCAACTATGTCGGCGGGGCGACTAGTGTCAGCGGCGGAGCGAGTAAAAATGCGGGAGACGATGATCTCGTCGAGCGTGGCTACCGCTTTGCGCTGAAAAACGTCAGCTTCGATGAGGGGAGCACTCAAACCCGCGCTGAGTTCAGCGGCACCGTGCATTTTTTGCAGTACTGCGGCGGGCAAGCCCCAGCGCGCGGCAACTGCGATCTTGACCTCGAGTTCAGCGATCCCACGGTTGTGGTGGGCGAGGATTCTTATCTTGAGGTGGATGTGTACGCCAAGCAGTACCCCAGCGGTGATGTGTTTGAGAAGAAGCGGGCGCGCATAGCCACGATTAACCCCTCCTCAGCCAGGTTCTCCCAGGATGGGAAGGTGGCGCGCTGGAATAATCTAGTGCCCACGCTCACCGTTGATGGGGTGCGGGCCTTTTCCAACTTCTATAACCTCGGCAGTCCGCTGGCGCCGGTCTCATTTTCCTATGTGGGTGCCGGTGGGATGCCAGCCGCGGCCGAGGGCGGGCGCAAGCTGGTGGGCGGGGTACGCACGGATCTCAAGGCGGGGGCATCGCGCGCTGTGTCTGTGGGGGACTATCTCGTGGTGGCCACAACGAATGCACTCAGTGTGGTCGATGCCCGTACGATGCAGCAGATCCACCACCTGCCGATTGTCTCTGATGGCAGTGTGTGGGTGATCTCGCCAGAACCTAACGTCCTTTTCTTCCTCGATGATGGGGTGGTCAAGCAGGCAACTGTGGGCCCGCGCGGGCTCGAGAACATCACTGAGGTGATCGCCAAGGACGAGGCCGGCCCGATCGCTGGGATAGCCAGCGCCCGCACCACCGAGGGCTGGGTGCTCTACGCCGTGCGCAACCTTGGCGCGGGCAACGCATCGCTGCTGAGCGTAACCAGCGATGGCAGCCGCAGCGAGCGGCCCATCCGCAATGTTCGCTCCACCATCGACGGGTTGGATTCCGCCTCTGATCTGGCGCTCAGCTCCATCTACGGCGAGAATTACTGGTTCTCTCCGATGCGTGATATGGCAGTGCTTGCCGACGGTTCCCTGCTGTTTTTCCCTGCAACCGGGGTGGATCGGGAAGATGGCACATGGCGGGTACCGCCGCTGCGCATCGATCCTCTCGCCGAAGAGCTCGAAACCACCGTGATACCTGGTGGCGAGGCTGTGGCCAGCACGATCCGCCCCTCCGGCATGGTGGTCGCTGGTGACACGGTGGCTTTCTACAACAGCCGCTACACCAAGGGCTCCCGCGTGCAGTTTTTCACCTACGACAACGGCGCGCTCACTGCGCTGAGCGATGCCGCCCAGATCGATGGCATCTACAGTATCTCGGGAATTGTGCCCCTCGATGATGGAACGGCAGTGGTGACAGCCGAGGGCGATGGATCTCTCAACGTGGTGGATATGGAAACGTTGCAGGTCAACGATAAACAGACCATCCCGAATACCAAGGGAACCAGCGGCACCACGCGGGTGCTCGTAGTGCGCAGCCGCGAAGACATCATCACCGGCGGGTTAGTGACCGACACCACTACCTACGAGGACTACCTCGAGGTGAATCGTTTCGCCACCAGCGAGGCGTTAGCTGTTGATAGCGAAGCCGAGGACAAAGAGCTTCTCGACGATGCCGCGGAAGACTCCGAAGATGACGGCAACTCGGGCGGTGAAAGCAGCGACAGCAGTGAAAGCACTGCGAGCCCGGAGAGTAGCGAAAGTAGCGAGCCCTCTGAGACTTCTGAGCCTTCCGAGCCTTCCGAGCCCGAGGAGAGCAGCTATTCGCCCGAGTCGAGTGAGCCGACCTCAACCGAGCCCACCGCAACCGAGCCCGCCCAGCCTGCTGAGCCCACCGCGACCGAGAGCGCCGGGACCGAGCCCACCGAGGATGCCGGTGGCGAGGATTCAGCTGAGCCCTCAGCCTCACCGGACGAGGCAGCCGAGAACACTGAGACGAGTGTGACGAGCACCCCGAGCTCCACCGAGGAAGCTACGAGCGAGCAACCTTCACCTACTAGCGCGGAGAGTTCCTCGCCCAGTGCTGAGACAACAACGCAAGCCAGCGCCGACCCCACGGCGGACCCGAGCACTCACCCCACGGAGCCCAGTGTCGAGCCGAGCGGGGAGCACACCTCCTCTCCGCAGCCGGCAGAAGAAACAGCTACGTCCGAGACCACTCAGGAAGAGGATCGCGCCCCCGCTGTGGAGAATGCAGAGCATCGCGAAGCTGGGGTGCACGATGGTAGCGCGGATGCTGATTCCTCGCCCCGGCCGGTCGAAAACCCGGTGGTTCCGATCTCTCAGCAGCAACGCGAGGAGATAGCGGAGGCAGCGGCAGCTGATTCGCCGTCGGATTTAGCGCGCACAGGGGCCGCGGTGCGCGGCTTGGCGATCACCGCTGGCATCATCAGCGTGCTTGGTGTGGCCTTGATCCTGCGTGCTCGCCTGCGGAGATCGAAGCAGGACATGCTCTAAAACCGCCGAGCTGGTCAACCTTCCGCGACCGCACAAGGCAACGTGCCCGAGTATCCCAGTGGTACTCGGGCACTGATGTGTGCGCGGTTATGCCTATACACCCCGCTTGCCCACTGGATCAGGTTCCGCTCGAGCACTAAAACAGCGCTGCTGCGGCGTGAGAGGGGTGAGTCGGATGTGCTAGCGGGGCCGAATCCACGGCTGATCGCCATCCCACGAGACATCTATGTTCCAGCCGTAGACCGCGCTCAGGATCTCAGGGGTGCACACCTCGCGTGGGGTGCCGGTAGCTGCGACTCGGCCGCGGTGAAGTAGCACGAGGCGGTCACAGTGGCGGGCGGCGGTGGCGAGATCGTGGACAATGATCAACACACCACGGCCACCGTTGGCCACCTCTCGAATTGTGTGCATGGTGGCCTCGGCGCGGCCGATGTCCATGGCAGCGATCGGTTCATCCAGAAGCATCGCCTGAGACTGCTGTGCAATCACGCGCGCTAGGGCTGCGCGGGCGCGCTCCCCGCCGGAAAGTGTTGACACCTCGCGATCGGCGAAATCGGTGAGATCGAGCAGCTCGAGGGCGTCATCTACGATCTTCGCATCGCGTGTCGGATCGGATGTCCACGGGGTACGACCCATGGCCACCACGTCAGCGACGCTAAAAGAGAAGGCCACCGAAGTGTCTTGCAGCATGACTGAGCGTAGCTGGCCGGCGGTGCGTGGGGAGGTGTCGGTATAACTGCGGCCTGCGAGCCGCACCTCGCCGTGAGTGGGGGAGTAGTCCCCAGATAGGGCCGCGAGCAGAGTAGATTTACCTGCCCCATTGGGGCCGATGAGTCCGAGGATCTCGCCGGGGTGAAGCTCGATGGAGATATCGCTGAGCAGTTCGCGAGTGGTGTTATCCACGGTGATGCTCACGGTGAGGTTATGTGCCGATAGCAGGGGAGTGCTCATGGGTGCGCGCCTTGGAAAGAATCGATCGTCTCGAATGATGGTCGGGATTAGATGTGGCCGCGCTTGAGTAGGTTGCGGCGCAGCAGCATGAAGAACATCGGCCCGCCCACGAGGGCGGTGAAGATACCGATGGGAAGCTCGGAATAGGAAATGAGGATCCTAGCCACCAGGTCTGCGCCGGTGACGAGGGTGGCGCCGCCGACTGCAGACAGTGGCACGAGCCAGCGGTTCGACGGCCCTATTCCTTGGCGCAGGATGTGCGGCACGATGAGCCCCACGAAGGAGATAATGCCGGCGAAGCTCACCGCCGCGGCGCACAGGGCGGTAGATAGGGCGATTACCGCAGGGCGTAGCAGTTTCATATTCGCCCCCGCGTGGGCGGCTGCTCGTTCGCCCAAAGCCAAAAGGTCCAGCGAGGGGGAGATGCGAATGGCGATAATCACGCACACCGTAATCGGGATCAGTACCGTCACCACATGCGGCCATTGCGCGCCGTTGAGGGAGCCCATCTGCCAGAAGATGATTTGCTCACGAGAGGTGGTGGGAGCTAGATACACCAAAAAGCTGATGGCTGCTCCGGCCACGGCATTGACTGCGATGCCGGTGAGGATCAGGGTCACCACCTTCACGCTGCCGCGAACAGAAGAGAGCATGTACACCAATGCCGCAGTGGCTATGCCGGAGATAAAAGCCAGTACGGGCACCGTCGCGGTGGAGACAAACACCAGGTTGAACACAATGGCCACGGCTGCGCCCACCGCACAACCGCTGGTCACGCCGATCACTCCAGGCTCGGCTAGTGGGTTACCGAGCAAACCCTGCAATAAAGAGCCTGCCACTCCGAGGGCCGCACCCACCAGCAGGCCGAGGGCGACGCGAGGCATCCGCACATTCCAAACCACCGAGTGAGTGGCATCCGCCCCAGCCGCATCAAAGGGGCCTGCCGCAAGGGATTCGAGGATGCGCTGCGGGGAGATGCCGTACTGGCCGAGCGCGATATTGGCGATCACGCTGAGTGCACATGCCCCGATGAGGCTTGTGATCCAGAGGCTGCGGTAGCGGTGGCTGCGGGGGCGCTGGGCAGGGGCGGAAGGGGCGCGCCGGGTGGTGAGGGCAGTCATGGGCTCCCTTGAGTCTGGCGAAAAAGATAAAGTAAGCCTACCCTGTTTATGGCCTGCTGCGGTAGTTAACGCCCCCTTTTAGCGCGTCTACTCGGGCAGGGCGAAAGCGTCCGTGCCCACCGCTTCTAGGAGGCCATCGTCCAGAAGCGAATACAGTGCCCGCGACAACTGCGCTTTGTCTTCCCAGATGGCATCAATCTCGGCGTGGCCCACGCGGGTGTGAGCCCGGGCGAGAGCCATGATCTTGCCCCGTACTTGGCGATCAGTTCCCTGGAACTTTTGCACCCGCTTCTTGCTGGCCTCCAGCTCCGCTGCGCTGGGTTCAGGGCATCCTAGCTGCTGCCATCGGCAGCTCGTGAGAACTGGGCACTCAAGGCAGTTCGGCGAGGACGCGGTGCACACCAAGGCGCCTAGTTCCATGATGGCGGTGGAGATCTCTGCGGCCTTGTCGTGGGTGGCGGGATCGTCTCCTTCTGGTAGCAGTGTCTCCACGTCGGCGAGGTCTTTTTTGCGGGCAGGCTGCGGAAGAAAGCGGCCGTGCACAGCCCGCGAGATCACCCGCCGAACATTGGTATCGACTACCGGTACGCGGCGTCGATAATGAAAAGCCAGCACCGCCCGAGCGGTGTAATCGCCGATTCCAGGCAGCGCCAAAAGCGCAGCTAGCTCGTCGGGGACCTCGCCATTGTGCTGCTCAGTGATGGCGCGGGCGCATTCCTTGAGCCGCAGCGCGCGCCGGGGATAACCAAGCCGGTCCCAGGCGGTGAGGATCTCCGCAGTGGAGGCCTCGGCCACATGCTGTGGGGTAGGCCATCGCTGCATCCAGTCCTGCCACCGGGGCTCCACGCGGGCCACTGGGGTCTGCTGGCTCATCACTTCAGAGACGAGCACTCCCCAGGCGGTGGTGCCGGGAGCGCGCCACAGCAGCGGGCGGCGGTGGGCGCTGAACCATGTGAGAAGTGCATCCGAGTCGATCATCTGAGTTCCTTAGCCTAGTAGCCACCCTCGTTTTGAGTAGTATCCACCCACGATGCCCTGCTGGAGTGGAACAATGACAGTATGGCTAAAGCAGAAAATCAGACGACTCTCACCCCACAGCAAGCGTGGGATGCGTTGCAGGAGGGCAACCAGCGGTGGCAGGCCATGAGCCCTGCGCATCCGCGCCAGAGCTCGCAGCGCCGTGAGGAGCTGCGCGAAGGCCAGGCGCCCAATGTGTGCGTGCTGGCCTGCTCGGATTCGCGCGCGCCCATCGAGACCATCTTCGATCAAGGTCTGGGTGATGTCTTCGTCATTCGCACCGCTGGCGAAACGGTGGACAATGCGGTGCTGGCCTCTCTCGAGTTCGCAGTAGAAGGCCTCGGTGTGCCGCTGCTGGTGGTGCTGGGGCACCAGTATTGCGGTGCGGTGGCCGCCACCGTCGGAGCTCTTGATGAAGGGCCCATTCCGGAGCGTTTCCAGCGCGAACTGGTGCAGCAGGTGGCACCATCTGTGATTGAGTCCCGCCGCAAGGGCAACACCACCACCGATGATTTTGAGCGGGAGCATGCCCTGCAAACCCTGAAGTCGGTGATTCACCGTATCCCTGTGATTCAGGAGCTTATCGACGCCGGCTCGCTTGGTGTCGTGGGCGCGCGCTACCGCATCGACGACGGCGTGGTGGAGAAGCTCGCCGCCCTTGGCGTTAACTAGGTCGTGCGCGCGAAGAATTGGGCGCTGAGCTGTAAGAACGAGGTAGACACGCCGGAGTGGCTGCGGGCCGGGGCGGCGGCGATGCAGTTAAGCTAGAAGCCGTGAACGCTCCCAGACCGCAGAAGAGACTGCCCGATGAGATCTACATGCGCCGCCGCGTGGCGGCCGTGGTGATCTTGGTTGTCGTCATTGGCCTGCTTGTGTGGATCATTAGCGCGCTGGCTGGTGGGGACGATAACTCCGCCGAACCAGATAACGCCGCCGACACCACCACCTCCAGCTCGTCCACCAGCGAGGATACGAGCTCGGAGACGAGTGAATCGGAGACCGAGGAGGCGTCGACAAGCGCCGAAACCTCCGCGAAAGAAGAGCCGAAACCTAGCTGCAGCCTGGAAGACCTTCAGATTGAGGCCAAGCTGAATCACGCCGAGTTCGCCCCCGGCCAGACCCCTGTCTTCTACATGGTGGTGCACAATCCCACCGAGGCGGACTGCACCATCGACTTGAGCAAGGAAGAGCTGCGCTACGAGGTCTATGACCTCGAGACAAACCAGCGAGTGTGGGCAGACACGGACTGCAACCCCCCAGAGGACGATTCCGAGAAGGTCTTTGAAGCGGGCAGCGACACGAAATACCAGGCACAGTGGTCCGTAACTACTTCCCAGCCTGGGCAGTGTGAGAATCGGCAGAAGGCACCCAAGGGCGCCTACTTCCTGCACACGGTGATCGGTGATAACGCCTCTGAGGCCATTACCTTCAACCTCATCTAGTCGTTAGCGCCTCGAATCCAAAGCCACGATCGCATCCTGGATCGTGGCTACTTCTGTAATATCCATCGATCGCGCCCCCTTGGGAGTTCCAGCGGCGAGGTTGCCGGCGGGAACAATGGCGCGGCTATACCCTAGACGGCTCGCCTCTACGAGTCGCTTGTCCGCATCCGGCACGCGGCGGATCTCCCCAGCCAGACCCACCTCGCCCAACACCACCGTGCGCGAGGGTAGAGGCCGGCGATTCATGGCACTTACCGTGGCCAGCGCCACCGCCAGATCGGCGGCCGGTTCGCTCACCCGCATTCCGCCAACGGTGGCCACATACACCTCTTTATCGTCCGAGCGTTTCTGGGCGCGCGCCGCCAAGACTGCGAGGATCATCGGTACTCGGGTGGCATCGAGACCAGTGACCGCACGGCGAGGATTCTTGGACTGGGTGTCCACCAACAGCGCCTGCACCTCGGCGAGCATGGGGCGCACCCCGTCCATGGTCACCGTCACCGCCGAGCCATCTGGGGTGGTGCCCATATGCGACAGGAAAAGCCCCGAGGGGTCTTTAACTTCCTTGATCCCCGAGGAGGTTTGCTCAAAACAGCCCACCTCGTCGGTGGCGCCAAAACGGTTCTTCATCCCGCGCAGCATGCGCAGCGAGGAATGCTTATCGCCCTCGAAGTTGAGCACCACATCCACGAGGTGCTCCAGCACCCTCGGGCCAGCCACGTTTCCATCCTTGGTCACATGGCCCACGAGGAGCACCGGGATCCCGGAGGCCTTCGCCATACTGGTCAGCGCCGCGGTGACCGCCCGGGACTGGGCCACTCCGCCCTGAACCCCATCGACATCGGCGGCGGTGACCGTCTGCACCGAATCCACAATCACCAATGAGGGCTGCAGCTGGGAGATATGACCGAAGATAGTGTCCAGATCCGACTCCGCCGCAAGATAGAGGCTGTCTCGCAGTCCGCCGGTGCGTTCGGCGCGCATACGTACCTGGCCCGCAGATTCCTCCGCGGTGACATACAGCGCGGTGCGGGTAGAGTCCCCCTCACGCTGGGCTGCCCAGCGGGCGGCCACCTCGAGCAAGAGCGTGGACTTGCCCACCCCTGGCTCACCGGCCATGAGCACGACCGAGCCAGGCACAATCCCCGCCCCCAACACTCGGTCCAGTTCAGAGATGCCGGTGGTCACCGCCAGCGAGGATGCAGGGTCAATGCTGGTGATCGACGTCGCCGCTGTAGTGGGCGTAAACCCTCGGGGCGAGCGCGAGCCCGCGCTGCCGCGTGTCGCTGCGGGGGCGGTGCCAGCCTGTTCCGAGAGCGTGCCCCATTCACCGCAACTCGGGCAGCGGCCCAGCCACTTCGGGCTGGAGTGGCCGCACTCGGAGCAGACAAATGCCGTTTTGGGTTTGCGAGCCATGGGGCGGGGCCTTTCTTCGGGAGGGGCGGCGGTGCGGTCAGTGGTCAGCGATGGTGCGGGGCACTGGAATGGCTAGCGGTGGTGCGACCAGCGGTGATGCGACGCGAAAGCAGCCGCGTGAGAGTGGTGATGCGAGCTTAGCGCCGAGGGAGACGCGAAGCGTGTGGGGATGCAAAAATCCGGCACCATCAACTCGTGCGGGAAAGTGCTGATGATACCGGACAGGGCACGTGCGCGATGTGGGGCGGTTTAGTTCTCCACGTCGCGGTCGTTCATGAAGGTCTCCTGCTGGTTGCCGGAGACAGTAGCGATCATCTCGATCGTGCCATCATCGAAGGTGAAGGTAACGCCGACATTGCCGCCGACGGGGAAGCCCGGGTTGTTCACGGTGGAGGTGGCGTAGGTGATGCAGGCCTCGCCCTTGCTCGGCTTCTTCAGTTCCTTAATGTTCTGCTCGGTGTCGGCCACCAAGGAGCAGTCCTGACCCAGCGAAGGATTGGCGGAGAGCTGAACCTCATTGCCATCAACCTTGATGGACTGGAGGGTGTGAGAGGTACCGCTGGGATCCTGGTTGATCGCAGTGAACTTCAGCCCAGTGGTGGCGTCATCCTCCACGATCACGTGGACATCACGCACAGCCATGAGACCATCCTCGGTGCCAGCGGAGGCACCGTCCACAGCGGCAACCTGGTCAGAGGTCTGAGTGACCTGGCCAGCGCCACAGGCGGCGAGTGCAAGGGCCGAGAGGCCGGCCACCGCAGCCAGTCCGGCGCGACGGGCTGCCGAGTTCAGTGGATTCTTCACGTTCAATGCCCTCCATCTAAGGCTTCGCATGGATCTAGATTATTAACAGTCACTCTAGCCAATTCTAAGGTTATTCACACAGTTTCTTCCCCGTACGGGGGCGAGAATGAGACAGGTATTACCGCCTGCTAAGTGCACACTATCCCACTGCGTGCCGCTGGTGTCACATGGCAGCGCGCGCCAGGGCGAACCCAGCCGCTATAGCCCCATTGTTCGTTGCAGTATCTGTCCGATAAAGGTGGCTGAACTGGGCGCATGTCCCTCCATCGACGCCTCGAGGTGGGGTGTCTGGGTAGCGAAGCGGTGTGTGGGGGCGGGTTCGCGAGACGGGTGGAGGCGGCGGCAGAGGGCGACAGCGAAGGCTCTCGCCGGCCTGAGGCCGCGGCCGAGGCAACGGTGCTGGCGTGCTAGAATAGACGCGCTTTAGCTATCAGTATCGCGGCGCTGTGCGCGGGCCGCGAACTGTGGAGCCGCCAACACAGTGAGTCACACATTTCCCCAGTGAAGAGAGTGCAAAAAAGTATGGAATTTAAGGTCGGAGACACAGTCGTCTACCCCCATCACGGTGCTGCCCGCATCGAGGCCACGGAGCAGCGGCAAATGGGAGACGAGGTGCTCGACTTCCTCGTGCTGCAGATTCTGCAGTCCGATCTGGTGGTGCGTGTTCCTGCCAAAAATGTAGAGCTGGTGGGCGTGCGTGACGTGGTGGGCGATGAGGGCCTGCGCAAGGTCTTCTCGGTGCTGCGCGATACGGACGTGGAAGAAGCCGGCAACTGGTCTCGCCGCTACAAGGCGAACCAAGAGCGCCTCGCCTCGGGTGATGTGAATAAGGTGGCTGAGGTAGTGCGCGATCTTTGGCGCCGCGATCAAGACCGTGGCCTCTCCGCCGGCGAGAAGCGCATGCTGGCTAAGGCCCGCCAGATTCTTGTAGGCGAACTGGCTTTGGCCAAGGAGTTGGACGAGTCCAAGGCGGAGGAGCTGGAGAAGCAGTACGCAGAGGCCATTGCCCGACACCGCGCCGCCGCCTCCGGTGTCACTGCCCCCGTCGAGGAAGATGACCTCGAGGACGTGGACCTCGACGATCTCAATTTCGACGACTAACACCACCCGCGCCGCCATGTCCCCCACAGTGACAGCGATCATCGCCGCAGCTGGTTCCGGCACGCGCCTCGGGGCGCCCATGCCCAAAGCTTTTGTGCCCCTGCGTGGCATTACCCTGCTGGAGCGCAGCATTACCGCGATGCTCACCTCCCAGGTGGTTGATGCCATTGTGGTCACGGTCAGTCCCGATATGGAGGACTACGCCCATCGTCTGCTGCGCAAGCGCGACTTAGACGAGGCGGTCACCGTGGTGCACGGCGGCGCCGAGCGTGCCGATTCTGTGTGGCGCGGACTGCAGGCTATCCCGCACACGGATGGTGTGGTGCTGGTGCACGATAGCGCCCGCGCTCTCACCCCGCCGGGGATGATCGCCCGCGTCGCCCGTGCCGTGATCCAAGGTGCACCCGCGGTGATTCCCGTGCTGCCGGTGGCAGACACCATCAAGCAGGTGCGTGAGGTTGAGGGGCACGTGCAGGTTGAGGCAACCCCAGACCGCTCGGCCTTGCGCGCAGTTCAAACCCCCCAAGGTTTCGACTTGGCAGCGTTACGCGAGGCCAATCGCGCTTACTTTGACCAGCCGAGTTTCGTGGCCACCGATGATGCCAGCCTGATGGAGTGGTACGGGGTGCCGGTGCACTGCGTCCAAGGCGATCCGATGGCCTTTAAAGTGACCACCCCCATGGACATGCTGTTGGCCACGCAGGTGACCGACAGTGCCGAATCCACGATTTTCGAGGTGCCTAGTGACTAGCCCCATCATTCCCCGAGTCGGCATCGCCACCGACGCCCATCAGGTGCAAGAAGGCAAAGACTGCTGGATTGCCTGCCTCCTTTTTCCCGATCAGCCCGGCTGTGAAGGGCATTCCGATGGAGACGTAGTTGCACATGCGCTTGTCGACGCCCTGCTCTCGGCGGCCAACCTCGGCGATTTGGGTACCTTCGTCGGCGTGGGACGAGCCGAGTATGACGGTGTCAGTGGGGAGCAACTGTTGCGGGAATGCCGCCAGCTGCTGAGCGAGAAGGGCTATGTCATCGGCAACGCTGCCGCCCAGCTTGTGGGCCAATCTCCGCGGTTAGGGCAGCGTCGACAAGAAGCAGAAGAAAAGATCTCCGAGATTTTGGGTTGCCCCGTGTCGATCGCGGCCACATCCACCGACCACTTGGGGTTCACGGGCCGCCATGAGGGGCGAGCCGCCGTTGCTACCGCCGTGGTGTGGCAACCGTTAGACTAAACGGCGTGACTCTACGCATTTTTGACACCGCAACCCGCAGCCAACGTGACTTTGTACCCGTGCGAGAAGGCCACGCCAGCGTCTATCTCTGTGGCGCTACCGTGCAAACCATTCCGCATATCGGGCACGTGCGCTCCGGTGTGGCTTTCGACATTTTGCGTAACTGGCTAGAGGCCAAGGGCCTCGATGTGGCGTTCGTCCGCAATGTCACCAATATTGACGATAAGATCCTGGCGAAAGCAGCCGAAGCCGGCCGCCCCTGGTGGGAGTGGGCCGCCACCCACGAGCGGGCCTTTACTTGGGCCTATGACCAGCTGGGCGTGACTCCGCCCTCGCTCGAGCCGCGCGCCACCGGCCATATCACCGAGATGATCGACTACATCCAGCGCATCATCGATAATGGCCATGGCTATGCCGCCGACGGCAACGTCTACTGCCAGCCCAGCACCATCGCCGACTATGGCGTGATCTCGGGGCAAAAACTCGACGAACTCGACCAGGGAGAATCCGCCGGTACGGGCAAGCGCGATCCGCGCGACTTCACTCTGTGGAAAGCGGCCAAGCCCGGTGAGCCTTCGTGGCCCTCGCCGTGGGGGCCGGGCCGACCCGGCTGGCATATCGAGTGCTCCGCCATGGCCACCACGTATCTCGGATCCGAGTTCGATATCCACTGCGGTGGGCTGGATTTGCAGTTCCCGCACCACGAAAACGAAACAGCCCAAGCCCACGCCGCCGGCGATGGTTTCGCCAACTTCTGGATGCATAACGGGTGGGTGACGATGTCCGGGGAGAAGATGTCGAAATCCCTGGGCAACGTGCTGTCGGTGCCGAACATTCTTGAACTGGTACGCCCAGTGGAGCTGCGCTACTACCTAGGCTCCGCGCACTATCGATCCATGTTGGAGTACTCCGAGCAGTCGCTTACCGAAGCCGCCCAAGGTTATCGCCGTATTGAGGCCTTCCTCGATCGAGTTGGTGCCGTGGAATCCACCACGTGGACCGAGGCCTTCGAGGAAGCCATGGACGATGACCTCGGTGTGCCCGCCGCACTGGCGGAGATCCACAACGCGGTGCGCCGCGGTAATCAGGCTCTGGCCGATGGCCGCGATGAGGATGCCCGCGTCTGCGCCGGCCAGGTGCGGGCTATGGCCGCAGTACTTGGTGTTGACCCGCAGTCGCCCGTGTGGGCCTCACGCCGCGAACAGGGCACCTCCGAAGCCACCAAGGCGCTCGATGTGCTGGTCAGTGCCGAGTTGGAGCGCCGCGCCGAGGCCCGCGCCGCCAAGGATTGGGCTACCGCCGATGAGGTGCGCGATCGTCTCAAGGCCGCTGGAATCACCGTGGTAGACACCAAAGATGGCGCGAGCTGGACATTAAGCTAAGCTAACCGGACGCGCTGGAACCACAGCCGCTTCAACGCGGCCGCGGGCCAGCCCACCGTGCACCCACGCCCGATCAGCATGGGCGGTGGGGATTGTGCGCGAGACGATGTGTGAGAAATTAGGGACAATCATGGGACAGAAAAACCGGCACGGCGGCGTGCGTAAATCCAATAAGAAGGGTGCCACCAAGGGCAGCGGCGGTTTGGGCCGTAAAGCTCTGCGCGGCAAGGGCCCCACCCCGAAGGCCGAGGACCGCGAATACCACAAGGCATACAAGGCCAAGCAGGAAAAGAAGCGCCGCGATCAGGGCCGCCACTTTAAAAAGACCACTATCGATGAGCTGGTGGTAGGCCGTAACCCGGTAGTGGAGTGCCTTCACGCCAAAGTGCCCGCCCAGACCCTCTATGTGGCAGCGGGAACTGCCTATGATGAGCGGCTCAACGAGGCCGTGACCCTCGCCAAGTCCAAGGACATCGCCATCGTTGAGGTTCCGCGCCCCGAACTGGACCAGATGACCGGCAACGGCCTGCACCAAGGAATCGGGCTACTCATCGAGCCCTATAAGTACAAGCATCTCGATGACCTCATCGCGGAGACCGCCGCGCGGCCCGAGCCAGGCATGGTGGTGTGCCTCGATAACATCACCGACCCGCGTAACCTTGGCGCGATCATCCGCTCTGTGGCTGCCTTCGGTGGCCACGGCGTGGTGATCCCCGAGCGCCGCTCCACCCAAGTGACCGGCGTGACTTGGCGTAGCTCTGCCGGTACGGCCGCCCGAGTGCCTGTGTCGAAGGTGACTAACATGACGCGCGCCGTCAAAACCTTCCAAGACAATGGCTACCAAGTGGTGGGTTTGGACGCCGGTGGGGACCACACCCTCGACACCTATGATGGCACCACTCCCGTGGTGATCGTGGTCGGCTCCGAGGGCAAGGGAATCTCCCGGCTGGTGCGGGAAAACTGCGACACGCTCATGTCGGTGCCGATGGCCGAGTGGGTCGAATCCCTCAACGCCTCAGTGGCAGCGGGTGTGGTACTCAGCGAGTTCGCCCGCCAGCGCCGTCTCGGGCTCTAGGCCCGTCCGAGTCTGTCGCAAGCGTCACCGAGCACCTCTGTGCTGGGATTCCGCTTCACGCAGCAGCGCCTCCCCTTATTTATCGATAGGGGAGGCGCTTTTAGCACGTCCAAAGAAGTGGGCGGAAAATAGGAACTTCACTGCGGTCACGACCTGTGAACCTAACATGCTTTGTGACTAGAAAAGCTACATCTTGGCGCTAGCGGGCTTAGCCTTACCTCTCTTTCAAACGATCGTTTCGCGAGCGAAGGCCTATGCCGTCTCGTGGCTGATACGAAATGGGGCAAAAATTATGCGCTACTGTCAGAGTTTGCCGGCGTCCTCCGCCAACGCTTAGTAGGCAAACCTATCGAAGAGGGCTCGAACCCAACTGCTTGATGCTGCTTAGCATGAAATCAGACATCCACGCAGACCTAACAGACAAGACGATCGTGGGATGTAAACATTCAACCGAGCGGAGATTCGAACCTACTCAACAAACCAATGTGAATCGTTAGCTTTTCACTCTCTGAGTCACTGCGATACAGACAATAACGATCACAGCTGCGGAGAAGATGATCGGATCGAGAACTTCGCCCATAAAGAGGATTGACCAGACAACTGTAAGCAAGGGTTGTGCGAGCTGAATTTGACTTGCCCGTGCTACTCCCATTTTCGCCATACCGGAGTACCACACGACGAATCCTAGGAACTGGGATACCCCGGCCACGTAGGCAAGCCCAAGAAGCCCCATAGCAGTGAGGTGGACAGGCTCATGCCCTAGCGCGAATCCAGTCACGATGAGATTCACCGGCAGTGCAACTACGTTACCCCATGCAATCACCTGCCAGCCTGGCATCGTTTTCGAGAGGAATCCTCCGTAGGCGTATCCCAATCCGCATGCAACAACAGCCCCGAAGAGGAGGATATCCCCCACGCTTGGCGCTCCCCCGTGCCGAAGAAGGGAAAATGCGACAACAGTGACTGCTCCAACGCTGGCAGCGCCCCAGAATGCAAGGGGTTGGCGCTGCCCACTGACCATGCTGGCGATGACCGCCGTACACATGGGAAGGGTGCCAATTACGACTGCGGAATGTCCTGTTCCGGTGGTTTGCAACGCTAGTGCAGTCAGCAGCGGAAACCCGAGGCAGGATCCTCCAGCGACGATCGTTAACGCCAGCCAGTCGCTTCGTTGCGGTGCTGCCACACGGAATCTCCATAGAGCTCCGATCGAAAGCAGCGCCGCTACCACTCCTCGAAGCCCTGTTGTGGTCCACGGACCAAAACTGTCCATTGCCCAGACTGTGCCGGGAAAGCTGAACGAAAAAGCAAGGACTCCGAGGCTGGCCAGTAGAAACCCAGACTGGAGTACCGCTGGCATTTTCCCAGTAGTATCGCTATCATGTATTCTCATGGTTTATGGTAGCAGTGCCGAAAAAGTTGTGGCAACTCTCACTCGTGAAATTGATAATGTTCCTCCAGGAACGCGCTTGGATTCCACGCGTATGCTCGTGAAACGGTTTGAGGTTAGCGCTTCAACCATTAGTGCTGCGTTATCGCTACTGTCCGAGCGGGGGCTTGTGGAAACGCGTCCTGGCGACGGTACCTATACGCTTCGACCTTTTACTGAAGCCGTTCCACGCGAGACATCTTGGCAAAACGGACTCCTTGAGATTCCTGCATCTCGTACACGAGCAGGAATACACAGAAAAATCGACGCCAGTGGATTGAGTACAGCGTTAAGTATTCCTGGCGTGGAGGTCACTGACCTCAGCAGTGGCTATCTGCACCAATCTCTGCAGCCTTTGTCGTTGCTGCAGAGAGCAGCATCACGCAGTGCTCGTCACCCTGATGCGTGGAAACGTGGACCACTTGCGGGGCTGGTCGAACTCCGTTCATGGTTTGCCCAGGAAATAGGTGGCGATCTTTCTCATTCGGACGTCACCATTTGTAGTGGTGGACAGGCCTCCCTGAGCATCCTCATGCAGGCATTATCGCAGCCCGGGGATCAGATCCTTGTGGAGGATCTCACCTATCCTGGCATTTTGGCCGCATCTCGAGCTGCAAGCCTCCACCCCGTACCGATACCTATGACTCCACAAGGTATGAATCTCGAAGCGCTCGAAAAGGTCTTGATTCAGACCCGCGCTCGGCTCGTAGTTGTCCAGCCGACAGCCCACAATCCCACGGGCATTACGATGCCGGGAGAGTGCCGAGATCGTCTGTTAGCGCTTGTAAGAAGGCATCACGCATTCCTTATTGAAGACGATTTTGCCCGCTATCTAAAGCATCACGATTCCCCGTCGCTATTGCCACCTTTGGTACGTGACGACACTTCGGGCGCGGTGATCCACATTCGTTCACTCACAAAAGCAGCATCTTCAAACTTACGGATCGCTGCCATAGTGAGTCGTGGTGACATTACGCAGCGCATCAGGGAGACTCAAGCCATCCATTCGATGCTCATTCCTACTCAGCAACAGCTTCTAGCCCTCGAACTTGTCAAGAGTCCTTCTTGGAAGCGGCACCTTCTCTCCTTGGGTAGAAGTCTTTCCCAACGGCGTATTGCAGCACTAGCGGCCATTCGGGAATATATGCCAACTGTTTCCGTTTCCCACCTGCCAACGGCGGGATACCACTTGTGGATGGAGTTACCCCAGCCTTGGCAAGCGGCCGATTTTGCCGCGGCTTCATTGGCGCAGAGAGTATTACTATCTGACGGTCGCCTCTACTCTTCGGCCGACTCGTCTTCGCGTTGTGTGCGCATTAGTTATGTGGCCGCACCAACACCGACGGACCTCACCAGCGCCCTTCGTCAACTAGGCTCGCACGTACTCGTTAGCAGCACCTGAAACCGGCCACGGTAGAATCACGCCTCAAACCTGTTACACTCACTTCGGTCAAGACATCCATACCTCGCCGTCTCGGGCTCTAGACCCGTCCGAGTCTGTCGCAAGCGTCACCGAGCACATCTGTGCTGGGATTCCGCTTCACGCAGCAGCGCCTCCCCTTATTTATCGATAGGGGAGGCGCTTTCTTGTAGTGATGGTCAGGTCACTGGCGAATGCGTGTGCTCTAGCCAGCCCACTGGGCGTAGAGGGCAGCATAGTGTTTGCCGTTGGCGATGAGCTCCTCGTGGGTGCCGTCTTCGATGATGCGGCCGTGTTCCATCACCAAAATACGGTCGGCAGTACGGGACTGGTCCAAGCGGTGTGCGATAACCAAAGCGGTGCGCCCCTCAGCGGCGCGTTGGGCAGCTGCCTCGAGATCACGCGCGTAATCCGACCCCGCTTCGGAGGTGGCTTCGTCCAAGATCAGCACGGGTGGGTCTACCAGCCCGATGCGGGCGAGGGCGATTTGTTGCATCACTTCCGGTGCCAGATCCTCATGCCCGGCACCCACTTCGGTGTCTAGTCCTTGTGGCAACCAGCGTTGCCACAGCGGGGACTGCGGGTGCAGGCCGGCTTCGGCCAGCGCGGCCATCAGCTCCTCATCGCTCGCTCCTGGCCTAGCTAGCTGTAGATCCTCACGCAACGTACCGGAGAATACGTGCATCTCTTGGTTCGCCATACTGATGTGGCGAGCCACCCAGTTGTGGGACACCTCAGCGGTGTTGATGCGCCTGTGAGGGGTGTCCACGTAGATCGCACCTTCGCTAGGCTCTAGGAGCCCGCAGAGGAGCTGGGCGAGGGTCGATTTTCCTGCCCCGGAGGTACCCACCAGCGCGGTCGTGCTGCCCGCGGCGAGCGTGAGGTTCATCGGTTCGATCACATTCGACTGCCCGTCGTCGTAGCTAAAGCGCAGATTCTCTACCGTGATGGCGGGTGGAGTGGTGAGATCATCCTCGGTATCGGCTATATCGTGGCCGCTTAGTTGGGCCAGCGACACGGCGCGCCCGAGCGAGGTGGAAGCAGACTGGATCAAACTAGCGAAGTCGAGCACATTGAAAATATGGATCTCCATGCGAAACGCCAAGATGATTGCTGCAGCGGCCTGACCTGCAGTGATAATTCCGTGTACGGCCATCCACGAGCCTAAGGTGGTGGTGGCGAGTAGCAGGATGGAAAAGCCAATGTAGCCGCCGCCAAGGATGCGGGAATCGAGCGGTTTAATCACTCGTTCGGCCCGCACAACCCGCCACGAGGTGGTGTTCATGCGGGCGCCCGCCCAGCGCGAGAGCCCGTAGGCGCGGATGGTGTCGAGGCCACGAATAGAGTCCAGCAACACGTTGTTGCGCTGTGCCTCGGCGGCAGCTCCGCGGTTGACTGCATCCGGTAGGTCGCGAAGCGAGCCCCGAAGAAAGAGGGCCACCGGAAGCCCCACCAGCACCCAGCAGAGAAGGAAGAGGGGGTGGATCATCATCGTGGCGATGAGGGTGACAGGAAACATCACCACGGTGATGACCAACCGGGCTCCCACCATCGTGACTGTGCGGTAGAGGTTGTCGATATCACGAGTGAGACGAGTAATCACATTGCCCGTGCCGAGCTCAAGAATGCGCGGTGCTGGCGCGCGCAGCACCGCCGAAAGGCAGCGCTGGCGTAGCTCCACAGAGACGGTGCGGGTGAGGATTGCGAGCAAGTACACCACGAGTTCATTGGCGATCATGTGCACCACGGTGAGCACGCCAATGGCGATGAGTAGCCACATCACAGCCGATGCGCCGGATCCGAAGATTCCGTAGCTACCGCCGGAGAAGACGTCAATGGAGCGCCCCATCACCACCGAGCTCATGTTTTGGCACACCACAGCCACCACGGCTACTCCGAGCATCATGATCCACCACCAGGGGCGGGGATAGGAGGTGAGGCTGCGCAGGTAGCGCAGGCTCTCGCGAGGAGTGGCGGGTGGCAGTGCGTCTACCTCGAGCGTGTCTTTCTGGCTCATGAGCTGCCCTCCTTATCTAGTGGCATGGTTGGGGCTGGGTTGGGGGAGTCCGCGAGGATGTTATCGGCGGCTTGGCGCCATGCCCGAGAGGTGCTGATGACTACGGTGAGTTTCTCAGCACGGTGCTGTTTCACATTGGCCACAACGTGGGAGAGCGTGACCGCGTCCAAGCCCGTGGTGGGTTCATCAAAGATCAACACATCTGCGCCGGTGAGTACGGCTCGTGCCATGCCGACTCGTTGGCGTTGCCCGCCGGAGAGATTGAGGCCGGCTTCGCCGATGTCACCGGTGGGCATCTCGCCGTTGGGGCCATAGCCGCCGAGGCGGCGAACAATATCTTCACAGCACGCCACTTCGAGTGCTTGGCGCAGCTCGGCATCGCTGTGTAGCTCTTCAGGGTCGAGGTTTTCACGCAAGGTGGTAGCGAAGATCGTGCTCACATGGGGTACCCGCAGTCCTGCCCAGCAGGGGTCGCTATCTGCCACCACTAACCCCGTGGCAGTGGAATGGGCGGAGGGCTGCTTGGCGGGGGAGGTATCGAACTGTGTAACGAGATCATGAATGCGCTCCGCTGAGGCATTAGCTCGGGCGATGGTCTCGACCGATAGTCCGAGAGCCTTGCCACTCACCAACAACGCCGGTGGGGCGGTGAGCACGATGGTCATGAACTCGCCTGGGGTGATATCCCCAGAGTTCACAAGCGTGCCTGCGAGTGCCACGCAGGCAACAATGAACACCACGGGGCAGAGCTGCCGAGCGAGAGAGGCGTAGAAGGCAATGCGGGCGTCGTGCAGCATTGCTTTCAAGGACTCTGATGCGGCCTCATCGAAACGCTTTTCCGAGGTTCCAACAGCACCGAGGCCCTTGATCACTCGGGAGCCTTGGGCAAGATCGGTGCCGAGGGAGGTGGCGCGGGCCTCTGCGGCGCGGCGATTCGACGATACTTTGGTGATAAATCGGCCGGTGTAGATGGAGGCTGCAAGGGTGGCGAGGCCACCGAGAGGCACCAGTAGTGCTAGCCGGTAGTCGATAGGGATGGCCATGATGCTGGTGGCGATGAGCATCATGACCATCCCTAGAGGGAAGGTGTTGAGATACTTCGTTAAAGAAATGGTATGAGCATCCTCGTCAACGGTGCTCATCACTGTGCCCGGGGAGGTGTGAAGCCCATTCGCCCGCAATAATCGTTGAACCACGCCGTTGCGGATGCGGTGGGCGAGGCGCACACGGCCAAGATCAACAAAAACAGAGTTGTGAACCTCGGCGATCCAGCTCACCAGATACAGCGCGATGATGACGAGCAGTGGAACAACGACCTCGCCAAAAGAGACATCGATGCCGACGAGACGGTCAGTGATCACGCCAAGAAGCCGAGACACCACCACGGACACTGGAGCGACCGCAAGCCCCAAGGCGAGGGTGAGGGACGAGACCTTGGGGAAGGAGAAGAAGGCGCGCCACACGGCGCGAGTATTGCCGGGCCATGTTCCCTCGCCGGCAGCGCGGACGAGGGGGATTTCCTTTTCCTCGGGAGGGTCCGTGGGTGCGAACCACAGCCACGTAGGAAGCGGGCGCGGCCTAGTGAGCTGAGAAAACGATGTGCGAGGCATAGTGCCCAAGCTACAACACGAAAGTGAGATAGCGCACTATAACATCGTAGTGTGTTCTTTTATCCCAGCTCAGGGGCTAGGAAACGTGCGCCGATTCCGTCTCTGGCGCGGGCTGGAAACGAAAATGACTTTCAGCTTGCCGTGATTCGTGAGTAGGTGCCAAAGGAATGCCGGCACGCTCCCGAAGGATGAAGGCGCAGAAGAAGCCGATGCACGAGGCGAGCACCAGATAGATACTCACGGCGAAGGTTGTGCCCGTGGCGCCCACAAGAGCGGCAGCGATGGTGGGGGCAAAGGCCCCGCCAAGAATGGAGCCGAAGGCGTAGGTGATGGATACGCCCGAGGCGCGGATCGAGGCGGGGAAGAGCTCGGCATACATTGCGGACTGCTGACCGTAGGTTAGGCCCAGGCCGATGGTGAGCAGGATGAGCGCCATGTAGAGCTTGCTTACCTCACCGGTGTTCGTCAGCGGGAAGAGGGCGGCGGCGCCCACGGCCTGCAAGGTGAAGCCGATGAGGTAGGTGCCGCGGCGGCCGATATAGTCCGAGACCCAGCCGGCAAAGAGGGTGAAAATCATCCACGTCAGAGCGGAGACGGTCACTGCGTTGAGTACCACGGAGCGTTCGATACCGACATTATCGCTGGCATAGTTCTGGATGTAGCCACCGGCTGTCATGTAGCCTACGGCGGAGTTGCCGGCGAAGATCAGTGCGCCAGTAAGGACCACGGGCAGGAAGTTCTTGAACAGCACGCCGATGGGGTTGGTGACTTCCCCTTGCTTGCGCTCTGCGATTTCGGAGAACACGGGGGATTCGTCTACGCCGCGGCGCACGAAGTAGCCGATACCCACCAGCACAATGGAGATGAGGAAGGGGATGCGCCAGCCCCATTCCATGAAGGCATCACCGGGGGCAATGTAGGTCATGATCGACAGTGCGGCCGAGGACATCAACAGGCCCAAGGGGACGCCGATCTGCGGGCCGGCGCCGTAAATGCCGCGTTTGTTATTGGGGGCGTGCTCCACTGCTAGCAGTACGGCAGAGCCCCACTCGCCACCCGCGGAGATGCCTTGGATGATGCGCAGGGCGATCAATAGAACGGGGCCCCAAATGCCGGCAGTCTCGTAGGTGGGTAGCAGGCCGATGAGGGTGGTGGCCAGACCCATGGCGAAGAGTGTGACCATGAGCACCACGCGGCGGCCAACGCGGTCGCCGTAGTGGCCGGCCAGGAAGGCGCCCAGCGGTCGGAAGAGGAAGGAAAGGCCGACGGTGAGGAAGGCGACGACCGTTGCCAGTCCACCCTCGAGGGAGCCGAACATGGTGGTTTTGAACACCAAGCCGGCAACCGCGGCATAGAGGAAGTAGTCGTACCACTCGATGGCAGTGCCGATGGTGGTGGCCGCGAGGACGCGGCGTCGCTCGGCAAAAGAAATGCCCTGAGTGTGTGGTTCGTGTGCCATATGTATATCCGTGAGGTAGGAGGGAATTATGGAAATCGTCGCAAGTATATTTTCACCCGCCTCCCTTGGCAAACGTAGGACGTGTGGGGCGGGCAGGGTGTGCGGCGGTCACCGCGCCTTCGGGGTGAGGGGTTAGCTAGGCCGCGTTGCAGCGCCTAGTGTGCGCTGACTCACTAAACCCTAGCAAACGTTATTGAAATGAAATATTTCTCTATCATCCAGCGCACCGCCCATCGGGGGTCACAGCCATGTTAAAGCGGCAGCGTAGACCCATAAAGTGACAGTGGGGAAGAGTGCACAAAAATGTGCGCCCCTAGGTGCACACAGGGCACTCAGGGGCGCGGATGCTCGAGGTCTCAGCGAGTAGCGAATGATATGCGCGAGTTATGGGGCGTTGCAGTGCGGCTCTGAAGGCCGCTGCGCCGCGCTGATCCGGCGTCCGCGCACCGCACCCACCCCGCGGCACACCAAATAAATAAGAAAGGACAGGGTGGTGACAAATACTGACACCGGCAACCCTGGGGCGAGGGAGAGCACGATGCCGCCCACCGCGGCTACTTCGGCAAACACGATGGAATATAGCACCGCCCGCACCGGATGGGAGGTGATGTGAACGGCGGCCGCGCCGGGGGTAATGAGCAGGCTCATCACCAATAGCGCGCCCACAATCTGCACGGATTGGGCAGCGGTGAGACCTACGAGGATGGCAAAGCCGACAGCCACTAGGCGGGTGTTGATGCCGCTTGCCGCAGCCAGTTGTGGGTCGGCGCTGGCGAAGAGCAGCGGCCGCCAGAACACCACCACAGCGCCCACCACAATCACCACCACGGCTGCCAATAGCCACAGCGAGGAGGAGGACACGCCCACGATCTGACCGGTCAACAACGAGAACGCGGTGGAGGTTTTGCCGGGGTAGAGGTGAATGAACAGCACAGACAAGCCCATGCCGAAGCTCATCACCACCCCCACGGCGCTGTCCTGGCGCTTCATTCCGAGTAGCGCCAAGATGATTGCGGCGATCACCGAGCCCACCACAGCACCGACGCCGATGTTGAGCCCTGCCAGCAGGGCGGCGGAGGCGCCCATGAGGGCCAACTCTGAGGTGCCGTGCACGGAGAAGGACATCTGCCGTAGCACGATCAGGGGCGTCATCACCCCAGAGACGACCCCCAGCAGGGCTGCTGCGATGAGGGCATCTTGAACGAAGCCGACACTCAACAAATATGAGGTGTCGTTGACAAAGCTAGACAGATCCATTTACACCACCACCAAACGGCCGTCGACTTCGGCGACCGTCACCTTGGTTCCATAGAGTTCACTGAGCGTGTCCGAGCGCATCACCTCGGAGATCGTGCCGAGAATATGGCCCTTGGGGCCGATATAAAGCACGCGATCGGTCACCGACAGGATCGGGTTAATCGAGTGGGTCACAAACACCACCGCCATGCCCGCACGTCGCCGCTCATCAAGCCGGCGCACCGTGTCCGTGGCGGCGCGAAAATCGAGGGAAAGCAAGGGTTCATCGCAGAGCAACAGCTCCGGCTCGCCGCCGAAGGCCTGTGCTTGCCGGATGAGTTGCTGTTGCCCGCCGGAGAGCCGGCCCACTCGCTGCGAGCCAAAGCCGCTGGCCCCCACCATGGCGAGGAGCTCATCCACTTGGCCGGAGCGGGGGCGGCGTTTTCGAAGCACCCCGTGCGCCAAGGACAGTGACACCAGATCACGTGCGCGCAGAGGAAGTTCTGGGTCGAACATGCGCTGCTGGGGGATATAGCCGATCCTGTCCGTGGCGGACATCGCCCCAGAAGAAAGTGCGCGGTTGCCCATGATGGCGTGGAGCAGGGTGGATTTGCCCACGCCATTGGGGCCTAAGACGGCAAGAAACTCCCCCGGCTCGAGCTCGAGTGAGAGATCGTGCCATAGGGGAGTCACTGCCGCGCGTGTCAGCGAGAGAATCATTGCTGCAATTCTAGCCTTCTCACCCGCCGCCACTCAGGGAAGCATCAGCATTCTCTGGGCAGCGGCGGGCGGGCGTTGAGGTAGGTAGTAGGAAGTGGGCGAGCCGAGGCTAGTTTTCAACCTGTGCGGCCTTGTCCTTGAGCTCCTTGACGATGTCATCGAAGAAGTCAAAGAAATTCTGGCCCTTGGCCGGGGTCTCGGTGATCTCAACCACCGGAATGTCCTTGTCCTTAGCGGCATCGCGCAGGCGCTCGGTGTACTCAGAGGAAGTCTCCGGGGTATCCACCATCAGCTCCACCTCGCCATCGTTCACGCTCTCCAGTGCCGCGGCGAGCGCCGAGGCGGAGGGCTCCGAGTGGTTCAGGGTGGCCTTGCGGTACTCCTCCGGTGTCACGTCGTGGAACTCGGTGTGCAGGAACAGCTGGTCTGCAATCGGGTGGGTCTGCAGGAAGTGGATGTGCGGCAGCTCGTGTAGCTGCTCGTCCACGCTGTCCATACGCTTATCGACGCGACCCGCGTCCGCATCCACCTCTGGGTGGTCAGTGTCTAGGCGCTGGTCTAGGTCCTTTGCTACCTGCTTCACCAGCTCCGGGTTGAACCACGAGTGCTCGTTGTCCGCAGCGCCCTCGGCGTGCGAGTGAGAGTGGTCGTGTTCGGCCTCGTGATCGCCGTGGTCGTGGTCGTGATCGTGTTCGGCCTCGTGATCGCCGTGGTCGTGGTCGTGATCGTGTTCGGCCTCGTGATCGCCGTGGTCGTGGTCGTGATTGTGCTCGGCCTCGTGATCGCCGTGGTCGTGGTCGTGATTGTGCTCGGCCTCGTGATCGCCGTGGTCGTGGTCGTGATCGTGTTCAGCTTCATGATCGCCGTGGTCGTGGTCGTGATCGCCATGATCATGGTGATGCTCGGTGAGCGGCAGGGCGTGGATCACTTTCTCGTCGTTATCGAGGGCGCTGTAGAGCCAAGAGTCGTATCCGCCTCCGCCGACGATGATGTAATCGGCCTCTTCGACCTTCGCCATATCCGAAGCGGTCGGCTCGAAGGAGTGGGGGTCGATGCCATCGCCGTCAATGATCGGGGTGATGGTCACGGTGTCATCCTCCACCACTTCGTCGGCCACATCGGACCAGATGGAGGTGGAGGTGACGATGTTAATGCTGTCAGCCTGGGGGCTGGACTCGGCCGAGGAGCCGGACTCGCCCGAGTCAGAGGCGGAGGAACATCCGGCGAAGGCAAGGGCACCGGCGGAAACAATGCCGATGAGAGTTTTGGTGTGCTTCATACTCAACAGTGAACGTGTACTGAAAAACATTGTCAAATGGAAATCACTGAAAATCTGCGGCGTGCTAGATTTTTCTACTATGGGCACCAACTCTCGCACGCGTAGCACTGGGCGCAGCACCAACGGCAGCAGAGGCACTTTGGCTTCCATTGCCGCGGAGCTTGGTGTTAGCCGCACCACCGTGTCGAATGCCTACAACCGTCCGGAACAGCTCTCCGAGGCATTGCGGGAGAAAATTCTGGCCACCGCTCGCCGCGTTGGCTACACCGGTCCTGATCCCACCGCCCGGTCCTTGCGGATGAAAAAGACCGGCAATGTGGGAGTGCTGCTCACCGAGCACCTACCCTATGCCTTCGAGGATTCCGCCTCGGTGGACTTTTTGGCAGGCTTGGCGGAATCCACGGTGGGCCGCGATGTGGCGCTTACCCTTGTTCCCTGCGGCCCTGAGACCAGCGAGGATAAGGATCTGGCCGCGGGGGTGGTCAACTCCAGCTCGGTTGATGGTTTCGTGGTGTACTCGGTGTCGGCCGCCGACCCCTATCTGCAGGCAGCCCGGCAGCGCGGCTTGCCGCTGGTGATCTGCGATCAGCCCGATAAATACGAAGGGCTGCCCTATGTGGGCATTAATGATTATGATGCCATCGCCCCCGCTGCACAGGCGCTTATCGACGCCGGGCACCGCAACATCGGCATCCTCTGCATCCGTCTGGCCAATGTGCGTCACGATGGCTTCGTCGATGATAAGCGCCTTCATACGGCCACCATGAATGTGCAGCAGGATCGAGTACGTGGCGCGCTCGATGTGCTCGCTACCGCCGGTATCGACCCAGCCACGGTGCCGATTGTGGAACGCCACATCAATGATCGAGAAAATAACGTCGATGCTGCCCGCGAGCTACTTACCTCGCACCCAGAGCTCACCGCGGTGTTGTGCACCACAGACTCCATGGCCATCGGGGTGTTAGAGTACGCCCGCTCCTGCGGGCTGCGAGTGCCCGAGGACTTGTCGGTCACCGGCTTCGACGGCACCACCGTTGCGCTGCTGCGCAATCTCACCACCGTGATCCAGCCCAATAAGCGCAAGGGCACACTCACCGGAGAGCTGCTGAGCGCCGTGATCGACGCAGCTGAGGGAGGTCCAGAGCCAGAATCCACCTATGTACAGCTCGAGACCACCTTTAATGAAGGCTCCACCGTGGCACGGCCGCGGATATAGACAGCGAAGCGTCGATAAGCTGCTGGGCCTTATTTATAGTCGCGGCGAGCCTCGTAGAGGGCAGTAAACATCTCCGCCACGGCTTCGAGGTCATCGTCAATGCTTAGGTGCGCCGCCGTCTGCCCAGGGCCCACCTTCACGCCCAAGTCGTAATCGCCGAGCGCGCGGAATCCATCCTCGTCGGTCACGTCATCGCCGGCAAAAACCACGCAGTCGCAATTGAGTTGCTCACGCACCGCGTCGATCCACGTCCCCTTGGTGATGTCCAGCATCGCCAACTCCAGGATGTTCTTACCGACCTTGACTATCACGTCCTCGCCCGCCAGCGCTTCGCGGGCGCGGGCCAGTGCAACGTTGCGCTGATCGGGGTTGTTCATGCGGCGCACGTGAAACACCCGGTGGAAGGGCTTGTGCTCCACATAGGAGCCGGGAAAGTCTTCGGCCACAGCCTCGAGGGCGGCGGTGCACCGCTGCAGCACGGCCACCTGCTCATCGCTCAGCGTTACTGGGGAAGAAGAGGATTCCGCCCCGTGCGATCCCACCAGCATGATGGGGGCGTTAAGCTCCACAAGCGAGGTGAGATTCTCAAGGTCACGGCCGGACAAAATAGCCACGAAAGTATTGGGCAGCAAGGCGAGCTCTTCGAGAGCGTGCATGGTGCGCTCATTGATGGGCACCTGGGTGGGATCGTCGGCGAACCCGGCGATGGTGCCGTCGAAGTCAGAAACCACCAACAGCTTGATGCTCTTGGCGGCGTCGATAATGCGGTCGGTCATGCTGCTCATAGCCATAGCCACCCAGTGTATCCGCTCACGGCGGGCAGCACACCCCAGCCGAGGTGCGGCTAGAGGGCGGAAACGAGGCGCAGCGCGGGGGCGTCGATGTCCTCCTCCGCTGAACGCAGCACTAGGCTATTCTCCTTCAGATCTACATCCAGCTCGCTGTTAAGCAAAGAGACGATGTGCTCATGAAAATACTGTGCAGCGCCCTCGCAGTGGGGCTCGTCGATGCGCAGATGCTCGAAGCGAAGCTGGGTGGCGTCGGCGGAGGTCGAGCCCTCGCCGTCGCGGGTGTAGTGCACCTCGGCTTGGAAAGGAGCACAGCCAGTATCGCCTGCCATGGTGTGCTCGCCGAGAGCCAGCACCGCCTTGCCGGCGATGGAATCCGGCAATTGGGAAGGCGAATCCGGCTGGGTGTAGACATCAGTGATGTACCAGGCGGGGCCAGTGAGTGGGTTGGGTTCGGGCTGCTGAGAACCGCAGGCGGTCAGCAGCGCGAGTGTAGACGTCACGGCTAGGGCCGCACGCAGGCGCATCACTGCTCACCCCCAGCCTGGGTGTCGAGGGCGGAGAGGAAGGACTCGGCCCAATAGTGCACGTCATGGTCCATCACGGTGCGGTTCATCGCCTGCATCCGGTCGCGAGTATCGGCGGGGTCGTCCTTAAGATCCCGCACTGCAGACAACAGCGCTCGCTTAATGGACTCCACATCGTGGGGATTGCACAGATAGGCCTCCTGCAGCTCAGCGGCAGCACCGGCGAACTCGGAGAGCACCAGCGCGCCGTGTCCTTCGGGATGGGCGCACACATACTCCTTGGCCACGAGGTTCATGCCGTCTTTCAGCGGGGTCACCAGCATAATGTCCGCTGCCGCATAGAGGTTTACCAGCTCGTCTTTATCCACGGTGTGGTGTAAATAGTGCACCACGGGACGGCCGATCTCACCGAAGCGGCCATTGATGCGGCCCACGGTGTGCTCCACTCGGGCGCGGGTTCGTCGGTAGTGCTCGATGCGTTCGCGGCTGGGGGTGGCCACCTGCACGATGACGGTGGTGGCGGGATCGAGTGCCCCCGTTTCGAAGAGCTCCTCGCAGGCATCAAGCCTGGCCTCGATGCCTTTGGTGTAGTCCAGCCGGTCCACGCCCACGATCATCACCTCGGGTTCGCCGAGCGTGGCCCGCAGCGCGGGAACATCAGCTGTAGACAGTGCCGCGGTGATCTCGGAGGTGTCGAGAGAGATCGGAAAGGCCCCGATGTGCACGGTGCGCCCCGTCGCGGTGGTAACGGTTGCCCGGTAGCAGTGATGCTCGGTGTCCTGCTCGGACGATGAATCCGGGCAGTCATCCTCGGGGAATTCGCTCACATCCAGCTCATCGGGCTGGCCGGTGTGGGAGCCGGCGAGTCCGCCGACGCTCTTGGCCAGGTGCACGAAGTTGGCGGCGTCGCGATCGAGATGGAAGCCAATCACATCGGAGCCCAGCATGCCGCGCACGATCTCTTCTCGCCACGGCAGCTGGCGGAATAGATCAGGGGAGGGGAAGGGGATGTGCACGAACAAGCCGATGGTCAGATCCGGGCGCAGGTGACGCAGGATGCCGGGCACGAGCTGCAGCTGATAATCCTGCACCCACACGGTTGCGCCTTCGGCGGCGAGTGCGGCGGTGGCCTCGGCGAAGCGCAGATTCACCTCGCGGTAGGTTTCCCACCAGTGCCGGTGATACTCGGGAGTGACGATGAGATCGTGATACAGCGGCCACAGGGTGGCATTGGAAAAGCCCTCGTAGAACTCCTCAAAATCGCGCTGGCTGAGGGCAACGGGGTGCAGGTCGAAGCCCTTATCGGAGCGCAAGGGCTCGGGTTCGGCATCGGCAACCCCAGGCCAGCCCACCCATGCGCCCTCGTGGGCGGAGAGCACCGGCGTCAGCGCGGATACGAGTCCGCCGGGGCTGGGCACCCAGCGCTGCTTCCCCGTCGAGTCACGCTCGAGATCAACGGGGAGCCGGTTGGCAACGACAATAAAGGAATAGCGTTCACTGCTAGCGCTGGACACGGGCGGGCCTAACTTCTCAAGCGATGGATGATCGTGGCGCCGCCTATGTCTGTGCGCTCAGTGACGACGCCGCGCTGCGGTCTACGTAGCCTTCTTAGTGGCCTTAGAGCTGGCCTTCTTCGTAGCCTTCTTGCGCGTGGTCTTCTTCGAAGACTTCTTAGTGGCCTTCTTCGACGCTTTCTTGGAGGCCTTCTTGCGCGTGGTCTTCTTCGAGGACTTCTTGGTGGCCTTCTTCGACGCTTTCTTAGTGGTCTTCTTCTCTTCCGGCTCCTCGAACTCGGCGGCCACCTTGGAGTAGATCAACCCCTCCGGCTCGATACCGAGCATGCAGGATAGGGTGACAGCGTCGAGGAAATCCTCGGAATAGCTGGACACGATCTTTCGTGCAGCCTCGGCCGTCTCCTTTTCAACTGCGTGCAGCGACTCGGCGGCAGTGGAACGGGTGTCAGTCACCTTGGGTGGCAAGGATCCTCCTGTGAGAGTGAAAAGAAAGCGGAAACAGACGTCAAGGAAGCAATTATACGCCATGGGTGGCGCCGAGGGTGGGGCGCCTAGACGTGGTCGATGCCGGAGCGGGCCTCGTTGGCTGCTTGGGTGCCGTAGCGGCGGGGGCGTCGAATAGCGCGATAGGCGCGCATGATTGGCGGACGGCGCAGTTTGCGGGCGATCCACTCACCAAAAACCACGCCCGCGGCTAGCCCACCGGCGGTGGCAATGGCCAAGGCGATGTAGGTAAAGCCGTTGATGAGCTGCTCGTTCAGCATGGAATACATGCCGCGATACACCGCCAGGCCCGGCAGGAAGGGGGTGACTCCGGAGATAGCGATGATCAGCGGCGGGATCAGGAATCGGCGGGCCAGCAGGCCGCCGGCGAGGCCGATCATGGTGGCAGACATGGCGGTGGAGGTCAGCGCGCCCACTCCCAGCGGCTGCAGTACCAACAGGTGAAGGGAGAAGCCGGCTGCGCCGGTCAGCCATGCCACTGCCACGGTGGACCACTCCGCATAGGAGGCCACCGCGAAGGCTGCCGCTGCCAAAGAGCCTGCGGCCACCTTCACCACCGAGGAGGAAAACTGCAGCGGGGGAGAGGTTTGGATGGGCGGCAGTTCCACGCCGATCGCCGCGGCCACCTCAATGCCTAAGGCCACACCGCCGATGATGCCGCCGGTGATCAGCATCGTTTCAAAGAAGCGGGCGGAGGCGGTCACCGGTGCGCCGGTGATGCCGTCCTGCAAGGCCTGCACCAGGGTGAGGCCGGCGAGCAGCACGATGATGCCGGTAGCGATCACTTGGCTGGGGTTGAAGGACCAGCCCAGTTCGGTGGCGAGGCGATAGCCAAAGGCGGCGGGCAGGGTGGCGACGAAACCGCCAAAGACGTTCTGGAAAAAGGAGGGCATGCCCTGCCGGTCGAGCAAAATATTGACCACCATGATGGCCAGGGTGGTGGCAAAAGACAGCGAGGCTACCAGTGCGTTACCGCCGAGCAACACTGAGACGGCCGCTGCCATCGTGGC
Organism: Corynebacterium ciconiae DSM 44920; assembly: GCF_030440575.1. Lineage (NCBI taxonomy): Bacteria > Bacillati > Actinomycetota > Actinomycetes > Mycobacteriales > Corynebacteriaceae > Corynebacterium > Corynebacterium ciconiae. Next base: position 500,992 of record NZ_CP047189.1, read on the forward strand.
CCAACCGATCACCGCGATCTTCGCGCCATAGGGCGGCGGGGCGGCGATGATATCGCTGAGGATCTTATCGGCAACCTCTGGAGGGGTCGCGCCAGCCTGGATGGAGCGGATGAGCCGGTCGACGTCGCTGAGCTTGGAGAAGTTCACATCCATGCGCCCAGCGACGCGGAAAGCGCTCACCGGCCGACGGCGCTTGCCGCCCACGTGTGAGAACACAGTAATGGTGTTCATGGTGATATCCACGTGGCAGTAGTGCAGGCCATAGGAGGAAGCCACCGTGTGGATCTGCGATTTCACGTCGCTGTTGGCTGTGCCGGAGGAGAGCAAAATATCACCGATGCGGATGGCCACGTCCATCACAAAGGCCACTTGGTCGGCATCGGTGAGATCGATAGGGGCGAGTGGGGAGGGCGGCGCGGCTGCCTGAGAGGCGTCGATGGTGGCTACGCGGCCGGAGGGGAACACCCACTCTTTAAACTTTTTGGCACGAGAAAAAACGCTAGTCACGGAGGCGGAACTTCCCATTGTTGAGGGCATAGGATGAGGGGATACGCGCACACCCAGCGGTGGCGAGGCCGGGTCCGCAATTTTTGGGGCGTGTACTGCGCAGATTGGCAGTCTAACGCGCGTGGGCTACTAAGTGCATACTAACTGCGCACGCCCCACTTTTCTCGCCATATTCATGGCCCGATTCATGCAGGTACTGGCGCTGGGTGGGGGTGATTGTCCGGCGCTTGGAAATACCGGCACGTGGACTGTAATATCGTGGCTCGTACCTTGCCGCCCGAGCGGGTGGGTGAGTGTGCGTGCTGGAGTGGCGCAATCGGTAGCGCAACGGTCTTGTAAACCGTAGGTTGCGAGTTCAAGTCTCGTCTCCAGCTCAGCGAAAAGAACACCAGCTGCGAGCGTCTGCTGCTCGCGGCTGGTTTTTCTTTACCCCACCGGTATGGGGCTAGTGGAAAGGGGCAGTGGTTTTCCCTCTACGTGGAGGGGGAAAATACAATGGTGAGGCTGCGAACGTGCCGTGGCTGGCTACGGGAGCGGTCAGTGTTTTCGCCATTGGTTCGTCTCAAGACTGTGAAGGGGTTGTTCCCGCATGTCCTCCGCCGTTGCACCTGCTCCTACTGCCACGCCCGCAGAGGTGGTGGATGCCACCCTTGCCTCCGGTGAGGCCAAGGCGGCCAAGCCACTGGTCTCGCTGATTGTCCTTGGCTTCTTTGCCGGCGCAGCCATCAGCCTCGGTGCGGTGGGCAACGTGATTCTCGCCGCCCCGCACTCGGACACAGACAGTGTTGGGCTCCTGCGCTTCATGGGCTCGGCAGTGTTTCCGGTGGGCCTGATTGCCATCGTGCTCCTCGGCATGGAGCTCTTTACCTCCAACACGATGATGGCCGCTGGGCCGCTGCGTCGCCGCTACTCTTGGGCCGCCATGCTGCGCAACTGGGGCGTGGTGTATCTCTGTAACTTCATCGGTGCCTTCGCTATCGCTGCCGCGGCTATCAAGGCTGGGCTTTTCGACGCCCAGATGACCGACTTTCTGCTCACGCTCACCGAGAAGAAAGCTCACGCCGGTGCCGGCACCATCGTGGTCAAGGCCATCCTCTGCAACGTGCTCGTCTGCGCCGCGGTGCTCATGGCCACGGCGGCGCGCCATAGCGTGGGCAAGATCTTCGGAATCTGGTTTCCGATCATGCTCTTCGTGCTCCTAGGCTTCGAGCACTGCGTGGCCAACATGTTCTACATGCCAGCAGGCCTGCTCGCCGGGGCCGACTACGGCATGGCGGGGATGCTGCACAACATCGTATGGGCCAGCGTGGGCAATCTCATCGGCGGCGCCGGGCTTTTTATTGGGCTGATGCTGAGCCATACCCGCAGCTAAAGGTGTCAGTGCCTGCGCGATAACTCTGCCGCCTTCGGCCCCGCTTGTGAGCAAGGGGCTGGGGGCGTTTTTTGCGTGCGACGGTCGTCGGTTGGGGCTGCGGGGTGGCGTCGAGAAGCAAAAAAATTGTGAAATGAGTCACCAACCTAGCCCGCTTTTCTATAGGTGAACAGGGAAATTCCTGCAGCTAGAGGATAGTGGCAACTGCTGAAAGTGGGCAGAACGCGGGAATCCATGTAGCGTGTGCTTATCTCACGAAGTCGAACTATTGAAGGAGAGACAATGAGCACTGTACGCGCCGGCATCGTCGGCTACGGCAACCTTGGCAAGAGCGTGGAAAAGATCATCAACGATCAGCCCGACATGGAGCTGGCCGGAATCTTCTCCCGCCGCGATAGCCTCGACACCGACGCCCCGGTCTTCCCGGTGGACAAGGTGGAGGACTACAAGGACCAGGTCGATGTTCTGTTCCTGTGCGTCGGTTCCGCTACCGATATTCCCGAGCAGGCTGTGAACTTCGCAGAGCACTTCACCACGGTGGACACCTACGACAATCACCACGACATCCCGCGCCACTACCGCGACATGGATGCCGCTGCGAAGAAGGGCGAGAATGTCGCCGTCGTGTCCACCGGTTGGGATCCGGGCATGTTCTCCCTCAACCGCGTGATGGCTGGCTCCTTCATCAGCGGCCAGCAGTCCACCTTCTGGGGTCCGGGCCTGTCCCAGGGTCACTCCGACGCACTGCGCCGTATCGAAGGTGTGAAGAAGGCTGTGCAGTACACCCTGCCGGACACCGAGGTGCTGGAGAAGGCCCGCAACGGCGAGCAGGTTGAGGCCGTGCACAAGCGCCAGTGCTGGGTTGTGGCAGACGAGTCCGAGCACGCCCGCATTGAAGAAGAGATCCGCACCATGCCGGATTACTTCGTTGGCTACGAGGTTGAGGTGAACTTCATCGACGAGGCCACCTTCGACGCCGAGCACACCGGCATGCCGCACGGTGGTTATGTGATCAGCCACGGCCACGCTGGCTTCTCTGATCACCTCGTGGAGTACAAGCTGCAGCTCGAGCGCAACCCCGACTTCACCGGTGGTGTGATGGTGGCCTACGGCCGCGCCGCACACCGCCTGGCTGAGCAGGGCGAGACCGGTGCCTTCACCGTGCTCGAGGTTGCCCCCTACCTGCTGTCCTCCACCCCGCTGGAGGAGCTCATCACTCAGGTCTAATCCCGTGAGTGGCCCCCACCGCTGGTGGGGGCGGGCCGACAGCTGAAACGGCCCGCACACATACTTTCACCGGAGCCCGCCGCCTAGAGGTGTCTTAGAACCCTTGAGGTGGCGTGAGGCTCCGGTGTTTGTTTATGCAGCACAACCCGTGATTCGCCCGTGCAAGTACTGGCTGCTAGGCGTTCTCGGAATTGCGAGCCAGCGCCGGTTGGCGCACCGGCAGCAAGAGCAGCGCGCCGGCGCCGAGGACCACCACAATGCCGAGAATGCCGGCGCGGTCACTGCCGGAGGCAGCAACAAAAAGCGCAAAGAATGCCGGGGCGAGCCAACTGATCGCCCGCCCGGTAGTGGCGTAGAGGCCATACATCTGACCATCGCGCCCCTCGGGGCTGAGTCGCTGCAAAAAAGAACGCGAGGCGGTTTGGGCGGGGCCCACAAAGAAGCACAGGATGAGCCCCAAGATCCAGAACGCGCGCGGGCCATCGGCAAAGAAAAGCACGATCCCATCGAGCACCATCAGTCCGAGTGACGTGAGGATTACCGGCTTGGGGCCGAAGCGATCGTCCAACCAGCCCGAGCCCAAGGCGCCAAGCGCGGAAATCACATTGGCGGCGATACCGAAGAGGATCACGCTATCGGCGCCTAGGCCGTAGACGGTGACGGCGAGCACCGCGCCAAAGGAGAACACGGCCGCCAAGCCGTCGCGGAAGACCGCCGAGGCGATAAGGAAAAACACGGCGCGGCGATCATCGCGCCACAGTTGCGCGATCACCCGCCCTACATCCTTGTAGGAATCCACCACTCCGCGCGGAGTGTGTGCCTCGGGTTGAGCTTCGATCTCCGGCACCCGCAGCAGGGTGGGTAGGGCGAAGAGTCCAAACCAGGCGGCCGCGAGTAGTGCGACCATGCGCACATTAAATCCGCCCTCGGTGGATAGTCCCACAAATCCGCCGTCGCCGGAGATAAACCCAAAGAAGCAGATTAAAAGCAGGACGATGCCACCGAAGTACCCCATGGACCAGCCGAAGGCGGAGACCCGCCCTACATTCGCCTTGGTCGAGACTTGCCCAAGCTGGGCAAAGTAATTGACCTCCGCGAATTGAAAGGTGATACTCGCCAATCCCATGATGCTAATGCCCGCCCAAAAATAGGCGGGATGATCATTGCGAATGAGTGACAGGCTGGCCATGAGTACCACCGTCACCGCCGACCAGAGCAGCAAGGCGCGGCGACGCGTGCCCCGCACATCATTTCGTCGCCCCACGATCGGGGCCATGAGGGCGATGGCCACACCGGCGATGGCGATCGCCCAACCCAGGTACGAAGAGGCCGGGGTAGAGCCGCTGAGTGTTTGTCCCACAGAATCGGTGAGATACACCCCGAAGATGAAGGTCACGAGGACGGCGTTGAAGGCTGCGGATCCCCAGTCCCACAATCCCCAGCAGATAACAGTGGCGGTATCGGTGCGTGATGTGCTGCGGCGAGTGCCCATGGTGTGTCGTATGTCCTTAAGCGAAAAGTAGCTGCCCAGTCTCATGATGGTCCACCCTCAAATAGAAGAGCTTTGTGGGTGCTACATAAGTGACGTCGAGCCCAGAATAACAAGGGGGCAGCAGCCCTTTGCCGTGGGCGCGGCTGGGGTGTCTCGAAGGGTGCTGGCGCCGCGGCCGGCAATGGCGTGTGTGATCAGCGGCACGAGCGGGCATAAAACCGCAGTACACAGCGGATAAGCGTAGGTCCTGGCAGGGCTGCGGCGCGGTGTTGCCCTAGCACGTTGTTGGGGAAAAGGGCACAGTGGAGCGGGGGTATGGGGCTCACTGTCGCTGCACAGTGTGCTAGCCAACCCCTCACAACTATCCCTCATACAGATATATAAGGAGACCATCGTGGCTTCATACGCACAGGTATTGGTGAAATACCTCGAGGATCTCGGCGTTAAGCGAGTATTCGGCATCGTGGGCGACAGCCTCAACCCGATTGTGGACGCTGTGTCCTCGTCCAGCATCGAGTGGGTGCATGTGCGCAACGAGGAGGCCGCCGCCTTCGCCGCAGGCGCCGAGTCCCTGGTTACCGGCGAGCTGGCTGTGTGCGCCGCCTCCTGCGGTCCGGGCAACACCCACTTCATCCAAGGCCTCATGGATGCCAACCGGAACGGGGCGAAGGTCCTAGCACTGGCCTCTCATATTCCCGCAGCCCAGATCGGCTCCAACTTCTTCCAGGAGACCAAGCCGGCGGAGATCTTCCGTCAGGCCTCCGGTTATTGCGAGACCGTCTTCAGCGGCGACCAGGGTGCCCGCATTACTCACCACGCTGTGCAGTCCACCTTGGCCGGCAAGGGCGTATCCGTGCTGATTATTCCCGGCGATGTGTCTACCCAGGAGGTGGAGGACACCCGCTGGCAGGATTCTGCCGTCGCGTCCTCTCGTCCGGTGGTTTACCCGGATCCCCGAGATGCCGCCCGCCTCGTTGAGGCCATTAACGAGGCCGACACGGTCACCCTGTTCTGCGGTGCCGGGTGTGCCGATGCTCGCGAGGAGGTCTTCGCCCTTGCGGAGAAGATTAAGTCGCCGATTGGTCACGCCCTCGGCGGCAAAATGTATATCCAGCACGGCAATAACTATGACGTGGGCATGTCCGGCCTGCTCGGCTATGGCGCCTGCCACGACGCCTGCGATAAGGCCGATCTGCTGATCCTACTGGGCACCGACTTTCCCTACGATGACTTCCTGCCGAAGAAGAACGTGGCGCAGGTGGACATCAAGGGCGAAAATATCGGCCGCCGCACCACTGTGCACTACCCCGTGATTGGCGATGTGAAGGCCACGATCGACAACATCCTGCCGCACGTGGAAGAGAAGAAGGATCGTAGCTTCCTCGACAAGATGCTCAAGGATCACTACACCAAGCTCAACGACATCGTGGACGCCTACACCAAGGGAGTGGAAGAGCTGAAGCCCATCCACCCCGAGTATGTCGCGGACGTCCTCGACGAGCTGGCCGATGACAATGCCGTGTTCACCGTCGATACCGGCATGTGCAACGTCTGGGCCGCCCGCTACATCAACAACCCCACCGGCGAGCGCACCCTGCTCGGCTCCTTCCGCCACGGCACCATGGCCAATGCCTTGCCCCAGGCCCTCGGCGCCCAGGCGGCCGACCGCAACCGTCAGGTGATCTCCATGTCCGGCGACGGTGGCTTGGGCATGCTCATGGGCGAGCTACTGACCGTGAAGCTGCACAACCTGCCGATCAAGACCCTCGTGTTTAATAACTCCTCCCTCGGCATGGTGAAGCTGGAGATGCTCGTGCAGGGCCTGCCCGAAAGCGGCACCGACCACGAGGGCGTGAACTACGCCGCGATCGCCGAGGCCATCGGCATCAAGCATGTCCGCATCGAAGAGCCGCAGGATGTTAAGCCCAAGCTGGCCGAGGCTTTGGCCTATGACGGCCCGGTGCTCATCGACGTGGTCACCGACCCGAATGCCCTGTCCATCCCGCCGAACATCACCATGGAGATGCTGCTCGGCTTCTCCAAGGCCGCCACCCGCACCGTCTTCGGCGGCGGCGTGGGCCGCATGGTCAACTTGGCCCGAGCCAACCTGCGCAACATCGGCCCCAGCGTCAAGCACCTCTAAGGCGCAGGCGCATCGGCGCCCCGCAGAACACATACCGGCCCGTAGCTTTCCCCATATCGGCGGGGGAGCACGGGCCGGTTGGTGTAAGCGAAGAGCGAGCGCAGCCCGCGGCTAGGGCACAATAGAGACCATGAGTGTGACAGTGATGGTTGTAGACGATGAGCCGAACATCGTCGAGCTGCTCGATGTATCGCTGAAGTTCCAAGGCTTCACCGTGATCACCGCCTACTCGGGGCCGGCGGCACTCGAGAAGCTCAAAACCGAGCAGGTGGACGCCTTCATCTTGGATGTGATGATGCCGCACATGGACGGCTTCGAGCTGCTGTCTACAATCCGCGCCCAGGGCAATGAGGCCCCGGTCCTCTTCCTTACCGCCAAGGATGAGGTGCCCGATAAAATTCGCGGGCTCACCCTGGGCGCCGATGATTATGTGACCAAACCCTTCTCTCTCGAGGAGGTGGTCACTCGGCTGCGGGTGATCCTGCGCCGTACACAGAGCGGCGATGCGCCCGCGGCCGGCCCACGCGCCGAGCAGCGGCCGGTGCTGCGCTATGCCGACCTAGAGCTGGACGATAACACCCACGAGGTGCGCAAAGCTGGCGAGGTGGTGGAGCTTTCTCCCACCGAGTACAACGTGTTGCACTATCTCATGGACAATCCCGAGATCGTGCTGTCAAAGGCCCAAATCTTAGACGCGGTGTGGAACTACGATTTCGGCGGGGACGGCAACGTGGTGGAGTCCTATATCTCTTACTTACGACGCAAGCTTGATACCGCCGAGCCCCATCTGATTCACACTGTGCGCGGGGTGGGCTACATCTTGCGCGCCCCGAAGGCTTAGGCGCCTCATGGATTCCTCCCACACAGCCGAGGAGAAACAGCCCCGTAGGTGGCGTCGTCCCCAGCGCCTGCCCCTGCGGGTGTCCGTGGTGCTCATCGTGGTCGCCATCATGGGGGTGGGCATGGTTGCCAGCGCTACGGCCGTCAATTCCATCATGCGTAGTTTCGCCTATAACGAGGTGGATGGGCAGCTGGTGGGGGCGGCCAGCGGCTGGGCGCGCAACAGCGAGCTCTATGCGAAGAAGTCCACTCAGCCCCGCCCGCCGTCGAGCTTCTATGTGGAGCAGATTTTCAGCGATGGCACCTCGGTGCGCTATAACGACTCCAATTCCTCGCCCGACCTGTCGATGGTGCGCATCGATGAGGGGCCCTTTACCGTTGGCGCCTCACCCGGTTCGGCGGATCAATCGAAATGGCGAGTGGTGGCGATCAGCGATAATCGCAGCGTCACCGTGGTTGCCCGCTCAGTGGCGGATGAGGAACGGCTCTTGCGTAATCTCCGCACCGCCCAGTGGGGTATCGGGCTGATGGTGTTGGCGATCGCGGCCGGCATCGCCGCGGTGGTGGTGCATCGATCCTTGCAGCCTTTGCGTAATGTGGCCGACACCGCCGAGGCGATCACCAGTGGTGATCTCGACAGGCGTGTGCGCTACACCTCGCAGTCCACCGAGGTGGGCAAGGTGGGCGCGGCGATGAACACCATGCTGGAGCAGCTACAATCCTCGCTCACCACCGCGAGGGACAAAGAAGAGCAGATGCGCCGTTTTGTTGGCGACGCCTCGCACGAGCTGCGCACTCCGCTGACGAGCGTGCGGGGATATGCAGAGCTCTATCAATCGGGGGCGATGGACGATCCCGATCGAGTGGTGGCGAAGATTCGCGAAGAGGCCGATCGGATGAGCGAGCTGGTGGAGGGGCTGCTGGCGCTTGCCCGCGCGGAGGGGATGACACTGAATCTGCGCGAGACTGATCTGACGGAGCTGAGCCAGCGGGTAATCGCCGACTACCGCGAGGCGGACATCACCCTCCAGAGCGACGGCCCAGCCATGGCCACGGTGGATGCCGATAAAATTCGCCAAGTACTGGTCAATCTGCTCAACAATGCGCTCGCCCACGGCGCCGAACCCATCACGGTGCAGGTGCAGGCCACAGCCGAGCACGTGAATCTGAGCGTGGCCGACTGCGGGCCGGGCATGAACGAGCGCGACGCCCAGCACGTATTCGAGCGCTTCTACCGCGCCGATTCTTCCCGCTCCCGCGCCTCGGGCGGCAGTGGGCTGGGGCTGGCGATCGTCTCATCGCTTGTCGACGCCCACCACGGCCACATCAGCCTTCACACCGCCGAGGGGCGCGGCGCGGTCTTTACCGTATGCCTGCCGTGCAGCCCAGACGAGCCTGCGGCCTAGAACAGGTAGCTGACCTCGTAGGGCCCCTCGGAATCCCGCATGGTTTGGCAGGCGAGGCGCTGATCGTCCTCCACGTCATAGTCGCTGAGCACGTCGTTGTTTAGCATGTGTGAGTCCCCACCCTCGAGGGTGCATTGGCAGGCGCCGCATTGACCCATCGTGCACGAGTGGGGCGCCGGGATGCCGGCATCGAGCATGGCTTGAAGCAGGGTAGTCTCGGCGGGCCACTCACAGCTGTAGTCGGTGCCGTCGAGCTCCACGGAGGTGTGTGCCATTGTGTCCTAGCCCTTAGTGGTTGGGGTAGCCGTCGGCGTTCGTGTCGAGCACCGCGCGGAGGGCGGCTGCGGCCTCGTCCAGCTTGGCCTCCTCCGGCTCGGCGATGGCGTTGGCAAAGTTGAAATCGCTCATCGCATTGGTGGGGAAGACGTGAATGTGGGTGTGGGGCACATCGAAACCGGCGATCACGGTGCCGGCCCGCTCGCAGCCGAAGGCCTCAATCTGGGCGCGCCCCACCTGCTGGGCCAGCTCGGTGAGAGAGCGCAGCTCGGGCTGGGGAAGGTCGGTCCACTTATCCACCTCGGTCACCGGAACCACCAGGGTGTGGCCATAGGTGAGAGGGCGGATATCAAGAAAAGCCACCACTCGGTCATCGCGGTAGATGAAGCGGGCGGGAAGTTCTCCGGAAATGATTTTCGTAAAAATGCTGCTCATGCATTCAAGGCTAGACGAGTTGGCGATGCGGGTGTGGCGGCGCGCGAAGTAGGGGATGAAGTGTGTCTCGGCTCGCTACACTAGAGGGCCATGCGCATCTTGGTTATCGGGTCGGGCGCCCGCGAACACGCCCTGCTGCTGGCATTGAGCAAGGACGAATCTGTCAACGAGCTGCATGTGGCCCCTGGGGGCGACGGCATGAGCGATCTCGCGGTGTGTCACCCCGAGTGGCAGGGTGCAGCCATCGATGTGGAAGACGGCGCCCAGATCACCGCTCTCGCTCAGGCACTGGAGGCTGATCTCGTGGTGGTGGGCCCCGAGATCCCGTTGGTGGCGGGGGTGGGTGATGCCCTGCGCGAGGCCGGCATCGCGGTGTTTGGGCCGAGCAAGGCCGCCGCGATGATCGAGGGCTCGAAGGCCTTTGCCAAGGACGTGATGCAGGCTGCGGGCGTGGCCACCGCCACCGCCACCCGCATCGAGTCGGCCGATCACATCGAATCTGTGTTGGATAACTACGGGCCGCACTACGTGATTAAGGATGACGGCCTGGCCGGCGGCAAGGGCGTGGTAGTAACCACCCACCGCGCCGAGGCTGAGGCCCATGCCCGTTCGGTGATCGCAGCCGGCAACCCCGTGTTGGTGGAATCCTTCCTCGACGGGCCCGAGGTATCGCTGTTTTGCTTTGTTGACGGTGAGACCGTGGTCCCGCTCCTGCCGGCGCAGGATCACAAGCGGGCCTTTGACCACGACGAGGGGCCAAACACCGGCGGCATGGGGGCTTATGCCCCGTTGCCATGGCTGCCCGAGGATGCCACCGAACGCATCGTCCGCGAGGTCTGCGAGCCGGTGGCCCGAGAGATGGTCGCGCGCGATTGCCCCTATTCCGGTCTGCTCTATGCCGGCTTGGCCTGGGGCGCTGATGGCCCGGCCGTGGTGGAGTTCAATTGCCGTTTCGGCGATCCAGAAACCCAAGCCGTGCTGGCCCTGCTGAAGACCCCGCTGGCCGAGGTGCTGGCTGCCACAGCGGAGGGGCGACTGGCACAGCTGCCACCGCTGCAGTGGCACGAGGGGGCAGCAGTGACAGTGGTGCTCGCCGCCGAGGGCTATCCAGCTGTGCCGCGGCGAGGCGATGTGATTCATGGTCTGGGGGCCGTGGACTACAGAGGCGAGTCCTATGTGCTGCACGCGGGCACGAAGCGCAACGACTCTGGGGAGTTCGAAGCAGCGGGCGGGCGTGTGCTCAACGCGGTGGCCCGTGGCTCGGATATTGAACAGGCTCGGGCCAAGGCCTATGAGCTGATCGAGTCGCTTGAACTTGCCGGCGGCCACTATCGCAGCGATATCGCTGCGAAGGCGCAGCAAGGGGAGATCAGTATCTAGCGCCTAGGGCCCTACACTCCGCTGGGGTGGGTGCCACCCAAACGGGGGACACCCCAGCAATTGTGATCCAGCGGGGCCTTCACCTCGAATGTGTGGTGGTGCACAATAGGCGCATGAGTGAGAACAGCTTTGATCCTGAGACCTACTCCACGCTCGAGCAGATGCGCAGCGGCCAGTGGTACCTGCCCAAATCCAAGGAGCCAAAGGAGGCCCGACGCACCGCGGCGCGCACCCTGCGGGAGTTCAACACCACTACCGATGAGATCAAACAGCAGGACCTGTTGCTTGATCTTCTGGGGCAGTATGACACCGAGGACACCGAGGTGGAATCGCCGATCTACATCCAATACGGCGTGCACACCTCCATTGGCAAGGGCAGCCGCATTCAGGCGAATGTGACCATCCTCGATTCCGCCGAGGTGCGCATCGGGGAGCGGGTGAATATCTCCCCAGGCTGCCAGCTCTACACCGCGATGCCGCCGGTGCACGATGCGCAGATGCGCTCCTATGGCTGGAAGAGGGCCCTTCCCATCACTATCGAAGATGATGTGTGGATCGGGCCTGGGGTCACTGTGCTGCCCGGGGTGACCATCGGCCGCAAGTCCGTGATCGCCGCCGGCTCGGTGGTGGACCGGGACGTGCCGCCGCACTCCATCGCCTCGGGTAACCCGGTGCAGGTGACGAAGGGTATTCACGCCGGCGCCTCGGCTGAGCGCAATGAACTTCCCGCTGGGGTGCCCTTCGATCTTGGGGAAGCAGAGCGCTAAGCGCAGGCCGCAGGCTGCAGCGCCATTGGCTACACAGGAAAAATTCAGCAATCTTGGCGCTGTGGCGTTGTGCCGGCCACTGTGAATCACCCCAAGCGCCGTGGCGCATACCGTGCGGCGGCGCATCCGTGGGAGTATATGGCCAGCTCAGGATATTTGTTCTGGTGAAAGCGCTGGAGAGGTTCAGGCGCGCTGTAAGAATGAACACGCCTGCTCAACTACCTATGAACCTGAGACAGGCCTATACTAACGCTCCATGAAACGACCTGCGTTCCTCGTGGCGGGAGGGTTCCTCATCCTCATCGCCATCGGTACCGCGCTGCTCAGCTTGCCCGTGGCGCATGCGCCGGGGGAGAGCTATAACTTCATTACCTCTCTATTTACCGCCACCTCGGCGGTGTGTCTGACCGGTTTGATTGTGGTGGATACCGCCAGCTACTTCTCCCACACCGGCCAGGCCATCATTATGGTCCTCATCCAGCTGGGCGGCTTGGGCATTATGACCTTGACCGTGCTGGTGAGCTGGCTGGCCCTAGGCAAAGTGGGCTTAAAGTCCAGTATCACCACCACCGCCGAAGGGCGCGTCTCGCACCTAGGTGATGTGAAAAAGGCGGTGCTCACCATCGTCGGCATTTCCTTCACCATGGAGATCATCACCGCGATCCTGCTGGCCGCACGTTTTGCCAAGGGCTATGATTTCACCCCTGGTCAGGCACTGTGGCAGGGCGGATTCCACGCGGTGTCGGCCTTTAATAATGCGGGCTTTGCGCTGCACACCGATTCGCTCATGCCCTATGCCACCGACGCGTTAATCCTGCTGCCCGTGGCGGCAGCGATCATCGTCGGCGGTGTGGGCTTTTATATTGTGGCTTCGCCAACGCAGGCGATGAAGACGCTATCGGGCTGGTTTACGGTGTGGGGCACGATCATCCTGCTCATCGTGGGCATGCTCGGAGCACGGTTGTTTGAAGATACCTCGTGGCTGCTGTCCTTCTTCCACTCCGCCACCACCCGTACCGCCGGCTTCAATGCCATCGATATGGAAACCATCCACCCGGGCTACATTGTGCTCACCGAGGTGTTAATGGCTATTGGCGGTGGCTCTGGCGGCACCGCCGGAGGCGTGCGCATCACCACGGTGGCCGTGCTCATCGTGGTGGTGTTGGCCGAGGTGCGCGGCCGCGACGAGGTGGATATTCGCCGTAAGCGCATCCCCAATGCCACCGTGCGCCAGGCACTCGCCGTGATCATGATGTCGCTGACGCTGCTCGTTGGCGCTACCCTTGGGGTGACCATGCTGGCGCCCGAGCTGGGCATGGAGAAGGTGACATTCGAAGTCATCAGCGCGTTTTCCACGACAGGACTGTCGTTGGGTATCACGGATGCGCTGCCGCCGGCAGCCCAGCTGATCCTTATTGTGTTGATGTTCTCCGGCAGGATCGGCCCGATCACCGTGGTTGCGGCGCTCGCATCCCAGAAACGCAGCCATCTGTCCTATCCCAAAGAAAGGCCCTTCATTGGCTAAGCAAAGAGTTGTCATTCTCGGTTTGGGGCGCTTCGGCCTCGCGCTCGGCGAGGAGCTGGTTGCCTCCGGAGTGGACGTGGTGGGCGTGGACTCCTTGGAGCGGGCGGTCAACGCGGCCGAAAAGCTCACTCACAGCGTGATTGCCGATGCCACGGACATCGAGGCCCTCAAGCAATTGGGGGTGTTGGACGCAGAGCATGTAATCGTGGCCATCGGAGAAGACATGTCGGCCTCGCTCTTGGCCGTCAACAACCTCAAGGAACTCGGCGTCACCGGGGTATGGGCCAAGGCGGATTCCCAGGCCCATGCCAAGATCCTCCGCTCGATGGGCGTGAATAACCTCATCCGCCCCGAGTTTTCCACCGGTAAGCGCCTGGCCCATGTGATCTCCGGCCACGCCGAGGACTACATCGAGTTTGATCTGGACTACGCCATGGTCAAGCTCGCTGCCCCGCGCTGGTTGCACGGGCATAAGGTGGCCGACGCCGATCCAGACATCGTGGCCATCAAGCGCTCGGGTCGCACCTTCCGGCCTGCCGTGCCGGAGGACATCATCAGCCCCGACGACATTCTCATCGCCGCCGGCCCTGTGAAAACTCTCGAGCGTTTCTGCGAGCGACGCCGCTAGTTTCCGGCTTCTTCACGACCGGGGCTGGGGAGGGTGTGAAGGTGGGCGTCGCTCAGCGAGTGCACATAATAAGAATGCGCTCGCAACAACCGAGCGGCGTGCGATAATAGCCACTATGTCGACACCACGTATTTCTAATGTCCTCGCCTCCCGTTACGCCTCGCCTGCGCTGACGCAGATCTGGAGCCCCGAATACAAGATCATCACGGAACGCCGGCTGTGGATCGCCGTGATGCGTGCCCAAGCCGAGCTGGGGGTGGACATTCCCGCCGAGGCCATCGCCGCCTACGAGGGGGTCGTGGAACAGATCGATCTGGAGTCCATCGCCGCTCGCGAGCGCATCACCCGCCACGATGTGAAGGCCCGCATCGAGGAATTCAACGCTCTTGCCGGATACGAGCACATCCACAAGGGTATGACCAGCCGTGATCTCACCGAGAACGTGGAGCAGCTGCAGCTGCATTCTTCGCTCGAGCTCATCCGCAATAAGGCCGTGGCTGTCTTGAGCCGTATCGCCCGCATCGCCGCCGAGAATAAGGCGCTGGTGATGGCAGGACGCTCCCACAATGTTGCCGCCCAGGCCACCACCTTGGGCAAGCGTTTCGCCTCCGCCGCCGATGAGATGCTGGTGGCGGTGCAGCGCATCGAGCACCAGCTGGAGGATTACCCCCTCCGCGGTATTAAGGGCCCGATGGGCACTGCCCAGGACATGCTCGATCTCATGGGCGGGGATCCCATGAAACTCGCAGCCTTGGAGCGCAGCATCGCCGATCACCTTGGCTTTAGTCGCACCTTCGACTCGGTGGGGCAGGTGTATCCCCGTTCCCTCGACTTTGAGGTGCTCTCCTCGTTGGTGCAGCTGGGCGCCGGCCCCTCCTCGCTGGCCACCACGATCCGCCTCATGGCGGGCAACGAGGTAGTCACCGAGGGCTTCAAAGAAGGCCAGGTGGGATCCTCGGCGATGCCGCACAAGATGAATGCCCGTTCCTGCGAGCGTGTCTGTGGCCTCCAGGTGGTGCTGCGCGGCTACCTCACCATGGTGGCTGATCTCGCCGGCCAGCAGTGGAATGAAGGCGATGTGTTCTGCTCCGTGGTGCGGCGCGTGGCACTGCCCGATGCTTTCTTCGCCATCGACGGCATGTTTGAAACCTTCCTCACCGTGCTCGACGAGTTCGGGGTGTTCCCCGCCATGATCGAGCGCGAGCTGGACCGCTACCTGCCCTTCCTGGCCACCACCCGTATACTCATGGCGGCGGTGCGCGCCGGGGTGGGCCGCGAGCAGGCTCACGAGGTGATTAAGGAAAACGCCGTGGCCGTGGCGTTGAACATGCGTGAAAATGGCGCTGACCAGGACCTCATCGAGCGACTAGCCGCGGATGAGCGGCTGCCGTTGGGCATGGAGGAACTCACTGCGGCCTTGGCGGATCGGCACGCCTTCATTGGCGAGGCCGAGTCCCAGGTGGAGCGGGTACTCAATCACGTGCAGGAGCTGGCGAACCAATATCCTGAGGCGGCGAACTACAGCCCAGGCGAAATCGTCTAGGTGAATGCGGCGGCTCGCCTGTAGCCATCGATGCGGCGAAGAGGCGAGCATACGGTGTGCACCTGTGCGGTGAGAGGTCTACACTGCTTAATCATGCGTCCAGAACTTTCATCGTATGACCACGTCTCTGCAGGCAAGGTCCGTGAGATCTACGAGGTCGATGACGAGACCTTGCTCATGGTGGTCTCCGACCGAATCTCGGCTTTCGACTACATCTTGGACACCGACATCCCAGACAAGGGGCGCGTGCTCACCGCCATGAGTATGCACTTCTTCGACATTCTGGATGTGCCCAATCACCTCGCCGGCCCCATCGATGATGAGCGGATTCCGGAAGAGGTGCTCGGTCGCGCCGTTTTGTGCAAGAAGCTGAAGATGCTGCCTTTCGAGTGCATCGCCCGTGGCTATCTCACCGGCTCGGGTTTCGCCGAGTATCAGGAGCACGGCACCGTATGTGGCATCGAGCTCCCCGAGGGGCTGCGCGAGGCCTCCAAGCTGCCGGAGCCGATCTTCACCCCCGCCACCAAGGCGGAGATGGGCGATCACGATGAGAACGTCTCCTTCGAGCGGGTAGTGGAGAAGCTCGGTCAAAAACGCGCCGATGAGCTTCGCGACGCCACCCTGTCCGTCTATCGCACCGCGGCTGCCCTCGCGGAGGATCGCGGGCTGATTTTGGCGGACACCAAGCTGGAATTCGGGGTGGACTCCGAGGGCAATCTGGTTCTCGCCGATGAGGTTCTCACCCCTGACTCCTCCCGCTACTGGCCGCAGGATGGCTATCAAGAGGGCAAGGTGCAGCCCAGCTTCGATAAGCAGTATGTGCGTAACTGGCTCACGGGGCCAAAGTCGGGCTGGAAGAAGTCCGATCACACCCCGCCGCCCGCGCTGCCGGGCTCCGTGGTGGAGGCAACGCGGGAGCGTTATATCGACGCCTATGAGCGCGTCTCTGGCAAGAAGTTTTCCGACTGGATCGGCACCTGCGTCTAAAAAGCAGCACCGTGTCGAGGCGCGCCCGCAGAGTGGCTGGGTGCTCCCTAGTCCGCGCGGCGTCCATCGCGGGACAGGGGAGAGAAGCGCAACCTTAGTATAGTGTTCGATAGCACCCAGAGTTTCATGCTCTCGGTGTTTTCGTATGAGAGCAGGTCAGATGCCTATGTGAGGAATCAGTCACTCGCAGCCCTTGACTAGATTAGCCAATCCTATGTTAGCATTCACAGGTTCTATTAACCGGAACGTAGTGGTGCGTCACTTTCGCTCTGCTCGGCGTGGTCATCGTGTGCGGGCCTACCGGGTCGGCGCTTGTGCCTTGAATGCAAGGTGGCAGTCCCTGTGTCGAAAGGGGGAGGCGGCGCTGCGTTCCAAGCAGTACCTCTAGGAGGACTTTATGAGACGTATGCGTAGGGTGGCACTGGGTGTCATCGCCACAGCGAGCCTCGCGTTGAGCGCCTGTGCCGGCGGCAACGGCGCTGATTCGGACGCGGACAAGGATACCGCGGCATCCGGAGATGCGGCGGTCACCGTCACCGATGTCAAGGGCCGGACTGTCACCTTTGACGAGCAGCCTGAGCGCGTGATCCTGGGCGAGGGGCGTGCCCTCTTCGCTACGTCCATTCTGAATAACGAGGATCCGATCGATCACGTGGTGGCCATCGGTAGCGACCTCACCAAGGGCGCCCCGTCCTTCAAGAAGCGCCTTGAGGAGGCTGTGCCTGAGGTGGGCGAGCTGCCGGAGATCGGCAATATGGCCAAGGGTGATGTCACCGTGGAAAACCTGCTCTCCTTCGAGCCGGATGCTGTGGTGATGACCGCCGATCACTATGATGCCGTTTCCACCACCGGCATGCTGGACAAGCTGGATCAGGCTGGCATCAAATACATCGTCACCGATTTCCGCCAGCACCCTCTGGAGAACACCACCAAGTCCGTGGCCGCCTTGGGTGAGCTCTTCGACCGAGAAGACGAGGCCGAGAAGTTCAACAAGGACTGGCAGGAGACCATCGACCGCATCGAAGAGAAGACCAAGGATCTCTCCGAGGATGAGCGCCCCTCCACGCTGCTGTGGCGTGCCGCTGGTCTGAAGGACTGCTGCGCCACGGTCTCCAAGTCGAACCTGGGTGAGTTCATCACCATCGCCGGCGGAAAGAACCTCGGCGATGAGATCCTGGACACCGAGTCCGGCGACATCACCGCTGAAAAGGTCATCGCCGAGGCCCCGGAGGCCATCATCGCCACCGGCGGCTCCTGGGATCCGGAGGTCTCCGGCTCCAAGGACGATGCCACTAAGCAGGCCATTCCCCACGTGGAGCTCGGCTACTTCGCTACCGAAGATAAGGCCCAGAAGACCTTGGCCGGCTTGCTGCAGACCAATGGCTTCGAGCAGCTGGAAGCGCCGAAGGAGGGCCACCTCTACGGGGTGTGGCACCAGTTCTACGATTCTCCGATGAACTTCCTCGCCCTGGAGCAGTTCGCCCAGTGGCTCCACCCGGAGCTGTTTAAGGATGAGGACGTAGAGGCGCACTGGAAGCAGGCCCACGAGGACTACCTGCCCTTCGAGGCCTCGGGCGTGTTCTTCGTCCAGCACAACAAGTAGGCATCTACTCACTATCGCGGCGCAGTCGGCTTTCGGCTGCGCCGCCCGCGTACTCAGGAACAGTATCTATGACCTCACGCGTGCATTCTCCCAGCACGACTCCCACATCCACTCCTGATCCCCAATCGCCCGCCACGCCTGCGCCCACCGCCAAGACGGCGGGAGGCACGGCCGTGGCGACCCAGCTGGTGCGACAGCACCGGGCCACGGCCATCAAACGGTGGCTCATCATTGCCCTATTGGTGGCGGTGGCCATCGCTGGATTCATTGCCGCCACCGTGGTGGGCCCCACCGAACTGGGGCTGCGCGGGGTGGTGCAGGGACTACTTAATCCCGGTTCGCTCAGCACCCAAGACCACACCGTGCTCTACACGCTGCGCCTACCGATGTCGGTGATGGCCCTGCTGGTGGGCATCGTGCTGTCGGTCGCCGGGGCGCAGATGCAAACCATTCTGGCTAATCCTCTGGCCGAGCCCTTCACTCTCGGGATCTCCGCTGCGGCGGCCTTCGGTGGTGCGGCCACCATCGTGCTCGGCTGGGTGATTATTGATCAACCCCAGTTCAACCTCGCAATGGTGGCGTGGGTTTCGGCGATGATCGCCACCGCCGTGATCGTCGGCGCCTCTATCTGGCGCGGGGCCAGCGCCGAGACCATGATCCTGCTCGGCATTGGTTTGGTGTTCCTCTTCCAAGCACTGCTGGCCTTGATCCAATATCGCGCCTCCACCGAAGCGCTGCAGCAGATTGTGTTCTGGTCCATGGGGTCAATGACCCGCGCTACCTGGGCCGGCAATCTGGTGCTCGCAATTGTGGTGGCTATCAGCATCCCCATCTTTGCGCTCCTATCGTGGCGACTCACCGCGTTGAAGCTTGGCGACGCCCGCGCCCAGGCCATGGGCGTGAACGTCCAACGTTTGCGCGTGGGTGTGCTCCTGCTGTGCTCGATCATGGCCGCCACGGCCGTGGCCTTCTCCGGCATTATCGGCTTCGTCGGCCTGGTGGGCCCGCACATCGCCCGCATGCTCGTGGGCGAGGACCAGCGCTACTTCATTCCCGCCTCCGCCGCGGCGGGCGCTGTGATGCTTTCGGTATCGCACGCGGTGAGCATGCTCATTATTCCGGGGGTGGCGGTGCCCATCGGCATCATTACCGCGCTGGTAGGCGTGCCCTTTTTCATCACCCTCATCGTGACCAAGAGGAGGAATTTGTGGTAACCACGCTCACTCTCGACTCCGTGGAGGTGCGCTATGGCCGCAGCGTCATCGTGCCCAATTTTGACTGCGAACCGCTGCGCGCCGGGGAGTTCACCTCCCTGTTGGGGCCCAATGCGGCAGGCAAGTCCACGCTGCTCAAGGCCATTGCAGGGGTGAATAAGCACCGCGGAACCGTGGTGCTTGATACCGGTGATGCCCGCTTCCATGGGGCCAGCCTGCGCCGTCACGTGGGCTATGTGCCCCAGGATTTGCCCAGCTCGGCGGCTCTGCACGCCTATGAAACCGTGCTTATCGCGGCGCGCCGAGCACAGGCGAGTAGCACCTCACCAGAGATGGCCGCAGCCGCTACCATGGAGCGGCTCGGTATCGCCGATCTAGCGCACTGCTATCTCGGTGAGCTCTCTGGTGGCCAGCGCCAGCTGGTGGCTGTGGCACAGGCGCTGGTGACCGAGCCGGATGTGCTGGTGCTGGATGAGCCCACCAGTGCTCTCGACTTGCACCGGCAGCTCTTCCTGCTGGATCTGGTGCAAGAGTGGGTGCGCGAGCACAATGCCATCGGCCTCGTGGCGATTCACGATATTAATCTCGCCGCCCGCTATTCAGATCGGTTGATCGTGATGAAAAAGGGCGAGCTCCATGCCGATGGGGCGCCCGAGAAGGTGCTCACCCCTGAGCTCATCGATTCCGTCTACGGGGTACGTGCCGAGGTGTTCGAGCGCGGCGGGATGCGCATGGTGCAGCCCTTGAGCGCAGTCTAAAGGGCCAGTTCGGGCATTATCCTGCGCTACAGTGGGGCGTGGTTGCCGGGCCGTCGCCGGCACGGCCCGGAGGAAGAAAGTAGGTGGATGTATCCATGGGTATAATCGAGCTCGCCGTTGTTGTTCTCACACTCCTTCCGATCATCGCTGGGGTGGTGTGGCTGGTGCGAAAGATCAACAGGATAGATCGCAGGCTCGATCAGCTTTCGCTGCGAAACGACAACCTTGAGCGCTGAGCGGGTCTTCACCTCGTGTGCGCTATGGACGATCAAGGGGCTGCGGGGCAGCGAGGTGGCGTCGATAAGCAACCGCAGTGCAGGGCGGAACCGCCGTTGAGGGTGGCTTTGTAGAATAAGGCCTTATGACACTTGAGCCCCCAGTAGCGGATATCCGACCCATCACCCGCACGCACCACGGCCGCAGCTTTGTGGACAACTACGAGTGGATGCGCGCAAAAGACGCCCCCGAGACGATCGAGTATCTCAACGCGGAAAATGCCTACACAGAGCAGGAAACCGCGCATCTCGCGCCACTCCGCGAGGCTCTATTTTCCGAGCTGTCCTCTCGCATTAAACAAACCGACATGTCCGTGCCCTCGCGCACGGAACACTACTGGTATTTTGGCCGCACGGAGGAAGGTAAGTCCTACGGGCGTTCCTGCCGTATTCCTGTGGAAGGCGATTCGTGGACCCCGCCGGAGATCCATCCAGAAAACCCGCATCCGCGCGAGGAAGTGGTATTGGACATGGATGCCCTCGCCGAAGGGCACGAGTTTTTCTCCCTCGGCGCTCTCGTCACCACTCGCTCGGGGCGCTACGTGGCCTATTCCACCGACACCAGCGGTGATGAGCGCTTTGACCTAGTGATTAAAGACCTCCACACGGGCGAGCTGCTGCCGGATCGCATTGCCGATACCTTCTATGGGGCGCTGTTTTCCGAAGATGAGCGGTATATCTTCTACACCCGCGTGGACGAGGCGTGGCGCCCAGATTCGGTGTGGCGGCACGAGATCGGAACGGATGCGGCAGAGGATGTGCGCATTTTCCACGAGCCGGATGAAAAGTTTTGGGTAAGCATCGGCAAAACCCGGTCGAATTCCTATCTGGTGATCGATGACTCCTCCAAGCTCACCTCCGAGCAATGGGTGTGCCCGATGTCCGATCCCACCGGCAGCTTCGAGTGCCTTATTCCGCGCACTCCTGGCGTGGAGTACGGGGTGGATCATGCCGTGGTAGGCGGTGAGGACCGGTGGCTGGTTTTGCACAACGCCACCGGCCCGAATTTCGCCCTCGGTTGGGCCCCGGTGGGCGAGCTGGAGTCGCTGGCGGATCTCCGCGAGATTGAACCGCACCGCCACGATGTGCGCCTGGAAGGGGTGGACTGCTTCGCGGGCCAGTTGATCCTCAACTACCGCAGCGAGGGGCTAGCGCGCGTGGGGATCATGACGCTCGACGGGGCGGAGTTCGGTAGCTTCGAGCCGATCGAGTTCGATGAAGAGCTCTATTCCGCTGGTTGTGGCTCTAACGCCTTGTGGGATGCTCCGGTGCTGCGCATGGGCTATAGCTCCTACACCACGCCCACCCAGGTGTTGGACTATGTGGTGGCCACCGGCGAGCGCATTGTGCGCAAGGAGCAGGAGGTGCTGGGCGGCTATAACCGTGATGAGTACACCGCCACCCGCGAGTGGGCCACAGCCCGCGATGGGGCTCGGATCCCGATCTCGTTGATCCGTCGCGCCGATGTGGACATGTCGCAGCCGCATCCGACCATGCTGTATGGATATGGCTCCTACGAGATGTCTAATGAGCCGGGCTTTTCAGTGTCTGCGCTCTCGTTGATGGATCGCGGAATGGTGATCGCTATTGCCCACATTCGCGGCGGCGGCGAGATGGGGCGTGCGTGGTATGACGAGGGCAAGATGATGAAGAAGATGAACACCTTCACCGACTTCATCGCCTGCGCCGACTATCTGCTCGACTCTGGCATGACCACCCCGCAGCAGCTAGTGGCCCAGGGCGGTTCCGCGGGTGGGCTGCTCATGGGCGCGGTGGCGAATCTCGCGCCGGAGAAGTTCGCCGCGATCCAGGCGATCGTGCCCTTCGTGGATCCGCTGACCTCCATCCTCATGCCGGAGCTGCCGCTGACGGTGACCGAGTGGGAGGAGTGGGGCGATCCTCTGCACGACGCGAAGGTGTACGACTACATCGCTGCCTACGCCCCCTACGAGAACATCAGCGCCCAGGATTATCCCAACATCATGGCGATCACCTCGCTTAATGACACCCGCGTGCTCTACGTGGAGCCGGCCAAGTGGATTGCGAAGCTGCGCGCCACCGCCACCGGCGGGCAATTTTTGCTCAAGACCGAGATGGTAGCTGGCCACGGCGGGGTGTCGGGGCGCTACGACAAGTGGAGGCAAACCGCCTTCGAATACGCCTGGGTACTGGATCAGGCGGGGGCCGCTTAGCATGGAGCTTTTCGACGCCATCTCGCGCCGCCGCGATGTGCGGGCCGAATACACCGGCGAGCGTATCGACGCCGCTTCGTTACGGCGCATCCTCGAGGCGGGACATCACGCCCCCTCGGTGGGTAATTCCCAGCCGTGGGACTTCGTGGTGGTCCAGGACCCGGCGCGCTTGGAGGCATTCGCTGAGCACGTTGCGGGCCGCCGCCGTGCCTTTGCGGAGTCACTGCCTGAGGAGCGCAAAGAGGTGTTTAATCCCATCAAGATCGAGGGGATTCGAGAATCCGGCACGGGCATTGTGGTGACATACGATCCTGAGCGTGGCGGGCCCAATATTTTGGGTCGGCACACCATTGATGAGACGGGGCTGATGAGTGTCACCCTCGCCATTGAAAACATGTGGCTTGCCGCCACCGCGCTTGGTGTAGGTATGGGCTGGGTGAGCTTTTATGAAGAGGACTTTTTGGCCGAGTTTGTGGGCTGTGTGGCCCCGCAGCGGCCCGTGGCGTGGCTGTGCGTGGGGCCGGTGAGTCATCTGGAGCAGGTGCCGGATCTGGTGCGCTTTGGGTGGAATCGTGGTCGCAGTCTCGACGCAGCGATTCATCAGGAGCGGCTGCGCTAGCATTCCTACGGTGCGGTGTGTGACTGTGGCCATGTTGCTATCTCGCTATGGCACAGGTTACACACCGTGGGAGTGGCTCATGTGGCGGGTTCGTCCTGCTATGCGGGATGTTTCACGTGGTGCTGGGGAGCACTCTTCCCAGTGGGCTGTACACCCTCTACGAGCAGCAGTGGGGCCTAAGCCGTGCTCAGACCACGGTGATCTTCTCCATATATGTCGCAGGGGTTCTATTGAGCCTCGTCGGGCTTGGGGGAGTGGCCGATCGCTATGGCCGCAAGGCTTCCATCCTGATCTCCACCGTGCTCGGGGTGGCATCGAACGCGATCTTTCTTTGTGCGTGGACGCCGCCGGCTTTGTATGTGGCGCGGTTTCTCAGCGGTCTATCAGTGGGGTTGTGCACGGGCGCATTTACGGCGGCGCTCAATGATCGCTTCGGCCGCCGCGCCGGGACCACCTCCAGTGCCGTGGTTACCTCTGCGGCCCTAGCCGCAGGCCCGGTGGCCTCGGCGGTGGTTGCTAGTGCGCTGCCTCATCCGCTGCGCCTGCCTTCGCCGTGCACGTGGTGGTGCTGCTGATTGTGCTGGTAGCGGTGTGTCTTTTGCCGGAGACTGCTGCCAGTGCCGGCGCTCAGGAAGCCACGGTGGAGCAGGGGCGGCTGTTTTCACACCCACTGGCCTTCTCCACGTTTATTGGCAGCGCCTCGGTGATCGGGTGGGCCTACGGTGTTAACGGTATGTGGCAAAGCGTGGTGCCGCTCTCGGCGCTCGGTTCGGAGCCTTCGCAATTGCTCGTCGCTGGGCTGGCGAGCTGGATGCTCGGAATATCTGCCCTCGCTCAGGTGCTGGCCTTTCAACTCGATGTGCGTCGGATCCTCGTCCCTTCGCTGGTGGTGCTGGCTTTCGGGCTCGGCGCTAGTGCGTGGGCGGTGTCGCGCGAACTCGCCGTCGTGGTATGGGCCGCCACGGCGGTGGTGGGTGTGGGGCAGGGGCTGTCGTTTCGTAGTTCGCTGGCGATCGCCGCGGAGAGCGCCACGGCGGAGAAACAGGCCACGGCGATTTCGCTGTATTACGTTTTCGGCTATGTCATGACGGCCGCGGCGCCGCTGGTGAGCACGCACGCGAGCGTGTCAATGGTGTTGGCGGCGATGGCTGCCTGCTGTGTGCTCAGCGCCCTGGCAATAGCCCTGCTCTGGCACCGTGGCCGGGGTGTCCGCGGGAGGCTATAGCCGGCGAGCGGGTATCGCTCGCGCTGCAACTGCGGCGGCTCGGTGCGATAATCGCGCTATGCATCCCACGCTGTTGGTGTCACTGTCCTCAGTATGTGCGCGCACTCTCGACGATGCGGCCGGGTTTATCGAGCAGTGCCAGCATCGTGATCTGCCTGTCTCCATCTTGGTAGCGCCGCGGGTTGAGGGCTGGAGGCTCAAGCGTGATCGCAGCACCCAGCAGTGGCTGCAGCACTGCGTCACACAGGGCCACTGCTTGGTGCTCAACGGTTTCGATGCCTCCGTGCAGGGCCGGCGCACTGAGTTTGCCACCCTTCCTGCCCACGAAGCTCGGCTGCGGCTGCGCGGGGCCTTGCGGCTTATGGGCGATGCCGGGTTTGAGCTCGATCTTTTCGCCCCGCCACGGTGGCGCATGTCCGCCGGCACGCTTGCGGTGCTGCCGGAGTTGGGCTTTCGGGGCGGGGCCTCGACCAAGAGGATCTACAACTTTGGCACCGGCGGGTTCATCCGCACTCGCAACCTGTCCGTGGGTGAGGGCTATGGCACCGCTTCCTGGTGGCGCAGCAGTATTACGCAGGCTGCCCGTCGCGGTGCTGCGCGCGGCAACACGATCCGCTTGTCCATCTCTGCGCGCTCGCTGGCCACCACGGGGGCGCAGCGGGATTTCTTTCACGCCATTGATGCCGCCACCGGCTATGGCGCTGATCTTCACACCTATCGCAGCATCCTGCACCGTCGGGGTGCGTAGGCTGTGGGGCATGAGCACCTTCTATGACATTCCCGTGACCACAATCGACGGCAAAGACACCACCATGGGCACGTGGGCCGGCCACGCCCTACTGATCGTCAACACCGCCTCCGAATGCGGGCTCACCGAGCAGTACGAGCAGCTGCAGGAACTCTTTGAGGGGTACATGATGCGCGGTTTCTATGTGATTGGCATGCCCTGCAACCAGTTTGGGGAGCAAGAGCCCGGCAGTAACGCCGAGATCGCCGACTTCGTGCAATCCACCTTCGGGGTGGAGTTTCCGATGCTGGCCAAAGCGGAGGTCAATGGTGAAAACACACATCCGCTCTTTGCCCATCTCAAGGAGGCAACTGGGGGTGAGGATATTTCCTGGAACTTTGAGAAATTCCTCGTTAATGACAGCGGAGAGGTGACCGCTCGCTTCGCTCCCAAGACCGAACCCGATGACGATGAAGTTATTGCCGCTCTCGAGGAGATTCTCCCGATTTAGCCTCAGCGCACCCTCTCCAGCCTGCACGTTTGCAATAACGGTGCCTTAGTGAAAAAATTGCTGGTGAGAGAGTTCCCCGCCGGGGAGCGCGTTCCCCACGGGGAGCATCAATGCTCTCGACTGGGGAGGGACCCCGGAGGATCTGATTGAAGAAAGGTGTGTTGAGGATGTCTCACGTCCATGAAAACCACGACCACGAGCACGGCGAGGGCTGCGGCCACACCGCCTTTACCCACGGTGACCACACCGATTACGCCCACGACGGCCACATCCACCGCAAGGTAGAGGGCCAGTGGGTGGAGTGCGAGCAGGATGCTCACACCGTTCACGAGGGCCACGACCACGAGCACGGCGAGGGCTGCGGCCACGAGGCTGTGCAGCACGGCGATCACGTGGACTACATCCACGATGGCCACCGCCACGCCAAGCATGGCGATCACTGGGACGATCACTAAAGATCTTTCCCGTGGGGGCTGATAGCCTCCAGGTGATGTTTTTCGTTTACGTGCAGGCAACAACCGGCACCTACCGCGTGTAGGGGCCGGTTGTCGTCGTATGTGCACAGCTCACACCCAGTGTCGTTCCGCCTATCGGAAAAGGGACGTGGTGTGAGGCGTCGCCTCGTTAAGTTGTTAGCTACACAGTGACCTGCGGCACACAATCCATGTGTGTCGGGTTGGGTCTCAGCCCAAGAACAACAGTCGCTCGATTCCATCGCTTCGAAAAAGCAAGGGGAGTAGGCCCCGGCCGGTGGTAGGAGAGTCGATGAGTAGCGAGGAGGCAGCCAGCAATGGTTGATATGACGACATTGATCGATCCCGTCGGAGGATACGTCTCCGGAAAGATCTTCGCCGACGAGGAAATTTACGCCCAAGAACTGGACCAGGTGTGGAAGCGCACATGGGTGTTTCTCGCCCACGAGACCATGCTGCCTAAGAAGGGCAGCTACATCCAGACCTATATCGGGGAGGACCCGGTGGTCGTCGTCAAGCAAAAAGACGGCAGCGTGCGCGCCTTCCTCAACCAGTGTCGACACCGCGGCATGCGCATCTGCCGCGCTGATCGCGGCCAAGCCAAAAGCTTCATGTGCTCCTTCCATGGCTGGGCCTATGGCCTGGATGGAACTTTGGTCAATATCCCGCACGAGAAAACGGCCTATCCCCAAGGCATCGACAAAACCAAGCTCAGTGCCGTTTCGGTGCCGCGCATCGAAAACTATAAAGGCTTCATTTTCGGCTCGTGGGATGAAACTATCCCGCCCCTCGAGGACTATCTAGGCAACGCCAAGTACTACCTCGACGGCTATATCGACCGCTATGCGGGAGGTATGGAAGCCATCGCGGTGCACAAGTGGGTGCTGCCCGCCAACTGGAAGTTCAACGTGGAACAACCCACCAGCGACATGCAGCACTCCGAGATCTCGCATGTATCCGCCGTGGAGGCACTGGCCAGCGGCTCGGACACCTTCGACCGAAAGAAGGGGCGCGAGAAGATCCCCACCGGGCGGCAGTTCTTTAGCCCCTATGGTCACGGCGGCGCCTGGTTTGGTCGCCGCGGTAAAGAGATCCCGAACACTGCCCCCAGTCTGATCGAGTGGGAAAACAGCGTGCGCTCCTCCATTGAGGACCGGCTCGGCGAGTTCCGCGAGGTGCGCGGGCACATGAATGTCTTCCCCAACTTCATGCTGTTGGGTAACTACACCTTCCGCGTCACCCATCCGCGCGGCCCGCACGAGATGGAGATCTGGTCCTGGGCCTTCGTGCCCAAGGATGCGCCCGAGGAGGTAAAAGAAGCGATCCGCATGGACGTGATGCGCACCTTCTCCCCAGGCGGGATGTTCGAGCAGGACGATGCCGAAAACTGGGAGGAGATGCAGCGCATCCTACGCGGCTCCAAGGCGCGAGAGACCGGCTTCACCTACAACATGCGCGGGGTGGCAGTGAGCGAGGACGAGGACGGCTACCCCGGCGGTTCCACCGCCCACGTCTATTCCGATAATGCGGCGCTGAACATGTACGGCTTCTACCGCGACATGATGAACGGCCACAGCTGGGAGGAACTTGCCACCATGCGCGCCGGCACCCCAGAGATTGTGAACGCGGATTTCAGCGCGGTCATGCCTGACGACGCCGACAGCACCAATATTTCCGCCGAGATCGACATCGATGCCGAAAACGCCAAAGCAGCCCACGCCGAGGCCCACAGCTAGAGCGGCCAGTGACCCTGTTGCGCCTCAGCCTGCCGTGCTTAACCCAGTGAAGGAGCACCCATGACCACCGCTACTCAGTCCGCCGCCAGCCGCCGTCCGCTCGTGGACGCAGACACCGAGCGCCGCCTGCAGCGCTTCCTCTTCGATGAAGCCGAGCTCATCGACAACATGGAGTGGGACGACTGGCTCACCTGCCTGCACCCCGAGATCTGCTATTGGGCGCCAGTGCGTGAAAACCGCGTCTACCGCGAACGCAAGCACGAGTTTTATCCCAAGGGCACCTCGGTGTATTTCGAGGAAAGCTGGGAATTTCTGCGCCAACGCGTATTTCGCCTGCAGACCCAAACCGCGTGGGCGGAGGAGCCCGCTTCGCGCTCACGCCACCTCATCACCAATATTCGCGTCGATGCCCGCGACGACGGTGACTTCGATGTGCGCTCGAATTTCTTCATCTACCGCAGCCGCGGTGAACGCTCCCAAGACCACATCGCCGGCGAACGCCGCGACATCATCCGCCGTGATGATTCCGCGCCCTTCGACTTCCTCATTCTCGAACGCGAGATCCGCTTCGATATGGCCACCATCTTGGTGAAAAACCTCAGCCTGTTCTACTAGCCCGACCCCGCAAGAAAGGACCCGGTGTACGCCCATGTCCAGCACCATTCTCAACCGCATCGGCGTTGTTGTCTACGATCTCGACGCTGCAGTGGCTTCCTACGAAAAGATCTATGGCATTAGCACCTGGCAGCGTGGAACCCACGCCCCTGACGATGGCATCAGCTATGGTCGCCACAACACCGAAACGCCTGGCCGATGGGCCAGTGCGGTGGGCTCGACTGACACGCTCACCTTCGAACTCATCCAGCCACTCAGCGGCGAATCGCCCTTCAATGAGCACCTGCGTACCAAGCGCGAGGGCATCTGCTTCATTCAAATCTGCTTGCCCGAGCTCAACGATGATGCCGCCATCGATCGCCACTTTGCCGACCTCGGTATTGAGGCGGCCTACACCGCCACCGTAGACGGCACCCAGCGGCGCTTCTTTGACACCCGCAGCCAACTCGGCGGTTTCCTCGTGGAGATGGTGGCTGAGAACAATCCCATGGGCGGCGGCACAGTCGACTCCGCCCTGCTTCCCACCGAGGGTATCTACCACTTCGGGGTGCTAGTGCACGATGTGATGGCCAGCCTCGAGCACTACCGCGCCATCTTCGGCATCGACCGCTTCGACATGAAAACCTGGGAAACAGGCACTGGTCGCCTAGATCGTTCCCAATATCGCGGGGAGCTGGTGGACCACGGCTACTTCACCGCCCAAGGGGCCTGCGCCAACTTTGCTTTCGAGATCATCGAATGCAACCACGGACCCAGCCACTACAACCGGGAATTCTTCGACATCCGCGGCCCAGGCATCCACCACGTGTTCACCACGATGACAACCGACTCGGCCGAATGGGACCGCATCATCACCACCGCCGCCGAGGCCGGTTATGAGCTGTGCATGGGCTCGCCCCTGCGCGGCCACGCCGCCGAGTTCGGATATCTCGACACCTTCGCCGATCTTGGCGGCTACCTCATCGAGGTGGTCGTACGGCGTCACACCCCAGATCCCGCCTATGCCTCGCCCGATTGGGTGATCGATTACTCCACCCAGCTGCCACAGGAGGGCTGACTCTCATGTTGCGCGTACTTCACGAGATCGCCGATCCCGCCGCCCACGGCATCGATGCGGAAGCACTCCAGGCAGAGATCACACAACTTCGCCAGCGCGTGGCCGGCGCGGAACTTTATCGCAGTCTCGTGCCCGGCGAGACAGCTTTCGCTGTCAGCATCCTTGCGGTGGACGAGCACAGCTATAGCGCGGTCGTGCGGGATACTCAGAACTGTCCCACCTATCACCAGCTGCTGCAGGCCGTGGGCGCCGAGATCTATGTGGCAGAGCCATTCGCTGTAGACAACGGGTGCTGGGTCAGCGAGGAGGCGTCGACACGCGGAGCGGACTCGGTGATCGCCTGGCCCGGAGACGCGCCGGTGCGCATCGCCATCCACAACGCCGTGCAGGACAACCCAGAGATGCGCGCCCTTACCGCCGCCGAAATCGCCGACACCCGTCGCGAGCCCGGCTGTGAGACATACTGCTGGTACGAAAACGCCGAATTGAGCAACCACCTGCTGCTTCTGGAGCTGTGGAGCGATCAGAGAATCTATGATCTCCACTGGTTCGGCCGCATGGTCACCGCGGCCTATCGCGGCGATTCCGGCCGGCAGCCCGCTGAGATGCAGCGCGGCACGCCCAGCCGTGAGTTCTACCGCTACCACCACTTCGATTATCACTACGGCCGGCTCCTACCGCGCCGGGCAGAACACAACTCCCACACCGTGCGCTGGACTGCCCGTTAAGACACACCTAGCGCCACGCCCTGGCGAGAGACATCAATGCTTGGCGTGGCGGGGTGTCTCCTCGATTCCTGTCATCCCACCGTATTCGCCTGCCACTCGCACAGGGGCCCTTCGCCCGTGCCGCAGTGGTGCGTGAGCCATACCTTGGAGAACAAACATGTCTACCCCCGATGCGGCTGTGGTCCGCAGCCCAGCCGATAAGCGCCGCGCGCTCATCTCTTCCTTCCTCGGCAGCACCGTGGAATACTACGACTTTCTGCTCTACGCCGCCGCTGCCGGGCTGGTGTTTCCGCAGCTGTTCTTTTCTTCCCTCTCGCCCGCCGTGGGCACCACCTTGTCCTTTGTCATTCTGCTCACCGGCTACATTTCTCGGCCCATCGGCTCCATGGCATTTGGGCACTTCGGCGATAAGTATGGCCGCAAGAACGTGCTGGTGATCACCCTGCTCACCATGGGTTTGGTGTCGGTGGCCATCGGCTTGATGCCCAGCGCCAACGATGTGGGCATCATCGCGCCGATCCTGCTGGTGGTGCTGCGCATGATCCAAGGCGTGGCCGTCGGCGGTGAGTGGGCGGGTGCCACCCTCATGGCCATGGAGCACTCGGAGGAAGGCAAACGTGGCTTCGCGGCCTCCATCGCCATTGCCGGCGGGCCCGCCGGGGCGGTGCTGTCTACCTTCGTGCTGGCGATCTTCTCCTCGGCTTCGGGCGATCACTTCGCCGATCCTTCCCAGTACTTCGTGACCGACTGGGGCTGGCGGGTGCCCTTCCTCTTTTCTGCGGCGATCGTGGTGATCGGCCTATATATGCGCGCACAAGTGAAGGAATCTCCCGATTTCGAGGCCGCCCGCTCTCGCGGCGATGTGCACACCGGCGCTCCGCTGGTGAAGATCCTCACCTCCTCGCACAAAGAGCTGGTCCTAGGCACGTTAGCGGCCGCGGGCGGACTATTCATCCAAGGCCTCCAAGCCGCCTACCTAGTGCCATACCTAGTGGCATCCACGGCCGAGAATCCACACCCGATCTCCCGCGAAGACGGGCTGATGATGGTCACCCTCGGCTCAATGATCGCGATTTTCGCGATGCCCTTCGCAGCCCATCTCAGCGATCTCTTCGGGCGGCGCCGCGTCATGCTCGCCGGCGGTGGGTTCACCATCGCAGGCGTGTGGATCACACTGATGCTGCTCGATACCGGCAATCCCGTGCTGGTGTGGCCGGCGTTGATTGCGCTCGTCGGTATTGTTCAGCCTTCCCAGTACGGTGCAATCGGGGCGTTCATCTCGGAAAAGTTCCCTCCCGAGCAACGCTACACCGGCTCCGGCATGGCATTTCAGCTGGGCGCGATTGTGGGCGCTGGCGTGGCGCCGCTGGTGGCCACCCGTTTGGCCCAGCTGGATCAGGGGCTGGTGCCGGTGGCCATCTATGCCACGGTGATGATGGTGATCTCGACAACTGCGATCGCGCTCTCACGCACCCCCTCCCACACCGCGGAGGTTGTGCTCGATGCTCCACCAACGCCCGCTGCAGCCCCAACCCAGGCGGCCTCATGTAATCGGGACTAGGCGCTTATCGACGCCACCTTCCCCTTATGTCCACTGTGGACACCGAGTACGAAGCTCGGCGAGACACCCTGCGGTTTCGTACACCACGAGCAGTTCCTCGCCGAGAACTACCGCATCGCTATAGCCAAAACTATCGGAAGTTAATGGCACGGTGCTGCCGTCGATCATGTGGCTGAGCGCGCCCGATCGGCGTTGGCTGCTATGGCTAGGGTGCAGCAACCACGGGCCGATCTGGGTGGCGTTGCAGCCGGGATCACTCATCCGGCGAACTTCGACCGGGCTAAATCGCAGGCCGTCTTCGCTGCTTGCCCAGCATCGGCGCCCAGCCCCTCGCCCTTCGAAGCCTTGAACGCGGGCGTTGAGCACGATGCGGTTCTGGTAAATCGACAGGGTGGTCTCATCCAGATTGAGCTCGGGATGAGCGATGGGCTCTGAACACGCGCGGATCTCCGTGCCCTCAAGGTGCACAATGCGGATATGGGTGCGCTCGCCTCGGCGCACCACATAGGGCACCAGTACCGCGTTGTTCCACACGATGGTCGAGCCTGAGGTAGCAAACACGGCGTCGGCGTCCCAGCGATCGTAGAGTTCGTCGAGACGCCTATGGACGAGTTGCTCAGGGGCATCGCCATGAGCCACCCACGGTTCTAGACGGGGTCCCCGGCGGGTAGACGAGATGTAGGTGACAGGCGCGCTCACCGAGGCATACGCCAAGGTCAACCGCCCGCGCTCTGAGGCCACACACGCATCGCTGGAGATCGCGGGAGCTTCCCGCAGCGCATGAGGAGAGGACCAGTGCCCATCAGTGCGGCGGCGTAGATACATCAGCCTATTGGGATTCGGTAGATCGGAGGCCATCACTTCTCCGGTGAAATCCGATCCGGCGCCGCGTGCGGGGCGAGGACGCAGGTCGAAGAAACAATAAACGGTGTCATTGTGGTGCACTAGGGCGGGAATACGCACCTCGCCTCCATGGCTAGGAGAAAGAATGCAACGCGTACGTGTCATAGCCTCCAGTATGGCCAGTTGCGCGGGTGGGAGTTGGCACTGGGATTGCGCTCAATATTGTGATATCTCACTCCTTTCTGTGGTCCAAGAACACTAGGGCCGCTTTATGTACGCAAAAGCGCAGGACAGTGACGTCAGATGGGGGCCTGCGGCAGTGTTGTGGTGGGTAATAGGCCAGTGTGCGGGAACTATAGCTTTGCCCAAGGAAATAGATAAGTGCTCGGTGAGCTGCGGAAACGAGAAATATAGCGGAGGAGATGTGGGGTTAGAGAAGGGTGGTCCCCTCGTTAAGGGGCGCGCCTGTTGGTTTATTCATAGCCAATGATAAAAGAGATGTAGACCTCTTTTATGTGCGTTCGTGGATACATCACACGCACTCACTCCGCCTGCTCGCGCGTCCCCATTCGTGCGGACCACACTGGGCAGGGCCATAGCTGAAAAGGATTTCTATGGACACGTGGGAACAAACCCTGGGTGCTGGGCCATTGCTCGGCATTGCCGCGGGTGCCATCGCACTCATTCTCTTTCTCATTATCGGGCTGAAACTGCACGCCTTTTTGGTGCTCATCCTGATCTCCGCCGTCACCGCCCTGGCTACTGGCATTCCCGTGGCCGAGATTCCCGGGGTGATGGTCTCTGGATTCGGATCCACCCTCGGTAGTGTTGCGCTCCTCGTGGGCCTTGGAGCCATGTTGGGCCGGTTGGTAGAAACATCCGGTGGGGCACAGTCCCTCGCCGATGTTCTGATCAGACGCTTCGGCGAGGACAAAGCCCCCTTTGCCCTCGGCGTAGCCTCGCTGCTGATCGGCTTTCCCATCTTCTTCGACGCGGGCCTCATGGTCATGCTGCCGGTCGTCTTCGCCGTCGCTCGTCGACTTGGCGGCCCGGTCCTGCTGTACGGATTGCCCGCCGTAGGTGCGTTCTCTGTGATGCATGTGTTCATGCCGCCGCACCCAGGCCCCATCGCCGCCGCCGAGTTCTACAACGCCGATGTGGGAGTCACCCTGCTGGTGGGCCTGATCATCGTCTTCCCCCTGTGGTACATCACCGGTTATATGTTGGCTAAGGTCCTCGGCCCCAAGTACAACCTGCCCGTGCCGGAGCTACTCACCGGCGGTCCCATCGACAATGACCAGCCAGACACCCCCGCCCGAGCAGGCACCGTGGTGGCCCTGCTGGCCATCCCGCCGTTGCTGATCTTCCTCAACACCGGAACCTCCATGGCGGCCGCAGCCGGCTGGATCGCCGAGGATTCTCCGCTTATCAGCATTGGTTCCTTCTTCGGCAACACCGCCATTGCACTCCTCATTGCCACCCTTATCGCCGCCTATGTGCTCGGCTCCCGCCGCGGAGTCAGCCGCACTGCCATGGAGAAGTCCCTCGACGGCGCCCTTGGCCCGATCTGTTCGGTGGTGTTGATCACCGGCGCTGGTGGCATGTTCGGTGGGGTGCTGCGCACATCCGGTATTGGCGATGCCGTGGCCGACTCGATGGAAGGCATGGGCATCCCCGTGATCCTTGCCTGCTTCCTCGTGGCCGTGGTTCTGCGTGTGGCCCAAGGCTCGGCCACCGTGGCACTCACCACCGCCGCAGCCCTCATGGCCCCAGCTGTGGCAGCTGCCGGCTACAACGAATGGCAGCTCGGCACCATCGTGATGGCCACTGCCGCCGGATCCGTGTTTGCCTCGCATGTGAACGACTCCGGCTTCTGGCTGGTCGGTCGCCTGATGGGCATGGATGTGGCAACCACGCTGAAAACGTGGACCGTCAACCAAACGCTCATCGGTATCGTGGGCTTCACCTTCTCCTACATCCTGTTCCAGATTGGAGCGCTGCTCTAAATGACAGCTCACGCTAGCGACACTCCCGAACAGCCCACCGTGCGCCACATCGTGTGCATGGGAGTCTCCGGCACCGGCAAGTCCGTGGTGGGGGAGTACCTCGCCGCCGAACGGGGAGCCGTCTTCGTGGACGCCGACAGCTTCCATCCCCAAGCCAACAAGGCCAAAATGGCCGCCGGCATACCTCTGAATGATGACGATCGCTGGCCCTGGCTGCACAATCTCCGCCAGTGGATCGCCGAGCAAGACGAGGATGGAGTGAGCACCGTGGTGGCATGCTCGGCGCTCAAACGCTCCTACCGAGACATCCTCGCAGCCGGCGCCGAGGGCGTCTTCTTCCTGCACCTCGTGGCCGGTAAGGCGGTCACCGCCGAGCGCATGAACGCCCGCGCCGGGCACTTCATGCCCGCGAGCCTGCTGGACTCTCAATTGGCCACCCTCGAAAACCTCGGCGAGGATGAGTTTGGCGAGGAAGTATCCAATAACGGCAGCCTCGAGCAAACCCAGGCTTCGGCTCTGCGGGTGATCTCCGAGCACACGCACCCGAACTCGGCCGATCGCCCCGAGTAGGCGAGGTGCTCTGAGGACTCGCCGGCTTGGATGTCGGTACACACCCCCGATTCTGCGCTACTGCTGGGAATCGGGGGTGTGGTGTGAGAGAGGTGGCGTCGATAAGCAAACGCCATATGCACTCGAGCCGTCGCCTTCCCTAGATGTGATGGGAAAGCGGCGGCTCGGATTTAGTTTATGGAGGATTAGTCCTCGGAGTTGAGCTCGGCGTCAATGCGCAGGATGCCTGCGCCGTCCTCACCGGCCACTGCGAGACGATCGATGATCTCAGCCACGGTGGCCTCCTCTTCGATCTGCTCGTCGAGGAACCAGTTAAGCATCGGGCGAGAATCGAAGTCGGATACCTCGTCGGCGGCGCGGACGAGATCGCGGATCATCTCCGAGACCTTCTTCTCGTGCTCGAGGGCCAACTTGAAGGCATCGATGGGCTGGACCACCTTCATCTCAGGAACGCTGACGGTGTTGATCTGCGGAACAACGTCGCGATTGAGCAGGTGGGTAGAGAAACGCTCAGCGTGCTCCATCTCCTCAGTGGAGTGTGCGCGCATCCACGCGGCCATGCCGGTGAGGCCCTTGTTCTCCAGTTCGTAGGAGAGCTGGAGGTAGATCATGGAGGCTTCAATCTCGGCGGTAACCTGATCGTTGAATTTCTGTGCGAGGTCCTGTGGCAAAGTAGTCATGCTTCAAATAGTAGCAGCTTTCAGCTAGTTCGGTTTAATTCACCACCCGTTGTGCTGCGTCAATAAAGTATGGTTTACCTGCGCTTTCGGTGTTAGTAAAGCCTAATATAACCCAGCTAGAACTACTGATGAGTGTAAATATAAAGCATTTATTCCAATGAATTACCCCGCCCTTTGTGGGGAACAAATAGCTATTGTTAAGGCCTAGCTGTGAAGCTATTCATAGTTGTCTATATCTTGGGTTTGCGGGAGGAAGGTGAGCCTGCCTGCGCATGCGACGGGGGTAACGCGCCGCGGTAGGTGGCGTCTGCGCTGAGGTGTGTGGCGGTGAGTGCATCACGCCGGGGCGGCGAAGTGGATGGGGTGAAGTAGGGCGGCGAAGTGGTGGAGATGGGGGAGTGTGCGCCCGGTGCGAACGGGGGAGGGTGTGAGAAAGCTTGCGCCCCGTGCGGTCGGGTGCGGGTGGGGGTTAAGCTAGAGGCTCGATTGTGGCGCGCGTGAGCGTTGCCGCGACTATCCCACTAAAAATTACGTCCTTGAAACGCGCAACGTCGGTTGCTTGCTCGCCTACCGAGGGCGGCGCGACGGGTGCGTGAGTGTGTCGTGCGAGTGCGGCATCTGAAATGAGAAGGGAAGCAAGCAATGGCGGTTCACCCAGACGCCCAGAGTCCAGTGCATATCACCTCGGGGGAGCCTGGCCGGGCCACCCCGGTGCAGGCTATCGACTGGAACACCATTCCCGACGAGAAGGATCAGGAGGTGTGGGATCGCCTTACTGGTAACTTCTGGTTGCCCGAGAAGGTGCCGCTGTCGAATGACATCAAGAGCTGGAGTACGCTCAACAAGCTTGAGCAGCAAGCAACCATGCGCGTGTTCACCGGCCTGACCATGCTGGATACCATTCAGGGCACCGTGGGCGCCGTCTCGCTGATTCCCGATGCCATCACTCCGCACGAGGAGGCTGTGTACACCAATATCGCCTTCATGGAGTCGGTGCACGCGAA
This sequence comes from Corynebacterium ciconiae DSM 44920, assembly GCF_030440575.1. Taxonomy (NCBI): domain Bacteria; kingdom Bacillati; phylum Actinomycetota; class Actinomycetes; order Mycobacteriales; family Corynebacteriaceae; genus Corynebacterium; species Corynebacterium ciconiae. The sequence continues at coordinate 537,917 of NZ_CP047189.1, forward strand.
GAGCTATTCCTCTATCTTTATGACGCTGTCGTCTACCGCGGAGATCAATGACGCCTTCCGTTGGTCCGAGGAGAATGAGAACCTGCAAAAGAAGGCGCATCTCATCTTGGACTACTACAAGGGCGATGACCCACGAAAGAAGAAGGTGGCCTCCACGCTGCTGGAATCTTTCCTCTTCTACTCGGGCTTCTACCTGCCGATGTACTGGTCGAGCCACGGCAAGCTCACCAACACCGCGGACGTCATCCGCCTGATCATCCGCGACGAGGCTGTGCACGGCTACTACATTGGCTATAAATATCAGCGCAACCTCGAGGCCCTCACCGAGGCCGAGCGGGAGGAGCTCAAGGAGTACACCTTCGACTTCCTCTACGACCTCTACGAAAACGAGATTGAGTACACCGAGGATCTCTACGATGATCTCGGCTGGACCGAGGATGCCAAGCGCTTCCTGCGCTATAACGCGAACAAGGCGCTCAACAACCTCGGCTACGAGGGGCTCTTCCCGGCCGATGAGACGCGCGTGTCGCCAGCCATCCTTTCCGCGCTCTCGCCGAATGCCGACGAGAACCATGACTTCTTCTCTGGCTCCGGCTCTTCGTATGTGATCGGCACTGCAGAGTCCACTACGGACGAAGACTGGGATTTCTAGCCTTCGAGGGGCGAGCTGGGTGGTGTCGTAGAGCGGTTCGCTTATCGACGCCCACCTATCGGCCTAGCTAACCCCCCTTTTGGTGTAAGCGCTCGCCAGAAAATGTGATCGATACCACCGGGCTTAAGCAAATTCTTAGGTAGAAGCGTGCTGGGCACAGCGGAAACCGGATTCTGGTTCCCAAAAGTGGTGGTAGCCGTTAAGGTAGGGACAAGTCCAGATCCTAGGAGGACTGGCAGAAAAACTTATACTTCCCTTAAGATATGGGGTGTATGAACGTCGGCGGTGGGGGTCTATCTCTCACCGCCACCTAGTCAGGAGGAAAATATGACCGCTGTAGCGCCACGGGTCGACCAACCGGTCGCACCTGCTCGGCCTGCGCCTACAGGTCACGCTCGCAAGGGCAATCTGGCCTGGCGGATGCTAACCACCACCGACCACAAGGTCCTGGGCATCATGTACATCATTGTGTCCTTCACCTACTTCTTTGTCGGTGGCTTGATGGCACTGCTGATCCGCGCAGAGCTCTTTGAACCCGGCCTCCAGATGCTGTCGAACGAGCAGTACAACCAGCTCTTCACCATGCACGGCACGGTGATGCTGCTGCTGTACGGCACGCCCGTCGTCTGGGGCTTCGCCAACTATGTCATGCCGCTGCAAATCGGCGCGCCGGACGTTGCCTTCCCGCGCCTCAATGCCTTCGGCTTCTGGATCACCACTGTTGGTGGTCTCGTTATGCTCGCCGGATTCCTCACCCCTGGTGGTGCCGCGGACTTCGGCTGGACCATGTACTCGCCGCTGAATGACGCCATCCACTCCCCGGGTATCGGCTCGGACTTCTGGATCGTGGGTGTCGGCGCTACTGGTGTCGGTACCATCGCCTCGGCTATCAACATGCTCACCACCATCCTGTGCCTCCGTGCACCGGGTATGACCATGTTCCGTATGCCGATCTTCACCTGGAACATCTTCGTCACCTCCGTGCTGGCGCTGCTGATCTTCCCGCTGCTCACCGCAGCCGCTCTGGGTGTTCTGTATGACCGCAAGCTTGGCGGCCACATCTACGCTCCCGGTAACGGCGGCGCGCTGCTGTGGCAGCACCTCTTCTGGTTCTTCGGTCACCCTGAGGTTTACGTGCTGGCGCTGCCGTTCTTCGGTATCGTCTCCGAGATCGTGCCGGTGTTCTCCCGCAAGCCGATGTTCGGCTACGTTGGCCTGGTCTTCGCTACCTTGTCCATCGGTGCGCTGTCCATGGCTGTGTGGGCACACCACATGTTCGTCACCGGCGCTATCCTGCTGCCCTTCTTCTCCTTCATGACATTCCTCATCTCGGTTCCGACCGGCGTGAAGTTCTTCAACTGGGTGGGCACCATGTGGCGCGGCCACATCTCGTGGGAAACCCCGATGATCTGGACCATGGGCTTCCTGGTCACCTTCCTCTTCGGTGGTCTGACCGGCATCATGCTGGCCTCCCCGCCGCTGGACTTCCACATCTCTGAGTCCTACTTCCTCATCGCACACTTCCACTACACCCTCTTCGGCACCATTGTGTTCGCATCCTGTGCTGGTGTGTACTTCTGGTTCCCGAAGATGACCGGTCGTATGCTGAGCGAGGGCTTGGGCAAGATCCACTTCTGGCTCACCTTCATCGGCTTCCACGGCACCTTCATGGTGCAGCACTGGTTGGGCAACATGGGTATGCCCCGCCGCTACGCCGACTACCTCGAGTCCGATGGCTGGACCACCCTGAACCAGATCTCCACTGTGTTCTCCTTCATCCTGGGCCTGTCCGTGATTCCGTTCATCTGGAACGTGTTCAAGTCCTGGCGCTACGGAGAGGTCGTCACTGTGGACGACCCGTGGGGTTATGGCAACTCCTTGGAGTGGGCAACCTCCTGCCCGCCCCCCGGCCACAACTTCACCTCCTTGCCGCGCATCCGCTCCGAGCGCCCCGCGTTCGAGCTGCACTACCCGCACATGGTTGAGCGCATGCGCAAGGAAGCACACGTGGGCCGCCACTAAGGCTCCACGCTCGAGGGATTAAACCTCCTAGAAACCTCCTCGACTAAGGGCGTTACCGTTCGGATCCACCACCTCGGTGGCCGGGCGGTAACGCCTTTTGTGCATGCAGGCAGCGGCGGCTATCGCCCCCGTATGGGCCTAAATGGCCGTCATAGGTGGGTGAACTTCAAGAAAACAACGTTTAAGCGGGTAGTCTGTGACATTTGTCAGAGCTATTCGCCTGCTCCCGCCGAGCCCCGAGCGCGGTGGAAGCTTATCGACGCATAAGGACAGCACGCACTGTGACCACCTCGCCGAACGCCAGCAACACCAGTAGCGATATTTCCACCACCCTTCGCGAGGGTCTCACCCCAGCGGTGATGACAGTTACGGGCCCAGACCGCTCCGGAGTGACCGCCGCATTCTTCCGTGTCCTTGCAGCCCATCGAGTGCAGCTCCTCGACGTCGAACAGTCTCAATTCCGTGGACGCCTCGCGCTAGCTGCCCTTGTTGGCTTCAACGCGGACAACGAGGAGATGTTGCGCGTCGGCCTGACGGAAACCATGCGCGCATATGGCATGCAGATCACCGTCGAACTTAGCGAAGAGCTATCGCCCACGCGGCCCATGTCCACCCATGCCGTGGTGGTGCTCGGCTCTCCTGTGACCGCACAGCACATCTCGGCTATTGGTCAGACACTGGCGGACTATGGGGCCAATATCGACACCATTCGCGGGATTTCCGATTACCCTGTCACCGGGATTGAACTTTTGGTGACGGTGGCCAATCCGGAACCGGGCGGGGGAGTGAGCCTGCGTAAGGCACTCGCCCAGCTCACCGCGTCGCTGGGCATCGATATAGCGATCGAGCGTGCCGGATTACAGCGCCGCTCTAAGCGGCTGATCTGCTTCGACTGCGATTCCACACTCATCACTGGTGAAGTGATCGAAATGCTGGCCGCCCACGCAGGTAAAGAAGCCGAGGTCAAGGAAGTGACCGATCGTGCGATGCGCGGCGAATTGGACTTTGAAGAATCCCTGCGCGAGCGCGTCGCCGTACTCGAGGGGCTCGATGCCTCAATTATCGATGACGTCGCCCGAGACATTCAGCTCACGCCTGGGGCACGTACCACCATCCGCACGCTTAAGCGCATGGGTTACCGAGCCGCCGTTGTCTCCGGCGGATTCATTCAAGTACTCGAAGGCCTCGCCGCTGATCTAGAGCTGGACTATGTCCGAGCGAACACCCTTGAGATCGTTGATGGAAAGCTCACCGGCAAGGTCGTGGGTGAGATTGTGGATCGCGCCGCCAAGGCCCGCTTCCTCACCGAGTTCGCCGCCGATGCGGGACTCCACATGCACCAAACCGTGGCGGTGGGCGATGGCGCCAATGACATCGACATGCTCTCTGCGGCGGGCTTGGGCATTGCCTTCAACGCCAAGCCGGCTCTCAAGGAGATCGCTGATACCAGCGTGAACCATCCCTACATGGACGAGATCCTGCACATCCTCGGTATCTCGCGGGAAGAGATCGACTCCGAAGACCTCGCGGAGGGCACCTACCGGCGCGTCCCCCTCTCTGCGCAGAGCTAAACTGCTCCACCATGGTTGAGATTCCTGAGAGCTTCCGGACCGCGCATGCGCGGCTTGCCGCAATCTCTGCACCCCGCCCGTCGGATGTTGAAGACCCAGCCGATCCTTCGAGCATCCAAGCGATGCCAATTGTGCTGCATATGCCGAAAAGCGAACCGCCGGACCGGTTGAGTCTGTGCGCTGCATCAGCTCAGGCGGTAGTGGCATGTTGTCTCGATGAGCGGGCTGGCCGCGATAACAGCTACGCCGCAGCGCTCGGGCGCTGGTACGGGGCACGGATCCGTAAGGTGTCTCGCCGGGCCCGCAATATCCACTGGCGGCGTGCTCAAGAGGTTCCGGGAGTCACGTGTTCGGTCAATGGAGCCCAGGCTCGGGCGTGTGTGCCTTCTGCGATAGCAGACACCGATCCGGTACTAGCGAAGCTTCAAATCGGCGGAACTGACCTACCGCCGGTAGACATCCAGCCGCCCGTGCGGGATGTACCGATGATCGTGGTGGACCGTGATCTGGGAATGAGTGTGGGTAAACAAACCGCTCAGGTAGGTCACGCATCTATGCTATTAGCTGCAGCTATGCCGGTAGAAGACGCATGGTCGTGGGCGTGCATGGGCTTCGATCTGCAGGTGCGCGAGCTGCCCCGCGCGGAGTTCCAGCGGTGGGTGCAGGATCCTCACGTAGTCCACGTAGCGGATGCTGGGTTCACAGAGGTAGCGCCTGGGTCAATCACGGCGGCTGCTCGATACTATTTCCCCTAAGACGATATTAAATGCGATATACGCTACCGTTGTGGCATGACATATCCTCAGAATCCTTATAGCGGACAGCCTGATCCGAACTATAACGGCTATAACGGCTACGGCCAGCCCGAAGGAAAGCAACCTCTCGGGTCACCGGACCTGGGCAGTGCACTCACTGTTTCGTGGAAGGTGTTCTCCCAGAACTGGATTCCTTTGGTGCTGGGCAATCTTATTTTCGCGATCATCAGCATTGTCATTCTTGTTACTCAGTTGGGGACGACGAGCTTCCTCGCCGACCCAGGAACAAACGAGAGCATGACTGGAGAGGAAGCGGTTTCCTTCTTCCTGTTCTTCCTCGTGGCGGCTGTGGTGTCGATGGTGTCGAGCTTCTTCGTCTACCGCACGTCGAGCGACGCTCTGCGGGAAGGCAAGCTCTCCTTTGCGGACTTCTTCCGCATCGACCGCTTCCTCGGCTTTATTGGTGTCAGCCTTCTCGTGGGTGTGCTGACACTGATCGGTTTCGTATTGTTGATCATCCCAGGCCTCATCGCGGCGGTGCTTCTGTGCTTCGCGGTTCCCGCGTACTTGCGAGAGCCTGAATTGGGTGTCGTTGGTGCCTTGAAGCGCTCCAAGGATGTAGTGACTAAAAACCTTGGCGTGGTGGTACTGGCGCTGCTCATCATGCTTGTAATCAGCATGGTAGGGGGCGCGCTTCCTATCATCACTGTGTTCACCACCCCCTTCCTCGCTGTGTTCATGACAGTCCTGTACGAGCAGTCCCGTGGCCCAGCTGGTTTTCTTGGCGATCCTTCCGCACCTTATGCCGGTGTCGCATCGGCGGCTTCGCAGCAGGGCGGCTACCAGCAGGGTGGTTACCAGCAGGAGGGCGGCTACCAGCAGGGTGGTTACCCGCAGCAGGAGAATCCCCAAGCCGGTGATGGATCCCAGGGGTCTGAACCGTTTAGCTGGCAGGGCTATCCCCAGAATGAGTCCACCTCCCAGCCGGGTGCTCACGCCCGCCCCGAGCAACAGCACCCAGAGGGCACGTCTGAGTGGCCGAATCAGCCGCAGAATCGTCCATTCCGCTTCGAAGAGCCGTCCGAAGACGACGACCCTCGTTCGCAGAACTAGGGCTGCACAAGATCACAGTGTGGGCTAAGCCTAGCGTGACCTACACTGATCCTTGTGAGTAGAACCCCATCTCCTTCGCCGTCCCCTGCACAGGCCGCACGCCGGTCGCACGGCACCCGTTCCGCTCGCAACCGGGCATGGGTGCCGGATCAGCACGGAGCGTGGGTGATGGTTATTCTGCCGCTAGTGATCGGTGTCGTGCGTGCAGGGGGTAGTCCCTTACATATTCCGCTCGCCATTGCATGGCTGAGCGGATATTTTTGTTTCTTCGCTGCGGGACTTTTTTTGAAAGTTCGTCATGCGACCCGCGGCAATAGGCGGAGACAGTACGCCACGCCGATGTGCGTATATGGAGGAGTCAGCGTGCTGGCCTCAGGGGTGGTTGTTTTCGCCCAGCCGCAGGTACTCATCTTCTCTCTGCTGTTCGCCCCGCTGATAGCCATCGCTGTGTGGGAAGCGTGGAACAAGCGGGGCCGATCCTTAGCCTCTGGGCTGTCTACAGTGGTGGCCTCGAGTCTGTTGATCCCCGTGGCCTGCTTCATCACCGGCGCGCTGGATCGCAGCGTGTGGATCACGACGCTGCTCATCGCCATGTATTTTGCCGGCACGGTTCCCCTGGTTAAGACACTGATCCGTGATCGTGGCAGTAGCCGGATGCTGGGTATCTCCATTGGCATGCATAGCGTGGCTGCCCTGATCGTGCTGGGGCTCTATCTCGCGGGGGAGGCCTCGTGGCTTGCGTTAAGCGTATTCTGTGGCCTCGTTGCGCGAGCCACCATGATGCCGATGCTGAACAATCGGAGACTGGATGCAGGCCAGCGGCCGATCAGCGCCAAGAAGGTCGGGCTCTGGGAAAGCCTGTGGACGCTCCTTGTCACAGCGGCGGCGCTTCTACCGCTCTAAGCGCGCAGCAAGCGTCGCAGGGTTTTGCCTGCTGCAGAACGCGGGATGGCGTCAACAAAGCGGACCTGCCGGATCCGTTCAAAGGGTGCGACGCGCTCGGCCACGAAGGCCATGAGCTCCTCCGGATCCACGCTAGATTCATCAGCTACCACACACGCCACCGGCATTTCTTCGCCGTGCGGCCCTATTCCTGGTACCACAGCGCAATCGGAGACTCCAGAAAAGTGCAGCACAACATCCTCCAGTTTCACTGGCGAGACCTGGAAGCCGTGGGATTTGATGATGTCTTTTAAACGGTCGACGATGAAGACTTCCTCGCGTTCATTGATATAGGCCATATCCCCAGTGCGTAACCAGCCATCTACGAGTGCGCCGTAGGAATCTGGGCCGGCACCGGCGTAGCCCTGCATCACCTGCGGCCCATATACCCACAATTCGCCCACCTCGCCGGGCGAGAGATCCTTGAGGCTTTGTGGGTCTACGATGCGCTGGCGGGTATCGCGCAGTGGAGGACCAATGGATGTCACGGGCGAGTCGGGCATACATAGGTGGGTCACCGGCGATGCCTCAGTGAGCCCATAGCCCTGACGGATCGGCACCCCCGTGCGCTCCATTGCGGCGGCGGCCACAGCTGCCGGCAGTGACGCCGCGCCGCTGATCATCTGGCTGCAGTGGGAAAAATCAATCGTGTCAACGAGGGAATGCTGGGCTAATAGCCGTGCAAGGGGAGGGGCGATGAAGGTGGTGGTGACGTGGAAGCGCTGGTGGTCGCGGAGAAAGTCCTCTGCCGAAAAGGGGGTGGCTATCACCCGTGCGCGGCAATAGAGCGGCACGGTAAGAAGTGCTGTGAGGCCATAGATATGGCTTAAGGGCAGAACTGATAGACAGGTATCCTCCGCAGCCACGTTGACACGTTCGGCGAACTGCACCACGTTGGCGCACAGGTTGCCGTGGGTGAGCACCACCGCCTTAGGTGTCCCCGTTGTACCGGAGGAGAAGGGCAGACACGCCCGATCCTGCGGAGACATAGTGGCAAAGCTGGGGGCGGGTGCGTGGGGGCGGGCGAGCACGGCGGCGATATCCTCAGGGCTGCGCATCGCCAGCGTCGCTTGAGCATCACGCAGCTGGGCCTGCGCCTCCTCATCGCTGAGGTGCGTGCCCAGCGGGGTGGCTGTTGCACCGGCGGCAAGAACAGCGAAGAAGCAGCGGGCGAAGTCGATGCCATTAGGCAGCTGAATGCCCACCACGTCTCCAGTGCCCACCCCGCTGCTGTGGAGCGCGCCGGCGAGGTCCAGAATCTCCTCGCGCAGCTGCGGGTAGGTGATGCTGCGTTCTCTGTCTACCAGGGCGGTGTGGGAGGGCAGGGTGGCGTCGAAAAGCAATGCTGCGAGGTTCATGAGCGCACCAGCCTCTGCAATGCCCCGCGCACCACGGCGGGATCGGCGGTTTCCCACATGGGCGGAATGGATCGCCTGAGGAAGGTGCCATAGCGTTTGGTTACGAGCCGCTGATCCAGCACCGCCACCACGCCGCGGTCTGTGACAGAGCGCAGCAACCGGCCCGCACCCTGGGCGAGCAGCAGCGCGGCGTGCGTGGCCGCGACCTCCATAAAGCCATTGCGCTGCTCAGCATCGGCGGCCTCTTTGCGGGCTTGCAGGAGCGGATCATCGGGGCGGGGGAAGGGCAGCCGGTCGATCATCACTAACGAGAGGGAACGGCCAGGCACATCTACGCCTTGCCACAGGGTAAGCGTGCCGAAAAGACAGGTGTTTTCGTGTCGTGCGAACTCGGAGACGAGCGCGCCGATGGAATCATCACCCTGAAGCAGGATATCGAAGGGAACGAGCGGGCGGAGCTTCTCGGCGGCTTCGCGGGCAGCGCGGCGGGAGGAGAACAGCCCCAGGGTGCGGCCACCGGCAGCCATGATGAGCTCGCGCATCTCCTCCAGTGCCTCCGGGGAGATGCCGTCGCGGCCCGGGGCGGGCAGATGGGTGGCGCAGTAGAGGATGCCCGAGGAACGCGTATCGAAGGGGGTGCCGGCATCGAGGCTGTCCCACGTTCCCTGCTTGAGTCCCCACGAGGCGGCCATCGCGTTGAAATTACCGCCGAGTGCCAGCGTGGCGGAGGTGAGCACCACGGTGGAGGTGGAAAAGAGCTTCTGGGCCAGCAGGGGAGCCACCGAGAGTGGGGCCACGTTCAGCGAATCGCGCCGAGAACTGCTGTTGAACCCAGCTGTTTCTGGGGAGGCGGTGTAGGGTCGATCGAGCCACACCACGTCCTGCTGCTCGGCGGGGTTATCGGTATCGAAGACCGCCATGATTCGGTCGATGGCGGTGACGAGCTCGACGATGTGGTTATTCAGCGAGCGTCGCTCGGCCGCGGCCTCTTGATCTTCTCCCGGTTCGCCACTGTCGAGGGAAGAGAGCATGCTGGTGCACTGCTTGCGCACGCTCGTGAGCATTCCCGACGCGTGCTCGCTGATGGTTAACCAGCGGCCCGGCTCTTCGCTCTCGAGGGTGAGGTCCCATTCTTCAGCCAGCTCGGCGAGCTTTGTTTCCTTGCCGTCCACGCCCACCTTGCCGGCCCGGGTGGCGGTGAGCTTTAGGGCCGTAGAAGAGAGCGAGTTGGTGGATACAGCGGTGATGCGCCCGTCGAGCTCGTGGGCCTCGTCAATAATCACCGCATCGTGTTCGGGGAGAATATCCACATCAGAGAGCGCATCGATGGCCAATAGGGCGTGATTGGTTACCACCACGTCCACATCGTTGGCGTGCTGGCGGGCATGTTCTGCAAAGCACTCCTCGCCGAAGGGACAGGAGGTGGCCCCCATGCAATCCCTTGAGCTCACGCTCATGAGATTCCACACTCGGTCGCTGACCCCAGGGTCGAGATCATCGCGGTCGCCCGTGTCGGTCTCCTCGGCCCATTCGGCGATGCGGCGAACCTGTTTTCCTAAATCCGACAGTTCGGTGGGAGGTTGTTCTGCCTCGTCCATGGGCAGCGAAGGATCCTCGGCGTTGAGCTTGTGCAGGCACAGATAGTTGTTGCGGCCTTTGAGGATGGCGAAGGTGGGTTCGCGGTCGAGGTGCGGGCGCAGGCCTGCAACCAGTGCTGGGAGATCGCGGCCGACGAGCTGGCGTTGCAGTGCGATCGTGGCTGTGGACACCACCACCGTGGTGTCGGTTTCGTGCGCATAGCGAAAAGCCGGCACGAGGTAAGCCAAGGATTTACCGGTACCCGTGCCAGCCTGTACAGCGAGGTGACGCTGCCGAAAGAGAGCGGAGCTAACGGCGTGCGCCATCTTCTCTTGTCCCTCGCGGCGCGCCCCGCCGAGGTGATCGACGGCCGCATGAAGCAGGCCGAGAACATCGTCCGTAGGGGAGGCGGGGCTGTCGGAGGAACTCATAACGCACATACTAATGAGGCGTCGGCCCCGTGGGGCTGTCAGCACCCGTCAGCCCCACCGGGTCCGTGGGCTTTGGGCTGGCTGCGGCTTGCCAGCTGGTCTGTGAGCCGAGTGTAGATGCCGCCGGCCGGCCCATGGCCGGTCTGTTTCTGGTGGCTAGTGGTCGAAGCCGTAGAAGCGGGTGTTCACTGCGGGCTCGCCGCGGGAAAGCGCCAAGCCTTCCCAGGGGAGGGATTCGATTTCGCGTGCGAGATAGTCGCGGGACTGCTTCAGAGTGGGTAGGCCATCGACGATTGCGCCGCCGCGCATGAGCGGTTGTGTCAGCTCCACAAAACCCAAGCGCCCGGTCGGTGGGGTGTCGTGGTCGAAGGGGTAGACGATTTCTTCCACCGCAGTTCCGGTGGGGCGCAGGGTGCGCAGGGCGCGTTTGGTGCCCCCATGAGAGCGCTTATTGGACGAGCGCTTGGATACCGGGTGGCCGTCGACCTCCACGAGCTTGTACACCAAGCCCGCGGTGGGAGCACCGGATCCGGTGACCACTGAGGTGCCCACACCGAAAACATCCACGGGGTCGCCGCGCAAACCTGCGATGGCAAACTCATCCAGATCGGACGAGACCACAATCTTGGTATCGGTGGCTCCTGCGGCATCCAATTGATCCCGCACCCGCCGAGTGAGCACGCCGAGATCGCCGGAGTCGATGCGCACGCCCCCCAGTTGGTTTCCGGCCACTGCCAGAGCTGTCTCGACACCCTTGGTGATGTCGAAGGTATCGACCAGCAGGGTGGTGCCTACTCCTTGGGCGGCGATCTGGGAGCGGAAGGCCCGCTCCTCGTCAGGCTGACCATTGTCGTCCACGTGCAGCAGCGTCCACGCATGGGCGGCGGTGCCGGAGGCGGGCACGCCATAGCGGTGCGAGGCCTCCAGGTTGGAGGTGGCATAGAACCCAGCGAGATAGGCGGCGCGGGTGGCGGTAACGGCCGCGTATTCGTGGGTGCGGCGCGAGCCCATTTCCAGAATGGGTCGGCCGTCAGCGGCGGTGACCATACGCGCGGCAGCGGAGGCCACGGCGGAATCGGCGTTGAGAATAGAGAGGATTACCGTCTCTAGGATCACGCATTCGCCAAAGGTTCCGCGCACCGTAAGTACTGGGGAATAGGGAAAGTACAGCGAGCCTTCGAGATAGCCGTCAATATCGCCGGAGAAGCGGTAATTCCGCAGATAGTCGAGAGTTTCTTCACTGAGAAAATCGAGGCTGCTGAGTTGCGCCTCGGAGAACACAAAACTGGTGACGGCGTCGAGCACGCGTGCAGTACCGGCTACCACCCCGTAGCGGCGTTCGCTGGGCAGCCGCCGGGAAAAAACTTCAAATGTGCACTGCCGATCCACCGAGCCGTCCTTGATGGCGGCTTCCAGCATGGTCAATTCATACATGTCAGTGAGCAGCGCCGAGGACACACTCTTCAGGTTCTCGTGTTCTACCATGTCTTCACCATACGCGTTCATGCAGCGCTTCTTGCTTATCGACGTCGACTTGCCGGCACCCACCGCCGAACTGCCTTGAGTAATCAACCCCTATCAACCCCCGAGGAACGTTCTTTATGACTAACCTATGGAGTATGAATGCAATGAGTACCCCCTCGGCGCCGATGGCCACGCCCGAGCTCGACGAAGCACTCGAGGTCGATGTCACCACCAGCGAAAACCTGCCGTGGTTGTGCATTTGCTGGGATGATCCCGTGAACCTGATGAGCTACGTTTCCTACATCTTTCACACGGTCTTGGGATACGACAAGAAGCGTGCAAACGAGCTCATGATGCAGGTCCACACCGAAGGCAAGGCGGTCGTCTCCTCTGGTGAGCGCGACAAGGTAGAGGCTGATGTGAAAAAGCTGCACACCGCAGGCCTGTGGGCCACTATGCAGCAAGCCGGCTAAGAGCCACTGACAGTACTGGGCCACAGAGACATAGTGTGAGCCCTAGTAGTAGAGAAAAAGAAAGCCAGAATGGAAGCCTTCAAGCGCAAGAAGGGGCTGATGCGCAGCCCCAAATACACTGCCGTGTTTGAGCCACTCGAGCGCGAAGTATTGGGAAATCTCACCGCCACGGTATCGGAGGCGTTGATTCAACGCGCCCAGTCAGCTCCGAAAGATGAGCTCGAAGAACTTGTGGGAATGTCGAGCGGCCACAAAGAGGCGCCGAAGGATCCTGGTTTGGCCCGTCTCCTGCCCGATTTTGAACGGGAAGGCGATGAAGAATTCGAGGGGGACAATGCCCTGCTGCGTTCTCTGCACGAAAACGATATTTGCAAGGACAAACTGCGCAACCTGCAGGTCATTAACGGCGCCCTCGGACCCGATGGTGGCGTACATGTTGTGGTTGATGATGAAGACGTGCATGCGTGGCTGTCGGGGTTGAATGATCTTCGCCTTTACATCGCATCCTCCGAAATGAGTAACCACGAAGGCGCGGAAGAAGAGCGCGATCAGCTGGTGGAATGGCTTGGTTACGTGCAGGATTCCCTGTTGCACGCCTATATGAGCTAGCTCCGCCTTTTCCAAAGACGGCTGTGGGCTCAGCTCAGCGGGGTCTAGAGGTGGCGTCGATAAGCATGTAACGGGTGTAAGCGGCGTGCGTACAATCGGCTACACCACCGAGTCCTAGAAAGAGTCACCTTCACATGTCTCATGGCTATTCCCGCTATTCCCATCAGCCTGCCTATGGCGGCAGCGAGCACCCAGGTCCGGCCTATAGCCCTGCACCGCGGAAGATGAGCCGAACCCCGCAGCGCCAGTCGCGGGGCGGTTTCGGTACCGGTGTGCGCATCGCTATCGGTTATGTGGTGGTGCTCTGGGTCGTGTTTTTTGTGCAGCAGACCGGTGCGCTGAATCTCTCGTGGTTCGGTATTCATCCGCGGGATACCTCCACGCTGTGGCATGTGCTGACATGGTCGTTTTTGCACGCCAATATGGATCATCTCATCGGCAACACAGTGACAGGCGCACTTTTTGCTTTTCTTGTCGGCGTCACCGGCAAACGCACCTTTTGGGAAGTGACCATCATCGCAGCCATCACGGGCGGACTGGCAGCGTGGTTTCTGGGCTATCCCGGCACGAACCACATCGGTGCCTCGGGGGTGATCTACGGCTGGCTGAGTTATCTCATCGTTCGAGGAGTGTTTAATCGCTCGCTTCGGCAGATCATTCTCGGCGTCGTCCTCGCTTTTACTTACTCGGGCTTTGTCTGGGGTGTGATTCCCACCGAGGCGGCGGTGTCCTGGCAGGGCCACCTCGGCGGGGCGCTCGGCGGGATCGTCGCCGGCGCCGTGATTACCTCAGATGACCCGGTGAGAAAGATCAGCTCGCGGCCACAATCTCCTTACGGCTACTAGTAGGCGAGACACCGCATAGGGCGCCCACCTGCGCCCCGTGCAGGCTGTACGCAGCTGCGGACTTGGGTGGTGGCTGCCTGCTGCTAGTGTTCGCGCGCCCGCCCCACTAGGCTTGCGTGCTGTGGATACCAGCGAGGACAAAGACAGCACAGGGCAGCTAATGGTGGATAATCCGTGGAATTTCCGCACGGTGGTTGATGAGTTCGGGCACGAGCGCGTACTCGCGGATCAGCCGAGTAATAACGCCCCGATCGGTATCTTCGATTCAGGCCTCGGCGGGCTCACCGTGGCGCGGTCGATCGTGGACCAGCTGCCTCATGAGTCCATTATCTACATTGGTGATACCGCACACGCCCCCTATGGGCCGCAGCCTTTGTCCAAGGTGAGAGACCACTCGCAGCGCATCGCCGATGAGCTTGTGCGCCGTGGCTGCAAAATGATCGTCATTGCCTGCAATACAGCGACCTCAGCCTTCGTGCGGGATGCGCGCGAGCGCTACAACATTCCCGTGGTGGGCGTGATCCTGCCTGCGGTGCGACGTGCTGTATCCACCACGCGCAATAACAAAATCGGCGTCATCGGCACCCAAGGAACGATCACCTCGGGCGCCTATCAAGAGTTTTTCGCCGCCTCACCACAGGTTGAGGTAACGGCCACTCCCTGCCCCCAGTTTGTGAACTTTGTGGAACGCGGAATCACCTCAGGGCGCCAGATCCTAGGCGTGGCCGAGGGGTATTTGGCGCCGCTGCAGGCGGCCGGCGTGGACACGCTCGTTCTCGGCTGCACGCACTATCCTCTGCTCTCTGGTGTGATCCAGCTGGCCATGGGCGATGATGTCACCCTCGTTTCCAGCGCGGAGGAAACCGCGAAGGATGTGTTGCGGGTGCTCAGCCAGACCGACCAGCTCGCCGATCCGGACCACACGGCGCAGCGCTCCTTCGAATCCACCGGCGATCCCGCTATCTTTGCCACGCTGTCACAGCGATTCCTCGGCCCTCATGTGACTGAGGTCCAACACGCGCAGGGCTTGTAACTTTTCAGACACCGCCGCGGCTTTTTCCACATGACCGCGGCTTTAGTGGCAGAGTGATGGTATGAAGTTGACCATCATTGGATGCACCGGCAGCATGGGCGGCCCCGAGGGGCCGGCGTCGGGATATCTCCTTCAGGGCGAACGCGGGCAGTCCATCATCATGGACATCGGCCCCGGGGTGCTGGCACAGCTGATGCAGATGATCAACCCCTCAGAGGCGCATGTGGTGTTTTCTCACCTCCACGCGGACCATTGCCTCGATTTCCCCTCTCTGCTGGTGTGGCGCCGTTTCCACCCCGAAATGGCAGCCCAGGGGCGCAACCTGTGCTTCGGGCCGAGTGATACCGAGCTGCGGCTGGGGCGCATCTCGGCGGATGTCACCGATGGGGTGGATGACATGTCCGATACCTTCGCGTATTCCACTTGGACGCTGGGCCAGGCGGAGCACCTCGAGGGCATTTCTATCACCCCCTATCGAGCTATCCATCCGATCGAGGCCTATAGCCTGCGTATCGAGGAAGAAGCCACGGGAACAGTGTTCGCCTACTCCGGCGATACCAGCCCCACTGAATCCACCCGTGAGTGCGCCCGCGGGGCGGACGTGTTTCTGTGCGAGGCCACCTGGGGGTATTCCTCGGACGATAAGCCGGAGGGGTTGCATCTGTCTGGCCGTGAGGCTGGGCGTATCGCGCGCGAGGCAGGGGTGGGCACACTGGTGCTCATTCACATTCCGCCGTGGGGCGATGCGGACGGGGCGGTGCGTGCCGCGGCCGAAGAATTCTCTGGGCCCATCGTGGTGGGTGCCCCTGGGCAGGTGTACACCGGCTAGGCCCCTAGCACCTAGGGAGTGAACATGGGCTGCGGTGTACCCTGAAGCCCATGACTACTAGCTTTCAGCGCGCAGATGGGCGCGCTCTCGATGAGATGCGTCCGGTCCGAATCACCCGTGGTTTCACCACCAACCCCGCTGGCAGTGTGCTGGTGGAGTTTGGCAACACTCGCGTGATGTGCACCGCTTCGATCGAGGAGTCGGTGCCGCGTTTCAAGCGGGATTCCGGCGAGGGCTGGCTCACCGCGGAGTACTCCATGCTGCCCGCTGCCACACATGAGCGGATGCCGCGTGAATCCATGCGCGGCAAGGTCAAGGGCCGCACGCACGAGATTTCTCGCCTAGTGGGGCGTTCCTTGCGCGCGGCTGTGGATTTGTCGCAGCTCGGAGAAAACACCATTTCCATTGACTGCGATGTCCTCCAAGCCGATGGCGGTACCCGCACCGCTGCGATCACAGGCGCCTATGTGGCGCTTGCCGACGCCATCTCGGTGCTTCGTGAGCGGGGAGTGCTCAGCGGCGATCCCCTGCTGCCGCCAGTCGCGGCGGTGTCGGTGGGGATCATCGACGGCCACGTCTGCCTCGATCTTCCCTACGAGGAGGACTCCCGCGCCGATGTGGATATGAACGTGATCATGACCGACTCTGGCGAATTTGTGGAAATCCAAGGAACCGGCGAGCACAACACCTTCAGCCGCGCGGAAGTCACCGCTATTTTGGATATGGCAGAAAAGGGCTGCCGCGAGTTGATCGACGCCCAGAAGCAGGCCCTCAAGGCCTAGCGAAGTTGGATTAAGGGGACTGATGCGATGCTGCTGCATGTAGCTACTCACAACACCAAGAAACTCGCCGAGCTACGCCGCGTGCTCGATGCCGCAGGTATCGATAACTGCGAGCTCGTTACTACGGAAGATCTCCTCGGCTACGAGGAGCCAGTAGAAGATGGTCGCACCTTCGCCGATAATGCGCTCATCAAGGCCCGCGCCGGGGCGAAAGCCACCGGCGAGGTGACTCTCGCCGACGACTCCGGCCTGTGTGTGAAGGAAATGAACGGCATGCCGGGCGTGCTCTCTGCCCGGTGGTCCGGCGAGGGAGACGATGACGCCAACAATGAGCTGCTATTGAAGCAGATGAAGGATGTGCCCCTGGGCCGGCGCGACGCCAGCTTCGTGTCGGTATGCGCCATCGTTACCCCAGACGGCGAAGAGTTCATCGAAAAAGGCGAGTGGGTTGGTCGTTTGCTGCGCAATCCCGTGGGCGAGAATGGTTTCGGCTACGATCCGTTGTTCGTTCCGGCCGAGGAGGATGAGCGGGTGGAGGGTACCGATGAGCGCCCCCGCAGCTCTGCGGAACTCAGCGCCGAGGAAAAGGATGCGCTGTCGCACCGAGGCAAGGCCCTGGAGGCCCTTGTGCCCGCTATCTCCTCACTGGTGACGCAGTGGGAGGCCCGCACCGCCGAGCAGTCCGAGGAAGACGAAGAGTCCTCGTCGAGCTAGGCGCGTAGCCTTCGCGAGATCCCAGAGATAGCAGCACCGCCGAGTCCGATCGCAGTGATCAGGCTCGGCGGTGCTGCCGTGGTCGGGGGTGGGGTGGGCGTCGATAAGCGGCCCGGCTTAGAGCTGGAAGGCGGCGGTGACTTCCTTGCGGCGGCGGGCCTCGGCCACGAAGGACAGGAAGGGGATGGTGCCGGCGAGCGCGGTGAGGATCCAGCGGATGGGCTCCCACCGAGCTTTCACACCGAGGTTCAGGGTCGCGATGAGATAGAGCATGTAGAACAGGCCGTGCAGCTGGCCAATGATGCGGGTCCACTCCGGCATGTCGATGCCCACCACATACTCGAGAATCATGCGGGTGGTGAGGATGATTAGCCACACACCGGTGACCCACGCCGCGATGGAGAATAGTTTCAGCGCGTTACGTACGCGCTCCTGCCGTTGTGGGGTGGGGGTTAGGCGTTGAGAAGAAGACGTCATGTTTATCTAGGAACTTTCGTTGGTTTCGGCGGAGGGGGAACGAGGGGAGCGACGCTGCTCATTGAGCGAGTTGAAGGTGTCTACATCCACACTGGGGCGGCGGGGCAGAAAATTCTCATCGATCTCAGTCATTTCTCCGCGCTCAGCAATACGACGATCCACGGGGGAGACATCCTCGCCATCGTCAAGCATCTCATTTTCGTACTTGAGATAACTCCGGTAGGCGTAGACAATAAAGGCCCCAAAAAACGGCCACTGCAGCGCATAGCCCAAGTTTTGGAAGGTACCCGATCCCGACTGGAATCGCGTCCACTGCCAATAGGCCAAGCCGAGCGTGGCAGCCACCGCGAGGGCGACAAATACAATCATCCCGACCGACGCGCGCTTGCGAGGACGCGGCGAAGAGGACGGCTCACCCTGATTAGTACTCACAACCGTCTACGATACCCAACACGCTTATCGACGCCGCGCTCCGGGCCACGCCCAGTGGCCGGTAAGCAGAGGAGAAAACCCCGCGTCAACAGTGCTGTTGGCGATCGGCATAGCCGCTGGATACAATACCCGCAGCACCTTCAAGACGGTGCGGGCGCCTGTGGCGGAATTGGCAGACGCGCTGGATTTAGGTTCCAGTGTCTTAGGACGTGGGAGTTCAAGTCTCCCCAGGCGCACCACTACCCACCTACCACGGTAGGTGGGTTTCTTCTTGTATCGGCACTGGTAGAGCACCTGAAAGGGGCGCCTAGTCTGGGCTCGGCCGAGCTTGGCCGCGTTTCGTACATCGGTGGCAACGGGATGTGCGGCCTGGCTGCGTGGAGCCCACCTGGCAAGTCGATCATCGAGCAGCAATAGCTGAGACCCGCATCGGCTGCGATAGTAGTGAGCCGTGAATGCCCCAAGTGCGCGGATGCGCCCACCTGCGTCGGCAGGTGGGCGCATCTAGGGCTTAGGCGCTTGAGCGTTCAGGTGTTACAGAGCGGGGGACAGGCCCGCATCGCTTTGGTCGCTGACGCGGTAGAGGTGCTCGTTCACGAACTCGCCCACACCCCAGCGGGCCAGCTCGCGGCCGTAGCCAGAGCGATTGATTCCACCGAAGGGCAGATTGGCAGCGGTTACGGAGGCTTCGTTGACGAAGGTCATGCCATCCTCGAGTTGCTGGGCCACAGCGTAGGCCTGCTTCAGGTCCGTGCCCCATACCGAGGAGGACAGGCCGTAGTCCGAATTATTTGCCAAAGCAATGGCCTCCTCGACATCCTTCACCTTGTACACGATGGCGACAGGGCCGAAGATCTCGTTGCAGCCGACCTCGGCGCAGGGGTCCACATCGGTGAGCAAGGTGGGCTCCATGTACGCGCCCTCGCGGTCGATGGCGGTGCCGCCGACGCGAATCGTCGCGGTGCCCTCCTTGGCGGCCTGTTCGAGGCGCTCGACAATCTCGTCGCGGGCCCCAATAGAGGACAGCGGACCGATGTCAGCATTCTCGTCATCGTAGGAGCCCACGGACAGTGCGCTGATCTTCTGCTCCAAGAACTCGACAGTGCGATCGTAAAAGTCGTCCATCACGATCAGACGCTTCGGTGCGTTGCAGGCCTGGCCGGTGTTATACATACGGATCTTGAGGAACTGCTCCAGCACCCACTCCAAGTTCTCATCGTCGAGCACGATGAAGGGGTCGTTGCCGCCCAGCTCAAGCACGGACTTCTTGTAGTGTTTGCCAGCGGTCTGTGCCACTGCAGCGCCGGCGGCCTCGGAACCTGTGAGGGATACGCCCTTGATGCGCTTGTCTGCCACGAAGGCGTCCATCTGCGATCCGGAAGCATAAATGTTGATGAAGGCATCCTTCGGCAAGCCTGCCTCTTCCAGCAGATCTTGGCAGGCCTGGGAGGAGAGTGGGCAAATGGATGCGTGCTTCAGCACGATGGTGTTGCCCAGCAGCAGGTTCGGGGCGGCGAAACGAGCTACCTGGTAATAGGGGAAATTCCACGGCATGACACCCAGCAGTGGGCCGAGTGGCTCCTTCTTCACCACGGTCTGCTGGGCGCCCGAGGCGGGTAGGTATTCATCGGCAAGCAATTCGTGGGCGTGCTCGGCGTACCAGCGGTAGATATCAGCCACGATCTGAATCTCTGCCTTGGCCCAGCGGGTCAGCTTGCCCATTTCCCGACCGATATAATCGGCCAGCTCGTCCGCGCGCTCTTCGTAGAGATCAGCGGTAGCGTTCAGTACCGCTACTCGTTCCTCGATCGAGCTTGTACGCCAGGAGGCGTAGGCGGCAGTGGAGCGATCGAGAATGTCGTCGCGGTCGGAATCGTTGATGCGGTCGAACTCCTTCTCGGAGCGGCCGGTGTTCGGATTGTCCAATGCAAATGTGCTCATGTGGCCCTGTATAGTCCCGTCCGCCCACGGGCTGCAAAGGTCTTCGCACACAACCATGGCAGAAGGCCTATTCCGTGGGATATATCACCAGCCACTGGCCCCGATCAGGGTGGAGGGGGCGTGCACCGTGAGGGGCTCTGAGCGGGGCCTAGCCAGTATGGCGCAGCCACGCCAAGACTGCCTTTACTCGGCGATTATCATCCTCGGGCTGAAACCCTAGTTTCATAAACACATTGGCCACGTGTTTGCTCACCGCCGAAGGGCTTAAAAATAATGACGCTTCAATGTCTCGATTGCTGAGTCCGCGGGCCATGAGTGCTAGCACATCTTTTTCCCTAGGGGTTAGTGCGGTGATGCCGTCGCGTTTGGCGCTGAGCAGGGTAGCGACCACTTCTTGGTCCACCACTGTGTTGCCAGCAGCCACGTCCTCGATTGTTTGAACAAATTCTTCGATCTCAGAGACCCGTTCTTTAAAGAGGTAGCCGAAGCTCCCAGCGCTCATGAGCTGGTCTAGATAGCTGGCGGCCACATACTGGCTCAGCACGATCACCGGCAGCTCGGGGCGTGAGTGGCGCAGTTCGGCGGCCGCTTTGAGGCCATCATCGCCCATGGTCGGTGGCATGCGCACATCGGTAATCACTAGGTCATAATCTGCTCCGAGGCCGTGCTCGCGGAGCGTGTCGGCATCTTCCACCGCGGTGACTTCGTGCCCGAGGGCCTGAAGAATCTGTGTTATCCCCGCGCGCAGCAGCGTGGAGTCCTCCGCGAGAAGAATGTTCATGACAGGGGCTTTCTTGCTAAAGGTACGGTCAGTTCAAGTACTGCGCCGGTGGTGGCGCTGCGCAGCGTGAGGGCTCCATCGAGCACCGCGGCGCGTTCGCGTAGCCCCACAATGCCGGTGCCGGTGCGCTCGCCGTCGGCGGTGGGGAGTGGGGTGTCTACTCCTTGGCCGTTGTCGTGCACTCTCACCTGCAGCCTAGAACCGGTGGTGAGGATAGAGATATCGGCGTGGGTGGCGTGGCCATGCCGAGTGGCATTCGTTAGCGCTTCACTAATGCAGTGGTAGGCCAGTAACGCTGTGGTCTCATCCAGCGGCGGTAGGGGTGCTGTGTCAGTGTGCAGTGTGGTGTCTATTCCCGCGTGGGCGATCAATTCCTCGACTGCCGCCACGAGACCGTTATCGTAGAGCACTTGAGGGGCAATGCCACGCACCGTGGCCCGCAGGGCAGCCAGCGCTTGGGCGGCGTTTTCCTGGGCTTTGAGAAGTGCCGGCTCGGGATCCTCGGAGAGGCGGGCGGCCGCGAGGTTGAGCTTGAGAGCAGTGAGATGCTGCTGCGGCCCATCATGAAGTTCCCTTTCGATGCGGCGTCGCTCGCCCGAAAAAGCGTCGGCAAGCAAAGCACGCGAGGTCTCTACATCTCGGGCGGAAGGGGCGAGAATGAGCTGAGAGATACGCACCGACACCCACGTCATCGCCCACGCCAACGCCGCGAGCAGTATCAACGCTAGCGAGGCGACACCGAAGCAGATGGCCACATTCAACGCGCGGTTGGTGCTCTGCCATGAATTGATCTCGAGGGTATCCGTAACAAAGGGCGCAACCAGTAAAAATCCTGTGGTCAGACCCAGAATGCTCCAGATGAAAAAACTCAGACACGAGATAAGCAACTGCAGCAGAAGATGAAGAATCTGCCGAATATCGAACCATCGCGATGCTTCTCGATGGCGGATAGGGCTGGCGAACAGCCTAGCCCCAAGGCGACCATAAGCATCCACGGGACGGGCCAGAAGCGGCAGCCACGGTACAAGGACGACGCTGACTATCAGCGCTGGGATACACGCCACGGCAAGGAGGGCATTCCACCCAATCGAGCGCAGAACTGACATAACTATCAAGCCTAAACGGGCACGCGGTCGAAGGCAGTGGAGCTAGCTCCACCATGGATTCGGCAGCCAACTCCAGCGCCGAGCGCGGGTGAGCGTGTTGTGATGACAGCATGTTACAAGCACAGAACCTCACTAAGAAGTACGGTCCTCGTCTGGTGTTCAAGGATCTCAACCTTGAGATCGCCCCTGGGGAGTTTGTGGCCATCATGGGCCCTTCCGGCTGCGGAAAATCCACCTTACTCAATCTGCTCTCCGGTTTGGACAAACCCAGCTCAGGAACAGTCAATGCGCCGAGCCGCACGCAGCGGGCTTTCGTATTTCAGGACTATAACCTGCTGGAATCCCTGGACGCTCGGACTAATGCGTTGCTCACCGCCAAGTTCTCGGGGCGGCGCTGCAGCAAGGAGGCCGCAGATCAAGCATTTCGGGATCTCAAGCTAGATGGATGCCAGAAACAGTTGCCCGCCGAGTTATCCGGTGGACAACAGCAGCGCGTGGCCGTGGCACGAGCACTGCTCGCGCGGGCCCCCTTCATCTTCGCCGACGAACCCACCGGAGCCCTTGACGATGACACCGCCGACACCGTGCTGCACCATTTGCGTGCTGCGGCGCACGCGGGCGCCACCGTGGTGATGGTGACCCACTCGCACGCCGCAGCAGCAGCGGCCGACCGCGTGATCGACTTGGAGGCTGCTCATGATCGTGTGGCTTAAAGATGTATGGGCGAATCGCGTCTCGTGGCTTGCAGTGGTCCTCACCCTAGCGGTGTCTTCGGCGAGCTGCAGCCTGGCATTGGTGCTCATGGATTCTGGTACCGATGACGCCGTACCCCTAGGCGGAACAATCCTCGGGATGTCGCTGTGCTCCATCGTGCTCGTTGTGGCGGCGCAGATGCGTCTACTCATCGACGAGCACTGGGAGGTCTACCGCAGTTGGCGGCTTGTGGGCATGCCCGGCTGGCTCATCGTGGTGTTTGTGCTCGGCCAGGTTGCGGTCGTTGCGTTAGTGGCAAGCGCGGCTGGTCTGGTGCTGGTGCCGCCGCTGCTCGAACCAGCGCGAGAAGCGCTGCTCTCTGATGGGATAGTTCTTGACCAGCTCACAGTGAGCGCGGCGACCGCGCTGCTTTCCGTCGGGGTCTGCGCTGGTGCCGCGGTGCTGGCTGTTCTTCTGCCGGTACGGCGCATTTTTCGCCCCAAGGTGGTACGTACAGCGCGGTGGACAGCTCCCTTAGCCGTGCTGCTGCTGGCGGCGGTGGTTGCGCCTTCGCTGTTCGCAGAGATGAAGCCTGATGATCTTCTCGGCTGGTCGATGGGGCTTATTGCCGGCGTGGGTCTGCTGATTCCGTGGCTCATGCCCCTCGTGGATCAATGGACGCGAGTAATGGGAATTGCTGGGGCGAACGTGCGTCAGCGGCGCCGCTTCAGCGCTCCTCAGATCTTGCCGTGGGTACTCTTCGGCGGGTTGATCGTGGTTATTGGTTCCGGAATGCGGGCGATGATGGCAGATGGGGCCAACGCCCAGGTATCGAAGTGGCAGGTGTTTGTCGTGGTGCTTGGACCTGCAATCGTGCCCAGCGTCGTTGCTGCACTCTCTATTTCCCTGCTCATGCGGCACCGTATCGCGGCGGATGTGCGGGCGCTGCGGCTGGCTGGAGCGCCGTCGCGCGCGCCGCTGAGTATCCAGGTAGGGGAGGCGTGTGCACTCGCGGTCACCGCGGCAGCGATTGTTGCTGTTATGGCGGTGTACGTGGTCACGCAATTGAATAGGGCCCTCGGTTCAGAGAATCTTTTAACTGGGCTGTGGTGGCAAGCCTGGGTTCCCATGTTTGCCGTCATGGCGGTCATCATCGCGCTGGTCAAAGTCGTTGTGGCCGGCCGTGTCTTACACACAACGATGACCGAGGATGGCTACGCCTAGGCGCTCGCTTATCGACGCCACCCTCCACCGCCCAGTCGGTCTGCTCGGTGTGGGGCGGGAGGGGAAGGATACCCCGACTAGGTGATGTCTAGTTTCTGCCATCCCTCGGTAGAACGATCCCCGCGCCTGATCCACTGCGAGAGCTCGTGGATAAGACTGTCCGCATCGGCTATATCCCGCCAATAGTGGTGCTGAGCGTCGCCCAGCCGCATTTCCAGCCGGTAATTGCCTACAGCAGTGTTGTAGAAGCACTGCATGTAGTGCTCCTCGAGGCTGTTGTCGGCGATGATGAGGAAGTCTCGCGGATCTTGGCCGATATTGAGTTCCGCCATCTCGCGTGCGTGATCGGTGATCTGGTGGATCCAGCGGGGGATGCCGCGCAGGCTTGCCCACGGCGCCTCGCACTCTGAGGTGACTGTCGTGAAGGTGGTGTCTTCGTCGCCGTAGGTCCACACAAGGTCGGCCTCGTCATTGATGGTGAGGGTGTAATACTCCGCCAGAATAGGACTGATGTACTGCAGCATCCGGCCAATGAGTTCGTCATAATCGCTGATGACAATGCAGTTGTCTCCGGCGATGTCAGCGCCGAGGTGGACCGGTTCGAGCCGAGCGAGGAGTCGCTCATGTAGCTGCTGCGTCTGCGGAGACACCTGCTTGTCTGCACGGACGGCGCGACGAACCACGGATGTGACCTCGTCAGTGTTCACCGGGGTGTTGGGAACGTGAATGATGACGTGTTCGAGACTCATAAAGCCGCACGGACCTTTCTAGATCGAAGTCGTTAATTGAAGAGGACAGCTGTGGCATGACCACTGCGGGCGGCGGTGCTGTAAAACTCCACCAACCCGTCGAGATCATTCTGGAGGTTCTGATCGACGGTGGATTGAAAGAGAGCGTAAGCCATGGCCGCGGTGTCTGCGGGGGATGCCACAAGAACTGTCGGATCTGGGCACAGCAAGGTGTGCCCAGTTACTGCTTTTTGTGCTTGCGGTGTCGATAGCGCCTGTTCGAGTTCGATTGCTGATTTATCGATATCCGTGCGGGGGCCGGTGGTTTCTTCTTCCATTCATTCCATGAGCAAGTCGGCAGCCGTGTCCTCGTCCGTGGCGAGAAGCTGTTGGTACTGGCCACTGGTGATGGCCACGTAGCTGGGGATGAGCATGGTCAAGCTATTCCTCATTCATTGCCATCGACTCTATCGGTGATGGGCTGGCGCGATCAGGAGTTGCCGCCATCCTAGCGAGCTACACAACGCCGCGCCGATACCCGCAGTGCGGGTGTATCGACGTTTCACAGATGCCGCTGCCTCACACCTTCACTGTGGCGCCGTCCGCCCACTGGGCACCCCGCCTGGGCTAAGTGGGTTTAAGCGGGGGAGAACACACCAGCTGCCGAGTACATCGCCCTATACGGTGACGGGTGGCCACTGGCGCTTGGAAGGAGCTCGGCGGCGAACCTGCTGCCGCGGGCGTGCCCCGATGAATGTTCAGCATCTTCTTCAATGAGCTGCAGAAGTAAGGAGGCAAACGCTTGGTCCATTCTTCCCGCTTTGCGCATATGCTCCTCGCAGGCGTGAATGAGTTTCGGCTTCGCGGCCGGCCAGTCTGGAATGATCACCGAATGATAGTCATCCTTTAGCTGAGAGCGCTCCACGTTTACTCCTAGGGCCTGAAAGTTTGCGAGCTCGCATCTACTGATATCTGCGCCAGAAAACTGCGTTTGCGATGCCCGTGCACTGATTGTTACGTCTGTTAGTTTTCCCTCGAGCGTGGATTCTTCGATGCGCAAATCGAGATGCGAGGAGTGCCCGCGCAGATCCATCCCCCGCACGGCAGAGCCGATGATTTCCCGCAGCAGGCGCCCGTCGATAAGCGTCGTAGCGAAGGAAAAATCGCAGTCAATGAATCTGGTGATGTTATTTTTCGGCGTGAGTATGGCGAAGTTTTCGCCGTGGCAGTGGTGGAAACTCACACCATCCAGATCGCAGTTAATGAATCGACTGTTATGAAAGCAGCAGTGTGAGAAA
This sequence comes from Corynebacterium ciconiae DSM 44920, assembly GCF_030440575.1. Taxonomy (NCBI): domain Bacteria; kingdom Bacillati; phylum Actinomycetota; class Actinomycetes; order Mycobacteriales; family Corynebacteriaceae; genus Corynebacterium; species Corynebacterium ciconiae. Next base: position 563,768 of record NZ_CP047189.1, read on the forward strand.
ACGACGTTCTGGAAACGTCCCCGTAGAACAGAGGCGTCTGAGAAGTCGAGGCCTTCGATCGTTGTGTCGCTGAAAACGCACGGAGGGGATATAGCGCCAGGGGAATTTTGGATTGCCTGCTCCAATTCGGCCGGTGTGAGGCATGTGAGGGGATCGTTGTCTCTGCGTTCGGAGTCGAAGTCTTGGCCGGCGATGGCCCGAAAGAACTCATAATGCGCATCGTGGGTGATCAGGGACGTGAGCACATGGTTAAGGGCGCTGTCTGCGGGAAGCGAGGACGCAGAGGCGAGGATGCTTATCGTCGCTTGAAGTAGTTCCTCTCCTAAGAGGCTGCGGGGGGTGCGTTTCTCCTCGGTGAGTGGCTCGAGTAAGGCGATGACCGTGCGGACATTGGTCAGGCGCCCGTCTTCATCGCAGTCGAGGTGGCGAAGGGCGTTCTGGATTGCTTCTCCCCCGGGAGAGTGAGCTCCGTTTACTTCACTGAGCATGTGTGCCAACGCCTCGATTGGTGAGCGGGTGCGGGTGAGAAGCGAGGAATGCTGCTGTATGTCATCAGTGCGCGTCATGGTCAGCCCATTGTAGGTGTGTGTACGGGGGATGTTCGGCGAAGTGACGGCGGGGCAGTGCCGGCTGAAGGCAATGGCTAGCCGCGGGATGCACACCCAGTGCGGTAGGCGACGCGATGCGCCACGGGGCTAAGATGACGAATCCCTCATGATTTCATGGTAGGTTGTTTTCCCACGAGATACCTGTTTGATCACAAAAGGCAGTGTGTTTCGCGTAGAACCCTGTTCCTCCGAGTTTGAGAAGAGCCGACCACACAGCATGATGACTACCCACTCCACCCCCTCTCAACAGGACACATCCGCCACTGCAGGGCCGAATACTCTCAGCGATCGGCTGCAGAGCGAGCGTTTCGCCCTAAGTTACTCGGGCCAAGGGTTCGACTGGTTGCGCCCGCTTGCTCTTGCCGCCGAGGCTGGGGCAGAGGAGTCTCGCTTGCGCACACTGGTGGCCGAAGCCGAAGAGCGTCTGAGCGAACTCGCCGATGAACTCGCCGGGGTAGTGCCATTGGGTTTCGCCCCCTTCCGCTGGGCTGGGCTCGATGGCACTGCCGAAGGATCCGATCACGGCTACAGCACCAACGCGGCTGTGTCCGTTCCCGGTATCGTGCTCGCGCAGATCGCCACGCTCGACGCACTCAGTGCACAGGGCGTGCCCTGGCAAAAGGCAGAGCTATCGATTGGGCACTCCCAAGGACACATGGGCGTGGAATACGCTCAGGATCCCGATAGTGGCAGCGAGCTGTTGGTGATAGCACGCCTGATCGGTGCGGCCATAACGCGCGTCGCCCAGCGCAGCGGCGTGATGAGCGAAGGTGAGCGTCGTCCAATGCTCGCTATGAGCGGAGTTAAGCGCTGCATCGTGGAGGAAGAGCTGCGCGGCACGGACGCGGTGGTGGGATTGCACAACGCGCCTGACATGCAGGTAGTTGTGGGCACTCCCGCAGAGCTCGAGCGTGTATGCACGCGGCTGCTTCGCCGTGCGGAAAAGCAGCAGCAGGCAATCGAGAATAAAGAGCGCGGTGGTTCGGCGCTCAGCCCGTCCTTCAGCCCGATTGCTGTGACCGCCGGTTTTCATCATCCGGTGATGGACGAGGCCGTTGAGATGACCATGCGCTGGGCACGTCGACTCGGGTTGGACAATGGGCGTGCCGAGCGCTGCGCCCGTGCCGTGCTGGTAGATCCTGTGGACTGGCCGGCTGAGCTGCGCCGCGTGCGTGATGCGGGGGTGTCGTGGCTGCTCGAGATCGGCCCCGGGGAGGGAATGGCGAAGCTTAGTGCTGCGCAACTGAGCGGTACCGGCATCGCCGTGGTGCGTGCCGGTACCGCGGAGGGGCAGGGCCAGCTGAGCGATCCGCATGCCCAGCTGCCGCAGGCCGTCGACTACACGGCTTTCGCACCCCGTCTGAGCGCCGATGGGCGCCGGGTGGACACCGCGTTTACTCGCCTGACCGGCCGTTCTCCCATCGTGCTCGCCGGTATGACCCCCACGACGGTGGATCCCGAAATCGTTGCCGCCGCGGCTAATGCGGGGCACTGGGCCGAGCTCGCAGGTGGCGGGCAGGTAACCCCAGAGATCTTGGATGAGAATCTCACCCGCCTTGCCGAGCTACTGCAACCGGGTGTCAACGCCCAGTTCAACTCCATGTTCTTGGATCCCTATTTGTGGGGCATGCACATCGGCGGAAAGAAGCTGGTGCGCAAGGCGCGCGCTCAGGGCGCGCCGATCGATGGTGTGGTGATCACCGCCGGCATCCCAGAGCGGGACGAGGCAGTACGGCTGATGACGGAGCTGCGGGCGGAAGGAATCCCGTGGGTTGCCTTCAAGCCAGGTGCGGTGAAGCAGATCACCCAGGTGCTCGCGATTGCCCGCGAGGTGCCCGAGATGCCAGTGATCATGCACGTCGAAGGCGGCGTCGCAGGTGGCCACCACTCGTGGGAATCTCTCGATGATCTGCTGTTGCAGACCTATGAGCAGATTCGCCGCCAGCCCAACACAGTGCTGCTGGTCGGTGGCGGTATCGGCACTCCGGAACGGGCTGCAGATTACATCACTGGGCGTTGGGCTGAGGCCTATGGCGTGGTGGCAATGCCGGTCGACGGTGTGTTGGTGGGTACCGCCGCTATGGCAGCGCGGGAGGCCTGCACCTCCCCGCAGGTGAAGCAGGCTTTGGTGGAGACGACCGGTCCGAATGATTGGGTTCCCGCCGGCGGTGCCAAGGGTGGGATGGCCTCTGGGCGCTCTCAGCTGGGTGCCGATATCCATGAGATTGATAATTCCTTTGCCCGCGCGGGGCGTCTGCTCGACGAGGTCGCCGGCGATGCCGAAGCTGTGGATGCGCGGCGCGAGGAGATCATCACTGCCATCAACGCCACCTGTAAGAAGTACTTCGGAGACCTCAAGCAGATGAGCTACCGCGCGTGGCTGGAGCGCTATCTCGAATTGTCGGGGCCGGATGGCCGCGAGTGGGTGGATAAAACGTGGTACTTACGTTTCTGCCACATGCTGCAGCGCGCCGAGGCGCGACTGAGCCCAGCCGACCACGGTGAGCACCCCTCGCAGCTGTCCCCGCTGGAGATCACGGACGATCCCGCGGCAGCCGTGGCAGAGGCGGGGGCGGTCTATGATCTTGATCGTCGCCTCCACCCAGCCGATGTGGAGTGGTTCATCGCCGAACTGCGTACTCCCGGCAAGCCGGCCAACTTTGTGCCCGTGATCGATGAAAACGTTCGTCGCTGGTGGCGTTCTGATTCTCTGTGGCAGGCGCACGATTCGCGCTACAGCGCGGACGAGGTGTGCATCATCCCCGGCCCCGTGGCCGTGGCAGGAATCACCACCGCCAACGAGCCTATTGCCGAGTTGCTCGGCCGCTTCGACGCCGCTGTTGTCGACGCTGCACGCGAACGCCACGCGGAGACCGAAGAGAGCCCATCGCGCTTGTCGACGCTACTCTCCAGCCCCACCACCTATTGGGCAGGCCGCAATGTGCCGTCAATGCTGCACGCCCTTGCCCCCGCGTCCGAGTGGGAAATCCTCTCCGAGCACGAGGCGCGCGAACCGCGTACGGGAGCGCACCTGCGCGTGCTCGATGAGACCCGCGCGGAGCTCGCGGTTAGTCTCGCCGGCGAGCGCCGTTGCGAGGGCCTTGATCTGCATGTGGACTTCCAGCTGCCACAGATTCCAGGCGCCGCTCCGGTAGTTTCTCAGCGCGCCGCGGAAAAGGCCATGGACGCTCTCACCGAGATCGCCGATGGCGGGCAACTCGCGGAGCTGGTCGATCACGTGGCTACGCATGAGTTCACCATCGATGCAGAAAAGGCCGCTGACTATCACAACCTCACCAGCGCAGTGCTGCGCGAGGTGAGCGTGGGTGGGTCTCGCTTTGTGGCCCCCGATGTCCTGGTCGGAGCCTGCTGGCCGGCGATCTTCGCTGCGGTGCGCGATGCTGAGATTCCTGGCCGCCCCGGCGAGCGGGTGGTGGAGGGCATGCTCTCTTTGGTGCATCTCGAACACCATCTGTCCTTGCTCGATGAGCAGGCCAGCGCCGCGGCACTGGTCGGGGTGCCGCTGACGGCCACCGCGCACGCCGATGAGGTCAGCGACACCGACATCGGTCGGGTCGTGGTGGTGCGGGTGCGTATCAGCGATGCCGAAGGGCGTGAGCGCGCCACGTTGACCGAACGCTTCGCCATTCGCGGGCGCAGCGGCTCGGCCACGGCGCGGACCAACACCTCCGCGTTGCCTTCCATCAGCTCGGTCACCCGCTCCGCGCGCACTCGGGCTCAGGTGGTGGCACCGGAATCCATGCTGCCGTTCGCTATCGTCTCGGGCGATCGCAACCCGATCCACGTCTCTACCACCGCCGCACACTTGGCAGGTTTGGAGGATGTGATCGTCCACGGGATGTGGACCTCCGCAGTATCCGAACTCGTCGCGACCGCCGCCTATTCCGACGATGCCGTGCACACCGAACCCGCCCGCATCACCGAGTTCACCGCCACAATGCTGCGCCCCATCGCCCCAGGCGAGACGGTCGATATTACCGTCGAGCGCACCGGCATCGATGACCGCCCTGGGCGGGGCGAGGTGCGCGAGGTGACCGCCAGCGTCAAGGGTGAGCCGGTGCTCACGGCCGTCGCAGTGATGGCTGCACCCGCCACCTTCTACGCCTTCCCCGGCCAAGGCATCCAGCACGAGGGCATGGGGATGGAGGCCTATGCCTCCTCCCGTGAAGCCAAGAAGGTGTGGGACCGTGCCGATGCCCACACCCGCCGCACACTCGGATTCTCCGTGCTCGAGATCGTGCGCAATAACCCCCGCGAGGTCGTGGTCAATGGCGAACGTTTCTTCCACCCCGACGGGGTGCTCTTTCTCACCCAGTTCACCCAGGTGGCAATGGCCACCCTCGGCGTGGCACAGGTCGCGCAGATGCGCGAGGCTGGGGTTCTCGACGACACCGCCTTCTTCGCTGGGCACTCCGTGGGTGAGTACAACGCACTCGCTGCCTACTCGGGCGTGCTCTCCCTCGAATCCGTAGTGGAGATCGTCTATGCCCGCGGACTCACGATGCACCGTTTGGTCGAGCGCGACGCCGATGGCGTATCCAACTACGGTCTGGCTGCCCTGCGGCCCTACAAGTTCGGCCTCGCTGCAGACGATGTCGCCGACTTCGTGGCGGAGATTTCCCGCAACAGCGGCGAGTTCCTCGAGATTGCCAACTACAACCTCAAGGGCAAGCAGTACGCTGTCGCTGGCACCCGCGCCGGGCTGAAGGCCCTGGCCGCCGCGGCAGAGAAGCGCGCCCCAGGTGCTCGCGGCCTCATCCTCATCCCTGGCATCGATGTGCCTTTCCACTCCTCGGTGCTGCGCGACGGGGTGGACGACTTCCGCGATCACCTAGATAGCCTGCTGCCGGATCAGATCAACCCCGAGGTATTGCTGGGCCGCTACATCCCGAACCTGGTGGCCCGTCCCTTCGCGGTCACCGCAGACTTTGTGGAATCCATGCGCGAGGTGGTGGACTCACCGATCCTCGACAGCTTGGCCGAGCGTTTCGATACCGCGGTGGCCGAGAACGCCGCAGCGGTGGCACGGACCATCCTGATCGAGCTGCTCGCCTGGCAGTTTGCCTCCCCTGTGCGCTGGATCGAAACCCAAGACCTCATGCTGGCAGAACTGGGTGTGCAGCGTTTCGTTGAAATCGGGGTGGGCAGTGCCCCCACCTTGGCCAACATCATGGCCCAGACCGCTGCGGCCAGCCCCGGCGGGCACGGGATGGAGATCCTCAATGTTGAACGCGATCGTGCAGTCGTGTTCGCCGAGGACAGCTACAGCTTCGCTGTGCAAGCAGAAGAGGAGCCCGACCACCCCGCAGAGGCGATCGAGCAGGCCCCCGCTGCGCCCTCCACTCCACCGGTGGAAGAACCTACGCCAGCGCCGGCTAGCCCGGCACCCGCCGCAACGGCAGGAGAGACCCCGGAGGTGGAGTTCACCCCCGCGGATGCCACCACCGTGCTACTGAGCCTGTGGACCAAGGTGCAGCCCGGGCAGATCACCGACACCGACACCATTGAAACCCTCACCGACGGGGTGTCCTCGCGGCGAAACCAGCTGCTGCTGGACCTCGGCGTGGAATTCGGACTCGGGGCCATCGACGGCGCTGCAGACGCCGAGATCCCCGATCTGAAAAACACAGTAAGCCGCATGGCTAAGGGCTACCAGGGCTTCGGCCCCGTTCTTGGCGACGCCATCAGCGATGGTCTGCGCACGATCACCGGCCCAGCAGGGGCCAAACCGAGCGCAGTGGCCGAACGCATCAACAAGGTGTGGAACCTCGGCGAAGGCTGGCGCCTCCACACCGAAGCACAGGTGGTGTTGGGCACCCGCGACGGTGAGTCCGTGCGTGGCGGCCAGCTAGCGGAACTCAGCCCAGCTCAACCGAGCTCTGCCAGCGAGCTGGACCAGCTCATCGATAACGCCGTGGTGCAGGCGGCACAGCGGCTGGGAGTGAGCGTCGCAAAGCCGCAAGCGGCAGGAGGAGAACACACCGCGGTGGACTCTGCAGCCCTCGGGGCCTTTGCAGAGCAAGTCACCGGCAAAGCCGGTGTGCTCGCCGAGACCGCCCGCATGATCCTCAAGCAGCTTGGTCACGACCACGCGCCCCAAACCGTGGGGCTCGATGAGCGCGCCGCCGACGAGAAACTCTTCGACATGGTCTCGGCGGAGCTCGGGCAGAACTGGCCGCGGATGGTCTCCCGCAACTTCGATCCACGCCGCGCCGTCCTGCTCGATGACCGCTGGGCATCGGCGCGAGAAGACATCACGCGCGCCGGGCTGGGGCTGATCGATCCAGCCACCATCGATGTCAGTGGCGCGGGATCCGCTGTTGCCGCCCACGCCCGCCACTTCGGGCTCGACTCTTTGGAGCTACAGGCCCTCGACAGCCGCCGCGGCGACTTCGCCGAGGACGTGGCCGTGGTTACCGGCTCCTCCCCGCACTCCATCGCTGCTGCGGTAGTGGGGGAGTTGCTGGCCGAAGGAGCCACCGTGGTGACTACCACCTCGAGGCTCAATCACGAGCGACTCCAGTTCTACAAGAAGCTCTACGCGGATAACGCCCGCTACGGCGCGACGCTCTGGGTCATTCCGGCAAACCTGGCCTCCTACGCGGATCTTGACGCGGTGGTGGACTGGATCGGATCCGAGCTGCGTGTCACCGTGGGGGCATCCTCTGTAGTCACCAAGCCGGCGCTGGTACCCACCCTGATCTTCCCCTTCGCCGCCCCACCCGTGCAGGGAAGCATCGACGAAGCCGGACCGCAGGCGGAAAACCAGATGCGGCTACTGCTGTGGTCCGTGGAAAGGCTCATCGCTGGGCTCTCCGCCCTCGGTGCGGACACCCACGTTGGACAACGAGCCCACGTGGTGCTGCCAGGCTCGCCCAACCGTGGCATCTTCGGCGGCGACGGCGCCTATGGAGAATCCAAGGCCGCCCTCGACGCCCTAGTGAACCGCTGGAGTGTGGAGGAGAACTTCTCTGCCCGCACCAGCTTGGCGCACGCCCTCATCGGCTGGGTGCGCGGAACCGGACTCATGGGCGGTAACGATCCGCTGGTCGAGCTCGTCGAGGCCAAGGGAGTGCGCACCTATTCCACCGCGGAGATGGCGCGTGAGCTCATCAGCCTCGCTTCTCCAGAGTCGCGCCGGGCTGCCCTCGAGACGCCTCTGATCGCCGACTTCACAGGAGGGCTGGCCGAAGCGCAGCTCAACCTCGCAGAATTGGCCCGCTCCGCAGCAGAGGCCACCTCAGCCGAAGGGCTGCACGAGGTCGATACCACGCCGCGGTTCGACGCCTTGCCGAACCTGCCCCAGCGACAGCCCGCCCCGTCCACCGCTGCGGCCGCATTCCACGGCTCTGTGAGCGCCGCCCTGGAGAACATGGTGGTGCTGGTTTCCGCAGCGGAACTCGGCCCCTATGGTTCCTCGCGCACCCGCTTTGAAGCCGAGGTTAGCGGCGATCTCAGCGCTGCCGGGGTGCTCGAGCTGGCATGGTCGATGGGGTTGATCTCCTACGAGGACGGCAGCTGGATCACCGCCGATGGGGACGAGATCGCCGAGGCGGACATCTTTGACGCCTACCACGACGAGGTTCTCGGACGCGTCGGCGTGCGCCAGTATCACGATGATTTCTCCATGGTGAACAACCTTGCCCCGCAGCTGAGCAAGATCTATCTGGAAGAGGAACTCACCTTCGCCGTGGCGAGCCGCGAGGAGGCCGAAGGCTATGTTGCCCAGGATCCGAACACCGTGGTGCGCTTCCATCCCGAGAGCGAAGAATGGCTGGTTACTCGCCCGGCTGGATCCGAGGTGCGTGTGCCCACCCGCACGGTGATGTCGCGCTTCGTGGGCGGCCAAATTCCTGAGGGCTTTGACCCCACCCGCTGGGGCATTCCCGCCGAGATGGTCACAAACCTCGACCGCGTGGCTGTGTGGAACCTCGTGTGCACCGTGGATGCCTTCCTCTCTGCAGGGTTTACCCCCGCCGAGATTCTGGCGCATGTGCACCCAGCGAAGGTCAGCTCCACCCAGGGCACCGGCATGGGCGGGATGTCCTCCATGCGCTCCCTTTACGTGGACGGCCTGCTCAACGAGGCTCGTGCTAATGACATCCTGCAAGAAGCCCTGCCCAATGTGGTGGCTGCACACGTGATGCAGGCCTATGTGGGCGGCTACGGCCAGATGGTCCACCCGGTGGCGGCCTGCGCTACCGCAGCGGTGTCAGTGGAAGAGGGCATGGATAAAATCCGCCTAGGCAAGGCCGATGTGGTGGTCACCGGCGGTATCGATGATCTCTCGGTAGAGGGCATCACCGGCTTCGGCGATATGTCCGCTACCGCCGATTCTCAGGTCATGCGCGATAAGGGCATTGAAGATCGCTACTTCTCGCGGGCCAACGATCGGCGGCGGGCCGGATTCGTGGAATCCGCCGGCGGCGGCACCCTGCTGCTTATGCGCGGCACGGTGGCCCTCGAGCTGGGTCTGCCGGTGCAGGCGGTGGTGGGCTATGCCCAGTCCTTCGCCGATGGGCTGCACACCTCCATTCCCGCACCCGGCCTGGGAGCCTTGGCCGCGGCCCAGGGCGGCAGCCACTCGCAGCTGGCCACCCAGTTGGCGGAGTTGGGCGTGCACGCCGATGACATCCGCGTGGTGTCGAAGCACGACACCTCCACCAATGCCAATGATCCCAACGAGTCCGAGCTGCACGAGCGTATTCAAACTGCTCTTGGCCGCGGCGCGGGCACCCCGCTGTACGTGATCTCGCAGAAGACGCTCACCGGCCACGCCAAGGGCGGTGCGGCGGCCTTCCAGCTGGCAGGGCTGGCCCAGGTGTTGCGTTCGGGAGTGATCCCAGCGAACTTCTCGCTTGACTGTGTCGATCCGGTACTAGCGGAGCATCCACATCTGGTGTGGCTGCGCCAACCGCTCACCCTGCCGGAGCAGGAGGTGCTCAAGGCTGGCTTCGTCACCTCGCTCGGTTTCGGCCACGTGTCCGCACTCGTTGCCTTGGTTCACCCAGCGGCCTTCTACGAGGCGGTGCGCTCGCAGCGAGGTGAAGACGCCGCAGCGGCGTGGGCTGCAAGGGCCACCGCCCGCGAGGAGGCAGGTGCCGAGCGCATCCTCGCCGGAATTCACGGTGCCGCCGCCTTGTACGAGCGCACGAGTGGACGCAACCTAGGCGGCGACGGCGCTGACGCTCACGAGCGAGAAACAGCCATGCTTCTCGACGCCGATGCGCGGCTGCACCAGGGGCGCTACCGTCTATCCGAAAATCGCTAGGACGGTGGACACTCCCCAGAACCCCAGCGCCCCTTCCGCTCTGCCGGTACGAGGATGCGGGATCGACCTGGTGCATGTGCCGGGCTTTGCCGAGCAACTGGCCCAGCCCGGCACCCGTTTTACGCGGGTCTTTCACGCCAGCGAACTGCGTCTTGTGCAGCAGCGCGGCCTAGATGGTGTGGCTCGAGCGTGGCACCTCGCGGGGCGCTGGGCGGCGAAAGAGGCCTGGATCAAAGCGTGGTCGCAGGCTCTGTTCGGCCAGCCCCCGGTGCTGGCCGAACATGAGGTGGATTTCCGCGAGATCGTGGTGCAGGCCGATCCTTGGGGCCGGGTGCGGCTTCGGTTGCGCCATGGCCTGCGCATGATCGCCGCCGAGAGCCTCGCACTTAACCCCGAGCAGCTGGATGCTGCGCTGGCGTTGAGTATTAGCCACGATGGCGATTACGCCACAGCAGTGTGCATAATCGCTGATACCCCACACCGCTAGGGCTAGGCTATAAAGGTGTGAGTATCTCGAAACACTTCGATGACTATCTCGCCGAGCATCAGCTGATCCCCGCGGCGGAGGTGGTTCCCGATCACCCCTGCCAGGATTTCTCCCACAATAAGCACGTGGTGGATTCCTCCACCCCCGCGCAGAGCTGCGATGACGCAGCCGCGTCTGGGGCCGCCGATGCACCAGCTTCTTACTGCTCGTCTGCGGAGAAGCCGAGCGAGAACGATGCCCTCGACGAGGCCGCCCGGCTGGCTCAGGCCATGCTGGGCGCCAACGGCAGCAGCAGCTAGCTCTGCCTGCCGGCTAGCCCTGCGCCACGGAGAAGAGATAGGCGATGAGCATGCGTTTAATCTCTTCCACAGTGGTGCGATAGGTGGCGGGGGAGTCGGTGGCATCGCGTACCGCGTAGTTCAGCAGCGAGGTGGCGGTGTGAACCAAAATACCGGCGTGTTTGCGCCGCTCGGGCAGCGGCAGGGTGGGAGCAAGGGGGATGAGTACCTGGGCAAGCAGGTCCAGTAGCTCCGACTCGGTGGCCGCGCCCGTCGCCCGTGTCGCCGGGGTGGACTGGATGGCGTGCCACACCGCCCGCCGTGAGGGGTCTGCTTTCCACAGCTGAGCGAGGTGATCGATGAAGTCATCGAGAAAATCCGGCCATTGAATGGAAGGGTCGCGGCTGGGCCATTTCTTCAGCTCAGCCACGATCACCGCGGTGTCCTGACGATCCAGCTCGCAGATCATCACGTACTTGTTGGCAAAGAATTGATAGAGCGTGCCGATGGGCACCTCGGCGCGTTTGGCTACCTCGTCAAAGGTAAAAGACTCAAAGCCGTGATCGACCAGAACGCTGCGCGCGGCCTCCAACATGCGGGCAAATTTTTCTCGGCTGCGCTGCTGGGCGGGGCGGCGGCGGGGAACCAGAATCACAGGATCGCCACTGGCGGCGTCGCTATGCTGCTGCGGTGCGGAGCGTGGCCCGCGGCTGGCGGGGGCGTGTTCAGAGCTGTTCTGGTCAGAGATTCTAGCCATGATAAGTATCGAGTCTATCGGACACGAACGCCCCTGTGAACGCGGGTTATCTCCCCTTTAGGCCGCCTTTAAGTTTCCGCGCTCGAGCACGGGGCTAGCGTCACCTCGAGCGCTCGGCGCCGGTGGAAGGTGGGGTGCTAGAGAACGTCGCGCAGAATGCGATCCACGTGCCCTTTGGCGCGCACATTGTAGAGGGCGTTGGCGATGCGGCCTTGCTCATCCACGAGGAAGGTTGAGCGAATCACGCCCTGGACCACCTTGCCGTAGTTCTTCTTCTCCCCGAAGGCACCCCAGGCAGTCATCACCTTTTTATCTGGGTCAGAAAGCAAGGTGAAGCTGAGGCCGTGATCTTCGCGGAACGCCGCTAGCTTCTCGGGGGCGTCGGGAGAGATACCCACCACGGCCACGCCGAGGTCATTGAGCCGAGCAAGGTTATCGCGGAAATCGCAGGCCTCGGTGGTGCAGCCGGGGGTGTTGGCGCGCGGGTAGAAGTACACCAGCACGCGCTGCCCGCGGAAGTCGGTGAGGCTGACGGTGTCGTTGGCGTCGTTAAGCAATGTGAAATCGGGGGCGGTGTCGCCGTCGCTGAGGCGGACAGAAGCTGGTTCAGTCATGGCTCTAGGGTAGGCGAGTGGGCGGCATTGCTGCACTGCGGTGGGTATGCCAAGTAGAAACCGTGGCGTGGTATTAGGTAGGCTCATGCTGGTAAACGCCGCCCCCACAGGTGGCGCAATGAACATGGATAAAACTACCCAGGGGAGTATCGACAACAGTGGCACGCAATATTGAGGACATTCAGCGCGACATCGAGCGCACTCGCAAGAACCTCGCGAACACCCTCGATGAGCTTGCCGAGCGCAGCCAGCCTAAGAACCTCGTCAACGACGCGAAGAAGGAAGCTACCTCCAAGCTTCAGGACCCGAAGGTGCAGAAGATTCTCGCCGGTGTCGGCGCCGTGGTCGTTGGAGCGGTCGTGGTTGGCGTACTGCGTTCCCGCAAGCACAACAAGGATCTCAAGGAGATCCAGAAGCTGCTCGCTTCCCGTTAATCTTTGTCGCTTTTCGCTTGTCGACGCCCCGTTGCGCCGAGTCTTCCTCACCGAAGATCGGTGTGGCGCGGGCGTTTTCATGCGTGAGAGCCCAGTGTCTCCTAGGTGCCCATAATGAGTAGCGATCGTCCGGAGCGGCTGACCGTCACCTCCCGCCACTACAACGTGGTGGGGCTGATCGGCGTGGCTCTCTTTTTTGCTGCCGCCTACACGCCGTCGCTGCTGCCGCGTACGTGGTACTACCAGGGCATTGTCTCGGGGCTCACTGCCAATGTGGGCTACTGCGTCGGGCTGGGCCTCAGCCACGTGGGGTGGTTGGTGCTGCGGCGGCTCGGTCCCCGTGTGGCGCCTCTTAAGCTGAGCTATCGGCATCGGCGGATGGTCGACTATATCGGCATCGCTGTGCTGGGGGTGGTGGCTGTAGCAGTGGTGTGGGCGTCGGTGTCTTGGCAGGAACAGCTCGCCGCCGTGCAGGGCTTACCCACCCCGCACCTGAGTCGATTCTTGCCGTTGTCTGCGGCGCTCGGTTTGGCTGTGTGTTTCGGGTTGATCTGGCTGTGGCGGCTGTTGGCCGCGTGGGCAGAGTCCACCGCGGAGGCCCTCGAGCATCGAGGCATGCCCGCTGGGGCGGCAGCGGTGGTGGCCAATGTGTTCGTTGTAGTGATCATGGCGGCCAGTGTGGGCATCATCATCCCGAACACTGGCCTGACCATCATTGAGCGCCAAGCCGCCGACCGCAATGCCACCTATCGCGAGGACATCGCCCCGCCCACGGTGGCATATCGCTCAGCTGGGCCAGGCAGCGATATTGAGTGGGAAGGTTTGGGCTATGAAGGCTCCCGCTTCATCGCCGATGGCGCTACCAAGGAGGAGCTGGAGGCGGTCACCCACCGGCCCACCCGTGAGCCCATTCGCCTCTACGCGGGGGTGGGCAACGGCGCGAATATGCAGGAGCGCGTGGATAAGCTCGTAGCGGAGCTGGACCGTACCGGTGCGGCGGATCGCCAAGCGTTGCTCATCGTGCCAGTCACTGGCACCGGCTGGGCCAATCCTGTTGCGGCCCAGGCCTTTGAGTTGCTTTTCGACGGCAACACCGCGATAGCCAGCGCCCAGTTTGGCGTGCTACCTTCTGCCGTGTCATTCCTCAGCGATTCCGATGCGGCGGCGCAGGCGGGGAGCGAATTGATCCACACGGTGGCTCGGTGGTGGTCAGATCTTCCGGCCGATCACCGTCCCCAGCTCTATCTTTATGGTGAATCTCTCGGCACTAAAGGGGTCGAAGCAGCCATGGAATCCTTGCGGGCGATGAGCGTGGAACCGGACGGAGTCTTCATGGTGGGCCCGCCGCGGAGCAATGAGTTGCACCGCTGGCTCACATCTAATCGCGAACCTCATAGTCCGGAATATCAGCCGGTGATGCCTGATTCATCCGCCGTGCGCTTTGCTGCAACCGGCCGGCACGCTCGCCAGTTAGGGACCGAGTCGAGTTGGGGTGAGCACCGGCTGCTGTATCTGCAGCACGCCACCGACCCTGTGGTGTGGTGGGAACCGAATCTGTTGTGGAAACGTCCTGATTGGCTTCTTGAATCACCAGGACCAGGCCGAGCCCCGCAGATGGCGTGGTATCCCGTGATCACTTTTTGGCAAGTCAGTGCTGACCTCGGTGGAGCGGCTGATGTGCCGGACGGGTTTGGCCATAACTACGCTACAGAGCTTCTCGATGGCTGGATCGCCGTGACCCGCAGTCCTCGATCCAGTGACGCCGACACCGCAGCATTGCGCGCAGAGCTGAACACCCTGCTTGCGGCACAAGGGCCGGAGAAGGGCCATATTAGCCACGTCAGTGGTGAACATTACGCGCGGAATGCGGGCACATCACATTAAGGTAAAAAAACCTTTTTCCTCTAGCATCCCCGTAAGGGGGGAGTAAGGTTTTGGTTATGAAATCTCAGACTCAAAAACTAGCTCCCACGTCCCTCATTGTCGCCTATTGGGCAGCGGCCATCTCGGTGGTGGCATCGATCATCATCATGGTGCTGCTCTACGCGGTAGCCTCCAGCGCTGCTGAAGTCCCCATGTTCATCTCCGTGATTGCGATGAACCTTTCCGCTCTTATTGCCCTCGTTGCCGCGATCGTGGCGGCGGTGCAGTACTCGGGTCCAGTACGAACCCACGCCGTGGTTCTCATCGCGGCCATTGTGCTTGGGCGCATCATTCTCGGCGTTGGCGGGGCCATCGACAGTGCGGGGGTGCTCGCGGCCCTCCAAGTCTTGAGCATCGTGCTCTTGCTGGGTGCGGTGGTGTACTTAAGCTCTGGGCTGAAAAAGGGGATTGCCGCCGCCTAAGAGGGGGCCCGGAGATCATCGCCGGGCTTGCGCCGGGGTGTGACCCGTAGAACGAGACAACCCCCGTTGGGAAAGATCCCAACGGGGGTATACTGTGCGCCATCAGGGACTCGAACCCCGAACCCGCTGATTAAGAGTCAGCTGCTCTGCCAATTGAGCTAATGGCGCAAGTTGTGCGTTCCCGCCGTAGTGGCCGGTGCGCTGTGCAACGAGATGTTATATTACAAACAGTTCTATACCTTGTAAAATCGCCAGCTCACGCACCATTTTGTGGTGCGATGAGTGTAGGTGTGTGGTGCTGGCTTTCTTGTGTGGCTGCGGGGCTACTGGCAGATGTGCGGGCTCGGGCGCGAGGGCGGCGGGTGTCTTAGGCTGCCGAGTAGGGTGGGGCGAAGCGTCTTCTGGTGGCGAGGGCTTCGAAATTGTGTGTAATGCTGCTGACCTCGGTAAATGTGATATATCAACAATCGGTGTCATTTTCGGTGCGCAACAGTTTGGTCACGGTTTTGTGAACAGCACTTTTCGAGGCGATCTAGGTGGGTGGCCCCGTGTAGAATCCAGCGAGACTATGGTTTTTCGACGGAGTGAAATGGTTAGCACAGGACAGTTCTTCTTTGATGGTCAGGCGGGCGCAGTCCGCGGGGGTTTTTCGGCTCGTTCTCGGCTGCTGCGCGCGCTCGTGGCGATGCTCGCCGCGTGTTCGCTGGTTCTTGCGGGATGCACGATTGATGATGGCAAGGCGGATGAGGAAGCAGCGGAATCTTCTCAGGCGGCCAAGGCCCGTGAAGAGGAAAAGCCCACGCTGAATGTGGGGGATGAGGCCACGGATGTTAATCCCACCGATCCCATCGAGGTCACTGTGGAGCACACCAAGCTGAAGTCGGTGACCATGACAAATGAGTCCGGCAAGGTGGTGGAAGCCGAGATCACTGACGGTGGCAAAAAGTGGCACACCACCGAGCCGCTCGGCTACTTCCGTACCTACACAGTGGATGCCAAGGCTGAAAACGGCCAATCCCTCGAGACGAGCTTCACCACCGTCGCTCCCGATGGTCAAGCAGACGTGTACTTGGCCCCGGCTGATGGCTCCACGGTGGGCGTCGGTCAGACCATTTCCTTCCGCTTCAATGCGCCGATTAAGGATCGCCACGCCGCTCAGGATGCGATCACCGTGAAGACCACCCCCGAGGTCGAGGGTGCCTTCTACTGGCTCAACAATTCTGAGCTGCGCTGGCGCCCTGCCGAGTTTTGGCCGGTAGGTACCGAGGTGGAGGTGAAGGCAGACATTTATGGTGTCGATTTGGGCAATGGCATGTACGGTAATGCCGACAACGAGACCTCATTCAGCATTGGCGACGAGATCATCAGTACTGTCGACGACTCCACCAAGACCATGACCGTGACCAAGAATGGGGAAGTGGTGAAGACGATGCCGGTGTCTTTGGGTGATTCTCAGTTCCCCACTCCGAACGGCACCTACATGATCGGTGATCAAAACCCCTCGATGATCATGGACTCTTCCACCTTCGGTCTGGCCGTGGACAGCCCTCGCGGCTACCGGCAGAACGTGGATTGGGCTACTCAGATGTCTTGGTCGGGTATCTATGTGCACTCCGCCCCGTGGTCGCTGTGGGCCCAGGGCAGCACCAATACCTCCCACGGTTGTGTGAACGTCTCGCCGGAAAACGCCAAGTGGTTCCAAGAGTTCGTGAAACGCGGCGACGTGGTGAAGGTGAAAAACACCATCGGCGGCGAGCTCTCCGGCTATGACGGTCTCGGCGACTGGAATATTCCTTGGGAGACATGGAAGAAGGGCAACGCAGACGAGACCTCCGCCTGGTAGCCCAAACCGAGTCGTCGGAACATGCCACAAAGGCCCAGCCATCACGCTTGATGGCTGGGCCTTTGACCTGTGTCGAGCCGCCAATTACCGGGCCGGTGCAGCACCCGGCAGCTGCCAAGCGGTGGAGAGGATCTCCATGGCATTGAGCATTGCCTCGTGCGAAGGGGATTGCAGCGAGATCATCAGCTCATTGGCGCCGGTGCGCTCCTGAAAATCCGTGAGATAGCTGTGTACCTTATCGGCGGTGCCGATCGCGGTATAGCGCATCATGGTGCTCACCTGTTGTCCCGCATAGGATCCCATGAGCTCGTCGAGCTGTTCATCGCTGATCTCACGTCCCCGTGCGGCTAGGGACCTCACGCGACTGCGCCGTACCTGGGCGAAGTCCTCATGGGCGCGGTCGGTGGTATCGGCGGCTGTCACATTGACCGCCGCGATCACGTAGGGCTCGGGGTGCTGCGGGCTGGGCTGGTAGCGCTCACGGTAGACGGCGATCGCCTCATCGAGGTGCTGGGGTGCGAAGTGCGAGGCGAAGGCGTACGGCAGTCCGAGTTGCGCGGCCAGTTGGGCCCCAAAGAGGGAGGAGCCAAGGATGTACAGCGGCACCTCGGTGCCGGAGCCGGGAACAGCCTGCACGCCGGGGATCCGGCTGGCCCCAGAGAGGTAACCCTGCAGTTCGGCGACATCCTCGGGAAAGCGTTCGGCGGAGCGAGGGGAGCGTCGTAAAGCCTGCACCGTGCGCTGATCGGTGCCGGGCGCGCGCCCCAAGCCCAGCCCGATGCGCCCAGGATACATCTCCTCGAGGGCTCCGAATTGTTCGGCGATCACGAGCGGAGCGTGGTTCGGCAGCATCACCCCGCCGGCGCCGAGCTTGATGGTAGAGGTGTGGGCGCCAACATGGGCGATCAGCACCGCAGGGCTAGAGGAGGCGATGCGGGGCATGTTGTGGTGCTCCGCGTACCAGATGCGCTCATAGCCCAGCTGTTCTGCGCGCTGCGCGAGGTGGACCGAACGGGCGAAGCTGTCGCGGGGCCGTTCCCCGTCATAGACGAGGGCGAAATCAATGAGTGACAGCGGAATCATGCGTGCCTTTCTCATACGGCGGTTGTACCCCACCCACTGTAGAGAAAAGGCCCACACGCGGTGGGCCTGTCTCGGTGCTTATCTCCTAGCGCGCGGTGGCGGCGCGGTGCAAGCGTGGGTTTAAGACTTTGTGGACTCCTCGGAGCCGTTATCGAGCACACGATCGGCGTCTTCTTGGCTGAAGTCGATGGAATCGTCCTGCACGAGGGAGTCGGTGACTTCCTCGTTTACTGCATCGGAGAGGTAGCCATCAGAGATCTGGGAGTCACCCACCAGCTTCTTCATCTCCTTGGCGTGCTCGTCGGTGAACTCCTCGTCCGGGTGGTGCTTGCGGTAGGCGAGGGAACGAATCTTGCTGCGTCGCTCAGACTCGGAGGCGATCTTCGAACGATCACGCAGGTAGAAGATCACCAGCACCGCGATGAGGATCAGGCCCAGGTAGCCGAGAATCGGATAGACCTTCGCCATCAAGGAACCGAAACCGATGAAGGAGATGGCATAGCCGATCAGGGTGGCGATGATGAAGTAGAGACGGAACTTGGACTGCTTACCGGCGGATAGGCGGCGGCCCAGGGCATAGAACATGCCGATCGCCGAGTTGTAGATCATGGCGTAGACGATGAACACCGCGATCACGGCCATCACTGGGTGGATGTGCTCGAAGAGAGTGAGGTTGGGTACCGAGGAGCCCTCCACCTTGTCAGCGCCGAGGAAGAGCGTCACCGAGATCATCACCAACAAGATGGTGTAAGTGATACCGCCCACCAGTCCGCCGAGGGAGGACTCGCGCGGGTCGAGGTAGCTGCCGCCGATCACAAGCACCATGGAGATCGCCATGATCTCCACCAAGCCTGCGTAGTTAATAGCCGAGAGCCACCAGGGGTGGATGGGGGACTCTGCCTGCACAGCGACATCGTTGAGGCTGGACATATCGTCCGGCAGGTTGAACATCATGTAGACGAAGGCGATGATCACCGCGATAATCATGGCCGGAGTGAGGGCACCGATCACGTTGGAGACCTTGTTGATGTCCAAGAAGCCGGAGGCCAGCACCAGCACCAGCATGACGGTGGAGCCCACCCAGGTAGGCCAGCCGAATTGCTGGTCGAAGGTGGAGCCCGCGCCGGCGAGCATCACAAAACCAAGGCTGAACAGGGTGATCATCACCGAGATGTCCATGAAGCGGGCTACCCACTTCTTGGAGATGTCTTCAAAGACCTCGTTGTGCTCATCAGCGAGGAAGTAGCTGCCCAGCTGCAGCGAAAGCATACCGCCGACTGAGATCAGCAAACCTGCCAGCACCGCGCCGGCGATACCGATGCCGCCGTGGGAGACAAAGTATTGGATCGTTTCTTGGCCGGTGGCGAAGCCGGCACCCACAAGCAGGCCAATAAAGGCCAGCGTGATGGATATGACGCGTTTAACCATGAATCTGTTCAGTCCTTAGGGGAATACGAGAGTAAAAAATGCGCAACGACGCCGCCTAGGTGTAGAGCTCGGGCGCGTCGTGCGAGTCTCACTAAGACTAAGAAAGCGCTCTCAGCATGCAAACGAGAAGCGGCCCTGAGCAGTGTAAACGCCCATAGTTGTTATAGGATTGTTATTAAACAAGGAGAAAGTGTGACGTGGCTTTCTTGTTAGTTCTGGGTATCTAATAGGCTGCCGACTGTTGGTGTATTAGCTTGCTTCCCACATGCGCAGGCGGGTGCGAAGAAGCACCACCTGTGGGCCTGAAGGGGCGGCGAACGCTGCGGTGAGTACCTCGGCCAGTGACTCTGGAGTGGCCTCGGTGGCGGGGACACCGAAGGATCTGGCGAGGGCGAGGAAATCAGGGCCCGTGAGTTCGGTGGCGGTGCTGCGCCCGAAACGGCCCTCCATGTATTCCCGCAGAATTCCATAGCCGCCGTCATCAATAATCAACCACGTCACTGCAAGGTCGTGCTGGACGGCTGTCGCCAGTTCAGCAATGGAATACATAGCGGAACCATCGCCCGTGACAGCCAGCACTCTGCGGCCGGAGCCGATCGCTGCGCCGCAGGCGGCAGGGAAGGCGAAACCCAGCCCGCCGGCGCCTTGGGCGCTGTGCATCGCGCCCGCGCGAACATCCCAGATATTCCACGCCCAATAGGCGGCGATCGTCATATCCCAGAACGTCTCTGCCGTATCGGGGATCGCTTGCCGAATAGCCGCCATGATTGCCCGCTCATGGGCCAAGTCCTGGGTGTCGAGCCGCGCTGAAACCCGCCGAGACAACGCGGCCACGGTGGCGGCCGCGTTGTGTGAAGCGGCAGGAACGAGCGGCAGCAGGGCCAGGGGGAACTCCGAGATATCCGCACAGATTCCAAGACAAGAATGATTCGAACCTAGCACCAGCGGATCGGCATCCACATGGATGAGCTCTCCTTGCGGGTGGAGTGAGTAGTAATTGGAGCTCACCTCACCCAAGGAAGAGCCCAGGACCAAAAGAGTCTCGGCCTCGGCAAGCAGCGTGCTCACATGCCTATCCTCGATAAACCCCACCCGCAGCGGATGCGCGGCCGGAAGCGCGGACACCCCACCGGCTGTGCACACCACGGGAGCGTCAAGGCGCTCGGCAAGGGTACGTAGGAGGCTCGAAGCCCCGGACCGGCAGACCCCGCCGCCGGCAAGAATCACCGTGGATGTTTCGCTCATGAGTTCCGCGGCGCGCTCGACGAGGCCGGGGAATGGGCGGCGAGGGTCGATGCTCACCGCTAGATCAGTCACCGGCGGCAGTGCGCACGCATAGTCGAGCTCTTCCAGCAGCACATCCTGTGGAATCTCCACCCACGCGGGGCCCTGTGGGGCAGTCAGGGCTGCCGTGTAGGCGTCGACAAGCACGGCAGGAATCGCAGCGGTATGGCGAACGGTGCGCTGGTAGCAGCTGACATTGCGCACAGACTCGAGCTGGTTATCTAACTCATGCAGCATGCCTTTGCGGCGCGCCCCCAGGCCATCACGGGGAATCTGGGAGCAGATCACGAGCATGGGCACCCCAGTGGCATTCGCCTCCTGCAATCCCGCGAGAGCAGTAAGCGCCCCTGGCCCAGTGGAGAGAAACAGCGCCGCCGGCCGATCTGTGCTGCGGGCATAGCCATCGGCGGCGAAAGCGGCACTATTTTCCACTCGGCTGGAGTGAAAGATCATGGGGCCTCGCGCGAGGGCATCGAAAAGCCCTAAAGCATGCTGGCCCGGGATGCCGAAAGCGTGAGTGATACCAAGGGCAGTGAGGCATTCGATCACTACGTCCCCGCCCGTACGCTTCGTCATCATGATGCCCCTTATCCCTCGCCAGCGCTTGCTCGTCGATCCGCCATGAGACAAATGAGGTCATAGACCACATGGGCGGCGGCAATGCCGGTGATGTCCGCGTGATCGTAGGCGGGGGAGACCTCCACCACGTCCGCGCCCACGAGGTTCAAGCCCCGCAGTCCGCGAATGATCTCGAGGATTTCTCGCGAGGTGAGCCCGCCAGCCTCGGGGGTGCCGGTGCCAGGGGCGTGCGCCGGATCCAACACATCGATGTCCACCGAAACATAGAGCGGACGATCGCCTACGCGTTGGCGAAGCAGCTGGACAACCTCGCCCACCCCGCGAGTGAACACATCTGCGCTAGTGATGATGCCAAAACCCAGACGGCGATCATCCTCGAGGTCCTCCGCGCCATAAAGCGGCCCCCGCGTGCCCACATGGCACAGCGCATCGGTATCAATAATCCCTTCTTCCACCGCGCGCCGAAACGGCGTGCCATGGGTATAGTCCGCGCCGAAGTAGCTGTCCCAGGTGTCCAGATGCGCATCGAAGTGCAGCAAAGCCACCGGGGCGCCGGCGCGTGCCGTGGCTGCTCGCAGCAATGGCAGCGCGATGGTGTGATCCCCACCGAGTGCGACCAGCGAGGCCCCCTCGCGGGTCAGCTCCAGCGCATCCTGTTCGATGGATGCAAGGGCGTCTTCGATAGCGAAGGGATTGACCGCCATGTCGCCCGCGTCAGCCACTTGCACCTGCGCGAAAGGCGAGGTGGACGTCGCCGGATTGAAGGGGCGAAGCAAACGAGAGGAGTGGCGAATATGGTTGCAGCCGAAGCGCGCGCCGGGTCGATAGGACACGCCAGTATCAAAGGGCACACCAACGATGGCGATATCGGCGCGCCGCCCCTCGGCTGTCAGATCCCGCAGCCGGGGTAGGAGTGCGAAGGTGGATTCCCCGCCATAGCGGGGAACGCGGGAAGAGTCCACGGGGCCGATGTGTCCCCCGTCATTCACGCGAGGCGAGTCAAGCACAATGATCACGGTCCTTTCCACAACGAGCTCAACCACGTCGGTGCGCGTGAGAGCCGGCGGAGGGGCGGGGTGGATATGCAGGGCACACGACCGATCTATCCCTACACGTGGGCGCCCTCATGCTCACGCTATGCTGCCTTAGAGGCCGCTATGACGAGAGTGTACCTACCTTAAATGTGAGGTGCAGTACATTTTTTGCGCTCACGCGACCCCAGTCACTACCGGGGTGGGCTGCAGGCGGCCGTGTACATACACGCTCCCGCAAGGAAAGTAGCAATGGACTGGATCAACGTCGCGGTGCTTATCGCCTATCTCCTCATCATGATCGGATTCGGGGTGTGGGGTAAGCGACGCATTGCTACCTCCTCGGATTATCTGGTGGCGGGCCGCAACCTCGGCGGCATTCTCTACACCGGAACGATGGCCGCGGTGGTTCTCGGCGGCGCCGCCGCCGTGGGCGGAGTGGGCTTGGGCTATCAATACGGAATCTCCGGCATGTGGCTGGTGATTTCTATTGGTATCGGCGTGGGGCTGCTGTGCACCATGTTCGCGCCTATCATTCAACGCCTGCGCATCTTCACCGTCTCCCAGATGCTGACGCTGCGCTATGGCTCGGAGATCACCCAAGCCTCCTCGGTGGTGATGCTCGCCTACACGCTCATGATCGCAGCCACCTCCACGGGGGCCTACGCTGCGGTGTTCGCCGTGCTCTTCGGGTGGGATCGCTGGCTGGCGGTGCTCGTGGGCGGCTCCGTGGTGCTCATCTACGCCACCGTGGGCGGCATGTGGTCCATCACGCTCGCCGATATGGCCCAGTTTATTCTCATGACTATCGGCACCTTTGGGCTGATGCTGCCGATCTCGCTGCATCACGCTGGGGGATGGGAGGGGCTGAGCCAGCGCCTCGACGCCGAATTCTTCGATATCGGCGGCATGGGCTTGCAATCCATCATCACCTATTTTGTTGTCTACACTCTTGGCCTTCTCATCGGCCAAGACATCTGGCAGCGTGTGTTCACTGCGCGCACCCCACGTATCGCCCAAATCGGTGGGCTTTCTGCTGGGGTGTATTGCATTCTCTTCGGAATAGTGGGCGCGATCATTGGCATGGGCGCCGCCGTGGTGCTGCCTGGAATCGAGGTGCGGGACGACGTCTACGCCCGTGTCGCCCTCGACATGTTGCCCGTGGGGCTCGGCGGACTGGCGCTCACAGCCGGGGTGGCCGCCATGATGTCCACCGCCTCGGGCGGGCTGATCGCCGCGGCCACCGTCATGCAATCGGATGTCATGCCGCTGCTGCGATCGATCGCAGCAGGCAAGCGTCCCAATCACCTCAGCCCTATCGACATCGCCCACATCGCCGACGAAGCTGCCGCCCACACCGAGGTGGCTGAGCAAGACGTGGAGTTCAACCGCCGCTGGGTGCTGGGGCTCGGGGCAGTGGTCATGGTGATCGCGCTCGTCGTGCCCGATGTGGTGGCGGCGCTGACTATCGCCTACGACATTCTCGTCGGCGGACTACTGGTGCCCATCGTGGGCGGTTTGATGTGGAAGCGCGGCACTGGAATGGGTGCCACTTCGGCGATGGTGGCCGGCTCTGTGGGCACGATGCTGACCATGGGGTATCTAGAAATCACAGCGGAACAGCGCTTCGATGGGATCTTTGCCAATGAGCCCATCTATGTCGGACTCGTGTTGTCCTTAGTGGTATTCGTGGGGGTTTCGCTGGCGGGCGCGCCGACTGACCGAGCGGTGATGGATGCGTGGCAGCGTCGCTCCCGCGGTGAGCGCGTCAACTATGCCGAATTGAGCAAGCAATACTCTCAGATACCCGCTGAAGCGCGCCGCTAGGACGAGACACAATCGCCGGCCCGCCTCCGTGACGTAGATCATCCTCGTCAGGGGTGCGGGCCGGCGCTATGCGGGAGTCGGTGATCCTGAAAGCGGTGCTCGCGTGGCCCAAACGATTGTCAGACACGCCCTAGTCGGCGCTGATGTAGTACATCTGCTTATTCACAAACTCGTCCATACCCAGCGGCCCCAACTCGCGGCCGAAGCCGGAGCGCTTCACGCCACCGAAGGGTAGCTCGGCGCCCTCGCCGGCTGGGGTATTCACATTGGCCATGCCGCACTCGAGGCGCTGCGCCACCGCCACCGCGCGTTCGCGGTCCTCGGAGAACACAGCGCCACCCAGTCCGTACTGGGTGTTATTCGCCAGATCCAGGGCCTCCTCATCGCTGGAGACCTTAAACACGCTAGCCACCGGGCCGAACAGCTCCTCGTAGTAGATGTCCGAACCCACGGGAATACCGGTGAGAACGGCAGGGGAGACGTACGCGCCCGTCTCGGAGAGCTCGCCACCGGCGCGCAGCTGAGCGCCTTCCTTCACGGCGCGCTGCAGCTGATCATGCAGGTTTTCTGCCGCTCCACGCGAGGAAAGCGGGCTGTAGGTGCCCTCACCCTCCTCGTCCGGGGTGGAGGGGCGGGCAGCGTCGGCAAGCGCCACGAGCTCCTCAACGAACTCATCGTAGATATCGTCCATAACGATCATGCGCTTATTGGAGTTGCAGGCCTGGCCGGTGTTATACATGCGGGTCTCCCACGCCTGGCGGGCGGCTGCGGCGACATCATCGGTATCCAGCAGCACATAGGGGTCCGAGCCGCCCAGCTCCAGCACGGCCTTCTTCAGATGAGTACCGGCAAGGGCACCCACGGCAGAACCGGCGCGCTCGGAACCGGTGAGCGAAACACCCTGGATGCGTGGATCTGCGATAATCGACGCCACCTGGTCGTGGGTGGCGAAAATGTTGGTGTAGACACCCTCGGGCACGCCGGCTTCATCCATGATCTTCTGCACAGCCAGTGCCGAGCGGGGGCAGATCTCGGCATCCTTCAGCAGGATGGTGTTGCCCAGCACCAAGTTGGGGCCGATGAAACGGGCAATCTGGTAGTAGGGGAAGTTCCACGGCATGATGCCCAGCAGGGTGCCCAAAGGCAGGCGCCGGACCACGGCCTGATCTTTCGACGGGGTGGGCAGGGCGACATCCTTGGTAAATTCGGCGCCGTGATCGCAGTAGTACTGGATGATCTCGGCAGAGAACTCCACCTCTTCGATGCCTTCGGAGATAGGCTTGCCCATTTCTTCCGCGGCAATGCGGGCCAGCTCTTGTTTGCGTTCCTCGAAGAGCTTTGCGGCCCGGCTGACGATCTCGGCGCGCTCCTCGATGGGGCGGGTGCTCCACGCTTGGAACGCGGCGGTGGCGGCGGCCAGGGCGCTTTCGATCTGGGCGTCGGTGGCAAAGTCGAAAGTTTCAACAACCTCGCCAGTGACGGGGTTCTCGACACGATAAGTGGGTGCCACGGTGATACTCCTTCACACGGCTGTGCGTATTTTCTAGAACTATTCCTCTGAGTAATCGCGGCTCGCTTAGCGCGAACTAGGTACAGGCCCAGCCACGGCGCATAGCGGTGGCGCAACCTCGGCCGCTCGTGGCCCAGTGAGCGCGATCACTCAATGGGAGCGAGGATAGTGAAAAAGACAGTCCCGTGACTTAGGCTCCCCCAAGCTAGGTGGGTGGGGTATGAAAAAATCTCCCGAGCAAGGCCCTTGAAGGGTGCTCGGGAGATTTCACTCGGGGTGGCTGACGGGACTCGAACCCGCGACACCCAGGATCACAACCTGGTGCTCTACCAGCTGAACTACAACCACCATCGCTACCGTTTTCAGCAGCGAGAGTTATGGTAGCGCATTGCATAAGAAAAACAAAAACTGCAGCTGGTGTGGGCTTTTAGTAGTCTATAGATGGCGGGTAGTCCGCGCAGACACTTGACGTAGGATGACTCAGTGATACGGTAAGCGGTGTTGAGAGTGTGTGGGCATCCTCTGCCCCTTCGGCCTACGCGCATGCGCGCGCGTGCGCGACACCTCGCCCGCCTTAGTTCATTCCCTCCTTACCTTCTATCTGGGCCCGCAGTCTGGGCCCACGCTCTCCCCCTCAAGGACCCCTCGTGTTCGATTACCTCGCCGCCAATCCGCTGATTGCGCTGATTGCGATCCTCGCCCTCGGTTATCTGCTGGGCAAAGTCAACGTGGCAGGCATCTCGCTCGGCTCCGCCGCCGTGCTGTTTGTGTCTATTGCCTTCTCCGCTATCGAGCCGGATATTCAGCTCCCGCCGCTGCTCTACACCTTCGGTTTGGCGCTGTTTGTCTATGCCATTGGGCTGAGCTTCGGTGCACAGTTCTTCGCCGAGTTCCGCTCCCGCGGCTGGAAGCTGGGAGCGCTTGCAGCCCTCGTCTTGGCCGGGGTGACAATTCTGGCCTATATCGGGGTGAAACTCCTTGGGCTTGATGCCGCCCAGGGTGCTGGCAGCATGACCGGTGCGGTGACCTCTACACCAGGTATGGCGGCCATCGTGGAAACCATGAAGGCCTCGGGTATCAGCGATCCCGATGAACTGGCTCTGCCTGTTATTGGCTACTCCTTGGCGTATCCGGGCGGCGTGCTGGGGCTGATTCTCGTGGCGGCGGTGGGCGCGAAGCTGCGCAAGGTCGATCACATCACCGACGCCAAAGAGGCCGGGGTGATTACCGAGGATCTCCACCTCACAGGACTCGAGCTTGGCCCAGTAGAGCCGGGCACCGCTGCGGAGGTATTGCGTCCCTCTGGCGCGGAGGTGGTGGCCACCCGCCTCATCGATCGCGATGATCCCGAGCACCAAACGCTGATCACCGGGGAGACGGAGGTTCGCACCGGCGATGTGCTGCTCATCCACGGCACCCGCAATGAGCTGACACGGGCAACGCACATTCTGGGCCGCGAGGTGGATTTCCCTATCGATGACGATGCCCTCGACTACCGCCGCTTCAGCGTGTCCAACCCGCAGATTGTCGGCCGCACCATCGGCGAGTTGGGCTTGGCGGAGAAGCGTTTCCTCATCGCCCGGGTGCGCCGCGGTGACTCCGATTTCATCCCCGCCCCCGATACCCGACTCGAGTACTCGGACAAGGTGCGCGTAGTCACCCCCACCCACAAGATGGCCGAGGCCAAGGAATTCTTCGGCGACAGCGAAAATGCGCTCGGCAATTTCGACTTCTTCCCCTTCTTCCTCGGTCTCTTGGCCGGCATTTTAGTGGGCATGATCCCGATCCCCATGCCCGGTGGCCTAACCCTGTCTCTCGGCTTCGGCGGCGGCCCGATCCTCATGGGCCTGATTCTGGGATGGCGGGGACGCACCGGTCGTTTGCAGTGGATCGTGCCTTTCCAGGCCAACAAGATTTTCACCAATATCGGTCTGGCCCTGTTCCTAGCCGGTGTGGGCACGACCGCTGGCGCGGGTTTTGCTGCAGCGCTTTCCGACGTCCAGTCTCTGCTGTATGTGGCCTTCGGTTTGGTGCTCACCCTCGTTGCCGCAATCGCCATGGCGATACTTGGCTCGTGGGTGCTGGGGGCCAAGTGGGATGAAACCATGGGCATGGCCGGCGGTATCTCAACCAACCCGGCGATCATCGCCTACCTCAACTCTCAAACCGGCACTGACCTTGCTGCCCGCGGTTATGCCACGGTGTATCCGGTGGGTATGATCGGCAAGATCATCGCAGCCCAAGTGCTGTTCTTGCTGCTCGTCTAGAACACACCCAGGCCTATACCTAGCGCCCGCCACCGATGTCTGACGGTGGCGGGCGCTAGGTTGTTTTTAGTTCTCGAGATGTTCCCGATAGCGCTCCACGGCCTCGGCCGCGGCGGCACCGCATTCCTCCGAACTGGGTCCGGGATCGGCCACAAAAACGGCGCGGCGGTAGTAATCCAACTCGCGGATAGATTCCACGATATCCGCGAGTGCGCGGTGGGCAAGCCCCTTGTCCGGCTGGTGGTAATACACCCGCGGCTGCCAGCGCCGGGCCAACTCCTTGATGGAGGAAACATCCACCATCCGGTAGTGCAGCGCCTTGTCGAGCTCCGGCATGTGGGCGCGAATGAAGGAGCGATCGGTGGCGATGGAATTGCCCGCCAAAGGAGCGGGGTGCTCGGAATCGCAGTGCTCAGCGATCAGCTCCAGCACCGCTTTCTCTGCCTCGGCGAGGCTCGTGGTGGAGGCCTTGATCTCCTCAGTGAGTCCGCTGGAAGAGTGCATGGTGGACACAAAGTCATCCATGTGTGCCAGCTCCTCCTCGGAAGCGTGCACCACAATGTCCACCCCCTCGCCGAGGATGTTCAGCTGGGCGTCGGTGACGACGGCGGCGATCTCCACAATCACGTGCCGCTGTGGATCCAGGCCGGTCATTTCCAGATCGATCCACACGAGACGATCGTATTTATCGGGTAGCTGCTGCTCAGACATGGCGCACACGGAGCTTTCTAGGGTCGAGGGAGAATGGAATACCTAACCCATTCGAGCATAGAAGGAACCGATCAGTGGCGCGAGCATACCGGTAGGGGCCACCTTGGACACGGCGTTCATCGCCTTCGATAGCGGCCCCGGCACCACACGGCGCCGGTTACGTGCCACGGCCTCGAGGGTTTCCGCCGAGCAGGACTCATAGGTGGTCCACAAAAAGTCCGGCACCACTTTATCCACGATCGTTTTATCCTCTTCGGCGATCACCGCCTCTCGCACCGGGCCCGGTGCCAGAAGGGTGCAGTGCACCCCAGTGCCACGCAGCTCGTAATGCAGTGCCTCGGTGAAGGCATTGACTCCAGCCTTGGTGAACACATAAGTGGCATTGTTCGGAATGGGCACATTGCCCGCGGCGGAGCCCACATTCACGATCGCACCCTCGCCGCGCTGCAGCATGCCGGCCAGCACCGCGTGGGTGAGCTCGAACACCGCGCGGGCATTGAGCTCGAATTGATCCTGTTCATAGCCCCAGTCCTGGTTGCGGAAAGGCCCGAAGCTGGCGATGCCGGCGGAGTTGATGATGATGGAGATCTCGCGTTCGGCGAGCTCTTCCACCAGTGAGGCGCGCTCAGCTGCGTGGGCCAAGTCCACGGCGCGCACCTCTACCTCAACGCCATGCGTGTCGACGAGCTCTGCCGCCAACTCCTCAAGCACAGCTTTACGGCGCGCAACAAGGATGAGGTTGTGGCCCGCCGCGGCGAGATCACGGGCGATGGCACGGCCGATGCCCTGGCTGGCGCCAGTGACCACGGCCCGCTGCTGGGCTTGGGGGAGAGGAAGAGACATGAAAGAGGATGTTCCTAATTAGTTGGACTGGGCGGCGCGATAGGAGGCGAGCACATCATTGCCGATCACAATATCTCCGAGGCCGGAGCCAAGGTTCTGGGCCACCACGATACCCTCGGGGCGCTCGCCCTTGAGCAGATCACCGGTGGCGCCGGTGGCCTTCGGGTAATCTTGGGCAATCTTGGTGGGGCGCAGTGCTTCGTATTGGGTGGGATCATCTGCCACCAAGGTGCCGGCAGATGCCAGTTCCTTGCCCACCACAGTGCCGTAGTCCAGTGGCAGCAAGGTGACATCATCACGCACATGGGCGGAGGTGATCTCTTGGCCGGGCACCCGCATGGCCAGGCCCGTGATGACCACTCCGGCGTCGCGAAGCGCGGCGTCGCGGTCGGTGGTGGGCTTCAACGTGATGTTCGGAGTGTGCTCGGCCGCCCACTCCATGAGTGCATCTAGGGAAGCAGAGCTGCGGCCCCACACGGTCATCTCCTCATAGCCCAAGCCTTCGAGGATCTGGGCGTGAGAGCGGGCCTGCACACCGGTGCCGAGGAAGGTGACATCCCGCTTAGCGCCGCCGTCGATAGCGAGGCTGGCGCCGGTGACAGCAGCGGTGCGAAAAGCGGTCAGCGGGGCGGCGTCCAAAATGGCGAGGGTGGAGCCATCCTCCGGATCAGAGAGCAGCACGCTGCCCTGGACGAAGGGCAGGCCCTTCTCAGGATTGCTCGGGGTGAGGGTGACCCACTTGGTGCCGAAAAGATTGCGGTCCGGCCATGCGGCGGGCATCGAGTTGGAATAGCTGCGGCCCTCGCCGGAGCTCACCTGAATCTTCGGCACGGTGTTGGCCGAGCCATCGGCGATGGCGATCAGTGCCTCTTTGATGGACTCCACGGCGGCGGCGGGGGTGGGCAGATGGGCTTCAACTGTGTCGTGATCAATAATGAGCATGCCGTTGAGCTTACTAAAACACTACGGATACGAAGGTGACACGTATCTCAGCCTGCGGGAATGCTGCCACACAGCCCAGCCGGATCACTGCCGGTGTGTCGTCCTACGGCCCGAAGTGCAACCCGCATCGGGCACAGGCAAAAAAGAAGTACCCCCGGCAGGATTCGAACCCGCGACACATGGGGTAGAAACCCACTGCTCTAATCCACTGAGCTACGGAGGCATATCGCCACACGGCTGAAGCCTCAGCCGCGCGTATCACGACGCCTACGTATGTTAGTCTCCGCCCAGATCAGCGCGCAAAAGCCGCTCAGCTAGGGCCGGCACAGCGGCCAGGATAAGACGGTGAGGCCATGGTCAGTTAACGCGCCATGGGCGGGCGGCTATCCTAAAACCATGGCAGAAGCGACGAGCATCTCCGCTGGTGACACCGCGCCGGCATCCTCGGCCCCGACCTCCCCAGCGCGCCCCAGCTGGGCGCTATACCTGCTGTTTTTTGGTACCGCAGGGCTGGTTGCGGGGCTCATTTCTTGGCAATTCCTCAGCGCCTCCCTCGCGGCGTTGGGCGTTCCCGATCCCGGTCCAGCTACCACCGCTGGGCTACCTTTCTTGCGCGCCGGCGGCATGATGCTGGCGGCATTGGCCGTAGGCTCGTTCTACTTCAGCTCCTTCCTTACCCCGCCGCGCACGCGGCAGGTAAGCGAGATGTATGTGGACACCCGTCGCCTCGACGCGGCTGAGCAGCGCTCGCTGGCCTCCAGCTATGGCTATGAGTTTCACCGCGAATCGGAATTAGCCACGCGGTTGCGCGTCGCCGAGCTGGGCGTGGATGGTTCGCTGTCGAGCCGCACCGGCGCGGTGGCGTCGCTGTGTTTCGGCATGATCGCGGTAGCAATGGTGCCTATGTATCTGTCGGATGTGTCCGGCGAGCCGCTGTGGGAAGCGATGAAACCAGGCAATTGGTCGATCGCGCTCAGCCAAGTCTCCACCTCCTTGGCGTGGTTGGTGGTGGCGTTCATGGCGTTCATTACCGGCGTGGGGGCGCTGCTGAGTAAGAAGTGGATTATGCAGCCGGTCTGGCTGTTGCTGTCAGTACTTATGATCGTGCCGCTCGGTATGGAGGGGCACTCTGCCAGTGGTGGCAACCACGATTACGGCACCAACTCTTACCTGTGGCATTTGCTGTTCATGGTGTTGTGGGTGGGAGGTCTCATGGCGCTGATCGCCCACGGCCGGCGGCGGGGCACGCACATGGACATTGCTGTTCGACGCTACTCGCCGCTGGCGCTGGTAGCAGTCATCGGCATGACCCTCTCCGGGCTTCTCAACGCCGCAGTGCGGATCGACTTCTCGGACTGGTTCACCTCCGGCTATGGCCTGCTCATCACCGCCAAAGCGGTGGGAGTGGTGGTGCTTGCGCTCTTCGGATTTGCGCACCGGCGCATTGCGATTCCGCAGCTGCAGCGCACCCCAGATGATCACCGGATCTTCCGCCGCATCGCCTTTGTGGAGGTGATCGTGATGGCTGCGGTGACCGGCGTTGCAGTCTCGTTGAGCCGCACCCCGCCACCGCCGCCGCTGGTGGCCGATATCAACACCATGGACATTCAGTTGGGCTACAAGCTCTACGAGGAGCCCACTATCTGGAATGTGTGGACGATGTGGCGATTCGATATCGCTTTTGCCACCTTCGGCCTCATCCTGGCAGGGCTCTATATATACGGTCTCATCAAGCTGCGGCGCGCAGGTAAAAGCTGGCAAACCCGCCGCAGCGTATGGTTCCTGCTGGGGTGCGCCACCCTGGTGATCACCATGAGTTCCGGGATCGGGATGAATATCCCAGCGACCTTCTCGATGCACATGGTGGGGCACATGATCCTGTCCATGACAATCCCCGTGTTCTGGGCGCTGGGCTACCCCCTGCAGTTGGCGTTGAAGGCCAACGAGCCGTCGACAAGCGAGATGCCTGGGCTGTATGAGTACGCAGAAATTGCCCTCGATAACCCCGTACTGCGCGTCGTGGTTCATCCCGTGTTTAATACCGTGCAGTTCCTCGTCATCTTCTATCTGATGTATCTGGTGCCGAGCCTGTATGAGGTCGCCATCTCCGAACACGCCGGGCACGTGACGATGAACGTGCTGTTTTTGTGGTCCGGCTACATGTACTACTGGGACATCATGGCCACAGATCCGTTGCCAGTGCAGCGTTCGCCCATGTCGAAGACGGCGTGGCTGACGTTCTCGCTGCCTTTCCACATGTACTTCGCGGTATATCTCATGCAGACCCAACAGGTGATGGGCGAGGAGTTCTACAGCACTCTGGGGCTGCCATGGGAGGTGGATCTGCTCTGGGATCAAACCGTGGGTGGCGGCATTGCCTGGGCATCGGGCGCGTTCCCGCTGGTGATCGTCTACGTCGTGGTGCTGCGCAAGTGGCTCACCGCTGATCGTCGCGAATCGCGCGCCTACGACAAGCGGGCCGAGGCCACCGATGATGAGCAGCTTGAAGCCTATAACCAATGGCTCCAGCAGGTCAGCCGCGGCGAGGACAAGCAGGACGACTACCACAATAAGGACATCTCGCAGCCCCGCCGTCATTAGCTGCGCCACCTATACAGGCCTGTGGATAGCGCCCACCCCGTGGGGGTGAGACGAAGCGCTATGCACAGGCCTGCGCGCTGCGCTGGGTCACAGGGTGGGGGAGTGCAGCACTCTGGTGCTTGCACGTTACGCACAATCACACACCAGAAAGGACCGTGCAGCTATGCCTATGATCCAAACCACCCTGATGGGTAATCTCGGCACCGACCCCGAGTACCGCTTGTTTCCCAGCGGCAAGGAACTCACTAAATTTCGCGTCTGCTCTTCCAAATCCCGCCAGAATGAACACGGCGACTGGGAGCAGATCAGCGAGCTGTGGGTGGATGTCGAATGCTGGGGCCGCCTCGCCTCCCCTGCGGCGCACGCCTTGCGCTGCAGTATGAGCGTGATTCTGGTCGGCCACTTCTACACCGATGTGTGGGAAGTGGAAGACAATGGGGTCAGCTCGAAGCGCAGTCAAGTGCGGTTTAAGGCCCAGTTTGTGGGCAGCGACGTCACCCGTTCACTGCTGCGGGTGGGCTCCAGCGCCGATGATAGCGCAGCAGATACCGCCGCTGATGGGCGTGCCGCAGCCGGTGGCAGCGCCGCAGGAATTGCGCTGGGCGAGGAGGCCGAATCTGTACCCTTCTAGCCTCTGACGCAATGTAGGTGCCCGCACTGGAACTCATGTACCCTTTAAGGCGGCGAGCAGCGTTTTAGTCGTGCCCTCTGGTCAGGCTGGGGCGCTGCGCAAATCTTTTACGTGCACGTCAAAGCTATAGGGAGTTACATAAGTTGGGCGAGTTTATCTACACCATGAAAAACGTCCGCAAGGCGCATGGTGACAAGGTCATTTTGGACAATGTCACCATGGCCTTTTATCCGGGCGCGAAAATCGGTGTCGTTGGTCCGAACGGCGCCGGTAAGTCCTCGATTCTGAAGATTATGGCAGGGCTGGACCAGCCCTCGAATGGTGAAGCCTTCCTGGATTCGGGTGCCACCGTCGGCATCCTCCAGCAGGAGCCGCCGCTGAACGAGGAGAAGACCGTCCGCGAGAACGTGGAAGAGGGCTTAGGCTCCATCTTCGAAAAGAAGCAGCGCTTCGAGGCCATCGCTGAGGAGATGGCTACCAATTACACCGATGAGCTCATGGAAGAAATGGGCAAGCTCCAAGAGGAACTGGACGCAGCTGATGCCTGGGAGGTCGATTCCAAGATCGAGCAGGCCATGGAGGCGCTGCGCTGCCCGCCCTCGGATGAGCCCGTCACCCACCTCTCCGGTGGTGAGCGCCGCCGCGTGGCGCTCGCTAAGCTGCTGCTCTCCGAGCCGGATCTGCTGCTGCTGGACGAGCCCACCAACCACTTGGACGCCGAGTCTGTGCTGTGGCTGGAGAAGCACCTGGCGGATTATCCCGGT
The DNA here is from genome assembly GCF_030440575.1 of Corynebacterium ciconiae DSM 44920. Lineage (NCBI taxonomy): Bacteria > Bacillati > Actinomycetota > Actinomycetes > Mycobacteriales > Corynebacteriaceae > Corynebacterium > Corynebacterium ciconiae. The sequence continues at coordinate 597,927 of NZ_CP047189.1, forward strand.
GCCGTGCTGGCCGTGACCCACGATCGTTACTTCCTTGACCACGTGGCTGGCTGGATCTGTGAGGTCGACCGCGGCAAGCTGTACCCCTACGAGGGCAACTACTCCACCTACCTGGAGAAGAAGGCCGAGCGCCTCGAGGTGGCCGGCAAGAAGGATGCCAAGCTGCGCAAGCGCTTGAAGGACGAGCTGGCGTGGGTGCGCTCCGGTGCCAAGGCCCGCCAGGCTAAGAACAAGGCCCGTCTGGAGCGCTACGAGGAGATGGCCAAGGAAGCCGAGCAGTACAAGAAGCTCGACTTTGAAGAGATCCAGATCCCCACCCCGCCGCGCCTGGGTAATCAGGTGGTGGAGGTGCACAACCTCACCAAGGGCTTCGATGGCCGTACCCTGATCAAGGATCTGTCTTTCACCCTGCCGCGAAACGGCATCGTGGGCGTGATTGGCCCCAACGGTGTGGGTAAGTCCACACTGTTTAAGACCATCGTGGGGCTGGAGGAGCCGGATGCCGGCGAGGTCAAGGTGGGACAGACCGTGCAGCTGTCCTATGTGGACCAGAACCGCGAGAACATCGACGGCGAGAAGACCGTGTGGGAGGTTGTCTCCGATGGTTTGGACTACATTCACGTAGGCCAGAACGAAATGCCCTCGCGTGCCTACCTCTCCGCCTTCGGGTTCAAGGGGCCGGACCAGCAGAAGCCGGCCAAGGTGCTCTCCGGTGGTGAGCGTAACCGCCTGAACTTGGCGCTCACCCTGAAGCAGGGCGGAAACCTGATCCTGCTGGACGAGCCGACCAACGACCTCGACGTGGAAACCTTGAGCTCGCTGGAGAATGCGCTGCAGAAGTTCCCCGGTTGTGCCGTGGTGATTTCCCACGATCGCTGGTTCCTCGACCGCACCTGTACCCACATTCTCGCCTGGGAGGGCAATATCGCCGAAGGCCAGTGGTTCTGGTTCGAAGGTAACTTCGAGGACTATGAGAAGAACAAGGTGGAGCGCCTCGGCCTCGAGGCCGCCCGTCCCTCGCGCGTGACCCACCGCAAGCTGTCTCGCTAGAAAGACACCGCGCGCCACCTCCTGGCACGCCCTGCATTCTGCGGGGTGTGAGGGAGGGCAGAAGGATTAACCGCCACCGACATCCCCGGCAGGGGAGTGTCGATGGCGGTTATCTGTACATTTGGCCTTAACGTGAAGGGCTAGCGCACTTGGCGGACCTCGAACTGCAGACGCGGATGCGCAAAGGCGTCCTGGGTTTCGATCAGCTGCAATTCGCGGGTGCCGGCAGTGTAGGTGGCCTCCACCAGATCGAAGATGGACGAGGTGGTCTTTGCCAGGGCTGCGGCAGCATCGCGGCTACCGGTGTAGTGGCCGGTGAACAGCGAGGCGGTCACGTCTCCCGAACCATTGATCTTGATCGGCAGCTTCGGGGTGGTCACCAACCATGCCCCAGCGGAGTCCACGGCCAGCATCTCTACTGTGCCTTCCTCCCGATCGGGGCGCTCCACCGAGGTCACGAGCGCAGCCGAGGGGCCAAGCTCGAAAGCAGCGTCCACCGCGGCAAGAGTGGACTCCAGATCCGAGACCTCGCGGTCGACCAAGTAGCCCAGCTCGAACTGGTTCGGCACAATCACATCGGCCTGGGGCACCACCTTGTCGCGGAGCAGCGGCGGGATGGCGTCGGAGACAAAGCAGCCGGACTTAGCGTTGCCCATCACCGGGTCGCACACGTAGATGGCGTTGGGGTTGTGCTTCTTCACCCGAGAGACGGCGTCGAGAATGGCATCTGCAATATCGGGTCCGCCCTGGTATCCGGAGAGCACAGCATCCACCGAGCCGAGTACCTCGCGCTCCTCGAGCCCGGTGACGATGTCGGTGACATCGGAGGCCGGCATCAGCGGCCCGCGCCATGCGCCATAGCCGGTGTGGTTAGAAAACTCCACGGTGTTGATGGCCCACACCTCGTGGCCCATGCGCTGCAGCGGGAACACTGCCGCCGAGTTGCCCACGTGCCCATAGGTGACATGCGATTGAATGGAAAGGATGTTCATGTCCTCTATTCTGCTAGATCGCGCGAAAGAAGAGAAAAATAGGGATATCTCACGCCATCTGGGGGTGAGCGTGCGGCGCTGAGCGGGCATGTTCGCAGATCCTGCCGTGGGGTGGGGGCGGTAGTAGTTGTGGTGCTCGTGCATGCACTGGCTGGCGCTGGCACAATGGCGAAGAGTACGCAGCGAGCGAACGCATATCGTGTGAGAAGGTTATTAAGAGACAATGACGGAAACTGCCGCCCACGTGGAAAGCTCCACCCCAGGCCCCATCCATTCCTGCGCCATCCCGGTCCGCTGGACAGATTTTGACCGCTTCGGCCACATGAGCAACTCGGTGTACGTAGAGCTCGCCCAAGAGGCGCGAATGCGCTTCGCTATCGACGAGTTTCTGCCCCGCGGACTCGAGATCCCCACTGTCTTCGTTCGCCGCCTGGATGCCGATTATCTCGCCCCGGTGCTCACAGATACCACGGCAGTCACCGTGGACACCCAAGTCATCAGCATCGGCCACACCTCCTTCACGTCGCGGCAGAAGCTGAAGGATCGCCACGGCAAGATCTGCTGCATTATCGAAGTCGTGCAGATCGCTATGGACCTGCACACCTCCAGCCCGCGCCCGATCAGCGAGCGGGAAATCTCGGTGCTCACCCGCGCCGAGGAAACAAAGGCGCTGTCGAACGGGTCGAACTAGCGCGGCGGATAACGTGGTGCAGCTTTCTCAAGGACAGCAGGGCATCGTGGCGCTTCTCCGGCGCGCGTTGGCCCTCGACACTCAGGCTCATGCCCGTATCGCCGTGCGCGAGGGCGGTATTGAGTGCTTTGTTACCACCCCCTTCTCAGTGGTGGCGGCCCGCCGCGCCCAGGGAACATTCGGCTCTCACGGCGCGGTGTATCGGGCAGCAGACTTGTTGAATCCCGAGGGATCAGAGCTGGTAGTGGAGCCTCATCCGAGCGCTGGCGGGGCTCTATCGTGGCCGGGGGCGCTTCCTCCGGCCGAGGGCTATGAGCGCGTCGAGTCCATCCCGGGTGCGGCGGTGCGGCAGCTAGTGGATGCCGGTCGGGGTTTAGCTAAACAGTTCTCCACTGCCATGGGGCCGCCGGCCTCCCTGCTGAACTCCACCGTGATCTCGTGCAGCACTGATACCTCGACGGTGGATGTGCCGATGCGGGCGGTCTTCGCCCTCAATGCCTGTGGCTTTATCCCCACGGATACCTCGGAGCCGAGTCGTAATCGTTTGCTGGTGTCACTTTCTGGCAGGTGGGTGCGGATCGACGCCTATTACGGCACGGTGTACTACCGGGCTGGGACGAACAGCCTCACTGACTTGCTTTAGGTGTGATTGACCAGCATGTAGGCCACTCGCACCATGTGCTCCCACAGTGCGGCGCGGTGGGCGTCGCTCAGCGCTGAGGCCGGAAGCTCATCCATCGAGGCCTTCATCAGTTCCAACCAGCGCTCCGCGGCAGCGGCATCGATGGTGAAGGGGGCGTGGCGCATGCGGAGGCGGGGATGTCCGCGCTCTGCGGAGTACTCGCTCGGCCCGCCCCAGAACTGAATGAGAAACATTTTCAGCCGCCACTCGGCGCCCGCCCAATCCTCGGCTGGGTACATCGGGCCGAGAATATCGTCCTCTTTCACTCGGGCATAAAAGCCGGCGACGAGACGATCGAAGGTGTCGTGGCCAATCTCATCGAAGACGCTGCGCGGTTCGCTCATGAATAGTGATTGTAGACATCACGCGCCCGCCGCAATGGTGCGCAGGAGAGAGCGTGCCACGCGGTCACTTTCTTGAATCATCGTTGGATCGGTGCGCGGCATCGGTGAAATCGTGGTGTCGGCGATGAACGCTCCCAAAGGGATGCCGACTGCGTGCAGTCGCGGGTCATGAGCGCCACTGGGGCCACGCAGTTGGCCGGTGCGCGGATCAACCTCCCACGAACGGGAAACGGTGCCATCATCGAAGCGAAACAGCCTGGCCCGATCATGCACGGAGCGCACCAGCGGCGAGGCCGAGCGGCCCATATCGGGGTTATGCACGAAGGCATCGAGCAGCACACGGGCCTCGCGGGTGGTGTTCGTGGTGGGGGAGACCATCCGAAAACCCGAGTCCGTTGGGATGATGTCTGGCGTGGCGCCGAGAAATTCCACGAGCCCGGCGTCGATCAGCGCCAGCAACTGCCGAGTACGAAACAGTGGCGGCCCCGATCCCGCCATCTGGCCCAGCGCCATGAATTCTCGCAGGCTGCTGGTGCGGGAGGCATGCGTGTAGCGGCCATGCTCGCCGAGGATGCCCACAGCCTTGCGGGAAGCTGCTAGCGCCCACATGCCTTGTTTGAAGGCGGATTCGCGGGCACGTTCCGCCTCGTGGATGTCGTGGGTGAGCCCGTCGGCGATATGGGCTGTGAGCGCTTCGGGGTCCAGCTCGAGCCCGGCGAGCGGACGGGAGTAGGAGAAGGGATCAAAGGCGGTGGAGGGCTCATCGAGCAGCGGCGCTATGAGCTGCGGCAGCAGCTGCGGATCGGCGGTGCTATCGATCAGCTGGAGAATCTCTTGCACACGCGCCGGGCGGGCGGTCAGGTAGTAGGCCTCGTGGGCATCGCGCAGCAGCGCAGGGAGTACCTCGGTGCCGAAATCGATGCAGCCGAGGCCGCGGCGCCCAGATAGCTCGGCGATTACCGCGCGGGTGCGCGGATTGTGCGGTGCCGGCGGTAGGGAGTGATAGTCGGATTTGGGTAGATAGGGGTAGCCGCGGCCGCTGGCAACCACCACTGCTGGCTCGCGGCCGCTTGGTTCATAACGCAAGCCCGAACGGCGGTAGGTATCGGAGATAAACCGGCCTCCGCGGCCTTCGCTCAACAGGAGAAGCGAATCGAAGAAACTCATACCCAGCCCGCGCACCAGCACGGTTTCCTTCGCGCGAATGCCGGAAAGGTCCTGATCGATTGGGTTGCCGGGGGCGATCCAGTGGCCGGGCGCTTCGGCGAGGCGCTGCTCCTCAGCGGTGGGGGCGGGGGTGTCCCAGCCAAGGGCGAGCACCGTGGCATCGGCCAGCAGTGAGGAACCATCGGCGAGAGCAATGCGATCCTGGTCGCCCTCGGAGGTGATCGCCGTGGCCGCTAGAGGGTGCTCGCGCACGGTCATGTGTGGCGGGAGGTCTGCGAGTAACTCGGCATAGACCGCCCGCAGATACTGCCCATAGAGTGCGCGGCTCGGATTGGACTGGGGCGTGGTGGCGCGCATCTCCTCGAAGAACTCGCTCGAGCGGACCTCTGGGTTGTGCAGCTGGGAGCGGATCCACTGATACATGGTGGGGCCCGTGCGCGGCGGGATGCTCACCGAGGCATCAGCATCAGGGTAGAGGGTGACGGCATCAGCCAGGGTATTCATGCACATCAGTCGGGTCTGATCGGTGCGCCACACCTGGCCCGCACCGATCTGGTGGGGGTCGATGAGGTGCACTGTGATCGGGGTGGGATGAGCATCGCTGCGCTGAGCGGAAGAGAGCCGCTCTAGCAGGGAGATTCCCCGCGGCCCCGCCCCGATGATGGCGATGCTGCGGGGGTGGGGATGTACCGATTCTGAAGTACCCATAATAGACAGATTAGTGCTTAGTAAATAGAATGACCAGTCTAATTCCATGGTGTGTGCGGCTGCGCGGGCCTTGAACCGGCCTCGCGGGGCGGGTGCGCGCCGCGTCGTCCTCACATAGGAAGGCCACGTCCATGAGATTGCTTCCACGTCCTCGACTCGCCCACCGCGTCAGCGCGCTGAGCCGCCGCACCGGGGCGCTCGCCATCGCGATGCTCATGCTCGCCGGGTGCACCGCGCCACTACAGGCCGATCCCGAGGACCGCGCCGCAGCCCAGGAGCTGACCTATGCGGACTCTGCGCCGTGGACCAGCCTGTACCCGCCGACATCTGGGTTTTATCCCAACGGTGGAATCGTAGGAAACATTACCGATCGCCTGCTGTGGCAGGACCCCGATACCCTCGAGCTGCACCCCTGGATCGCCACCGAACTCCCCGAGGTCAACGAAGACGCCACCGAGTACACCTTCCACCTGCGCGAGGGGGTGACCTATTCCGATGGCAGCGCCCTCGATGCGGCCAATGTGGTGGCCAACTTCGATCTCTTCGGCCTCGGCGATCCCGAACGCACCCTCCCGCCGAGCGAACAAATCAACAACTACGAGCGCGGCGAGGTCGTTGACGAGCACACCGTGCGCTTTTATTTCTCCGCCCCCGCGCCGGGTTTCGCCCAAGCCACCTCCACCCTTAACGCCGGGTTGCTTTCCACCGCCACCCTGCAGCGCGATGCGGAGGGCTTCGGCCCAGGCAATGCGGTGAACGTGGTAGCCAGCGGGCCCTTTGTGATCGACAGCGAGGACCTTGGCACCCAGATCCAGCTGCGCCGCCGCGAAGACTACGACTGGGCACCACCCGCCGCGCCGCATCACGGTCCCGCCCGGTTGAGCATGATTACCATCGTCACCGCCCCGGAGGATTCCGTACGCACCGGCGCGCTGCTCGCTGGCCAGGCGGATGTGATCCGCCAAGTGGAGGCCCCCGATGAGCGCCGCTTCCGCGAGCTGGGGGAGCGCATTCACGCCGCCGGCACCGGCGGGATGAATAACTCCATCAATATCCGCTTCGGCCACCCCTTGCTTGCCGACCAGCGGGTGCGCGAGGCCATCATCAAAGGCGTGGACCGCGAGGAGATCCTGAGCACTTTGTTCACGGATTCTTACCCCCTGGCCACCTCCACGCTGGCGAGCAACGCGCGCGGCTATGAGGACCAGTCCGATCACTATGGCTACGATCCTGATGCCGCCGAGCGGCTTCTCGACGAGGCTGGCTGGCGCCGACCCGCAGAGTCAGGTCCGAGCGCGATCCGCTACAAGAATGGGCAGCGCTTGAGCCTGACGATGAACGAGGCGGTGCCGCAACCGCGCTCGAAGGAGATCTTCACCATGATGCAGGCCCAGCTCCGTCGCATCGGCATCGAGCTCAACCTCTACCCCGGCGACTTCGCAGCGCAGACTGCAGCCGCCAAGGACCTCGACACCATCCAGTTGGCGCACCACATCGTTGGCCGCGCTGATCCGGACGTGGTGACGTCACTCTGGCACTCAGACAAGCGCAACGTGCTGCTCAATGGCGATGCCGAGAGCGGGGAGATTCGCGATCCAAAACTCGAGCGCCTGATGGACGCCATTTCTGGAACGGCCGATCCGGCGGCGCGCGAGCAGTATGTGCGCGAAAGCCAAAACTATGTGTCCGCCAAGGCCTATGCCTTGCCGTTGTTCGAAGAACCCCAGGTCTTTGCCTTGGCTGACACTGTCACCGACTTCACCACTGGGCCCACAGCGCGGCCGTGGTTCTACGCCACAAGCCTCAACGCAGCGAAGGAGAACTAAGCAATGACCCGCGTCGCCGTGCTCTCTCGTATTCTGCAGGCCTTCATCGTGATTCTACTGGTGTTTATCGCCGCCTTCGTTTTGCTCACAGCTCTTCCCGGTGATGCCGTGGAAGCACGCTATGCCAGCCCAGAACTGGGCCTCTCGCCCGAGCAGGTGGAGGATATCCGCCGTTCCTATGGCGCGGATAAGCCGATTGTGGTGCAGTTCTTTGTGCTGTTGGGTGGCTATCTCACGGGAAACTTTGGCACTTCAGTGGCCCAAGGCACCGCAGTGTCCACGCTGCTGGCCGAGGCCCTGCCGCACACTCTGGCCCTAGCCATTACCGGCTTTGCGCTCGGCGTGGTGCTGGCCGTGACGGTGGCTACCGCCGCTACCTTCGGCCCTTTCCGTTGGCTGCGAGCTCTCGCTGGGGCTTTGCCTCCGCTGTTTGTCTCCACTCCGACCTTCTTTGTGGGCATCGTGCTCATTCAGCTGTTCAGCTTCCGTTTGACACTCATCCCCGTGATCGGAGGTTCCCCAGCTCAGGAGCTGGTGTTGCCGGTGATCACCCTCTCTATTCCCGTGGCGGCGCCCCTCGCTCAGGTGCTTATTCGCTCAATTGACGAGGTGGAGGCTAGCCCCTTTGTCACGGTGTTGCGTGCCCGCGGCGCTACGGAAACCTGGGTGCTGTGGCGTGGCGTCATGCGCAACGCCGTGCTGCCCACCCTCACCATTGCTGGCATGATCTGCGGGGAGCTGATTGGTGGATCGGTGGTTACCGAGGCCGTCTTCGGTCGGGCAGGAATTGGCGCGCTCACCGTGAGCGCGGTGTCCAACCGCGACACCCCAGTGCTCATGGCCATCGTGGTGCTGGCAGCGGCGCTTTTTGTGGTGATCAATCTGTTCGTGGATCTGTGCTATCCACTGCTTGACCCACGCCTGCGCACCCTCAAACGCAGCAAGGAAGACAACCACAGCCCCCACGATGGCTCGCAGGCCAGCCCGCACAAGACCGCGGAGAACGCCGAGACCGCAGAGACCGCAGGGAGCCGCGCAGAAAGCGCAGCGGGGTCCGCAGCCTCCCCAGCGGCCAGTACTTTTGCCGCACCGGCGGTATCGGAATCCGCACGTGAAGAGGAGAAACGATGAGCACCACAAGCCCTACTGTGTCGGCGCGGTCTGCGGCAGAGATCACAACCGCTACTGCTCCCGCCGGCCCGAGTCGCCTGAACGACATGGCCGCTGTTGCGGTCGCCGTCGCCTCGAAGGCGATCACGGTGCTTGCGGTTGTGATCGTGGTGGTGATGATCAGCTGGGCTGCGGTGCCTGGGCTGTTCAGTAGCGCCCATCCGCTGGCGGTGACTCCGAATTCGCTGCAGCCGCCATCTGCACAGCATTGGTTTGGCACGGATGCCACCGGGCGTGATGTGTATGCCCGGGTGGTCTATGGTGCGCGCCACTCCCTGGCAGGGGCGCTCATCGCGGTACTTGTGGGAGGCATCGTGGGCACGGCGATGGGGGTGCTCGCCGGCGCCCGCGGTGGGCTGGTGGACACCCTGCTCATGCGGTTAGTGGATGTGCTGCTAGCCATTCCGGCTCTGCTGTTGAGCCTGTCGATCATCATCATCGTGGGCTTCGGCACTATCAACGCCTCGATCGCGGTGGGCGTGACCACCGTGGCGATGTTCGCCCGCTTGGCTCGTTCGCGGGTGCTCAGCGTGATGCAGGCCGACTATGTGGAGGCCGCTTTCGGATCGGGGGCCAGCTTTTCACGGGTGCTGCTGCGCCACGTTCTTCCTAATTCCCTCACCCCCGTGATCGCTGTGGCGGCGCTGCAATTCGGCAGCGCGATTCTGCAGATCTCCACCTTGGGCTTCTTGGGCTACGGCGCCACCCCGCCCACGCCCGAATGGGGATTGCTGGTGGCCGATGGGCGCGACTATGTCGCTACCGCCTGGTGGCTCACTGTTCTGCCCGGTCTCGTCGTGGTTCTCGCAGTACTCGCCGTCACCCGGTTGAGCCGACTCGTGCACAGAAAGGTTGCGGTCTAGATGTCTTCAACCCCGCTTCTCTCCATCGAAGGCCTCAGCGTGTCCTATGGAGATTCCCCAGCAGTTTCGCTTATCGACGCCACCCTCCAGGCCGGAGAAACCCTCGCCATCGTGGGAGAATCCGGCTCCGGTAAAACCACCACAGCCCAGGCCATAGTGGGCCTGCTCGGTGAAAGCGCCCGCATCACCCATGGTTCAATCCGGTTGAACGGAGAGGAACTCGTGGGCCGGCCGGAAAAGTTTATGCGCACGGTGCGCGGGCGAAGGATCGGGTTGGTGCCGCAGGATCCCACCACCTCGTTCAACCCGGTACACACCATTGGTCAGATGATTAGCGAGGCGATCGCTATTCACGATCCCCGCGGTGCCACCCAGCAGCGGGTGGTGGAGCTGCTGGAAAAGGTTGGGGTGGACCGGCCAGAGTTGCGTGCGGGCCAATACCCCCACGAGCTGTCTGGTGGTTTGCGTCAGCGGGCACTCATCGCCGCCGCGATCGCGGGGGAACCTGAGCTGATCATCGCGGACGAGCCCACCTCGGCCCTCGATGTGACGGTGCAGGATGTGGTGCTCGATGTGCTCGCCGATATGACGCGCGAACTCGGCGCTGGCGTGGTGCTCATTACCCACGATTTGGCGGTGGCCGGCGACCGAGCTGATCGCATCATGGTGATGAACAAAGGGAAGGTAGTAGAAACCGGCACCTCAGCGAGGGTGTTGGGCGCTCCGAAAGAAGACTACACGCAGCGGCTCATTTCTCATGCTCCCTCCTTGCACGTCGCAGAGCTTCAAGCTCCCGCGACTGCCGTGGAGCGCGAGCTGGTGCTGCGGGTGGAGGAGCTATCGAAGAGCTTCCCTGGGGTCACCGCCGTGGACACGGTGTCCTTCACGGTGGATCGCGGTACAACCCACGGGCTGGTGGGGGAGTCGGGCTCGGGCAAGACCACGATCGGCCGGATCATCACCATGTTCCAGACTCCCTCCTCTGGACGGGTGCTATTGGGGGGTAAGGAGGTCAGTGCGGCCACACCTGCAGAGATCCGCAGCTTACGCAGGAGAATACAGCTGGTTTATCAGAATCCCTACTCCTCCTTTGATCCGCGGCTGAGCCTCGGCGAATCGGTGGCAGAACCGTTGCGGAATTTCGGGCTAGCGCGGCGCCGTCGCGAGCGGCAGGAACAGGTGGCCGAGGCCTTCGCCAGGGTGCACCTTGATCCCGCGCTGGCTGCGCGGCGCCCTCGGGAACTCTCAGGTGGGCAGTTGCAGCGCGCCGCCATCGCCCGCGCTTTGGTGGTACGGCCCGAACTCATCGTGCTGGATGAGGCAGTCAGCGCCTTGGATGTGACAGTGCAATCCCAAATCCTAGACACCCTGCATGATCTGCAGGAGGAGTTCGGGGTGAGCTACGTGTTCATCTCTCACGATCTGGCTGTGGTGCGGGCGATCTCTTCCACTGTGTCTGTGATGCGCAGGGGCCGGCAGGTGGACTACGGCACCGTGGCGGAGGTGTTTGAGCACCCCACCGATGAGTTCACACAGCGCTTGCTGCATGCCATCCCAGGGTGGGTGTTGCGTGAACGCCTTGAGCAGCAGCGCCACATCGACTACGTGATATAAGCCGCGCTGCCAGCGGCGCAGTGCCTGCGAGGGCTAGGCTTAAACACTCGAGGGCTGCGTCGATAAGCGCAGTGCCGAGAACCGAGAAGGGAAGTGTGGCGGTAGATCGCAATGATCGACGGTGTGATCACTCACGATGGAATCAGAACTCGCACCTATCACTGGCCGGTAGCCAAGCCGCGCTATGTGGTGCAGATCGTGCACGGCATGGCCGAACATGCAGGCCGATATGGCGAGTTTGCCGAGTTTCTCACGAGCCATGGCGTCGCCGTGGTGGCCCACGATCATCGTGGGCATGGGCCCGAGGCCGCTGCGGCGGGGGAACTCGGGCACTTCGCCGATGAAGGCGGCTGGTCGCGCGTGGTGGAGGACATCTCCTTAGTGCGCACGCACTTTCAGAAGAGCTATCCGGGTGTGCCGTGGATCATGCTCGGCCATTCCATGGGCTCTTTTGCCACCCGCGACTATCTCACCCGTGGTTATAAGCCACTAGCCGGCGCGATTCTGGTGGGCACCGGCCGCTGGCCGCGCTACGCCACCCCGGGGCTGATGCTGGCGAACCTGCTGGCTGCCCGCGCATCCCGCAGCACCGCTCATTTCCTCAACACCCTGGTTTTTGCCGGCTATAACAAGGGATTCGAGCGCCGCACCAGCCACGATTGGCTCTGCTCTGATCCGGCAGTGGTGGACGCCTACTGCGCCGACCCGATGTGCGGATTCGTGCCCACCAACCAGTTTTTCGCAGACTTCCTTGGTGCCCACAAGCGGGTGAATACCCGCGCCACGTTCACCGCCACTCCACGGAACCTGCCCATTTTGGTGGTCTCCGGCGCCAATGATCCGGTAGGCGGGGCGAGCGGTGCCACTCGGGTGGCTAACCGTTACGATGCCGCCGGTGTGGAGCGAGTGAGCGCCTTGGTGTATCCGGGCAAGCGGCACGAAATCCTGCAGGAAACAAACAAGCAGCAGGTCTGTGAAGACCTGCTGCTGTGGATGTCTACGCTTTAGACGTGCTCACGGGCACCTGCTGCGGCGCTTGATGGCCTGCTAGTCGAGGCCTTCCGGAGCGCCCGGGGTGCCGAAGCCATAGCCGAAGCGGTAGGGGGCGTGGATATCGGCTGCGTGCATGGCCTTCATAATCTCGGCGGTCATGGCTCGCTCCACAGCCCACTTCTTCGCTGGCATCACCTTGATGTTCACGCGCACCACCATGTGGTCCACGTTGAACTTGGAGATACCCGCCAGCTCCGGATCGCCCAGAATATCGGCGCGGTATTCCTCGGCGGCGGCGGAGCGCTGCACCGTGTCGAAAATGGTTTGCTGGGCGGCATCCACATCCGCAGCCAGCGACACGGGGATCTCAATCCGGGCAATGGAGTAGCCCTGGGAGTAGTTACCCACGGAGAGGATCTCGCCATTGCGCACGAACCACAGCACGCCGTCTACATCGCGCACCGTGGTCACGCGCAGCGACACATCTTCCACATCGCCGGCGATCTCGCCCACGGAAATGGTATCGCCCACTCCGTACTGGTCCTCGATCATCATGAAGATACCGGAGAGGAAGTCCTTCACCAGCGCCTGCGCGCCGAAGCCGAGGGCCACGCCTACCACACCAGCGGAGGCGATCAGCGGGGTCACATTCACGCCCACCTCGTCCAGAACAGCGAGTGCGGCCCACACCCACACCACGATGGACACGGCCGAGCGGCCCACTGCGGCGAGAGTCATCATGCGCGCTTCACGACGCTGCGCTCGGGCCTTATCCTGGGCCGCAATTTGCTGGCGTAGCAGCTCGGCCTTCTTGGGATCTTCTTCCTCTTCGGCGGGGTCGTTATGCGCGGCACCGAAACCGAGCTTGGCGCGTTTGTCGCTCGCAGCGGCATTAGCGGCCACCTTGGTGATGAGCTTGCGCAAGAAATAGTTGAGGGCAATCGCCACCACCACAATGATGGCGATGTGAATCGGCTTCGAGATCAGCCACTCCTGCACCAGGGGCTGATCCCACCATGAGCCGATAGTGTCCACGGTGGTGTCCACCGTGGAACTTACCGCGGCCTGCACAGAGCGGCCGGCCGGCATGGTCATAGAGCTGAGGGAAAGAATGTCTGCATTCACGTCGACCACCATAGGGCAGTCGCCCACGGAACTCCAGATGAAAGAAACCAAGGTGATCAGCCGCTAGCTGTGGTCTTTCTTAAGCCAGCGCAGTCCAATGATGAGCAGCGGGGAGATGAGTACCAGTTGCAGGATGCCCGCGAAGATAGGTATGTCGCTAGCTGGTGTGTCCGGAAGGGTAAAGACACTAGTGAAACTGCCGAGTACATTGAAAATGAAGTGACCAATAATGGGTAACCATAGGTTCCGAGTGCGCAACATAAGTGAAGATAGAAACACTCCGAGTGCGAAAGCGTAGAGCACTTGGCTGGAGGTGGCGATGATCATTTCTGGCGAATGGATTAGGTTAGCGAGATGAGCGAGGGCAAACAATATCGCGCTGACAATGACTGCTCGGGAGTAGGTAATGTCAGGGTTCGAGATCAGGATGTGCTGAACGATGCCGCGAAAAATCACTTCCTCGAAGAAGGCGGTTGCCGCCATGATAAGCACGAGGAACACTAGGCGCTTGATCGACCCTGCGCTTTCCTCCGCAGTTGGCTCTTTCATGAACACTAGGTTCACGGCGAAGAAGACCATAGATACTGTCAATATGGGCCAGCCGAGACGGACCATGCTGGCGGGGCGGAATCCGGCAGGGGAGAGCAGCGAAGTGAGTTTCAACCACCACAGACCAGCGCAGGCGACGATGATCGGAACGATATAAGCAAGCAGAGCGGGGCCGGTGTTCTCGGCGGGGTGGCCAGTGATCACAGCCCCAATCTGGAGGCTGAGGAGGGCAATAACAACAACGCCGATGCTGGCCACGAGCGGGCGCTGCGAGAGTGTGTTCATGGTGTCCTTTCCAGACGAGTGGGTCGCGCGGGATGGGCGACCCTGGTGGATTCAATTTCTAGCGGGATACAGAGAAGTTTCCCAATTCAAAACGAATCCATTAGTGTCCGAAAAGTGACCTTTTTAGCCCTTCCTTAAGAACACAGAACGAAGCCCCATGACACGTGGGATGTCTTTAGCGTGGTCTCAGGTGGACTGTGAGTAAGATCTCGCACTCGTTTAGTGGGCAGCGGGGGCTGCGGAGGCTGCTGCGCCTGCGCTGGCCTCCGCCTGGCGGGGCTGGGAGGCCGGCAATTCGGGGGAATAACTGCGCATCGCCTCCGTACCGATGAGCTTGGCCAAGGCCGCGCGATCCACTCCGCAATCCTGCGGGTGTCGCTCGGCCCATGCAGGCGGAATATAGGCGCAGGTGGGGTCGGAGGCGCGGTAATCGCCCGTCAGGGCGAAGGCCGTCGACCGAGAACCACCACACACTGAGTGGAAATCACACACCGAGCACTTCCCATGCCAATGATCAGGATCGCGCAAGGCCCGGAAGGCCTCGGAGTTGGCATAGATATCGTGAAAGTCTTGTTCTTTCACATTGCCACAGTGCATCGGCAAAAAGCCGCTCGGATACACATCGCCCACATGGTCCACAAAGGCGAATCCAGAGCCGGAATTCACCGCCATGGGAGCACGGGGTCGACGCGGAGCAGTGGGATGCTCCCCGAGAAGCTCGATGGTGCGCTCAGTGAGTTCGCGATAGAGCGGGCCACCCGTGTAACCAGGGCGCCCCTCCTCCTTGGCCTGCTGTGCTTGGAGTACTACGCGGCGATACTGCGGCGCCTCGGTGGTTTTAATGGCGATGCGATCGGAGACATCGTGCAGCCAGTGCAAGGCATCTTCGCGCTCCAGCGGGCTTAAAGAATTCAGGGCCGCGCCGCGGCCGGTGGGCACGAGGAAGAATACGTACCACATCTTGGCCCCCATATCGATCACTCGCTGCAAAAGATCGGGGGCCTCGTGAATATTGGTCTTAGTGAGCGTGGAGTTGATTTGCAGGCGATAACCAAGCTCATTAATAACGGGCGCCATGGCTAGGGTTTGTTCAAAGGTGCCGGAAAATCCTCGAAAGGCGTCGTGCGTTTCGGGGAAGGCACCGTCGAGGGACATGGACATGGCCTTGCCACCGGCCTCCCGCAGCGCGGTGATGCGCTCGCGGGTGAGCTTGGGAGTCACCGACGGAGAAAGCGACATGCTCAACCCAAGCGAGGTGCCATACGCAGTCAGCTCCACGAGGTCCTCACGCTCAAAAGGATCGCCACCGGTGAGTACCACCAAGGGGCGGGGGTGCTCATATGCGGCAAGGCGTTCAAGCAGCGCCTTGCCTTCCTCGGTGCTGAGCTGGCCCGGGGCGGCGTGGTGCTGCGCGTCCGCGCGGCAGTGCCTGCACACCAACCCACAAGCGCGGGTGACCTCCCAGATGACGATGAATGGTTTCTGGTTGATGTCGTGGCGAACGGTACGCACCACCGGCATGCGATGCTTCACAGCGCTGAGCTCCCTTAGAGATCCTTGGCGGTCACGGCTTCTGAGCAGCGACGCGGCCCAGAAGCACAGGTGATTTCAGATTAAGGCAGCTCGCCCACGCCGTGCCAGCACACACAGCTGCTGAGCATGGGAGAGATTGACCACGCTCCGCTTAGCTGTTCCTAAGCTGGCTCGGGTCTAGCTGCGCTGACCAGCGAGCGCGTCCACTTCGCGGTTGAGTAGCGCGCGCTTCTGGGCATCCAAGCTTTCTGCCACTAGGCGCGCCAAAGCAGCCGGGATGTCCGTCTCGAGCAGCTGACACGAGCGCACCACGCCTTCGGGGCTGATATCCCACCGCGGATAGATGCCCTGAAGCAATGGTTGGGCGGTCTCCTGAGACAGCTCACGCCACAGTGTGGGGGCAAGCTCCACGAAGCGCTCATTGAACTGCTGCAGGTTCGGGTCCGAGCCGGCAAAGAGCAAGCCTTCGAGGGTGTGGCGCAGCTCCAAGTTGGAGATCTCTGCTGCGGCGGTGGTGAGGCGCTCGTAGACAGCGGCCTTGTTCTCGGGGGTGTTGATAGCCGCGGTCGCCCGCCACGCGGCCTTTTGCCCCGAACCGGTGGCGTCGCGCTCCTTCTCGGCGGCAATCGCTGCCTCTGGGTCGGCAATATCGCCGCGGGCGATGAGCGCGGTCAGCGCACTCCACCGGATCTCGCTGTCGATGGTCAGCTCAGGCACCGTGCAGTTGCCGTCGAGGATGGAGCGGAAGAACTCGGCTTCGGTATCGCCACATTCCACGTGCGCCAGTGTCTTGAAGAAGGGCAGCTGGGCATCCACTCCGGCAGCCAGATCGTGCGGGTGCGAGAGAGCGTCGAAAAGCGTGCGGGCAAACGCCTGCTTGCCTTCGCGGTCTGCCCACTCGGGATCGGCGTAGGAGTTCAGAGTGATGCGTGCTTGGAGCAGAATGCGCTCGAGCACAGCCAGCTCGGTCTCGGCAGTGATGCCGCGCTCGACCAGAGCAAGGAAATCACGGGCCGGCATGTGGCCATCGCGGGTGGCCTGGCTGGCGGCAGACCAGCACAGGGCACGCGCCATGGAGTCCTCGATCTCATCGATGTGCTCAGAGATGAAGCTCAGGCTCTTCTCATCGGCCTGGTAGAGGCAGTAAGTGAGATCGTCGTCATTGACCAGAACCAGATCGGCCTCTGGCGCACCGATCAACTCGGGCACCTCGGTGCGTTCGCCCTCAACATCCAACTCAACGCGCTGGGTGCGCACCACCGCAGAATCCTTGCGGCTGTACAGCCCCACTGCAAGACGGTGGGTGCGGGTCTCGCCCTCGCCTGGGGCGGCACCGGACTGCACGATGGTGAAGGAATCATAGGCCCCGTCGGTGGTGGTCGCCTCCACCGAGAAAGAATTGATGCCGGTGGTCTTCAGCCACTGGCTCGACCACTCCGAGAGGTCACGCCCCGAGGCCTCCTCGAGGGATGCAAGTAGATCGTCGAAGGTGGCATTAGCGAAAGCATTGCGCGCGAAGTGACGACGCACCCCAGCGAAGAACGCCTCGCGGCCCACATAGGATTGCAGCTGCTTGAGCACCGATGCGCCCTTGGCGTAGGTGATGCCATCGAAATTCTGCTCCACCGTCTCGATGTCGGAGGCGTCCGTAGAGATCGGGTGCGTCGAGGGCAGCTGATCCTGCTTATAGGCCCACGACTTTTCCACATAGGCGAAAGTGGTCCACGCCGTGTCATAGCGGGTCTCCTCCGCCTGGGAGATTGCGGCAGCCCAGGTGGCGAAGGACTCGTTGAGCCAGAGATCGTCCCACCACTCCATGGTGACGAGGTCGCCGAACCACATGTGGGCCATCTCGTGCAGGATCGTGTCAGCGCGACGCTCATACATGTAGTGGGTGACCTGAGAATCAAACACATACTCGTCACGGTGGGTGACACAGCCGGCATTTTCCATCGCGCCCATGTTGAATTCGGGCACAAACACCTGATCGTATTTACCGAAGGGGTAGGCCACACCGAAGTTGCGGTGGTAGAAATCGAAGCCTTGGCGGGTCTCGGTGAAGATGCGTTCCGCATCGAGGGACTCCGCCAAAGAAGCCCGGCAGTACAGTCCCATGGGGATCTCGAGCGTCGTCGGCTGATCGGCGGGGGTTTCGGGGTGGTGGGTGAGCTCGCCTGTCCAAGTCTCACGCACCTCGTGGTAGGGGCCGGCGCAGACTGCGGCAATGTAGGTGGAGATCGGGTAGGGGAAATCGGCCGTGTGCACGCGGCCGCCGTCGGTGTCGGAATAGGTGGTTTCACCATTGGTGATCACGATCCACTCCTGCGGAGTCACCGCAGTGAGATGGTAGGTGGCCTTGAGGTCCGGCTGGTCAAAGCAGGCGTAGACGCGCTTGGCATCGGCTGTCTCAAACTGGGAGTACAGATACACCTTGCCGTCGGCAGGGTCCACGTAGCGATGCAAACCTTGGCCCGAATGCGAATAGGTGCAATCGGCATCCACCACCAGAGTATGCTCGCCGACGCTCAGCCCCCGCAGCTGCAGACCGTGCTCAGAGGAGTAGTCCGGCGTGAACTCTTCGCCATCGAGGGAAGCCGAGTGGATGTGGGCGTCGCGCAGATCAATGAAGGTATCGCCGTCTTGTTTCACCTGGAAGCGCACCGTGGTGGTGGAACGGAACGTTTCTTCAGAGGTGGTCAGGTCAAGCACGATGTCATAGTGCTCGGTTGCTAGCATGGCCGCGCGAGCGCGCGCCTCTTCTCGGGTCAGATTCACACTTGTCATGCGCACCACAGTAGTAGCGTGACCTAGATCGCGTATCCGCTGGGGTAGGTGGCTGCCGCCCCGCGCCTGCGCGGAGGTTTCGGCTAGCATGGGCGGGCATGACTAATCAACGCACCGTGAGCTTTTATTTCGACGTCACCTGTCCTTTTTGTTGGATTACCTCCCGCTGGATCAAGGAGGTGGAGCAGGTCCGCGACATCGCCGTGAGCTGGCAGCCGATGAGTCTGGCGGTACTCAACGAAGGCCGCGAGGAGCTGCCCGAGGACTACAAGGAAATGATGAAGGCCACGTGGGCCCCGGCCCGCGTCTTCGTTGCCGTGGCAGAGCAGTACCCCGAGAAACTCGATGAGCTCTACACCGCCATGGGCACCCGCATCCACCACGGCGGCGAACTCACCGCCCGCGGCTATCACGCCGCCGACGAGGTGATCGCAGCAGCTCTGGCCGAGGTAGGCTTACCCGCCGAGCTTCTCGACGCCGGCCACACCGACGCCCAGGACGACACCCTGCGCGCTTATCAGAAGCGCGCCATGGACAAGGTGGGCGATGAAGTGGGCACACCCGTGATCGAGCTCGGCGATGTGGCCTTCTTCGGCCCTGTACTCACCCGAGTGCCGCGCGGCGAAGAGGCAGGCGAGCTTTTCGACGCCTCCTGCACCCTCGCCGGCTATCCGTATTTCTTCGAACTCAAGCGTTCACGCACCGAGGCGCCTCAACTCTAAGAAGGCTGTGCCATCCCGAGGACCTGGGCTCACGGGGCATGCCTAGAAGAACAATGCGCCGAAGCCTAGAGCGATCAGATTGATCACGATGAAGATGCCGATGATTCCTGCCAGCGTCTTAAACCATGGGCGGGACTGCTCGGCATCGGCAGCTTCCGTGTGGCTAGCTGCTTGTGTGGAGTCGGCGGCCTCTGTGGGGCCGGCGACCTCGGGTATGGACACGGTGGGCTCATCCGCAGCAGGAGTGGAGGGCGGCAGTGGGCTGCGCAGTTGGTCTTCGTGAGGAAACTCGGTGTCCTCACGGGCCACAAATACAGGCACACTGCGAGTGGCCGGCAGGCTATGGGCTGGATTGCGCATGGAGGAGAGGTCGTGGTGTGTCTCGCCGTGGCCGTGCATGCTCGCCAACGTGAATCCTCCCTGCCTTCTTCGTGCTGCACACAGCGGCACGTGATGTGTTCTCACTCAACACTACCCACCGCCCACAGCGGGGAAAAACTCCACGATGATAGGCCTAAAGCTCCCCCACGCTTCCAGATAAGCGGGGTGGGTGAGCGTTGCCGCTATTCACAGGCAATGCCGTCATTATCCCCATCAAGCCCAGGGCGGTAACCCGGCTCGCCGCGGTGTAGCGGTGCGAGCCCCTGAGCCCGAGCCTGCGCACAATTGGCCACGTAGTCTCCTGCATCAGCCGGCGCAGCGGGAACATGCGCTTCATCGCCGGTGATCTGTGGGGCTTGATCAGGGGCGAGCTGCTCGGTTGCAGGCTGCTCGGCTCTCGGCGGTTCGGCTGAGGAGCGCTCGATCTCGCTGGGGCATTGCCGCAAAATGCGCTGCATCGCGTCTTTTTCTGGGGGTGTCACCCACAGGCCGTAGGCCCGTTTCACTTCGATTTGTGAACGGACATAGGTGCAACGAAACGAGGAATCCTTCGGTAGCCACGTAGCGGCGTCGCCGGCGCCTTTTTGCTGATTCTGCCAGCCGCTGACCGCCAAGAGATTACGAGGATCATTGGCGAAGTCGCGCCGAGCCTCCTCGGAGAGCTGCTGGGCCCCAGTCTGCCAGGCGTTGGACAGTGCCACCACGTGATCAATCTGAATCTCGGAGGAGCGTTCGCCGCGTTCGAAGTCCATCCACTGCCCGGTGTAGGGGTCTAGGAGCCTGCCGCGCAGTACCACGCAGTCATGCGTGTTCGGCTTGAGAAAAAGATCCACGAGATCGCGGCGCAAAATATCATTGCGGGTATCGCAGCCGTTGTGGCCGAACTCCACTGACACATCATCGCTCCATCGCTGCCCAAACTCGTCCCTCGAATAGCCGGTGGTGGGGGCCCGGCCTTTGACCTCGAGTTGATCGAGCATCTCTGCAGCGTGGGCGGCGAAGTCCGGAAGCTCGTTGGTGTCATCAACTGCGGCCGAAGGCGTATCGCCTGCCGCGTCCGTGGTGGTGGCAGGGGACGTGGATGTGGCAGGTGGCGTGGAGGTGGATGAGTGTTCTGGCGAGGAATCGGTAGAACAGGCCGCCAACATCAGACAAGCAAGCAGGGCGGCCAGAGATTTTTTCACGGTTGAAGACCTCGTTTTTCGTCTACACTGAACGCCATGCGCGTTTATCTCGGAGCGGACCACGCTGGGTTCGACATGAAGAATATTATTGCAAGCCACCTCGAGTCTAAGGGGCACGAAGTGATTGACTGCGGTGCTCACACCTACGATGCGGCAGACGATTACCCTGCCTTCTGCATCGAGGCAGCGCAGCGCACCGTCAACGACCCGGGCTCGCTCGGTATCGTACTTGGCGGCTCCGGTAATGGTGAGCAGATCGCTGCAAACAAGGTGCCGGGTGCCCGCTGTGCGCTGGCGTGGTCTGTTGAGACCGCGCGGCTCGCTCGCGAGCATAACAATGCCCAGCTCATCGGCCTCGGTGGCCGTATGCACACCGAGGAAGAAGCACTGTCTATCGTGGATGCTTTCCTAGACCAGGAGTGGTCCCAAGAAGACCGCCACCAGCGTCGCATTGACATTATCGCTGACTTTGAGAAGACCGGCGTGGCCCCCGAAGCCTAAAGCCACAGCACACACCCCCGGACCAGATCGCCGGGGGTGTGTGCGTGTTCAAGGGGTGCGGGCGAGGGGATTAGAAATCGAAGTCGAAGCCGCCGCCATCAAAGAGGCCGCCGTCACCGCCATCGAAGAATCCACCGCCATCGCCGCCGGTGTCTCCCATATCGCCGCTATCACCCATGTCGCCGGTGTCTCCCATATCGCCGGAATCATCCATGCCGCCGAGATCGTCACTGCCGTCGGCGGTGCCGTCCTCGAATTGCTCGGCGCCATAGTGCACCCCCGACATGCCTGAGAACAAGGCGGAGAACATCAACACGGATCCAGCTGTCCACACACCGGTGGCTAGTGCAGGTCCCCACCACGCGGTGGAGTACCAGCCTGCGGGAACGGGGCGCCCCGCAACCGTGCCGCCTGGATAGTAGTGAGGCGTATTCGCGCTCGCCTGCGGCGAAGCAGAGATCGTGTTGCCATCGTGAGTAATGGTGCGCGGTTCCGTCACCTTACCGGCAGCACGCTGACCTTCGAGCGGCGGCAACTCAGGGCCGGCGGGCATGCCCATGATCTCGCGGGCGGCGTTGACATAGTGCAACCCTTCGAGGGCGGACTCACGAGCCATCTGGGCCTGTTTCGGGGTGGCTGCGGTCGAAATTTGCGAGCTCGCAGCGTTATAACGCTCCGAGGCATCCGCGAGTGCTTGAGTGGAGGCGGCATCAGAGCCGGTAAGTGACAACACCTGGGAACCGAGGCGCTCAATCCAGCGGCGTGCATCTGCTACCGCATCGTCCATTGTTGTTTGGTTAAGCCTCTGGTTGTGGCTGTGGGTGTTTCGGCTCAGGATAAACACGGCGAGTCCGATGACGACCGCGATCAACAGCAACGCTGACACGAGAGTATTTCACCTAATCTTTCTGCAGAGAGTTCCTTGCTTAAGGGTTCACTGGAGAAAACGATCGGCGCTACGCAGATGTTCCCGCGGGTGTCCCCGCACGATGGGGCGGTGCGCGCAAGGCGCAGGGGTAGCTGGCCAGACGGTGGAGCTTCTCGGCTAGTTCGGCGTTCCAGTTCGCTCTGCCACCCAGGCCTTAACCACGGTGGAATCCCAAAGTGTGAGGCCATGGAGTTTCGCTACGGGCTTCGGGGCGCGGCCTCTCGTGGCGTAGCTGGTAAAGGTGCCACGTGCCGTGCCCGAGTAGTCCGCACATTCCGACGCGGTCCACAGCTCGTGTCCGCTCTCTTCATCAATGATTGTGGGGCGCATACTCACAGCATACGCACACGGTGCGCACAATGTCTGGTAGCTAAGATTGCTCCATTTTGCTTTAAGGCGCCGTAATGCGATAGCATATCTCAGCACTGGGGAACGTCGTATAGTGGCTAATACCTCAGCCTTCCAAGCTGAAGACGCGGGTTCGATTCCCGTCGTTCCCTCTCATTACAACTCCCGCGGTATCACTCATCGATACCGCGGGAGTTGTGTTCTACGCGGGCCGCCAGCTGCGGGCGCGTCGCCCGTGCCAGCGATAGCCGCCAGGGTTGTTCAGGTGCATAGTGAGTCGATATAGGTGGCCTAGCTCCACTCGACCGAATCGAGATCGATGCCCTGTTGAGTTGCTTGGTGCTCCACGCATAGGCGCAGGAAAGGTGCGGCGCCTCGATAGTAGGAAGCGAAGCGCTCATCAGCCTCGTACATGCGGGTGAGCAATACCTGCTTGGCTAAGGTGCACTCGTAGTAGTGGCCGATGAGTTCCGCATGGCGCTCGACCAGCGCTGCAGCCTCGGGTGAGCTCGGGCTCACCGCCGCTTCTGCTGCGGCCACCAGATCCTTAACAAAGCTGTCCATGCTCTTTTTCATGTGCGCCCAGCCGGCCTCATCCATCTGCTCAGCGGCGTCTTGGCTAGCCGACCAGTCTGGCGTGTGGGACCAGCGCTGCTCCGCCTCATCGTGGTGGCGTTCCCACTCGTGCTTCCATGCTGCGGCGTCCTGCGCTAGGCGGGTAGTGGGATCAGATTGTGAGTGAGACATTGAGTCCTCCTCGGATAGGTAGTTCAGTAGGTTGTCCACCGCGCGCACTCGGGCACGCAGTTGGGCTGCATCGGCGGCGAGGTGGCGTCGTTGCGCGCGCAGAGAAGAACGTATCGCCGAGGGATCGTCCATGATGTCTGCCACCGCCTGCAATGACATGCCAGTGGAACGGAGGATCAGGACCGCCATACCGCGTTGCACATCATCAAGGGTGTAGAGGCGATGATCGGCCCACGTGCGCTGGGTAGGGCACAGTAACCCAATATGGTCCCAATAGCGCAGCGTGCGCGTACTCACCCCCAGGATCTCGGCAACATCGCCGACTGTGAACTCATTCATCTGCAGCTGTCCTTTCTCGATCAGTGCCACTGCACGCCGCTGATGCAAGCGCCACCCATCAGCATCGAGGTTGACGCGGCGTCACACGCAAGCAGAGGCTTATCGACGCCACGAACTTCCCCTAACGCGAATCTCACTTCATAAGAAACAGCGCCGAGCAGCTGGTGCTCGGCGCTGTTATGAACAACGTAGGTTCAGTGACTGGTGGGATTACTCCTCGACCCAGCCGATGTTCTCGATCGGCACGTCACCGAAGGCCATGGGGCCGTAGTTGGCCAGGCCGGTCTTCACGGCGGTCACACCGAGAGCGGTGTTCAGCGGGATGATGCCGTAGAGTGCGAGTGCTTCCTTCTCGAGCTCGTTGCCGCGCTCGATCTGCTCCTCGCGGGTCGGCAGCTGCTGCAGCTCAGTGATCTTCTCATCCAGCTCGGGGGTACCGGTGTTGGAACGGTTCAGCTGAGAATCGGAGCGGTAGGTCTGGCCGAAGTAGGCCACACCGAAGGGATCGCCAGAGCTGAAGCCCATCGGGAAGATGTCGTAGTTCTTGCTCTGCAGAGTCTTGGAGAACTCAGAGCTCGGGCGGACGTCGATAGCGATATCGATGCCGATATCCTTCAGCATCTGCTGGGTTGCCTGAGCAGAGGACTTCACCAGATCGGACTCGCCAACCAGCACGTAGCGCAGCTTCAGCTTCTCGCCATCCTTCTCGCGGATGCCATCAGAGTCTTCTTTCCAGCCGGCTTCGTCCAGGATCTGCTTCGCCTCATCCGGGTGGTAGCCGGCGACAGACTCGAAGTTATCCTCGTAATCTTTCTGGAAGGGGTAGAAGATGAAGGAACCGGGGTTTTCCAGCTTCGCGGGCAGACCCTGGTACCAGATATTTGCGAGCTGCTCGCGGTCGAGACCCTTAGCGAAGGCCTCGCGCACCTTGATGTCCTTCAGGATGTCGGACTCACCGTTCAGCAAGAACAGGGTGTTCTTGGGGGCACGGCCCACGTAGATTTCGGTGTTGGGCAGATCCTTCACGGATGCGTAGTCCGAACGGGAGCCAGCGCCCACGGCGTCGATCTCACCATTCTTGAAGGCGTTGATGGCAGCCTGGGTCTCCATCTGGCGCATCACGCGCTTCTCCAGCTTCGGAGTGTCGCCCCACCACTTCTCGTTACGCACGAAGGTGGCATTGCCGTTTTGGAAGTCAACGTCTTCCACCTTGAAGGGGCCTGCTCCCCACTCGGGGTGCACTTCCTTCAGGTAAGAGTTGTAGTTGTCCGGGTTAGCGAGCTCGGGGTGCGCAATGAAGCCGAACAGACCCTGCCACCACGGATAGGCGCGCTCGAAGGTCACCACAGCTTCCTTGTCGTTCTCGCCCTTTTCCACAGACTCGATTTGCTCGTAGCCATCGCTGGAACTCGGGGTGAACGCCTCGTCCTTGCCGTTATTGATCTTCCAGGTGGTCTCCCACGCGCGCCAGTCGATGGGGGTGCCATCGTTGAAGGTGGCATCCTCGTTGATCTCGTAGGTGAGCTTGGTCTTGCCGTCCTCTTCCTCTTCCTTCACGTCGAGGATGTAGTTGGGATCGGCGGACCACTCGCCATCGGGAGAGTAGTGGGTGGTGATGGGGTTGTACCACGACCACACATTGCTGGTATAGGTCGTGCCATCTGCGTGGAAGGGGTTTTGCTGTTCGGAAATCTCACCGATTGCAGTAGTGAGGGTTCCGCCATCCTTCAGGTTGTCGCGGTCTTGCTCATTGAAGTCGGCATCGGGAACGCCGGAGCCGTCCGCAGCGGAACCCGATCCGGAACCATTGGAGCTATCGTCACCACAGGCAGTGAGTGCCAGCGCGGAGACAGAGAGCACAGCCACCAACTTCTTGGTTGGAGTGTGTAGTTTCATGGTGTCACTCATCTCTCTTGAGGGAATGTGAACTAGGGCAGTATGAAATTATGAGCATCCGAGCACTACCGTATGTGGCATGACTGATAGTGATCGGCGCCGTTTACAGAACGCATATCGGGCACCTGCGATTCGCACACCGAACGCTGGGATTCGTCGAGCTCCTCGTAGAGCGGGCAGCGGGTGCGGAATGGGCAGCCGCTGATCTTCTCCGTGGGGGAGGGCAGATGATCCTTCAGCAACGTCCGCTTCCGATTGCGCTGAGCAGTCGGATCCGGCAACGGAATAGCGGAGAGCAGCGCTTGGGTATACGGGTGGCGCGGGTTATCGAAGAGCTCATCGGTATCGCCCTTTTCCACAAACTCGCCCAGGTACATCACCGCGGCGCGATCGGAAATATGGCGAACCACAGACAGGTCGTGGGCCACAAAGAGATAGCTCACGCCGAGCCTGGCCTTGAGATCATCGAGGAGGTTGAGCATGCCGGCCTGGATGGACACATCCAGAGCGGAGACTGGCTCGTCCAACACGATGAGCTTGGGCTCTGCAGCCAAAGCACGGGCCAAGGAAATGCGCTGGCGCTGACCGCCAGAGAAGTGGCCGGGGAAGCGATCCACGTGAGTGGGATTGAGACCCACCAGCTTCATCAACTCGTAGATGCGCTCGTTCTTATCGCCCTTCCAATCCAAGGCGTCGAGCGGCTCACGAATGATATCGGCCACCGTCAGGCGCGGGTCCAGCGAGCCCATCGGATCCTGGAACACAATTTGGATGTCCCGTCGCAGCAGGCGTCGTTCCTTGCGGCCTAGGGTGGATACATCCTTACCGCTAATCGTCACCTTGCTCGGTTCGCTGGGCTCGAGATCCATGATCTCTAGCAGGGTGGTGGTCTTACCCGAACCGGACTCGCCGACAATGGCGAAGCACTCGCCCTCGCGGATATTGAAGGAGACATCCTTCACCGCGTGCACGTCGCCCACCTTGCGCTTGAGTACCGCGCCCTTGATAAGCGGGAAGGTCTTCTGGAGATTCTGAACGTCGAGCACCGTCTCGCGCTCGTCGCGCGGAATGTGAGCCAGCACGTTCTCCGCGATCTCGGGGGCGGGGAAAATCTCCTTGCCATCGATGGTGCGGTTGTCGATCTCCTCGCTGCGCACACACGCTGCATCGTGATTTACGCCAATGGAGCGCAGCTTCGGCTCGGTGGCCAAGCACTGCTCAGTGGCGATCGGGCAGCGGGGAGCGAAGGTGCATTGATCGGGCAGATTGATCGCGATCGGCGGGTTGCCCTCGATCGAGGTGAGCGAGGAGGAATCACGCTTGGCCGCCGAAGGGATAGATCCCAGCAGGCCCACGGTATAGGGCATCTTCGGATTAGCGAAGAGCTCGTGCACAGGGGCATGCTCCACGGGGCGGCCCGCGTACATCACCATCACGTCATCGGCCATCTCGGCGACCACGCCCATATCGTGGGTGATCATGATGGTGGCCGCGTTGGTCTCCTGCTGCACCTTCTTGATCAACTCGAGAACCTGCGCCTGGATGGTCACGTCGAGCGCAGTGGTGGGCTCGTCGGCAATGAGCACCGAAGGGTTATTCGCAATAGCAATAGCGATCACCACGCGTTGGCGCATACCGCCGGAGAACTCGTGGGGAAAAGCCTTGGCGCGGCGCTTGGGATCGGGGATGCCCACGAGATCGAGCAGTTCCACGGCTCGATCCCAGGCCTTGGATTTAGAGATCTTCTGGTGGCACTGCAGGGCTTCAACGATCTGGGTGCCCACATCGAACACGGGGGTGAGTGCAGAAAGCGGATCCTGGAAGATCATGCCGATCTCCTTGCCGCGGATCTTCGACATCTCGGTATCGCTGAGGCCGAGAAGCTCGCGGTCGCCCAGCATGGCGGAGCCACTGATTTTGGCGTAGCTCGGCAGCAGGCCCATCACCGCAAGGGAGGAGACCGACTTACCCGAGCCGGACTCGCCCACAATGCCGAGGGTTTGACCGGGCTTGAGATCGAAGGACACGCCGCGCACGGCGTCCACGCTTCCCGCCTCGGAGGGGAAAGTGACGTGGAGGTCTTTGACTGAGAGGACTGGCGATGTCATAGGTTATGCCTTTCCTGCTGCGGCGGAGTTGGGATCGAGAGCGTCACGGAGGCCATCGGCAACGAAGGCCATCGACACGGTGAGGAGGGTGAGGACCGCGGCGGGGAAGTAGAACTCCCACGGAGAGACCTGCACGGAGGCGGCACCGGTAGAGAGCAAGGTACCGAGTGAGACGTCGGGCATCTTCACACCGAGGCCCAAGAAGGACAGGCCAGTCTCACTCATCACTGCGCTGACCACACCAAGGGTGAGGTTGATAACCAGCAACGAACCAATATTAGGAACCAGGTGGCGGACCACGATGCGGCCATTGGATACACCCATGTAACGGGCGGCCTTAACGTATTCGCGCTCGCGGACGGAGATCGTCATGGACCAGATCACGCGGGCTGGGAACATCCAGCCGAAGGCGATCAACACGACGATGAGGATCTTCCAGTCACCGCCCGAGCCGGAGACCAGCAGGGCCAAGATGAGGAAGGTGGGAACCACCAGAAGGAAGTGAATCAGACCCAAGATAGCCTTCTCGGGGCGGCCACCCAACAGGGCGGCGGTTGTGCCGATCAGCGCCGACAGAATGGTGGTAGCGGTGGACACAATCACGGCGATCACGAGCGAGCGGCTGAGACCCTGGATCACCATGGCGTACATGTCATTGCCCGAAGCGCTGGTGCCGAACCAGTGATCAGAATTGGGGGCAACACCGAGCGCTGCGAAGTCAGAATAGTCGTAGCTGTATTTCGCGGTCAGCGGGCCGAAGATGGCAAATAGTACGAGGAGGAAGAACACAATCGTGCCCACGACTGCCATCTTGTTGCGCACGAAGCGTCGGGCGTAGAGCTTCACGCGGGAGATTGGCTTGCCTCCGGCGAGGTGATCATGCTCGAGCTGGCTCTGAGCGTCGTGGATCTGATCCTCAGTCACCGAGGCGATAGCGCTCTGCGTCGAGGGAGAGCTTGCAGCGGTGAAATCGTTTGTGGGCAGGGCATTGGCGTTGACATCCTCGGAGTGGTCAGCACCCTTGTTTCGGAATTCTTTGCGCATTGTTAGTTCACCCGCACTCGAGGATCAAGAATGACAACTAGGATGTCGGAGAGAATCGCGCCGATGGCGGTCATGAGCGCTCCGAAGGCGGCCACAGCGACAGTGCCGTGAATGTCGTTAGAGCTCAAAGTCTGAAGGAAGTACCGGCCCATGCCGTTCCACGCGAAGATGGTTTCAGTCATGATGGCGCCGGTGAAAATGCCGGTGATGGAGAACGCCACGGAGGTAGCAACCGGAATAGCCGAGGTGCGCAGCGCGTGCCGGCGAATAGCTTGGTTGCGAGTCATGCCCTTGGCGCGGGCGGTACGCACATAATCGGCGTCGATATTATCCAGCAACATAGAGCGTTGCATGAAGTGGTAGCCCGCATAAGAAATGATCACCAACGAGATCGTGGGAAGGGCGAGGTGCTGAGCGGCGTCGATGGCCTTCGGGATGAATCCTTCTGTACCGATAGATGATGATCCCGTGACGTAGAAGATCGTCTTGCCGGCTTTTTGGTTGATCTTCACCGCAGCCCACACGAAGAAGATCGAGGCGACAACCACGTGGATGTTCATGGTGACGATCGAGAAGAACTGGAAGAACCGGTC
Source organism: Corynebacterium ciconiae DSM 44920 (assembly GCF_030440575.1). Taxonomy (NCBI): domain Bacteria; kingdom Bacillati; phylum Actinomycetota; class Actinomycetes; order Mycobacteriales; family Corynebacteriaceae; genus Corynebacterium; species Corynebacterium ciconiae. Next base: position 627,094 of record NZ_CP047189.1, read on the forward strand.
GCCCGCCTTGTACTGGCGAGAAGCGGTAAACACACCGATGCTCACGCCGATGACCACGGACAAAATGGTGGCGAGGAGCAGGAGTCGGGCCGAGACCCAAATGCGGTAGGAGATCTCATCATTCACCGAGTCTCCGAGCGGGGATACACCCCAGTTCCAGTGGAACAAGATGTCCGACAGCCATGTCCACCAACGTTCCATTATGGGGTCTTTATCGTTGAGGTTCTTCGGAGAGAGGATGGCGTCGATCCTCTCCTCCGGAATGGCTGGGCGCCTGCCTGCGTAGTTCGACCTAGGGTCGAGGAACGCGGAGGCCAAGAAGAACGTGATGTTGACCGCGACAAAGATCATCGCGAACCAACCGGCGATCTTCTTTAGTAGGTACTTCGCCATGGGGTCGCATCCCTTCATTTTCGCTTCGGTACCGGTCTCGGGCAGCGTCGGGCCGCTGCATTGATGTCCTGGCGACATGGAATCCTGTCGATCGAAACCGGACTAAGGAAAATGCTAGACAGACTGTGACGCTACTTACGAACATATTAGCACAAAAGTGACCAGTGTCACATTGGACGTCTGCTGAGAAAGTTCAGAGTGGAGGGGGTAAATGAATCGCACTAGTTGAGGGGTATGTTCTGAGGTAAAACTCGGCACTGTGGGGTGATGGTGCTGGATGTCTGACGCGATAGCTCGCCGCCCAAAAAAGGTCACTGACGTGCGTCGTGGGTCTTCTCTTCTGTTGCAGCCGCGGCGGCGCTGGGATGAACATTAGGTAACGCTAAGGTGTGTGATTGTCGGCTTGAGATAGCGGTCCATGGGTGTAGCTTCAGGGGTGCTGCGCCCGCCCCTGTGGGGACGGTGGTCGTTGATCTCCCCAGAGTGGGTGTGAACCCGTGCCAAAATTCATGGGATGTCGTTCTTTCTCTGTGAGACAGTCGCGATGCGCCGGGCTGCAGATGTCTTAATGAAATCTCAGGTACTTGGGGGTGCTTTCCGTCTCCGGCGGGAGGGTTAGCGGCGGCTGGGCAGTGTGTAGGGGAGTGTGTCCTCGGCGGCGATGAGTCGTGCAGCTATGAGTGGGGTGGCTCCGCAGGGAATGGAATGCCGACGCGGTGGGGGGATGGGCTCGGCGCTGCTCGCTCAGGCAGCGCTCGCATCCAGGCTTGAGCAGTAGTGGTGAAGTAGTGCTGTGCTGTCGTGTGTATATGGCCGGCGTGTGCAGGGATAAAAGCGTAACTAGCGGGATAAATGTGTGTAGGGGCACCCCATTGTGCGCCGGGTGTCGTTGGTACTTGTAGACTACGTAGCAGCTCGAGAGCATCGGGCTTGAAAAATGCACAACGGGACGTGGCGCAGCTTGGTAGCGCACCTGCTTTGGGAGCAGGGGGTCGCAGGTTCAAATCCTGTCGTCCCGACGAGGGATATCCCGCACGTGCAGTGCGAGATACCCGCGAATAGCGACAATGAGGGCTCGTAGGGGCAATACGCTTCGGTCGGTGGAGCACCAACGTGACACCGCGAGAGAGCGCGTCCGCTACGGGCCCTCTGACATAGCAGATCACCATCGTACGCAGTAAGAAAATTCAGGAGAGTGACTCGTGAAGAGTTCCGTCGAAAAGCTGAACGACACCCGCGTTAAGGTTACGGTTGAGGTTCCCTTCGAGGAACTCTCGTCCGAGTTTGACCAGGCTTATAAGGCCATCGCGCAGCAGGTGCAGATCCCCGGCTTCCGTAAAGGCAAGGCGCCTCGCCAGCTCATCGATGCTCGCTTCGGTCGCGGCCCCGTGATCGAGCAGGTTGTCAATGACATGCTTCCTTCCCGTTATGGCCAGGCCGTCGAAGAGAATGAGCTTGTGGTGCTCGGTCAGCCCGAGATTGACATCACCAAGATCGAGGACGGCGAACTCGTCGAGTTCGTTGCCGAGGTTGATGTTCGCCCTGAGATCACCCTCCCGTCCTTCGAGGACATCTCCGTCGAGGTCCCGCCGCTGAAGGTGGATGACTCCGCCGTGGAGAAGGAGCTCGAAGAGCTTCGCTCCCGCTTCGGCACTCTCAAGACTGTTGAGCGCGCCGCCCAGGATGGCGACTTCGTGAGCATCGACCTCCACGCTGAGGTTGATGGCGAGGTAATCGAGGACTCCAAGACCGAGGGAATGTCGTACAACATCGGCTCCGATGACCTGATCAAGGGCTTGGACGCTGCTCTTACTGGGCTGTCCGCTGGCGAGTCCGCCACCTTCACCTCTGAGCTGCACGTGGGCGAGCATGCCGGTGAAGAGGGTGAGATCACCGTTACTCTCCAGACCGTCAAGGAGCGCGAGCTGCCCGAGGTGGATGACGAATTCGCCATGATGGCCTCCGAGTTCGACACCGTTGAGGAGCTTCGCGAGTCGCTGGAGAAGAAGGTGGAAGAGGATGCCAAGGGCAGCCAGGCCGCCGCTATCCGGGATGAGGTGCTGTCTGCAGCCCTGTCTCAGTCCGAGTTCCCGCTGCCGGAAGGCGTGGTTGAGGAGCAGGTGAAGGCTCAGCGTAACCAGCTGCTGCAGCAGGTCGGTGGCGACGAGAAGATTCTCGACACCCTCCTTGAGGCCCAGGGCACTAGCCGTGAGAAGTTCGATGAGGATGCGCGCAACTCTGCTGAGGACGCCGTGCGCAACCAGCTCTTCCTTGACCGCCTGGCCGAGGAGCTCGAGCCGGAGGTCACCGAGCAGGAGATGTCCGATCACATCATGTTCACCGCGCAGCGCTACGGTATGGAGCCGGCCCAGTTCTTCGGGCAGCTGCAGCAGTCCGGCCAGCTTGGCGCTCTCTTCGCTGATGTGCGCCGCGGCAAGGCTCTCGCCGAGGCTATCTGCAAGGTGAGCGTCAAGGACACCGACGGCAACGAGGTGGACCCGGCCCAGTACTTCGGCGATGAGGAGCCGGAGAACGAGTCGGAGACCGACTCCGAGTAGGCATTAGTACAGCCTTGAGGCAGTGCCGCACCGCAATAGGTGTGGTGCTGCCTTTCGCTTTTGCCGCCGCGCACCACTAGTGCTGAGGGCACCCCTAAGCTGTGAGCGAACAAAGCTGACTCGGCGCGGCCCGCGGCGGTAGCCTGAAGTGACGAGATATTGGGATTTCAAAGGAGACAACATGACCAGCCCACACATGACCAATGCAGCCGCAGGACTCAACCTGAGCGATTCTGTGTTTGAGCGCCTCCTCCGCGAGCGCATCATTTTCCTCGGTAGCCAGGTGGATGATGAGATCGCGAACAAGCTGTGCGCCCAGATTCTGCTCCTCTCGGCGGAAGACCCCAACCGCGACATTTCGCTCTATATCAATAGCCCCGGTGGGTCCGTGACCGCCGGCATGGCTATTTTCGACACCATGAAGTATGCCCCCTGCGATGTCGCCACCTATGGTATGGGGCTAGCGGCATCGATGGGCCAGTTCCTGCTGTCGGCCGGTACCAAGGGTAAGCGCTTCGCTCTGCCGCATGCGCGCATCATGATGCACCAGCCCTCCGCTGGTGTGGGAGGTACCGCAGCGGATATCGCCATCCAGGCAGAGCAGTTCGCCTACACCAAGAAGGAAATGGCCGAACTGATCGCCGAGCACACAGGGCAGCCCGTGGAGCAGATTGTGAAAGACTCCGACCGTGACCGCTGGTTCACCGCCCAGCAGGCCAAGGACTACGGTTTCGTGGATCACGTGATCGAGTCCGCCAAGGGCGCTATTAATAACTAACCCACCACCACGAATAAGGAGTTTTTCACTATGCAGATGCCTCAGTCTCGCTACATCCTGCCTTCTTTCTTGGAGCAGTCCGCTTATGGCACCAAGGAGTCGAATCCCTACAACAAGCTCTTTGAAGAGCGCATTATCTTCCTTGGTGCTCAGGTGGATGACACCTCGGCTAATGACATCATGGCGCAGCTTCTGGTGCTGGAATCCCAAGACCCGGATCGTGACATCACGATGTACATCAACAGCCCCGGTGGCTCCTTCACCTCGCTGATGGCTATTTATGACACCATGCAGTACGTCCGTCCGGATGTCTCTACCGTGTGCCTGGGCCAGGCTGCGTCCGCTGCTGCGGTGCTGCTCGCAGCCGGTGCTCCCGGTAAGCGTGCCGCGCTGCCGAATGCTCGCGTGCTCATTCACCAGCCCGCCACCCAGGGCATCCAAGGCCAGGTGTCGGATCTGGAGATCCAGGCCGCCGAGATCGAGCGCATGCGTACCCTGATGGAAGAAACACTGGCACGTCACACCGGCCAGAGCGCAGAGCAGATTCGAATCGATACCGACCGCGATAAGATCCTCACCGCCGAAGCCGCTAAGGACTACGGCATCGTGGATCAGGTTTTCGACTACCGCAAGCTCAACGGCTAAGGATAGCCTCCCGCCGCATCGCTGCGGCTCTCCCGCCTCCTTGGGTATCTGCCCCTTAGGGGCCCGCCAAGGGGGCGGTTGTATTAGTTGCTAGCCGCGATGGCACGCAGAAAAACACCGCTTCCCTTCTCGCATGAGGAGAAGGGAAGCGGTGTATGCATGATCCTCTTCCGAGCGCTAGTTAACAAGCGCCAGACAGGGGAGATGCAGCAGCCTTATAGCTGAAACAGCCTTAGCTGAAGGACTCCACGAAGCCGCCCTCTTCGTTGGGCATGATGTGGATGGTCTTGCCGGTGAAGGTCTGCTCCCAGCCGCCGTCGACCTCGCGCTCAGCCTCGGTGGGCACGCCGATCTCGGAATCCAGGCCGCCCTCGTTCTGCCAGACCTTCCACATGCCGCCGATGACGGGGAAGGTGCCCTCGTCGCTCTTAACGAATGCAGCGTTCTCGTACTCGGCGACGGTCACGCCGTCCTTCTCGTAAGCGGAGACGAAAGCGCCAGCGTTCTCGCCGTACATGTCGTAGGACTCAGCGGCCTCGGTGATCTCGGCCGGCAGGTCAGCCTCGGCGACGTCCTTGGAATCCATGGCGTTCTTGGCGTCGTCCACGGTGTCCTCGGCCTTGTCCTTGGCGTCACCGGCGGCGTCCTCAGCCTTGTCCTTGGCGTCGCCAGCGGCGTCGGTAGCCTCGGATGCGGCGGAGCTCACGGAATCGGTGGCATCGGAAATGGTGTCAGAAGCATCGTCGGTAGAGCAGGCAGCCAGACCGATGAGAAGGGTGGAACCGGCGATAGCGGTAACGGCGCGCAGGGTGTTCTTACGCATTATTAAACTCCTTAAAAATATAGGTTTGTCGAGAAAATGGGCCTGTCCAGCGCAGATGAGCCGTGCAGCAGGCCTTCTGCACCAACTGTAGCGGCCGTAGGACCAATATCAAATTAAGACGAAGGATGTTATAAATATGTGATAATAATGGGACTATTTAGCGATGAACGCACCTTAGAATGGCCTTTATGTGCACATATCTTCATTACTAAGTGGTTGAGCGCACATTAAACAAAGGCTTGCGTTTCTTAACTTCTTAAAGCATTCTCAGGCGCCGGTAGAAGGCTTCTCGCGGGCTATGGGCACGGGGTGGAGGGGGATCCTGGCCCATCGACGTCTCTTCGCAACACGGTTGCGCACCCGCGGGAATAGATAGGTGTGCGCGGTGGTTGAAGCACAAGGCGCTCGGCGCCGCCTTAGGCCTCTTCGGGGCATGGAGGCGCTAGAGTGGAGGGGCGCACATGGCTCCAGCCGCACAACAACGAGATGCAAATGAGGGTTTTTCCAGCTTATGGCACATATGCAAGAGACTGCTGACCTGTTGAAGTGCTCTTTCTGCGGAAAGAGTCAGAAGCAGGTGAAAAAGCTCATTGCGGGTGGGGGAGTCTACATCTGTGATGAGTGCATCGAGCTGTGTAACGAGATCATCGAGGAGGAGCTCAACACCGCCGCTAAGGAGGAGACTCAGGAGAGTCGCCTGCCGCGGCCCCGCGAGATCGCGGAATTCCTCGATGAGTACGTGATCGGCCAAGACGAGGCCAAGCGGGTGCTCGCGGTGGCGGTGTATAACCACTACAAGCGCATGCGCCAGGCTGGTGCCAACTTCGGCTTGGATGAGGACGAGGTGGAGATTGCTAAGTCCAACATCTTGATGCTGGGTCCGACGGGCTCGGGCAAGACCTACTTGGCTCAAACCTTGGCTCGGTTGCTTAACGTGCCCTTCGCTATCGCCGACGCTACCTCTCTTACGGAGGCTGGCTACGTGGGCGAGGACGTGGAAAACATTTTGCTCAAGCTGCTCCAGGCGGCCGAGTTCGACGTGGAGCGGGCACAGACCGGCATTATCTATATTGACGAGATCGATAAGATCTCTCGGAAGTCCGAGAACCCGTCCATTACCCGTGACGTCTCCGGTGAGGGTGTGCAGCAGGCGCTGCTGAAGATCCTTGAGGGCACTGTGGCTGCAATTCCGCCCCAGGGTGGGAGGAAGCACCCGAATCAAGAGTTCATCCAGCTCGATACCTCGAATATCCTCTTCATCGTGGCCGGCGCCTTCTCGGGGCTGGAACAGGTGATCGAGGAGCGCCGTGGAAAGAAGGGCTTGGGCTTTGGCGCCGAGGTGCGCTCTCTTAAGCCGGATACGTCCAAGAATATCTTCACCGAGGTGCGTCCCGAGGATCTCGTGAAGTTCGGTCTCATCCCGGAGTTTATTGGCCGCCTACCTGTGGTGGCCTCTGTGGCCAACCTGGACCGTGAGGCCCTGGTTAAGGTGTTGACCGAACCGCGTAATGCCCTGGTCAAGCAGTATCAGCGCCTCTTCGAGATGGACGGGGTTAATCTGCAGTTTAGCGAGGAGGCCTTGGATTCCATCGCTGATCAGGCGCTCGAGCGTAAGACGGGTGCCCGTGGTCTCCGAGCAATCATGGAGGAGATCCTGGTGCCGATCATGTACTCGGTGCCCGACCGGGAGGACGTCTCCACCGTCACGATCACGGGCGCGGTTGCCCGCGGCGAGGGCGATCCCGAGTACTCAGCTGAAGGTGACGGCGCAGAAAAAACCGCCTAACAATGGCTGCGCCTAGCTATGTTGGGCGCATAAAGAAACGACACAAGGCCAGCTCCTCGTGGTGAGGGGCTGGCCTTAGTGCATGTGGGGAAGGGGAGCGTCGATAAGCGCTGGCCCTTAAGAGTTGCCGTAGAGGCTATCTTCCATGGAGTAGATGTCCTCGCCGCCGGCGTGGTTGTCGTTTTTGAGATGCGTTGTGGCATCGGCGCTGAGATAACTCATTCCGCCGCTGGATTGCATGTTGGAGGTGAGGAAGCTCAGCACGGTATCGACCGCCATACGGCGCATACCCTCGGTGTTGTCCTGGGAGAGCAGGTTCACGCTGTAAAGATTGAGGTAGGCGGCGTGGTAGGTCGAACGCATGAGGGTAAGCGCGATGATGATGGTGTAGATGTCAATGACGGAAATGCCCGGTCGGAACGCACCAGAATCTTGGCCCAGCATGAGCAGCTTCTCCATGTGCAGCATCGCCTGAGACTGGTCCGCAAAAGGCCCAGACAGCTCCATGTTGGCGTGGTTTTGCTGCGACTCCATCACCAGTAGGCGCGCTGCGAGCGGATGGGCGGTGATCTGGTCATAGATGGCCTCGGCCATAGAACGCATGCCCTCCACCGGCACCGCGGTTTCGAGGGCCTGCTCGTCGATGGCAGGGCGCAGATCAGCGATGGCGCGTTGAATCACGCGCACATACAGCCCGCGCTTATCGCCGAAGTGGTAGTGGATCATGCGCTTGGACATGCCCGATTCGCTGGCGATGGCCTTGAGCCGGGAATCTTTAAAGCCATAGGTGGCGAAGGTGCGTAGCGCCACCTCCACGACGTGCTCTGGGGTCACCCCCTCCTCGTTGTCTGGGCGCTCGGCCTCGACGAGGTCCGCCTCGGGGGTGCTGGGAAGCGGCATGCTGCCATCCTCAAAACTCAAGGGGGCGAGATCTTCTCCCTCGTACACCGAGGACTGCGGGGAGTTCGCGGAGGTGTAGGTGTAGGGCGAGGAGTCTGATGTCATGATTGCGCGTTATCCTCCTTCGGATCGGGCCACTGACGTCCGTATCGTGTGGGTTTAGCGGCCGTCACGTGCGGTGTTCCTTCACTTTTCTATCGTGCCCTAAAGCTCCTCGCGGTGAAGCGCACTGGGCAGCGGGTGGTGTCTTTTCCACCCCAAATGATGGTACTACCCGCACATTTGCTCCACGTCCGCTACGGAGCTCGCCACACCATTTAGGGGTTGGAACTCCCTCACCCGCGTGTGGTGTTGGGGCCGTACTTTTTCGCTTATCGACGCCCATTCGGCGGGGCCACCGGCATGTCCGCTTTGTTGACTCTATCCAATAAAATCGGGCAGTGAAAGTCCGAATCTGTGGCGTTTGGGCGGGTATTGGCCCCAAAAACAGACATGTGATGTGTGCAATCAAAGAAGCAAAACATGAACGGACTCGCTATGCTGGGCGTCAAAGTACTCTAGAGAGAAAGGGCAGAGAGCACATCATGTCCCAGACCCCCAAGAAGGTTGTCGTTACCGGCGCCGCCGGCCAGATCGCCTACTCCCTGCTGTGGCGCATCGCCAATGGCGATGTCTATGGCAAGGACGTTCCCGTAGAGCTGAAGCTCCTTGAGATTCCCGCCGCCGTGAAGGCCACCGAAGGTGTGGCCATGGAGCTGCTGGATTCCGCGTTCCCCTTGGTGAAGAACATCGACATCACCGATGATGCGAACGTTGCCTTCGAGGGCGCCAATGCTGCGTTCCTCGTGGGCGCCAAGCCGCGCGGCAAGGGCGAGGAGCGCTCCGCGCTGCTGCAGGCTAATGGCAAGATCTTTGGCCCCCAAGGTAAGGCCATTAACGATCACGCTGCGGAGGATGTCCGCGTGCTCGTGGTGGGCAACCCAGCGAACACCAACGCCTTGATCGCCATGTCTGCCGCCAAGGATGTCCCGAATGAGCGTTTCAATGCCATGATGCGCTTGGACCACAACCGTTCGCTGTCTCAGCTTGCCACCAAGTTGGGCAAGGACTCCGCCGACTTCGAGAACATGGTGGTCTGGGGTAATCACTCCGCCACCCAGTTCCCGGATATCACCTACGCCACTGTGGGAGGCGAGAAGGTCTCCGAGCTGGTGGACCAAGAGTGGTACCTCAATGAGTTCGTACCGCGCGTGGCCAAGCGTGGTGCCGAGATTATCGAGGTGCGTGGCAAGTCTTCCGCTGCATCCGCCGCCTCTTCTGCTATCGACCACATGCATGACTGGATCAATGGCACCAGCGCGTGGGCTTCTGCCGCAGTTCCGGGCACCGGCGCCTACGGTGTCCCCGAGGGCATCCTCGCTGGCCAGCCCACCATCGCTGAGAACGGCGAGTGGAAGATTGTGGAGGGTCTGGACATCTCCGAGTTTCAGGCCGAGCGCATCGCTGCCAACGTCAAGGAGCTGCTGGAAGAGCGCGCCGCCGTAGAAAACGCAGGGCTGCTCTAAAACGCAGCGCGCCGTCACATGCGGCGTGTGCTGTCGCGACCGCCAGATTTTCCCGAGAAATCTGGCGGTTTTTGCTTGCTTCCCTCCGTTTGGCCGATGTACATTAAACAAAGTTAGCCAAACCTAAAACTAGGAGGAGTCTCTATGAGCGCCCCGACGCACACCAGTGAGCTTCCGGTGGGGCGCTCGCTCAATAGCCACCACCTGTCCCCGCACGAATCCGCAGCGATTGCTGCGGCCTTCAAGGTGCTCGGGGATCCCACGCGTCTGCGCTTGCTCTCCTTGGTGGCATCGGATAATTCCATCTCCTCGGCGCAGCTGGAAGAGATCCTTGAGATTTCCCAGCCCACGGTGAGCCACCACCTGAAGAAACTGCACGAGGCGGGGCTGATTCACCGCTACCAACAAGGCCGGCGGGTGCGCTATACCATCAGCGATGAACAGTTCACCCACTTGGCACGTTTGCTCATGCCTTAAAGGCTCAGGTGGGCGTCGATAAGCGACGGGCTAAGATGGGTGAGATACGAACGACTTCTATTCTGAAGGGGGAGTGCCAACCCGTATGGCCAACCGCAGCGAGCAGCTTCCGAAGAGCTGGGACCCATCGAATGTTGAACACGAGCTCTACCAACGGTGGGTAGACGCCGGATACTTTACTGCGGACCCCGCCTCTGACAAGCCGCCATTTTCCATTGTGCTGCCTCCGCCGAATGTTACCGGCCAGCTTCACATGGGGCATGCCCTCGACCACACCCTGATGGACTCCATCGTGCGCCGCAAGCGCATGCAGGGATACGAGGTATTGTGGCTGCCCGGTATGGACCACGCCGGCATCGCCACCCAAACCAAGGTCGAAGCCATGCTCAAGGAGACTGAGGGCAAGGATCGCTTCGACTACACCCGCGAAGAATTCGTGGAAAAGGTGTGGGAATGGAAGCGCCAATACGGAGGCACAATTACTCGCCAGATGCGCGCCATCGGTGATTCCGTGGATTGGTCCAAGGAGCGCTTCACCATGGATGAGGGGCTGAGCGAGGCGGTGCAGACCATCTTCAAGCAGCTCTACGATGCCGGAATGATTTACCGCGCGAACCGTTTGGTCAACTGGTCGCCGGTGTTGGAAACGGCCGTCTCCGATATCGAGGTGGAGTACAAGGATGTTGAGGGCGAGCTCGTGTCCATTCGTTATGGCTCCCTCGACGATGCCGAACCGCACGTGATCGTGGCCACCACCCGCGTGGAAACCATGCTCGGCGATGTTGCCGTGGCCGTCCACCCCGATGATGAGCGCTACCGCGACCTAGTCGGTACCACCCTGCCGCACCCCTTCCGCGAAGATCTCTCGCTGGAGATCATCGCCGATGATTATGTAGACCCCGAGTTCGGAACCGGCGCGGTCAAGATCACCCCCGCGCACGACCCGAACGACTACGAGATGGGTCTACGCCACGACCTCGAGATGCCCATCATCATGGACAAGAAGGGGCGCATCGCCGATACCGGAACTCGCTTTGATGGCCTTAGCCGCGAAGAGGCCCGTGTGGCCGTGCGGGAAGCACTCGCGGCCGAGGGACGCATCGTGAAAGAGATCCGTCCCTATGTGCACTCGGTGGGCCACTCCGAGCGCAGCGGCGAGCCCATCGAGCCGCGCCTCTCCCAGCAGTGGTGGGTCAAGGTTGAAGAGCTGGCCAAGATGGCCGGCGATGCCATCCGCCAGGGCGATACCACCGTGCACCCCACCTCCCTTGAGCCACGCTACTTCGAGTGGGTGGACAACATGCACGACTGGTGCATCTCTCGTCAGCTGTGGTGGGGCCACCGCATCCCCATCTGGTATGGACCCGAGGGCGAGGTGCTCTGCCTCGGCCCAAGAGAAGAAGCCCCTGAGGGCTACGAGCAGGACCCGGACGTGCTGGACACCTGGTTCAGCTCGGCGCTGTGGCCGTTTTCCACCATGGGCTGGCCCGCCGATTCCGATCTGCTGGCCAAGTTCTATCCCACCTCCGTGCTGGTCACCGGCTACGACATCCTGTTCTTCTGGGTGGCGCGCATGATGATGTTCGCCAACTTCGCCGCGACCCTGGAGGGTTCCGAGCTGGGCACCGCCGAGGGGTCCGAGCGCCCGCAGATCCCGTTCAAGGACCTCTATCTGCACGGTTTGGTGCGCGATGAGCGCGGCAGAAAGATGAGTAAGTCCCTTGGCAATGGCATCGACCCCATGGAGTGGGTGGAGCGCTTCGGCGCCGATGCCCTGCGTTTCGCCCTGGCACGCGGTGCCAACCCCGGCGTCGATCTGCCCCTAGGTGAGGACGCCGCCCACAGCGCCCGTAACTTCGCCACCAAGCTGTTTAACGCCACCCGCTTCGCGTTGATGAACGGCGCCGAGGCAGGCGAGCTGCCCGAGCGCAGCGAGCTGAGCGACGCCGACCGCTGGATCACCGACCGCCTCAACGAGGTGGTCGCCACCGTCAACCGTTACCTCGACGATTATCAGTTCGCGAAGGCCAACGAGGAGCTCTACCACTTCACCTGGGATGAGCTCTGCGACTGGTACCTCGAGATCGCTAAGGTGCAGATCCCGCGTGACGCCGAAGCCGCAAGCGAGGCTGAGCGTCGTCGTGGGGCCACCACCCAGCGGGTGCTCGGCCATGCCCTCGACACCGTGCTGCGGTTGCTGCATCCCACCATGCCCTTCGTGACAGAGGTGCTGTGGACCGCTCTCACCGATGGCGAGAGTCTGGTGGTGGCCTCGTGGCCCGAGGCTGAGGAGCGCGATAGCGACGCCACCGCGCAGCGCCGTATCGACGACACGGTCAAGCTCATCACCGAGATTCGTCGTTTCCGTTCGGACCAGGGAGTTAAGCCCTCCCAGAAGGTGCCGGCACGGGTGGACTTCGCCCGCGTGGATCTGGACAACCAGCGCGAGGTGATCACCTCCTTGGCGCGTTTGGATGCTCCCGGCGAGGACTTCACCGCCAGCGCAAGTGTGGAGGTACGTCTCAGCGCCGGCACTGTGAGCGTGGATCTCGATACCTCTGGCACCGTGGATACCGCGGCGGAGCGTAAGCGCCTAGAGAAGGACCTGAAGAACGCCGAGAAGGAACTCGAGACCACCGCGAAGAAGTTGAACAATGAGAACTTCCTCGCCAAGGCCCCCGCGGCTGTGGTGGATAAGATCCGCGCCCGCCAGCAGGTGGCCCGCGAAGAGTTCGACCGTATTAGCAAGCGACTTGAGCAGCTCTCATGAATGATCACGAAGAATTCGGAGACCTTGAGCTCTCCGAAACTGGGTTGAGTTTGCCTATCGACGTCAACCAGGAGGTGGAAAAACCCGAATCTCCGGAGATCACCGCCGAGGACATGCAGGCGCTCGCCGCCTGCGAGGCGGAGCTGGATCTGCGTTGGCCAGAGACCAAGCTGGATCCCAGCCTCGAGCGGATCGAGAAACTCATGGATCTGCTGGGGTCGCCGCAGCGCAGCTATCCCACGATTCACGTGGCAGGCACCAATGGAAAAACCTCCACGGTGCGCATGATTGAGTCTCTGTTGCGCGCCTTCCACCGGCGCACCGGGCGCACCACCAGCCCGCACTTGCAGCTGGTGACCGAGCGCATAGCCATCGATGGCGAGCCCATTCACCCGCGGGACTATGTGCGCACGTGGGAAGAGATCAAACCCTATGTGGAAATGGTCGACGCCTCCTCAGAGGTGCCGATGTCCAAATTCGAAGTGCTCACCGCCATGGCCTACGCCGCCTTCGCCGATGCTCCGGTGGATGTCGCCGTGGTGGAGGTGGGCATGGGCGGCCGCTGGGATGCCACCAACGTGATTGACGCGGATGTCGCTGTGATTATGCCTATCGGACTCGACCACACGGATTACCTCGGTGAGAGCATCGAGGAGATCGCAGCAGAAAAGGCGGGCATCATCAAGGCCCGCTGGGATGCTTCTGATCTGCTTACTCCGCCGGACAACGTGGTGGTTGTGGGCAACCAGGAACCCGCCGCCATGGACGTGGTGCTGCAGCAGGCCGTGTCCTCCGATGCCTCCGTGGCCCGCCATGGCCAGGAATTCGGCGTGGTGAGCTCCACCGTGGCGGTCGGCGGCCAAGACATCACTATCCGCGGATTAGCTGGCGACTACGAGGACATCTTCCTGCCGCTATCAGGCGCACACATGGCCCACAATGCAGCGTGCGCCCTCGCCGCCGTGGAGGCCTTCTTCGGCGCCGGCCCGGGCCGTGAGTTGGACCTCAATACGGTGCGCGAGGGTTTTGGCACCGTCAGCTCGCCTGGGCGGCTGGAGCGAGTGCGCTCCACCCCAAGCGTGTTTGTCGATGCCACTCACAATCCGCATGGCGCCACTGCCTTGGCACAGGCGCTGGATCGCGATTTCAACTTCCGCCGCCTAGTGGGCGTGCTCGGGGTCTTGGGGGATAAGGACTCCCGCGGCGTCATGCAGGCCCTCGAGCCGGTGCTCGACGAGGTGGTCATCACCCAGAACACCTCGCCGAGGGCGATGGATGTCTACGATCTCGCCGATACCGCGCGGGAGATCTTCGGCGAAGAGCGCGTCCACGTGGCCGAGCAGCTACCCACCGCGGTGGAGTTGGCTATCGAATTGGCCGAGGACACCGGCGAGGTGGGGGAGATGGTCTCCGGCTCAGGTGTGGTGATCACCGGCTCGGTGGTGACGGCCGGCGAGGCCCGTGCCCTGTTTGGAAAGGAACCAGCATGAGCAAAAACGTGGAATACGGCCCCCTCGGCCCCGGCCATGCCCCGGAGAAGGATCCCATGAAGGGGCTGCGCGGGGTGATGGCGGGGATTTTGAGCATGGAGTCCATCTCCTTGCTGCTGGTTCTCACCGTGATTCTGCGCGTTGATGACGGCGCCTATTGGACCACATTCAACTGGATGTACGTGACCGTGGTGGGCGTGGCCCACATGGTGCTGGCATTCATGATGAAGGCTCGGTGGGCTCTGCCGGCGATTTGGGTGCTGCAAGTGCTGGCGCTCGCCGGTTTTGTGGTGCATGTGTCCATGGGCGTAATGGCGCTGATTTTCATCGCAGTGTGGGCCTACGTGTTTTATCTGCGCAAGAACATCCTCGAGCGGATGCGCCGAGGCTATCTCGCCAGTCAGCACTTCTAGGAGGTGGGGCGGAGGCATGCGAAACTCTCAACGCGATCTCTATCAGCTGATCACCCTCTCGGCGGTGGTGGTAATTGCCTCGCTGGCGGGGGTGCATCCCCTGATTACCTTGGCCCTGCTGCTGCTCATGCCTCTGCTCCTCGCCTCGTGGGCGCGGCATCGCCGCGATGAGCGCACCGGCACTATTCGCTTGTCCCGCCCCCAGCGCGCGCAGTTGCGCACCTTAGATCCCTCGGCGGCCGCAACCCGGGTGGCCTACTGGTTTCCTGGGGCCGGAGCCCGTGCAATAAAGAAAGCCCTCGAGAAGGAGAACGATGAGTAAGGACCTCGTGCTGAGTCTTGCCGGCTGGTTCTTAAGTGGGCTCTCGGCGGTGTTTTTGCTTATCGACGGCGCCATCGGCAGCTGGTTGTTCGTGGGAGCTATCACCCTATTCGTGATCTGCGGCGCCACCGCATGGTCACAGTATGTGCGTGCTCGACATCCCCGTCCCATCGAGCTCAGCGATTCGCAGCGTACTCACGTGCTTAACCTTAAAGCCGAGGACGCAGTTGCCGCGGTGAAGCAGGTACGACGCTATGATCGGCGGGCCACTGTGCTGGAAGCGAAAAACTATGTCGACGGCCTCTAAGGTGCTGCTGCACCGAGAGGGGGAGGATGTGCGCGCGCCGTAGCGTGGTGCATTAGAGTAAGACACCATGACTGAACGTACACTCATTTTGATTAAGCCCGACGGTGTCAACCGTGGACTGGTGGGCGAGATTCTCGCCCGTATCGAGCGCAAGGGCCTGAAGTTTGCTGCCCTGGATCTGCGCGTCGCCGATAAGGAGACCGCTGAGAAGCACTACGCAGAGCACTCCGATAAGCCTTTCTTCGGCGAGCTGGTGGACTTCATCACCTCCGCGCCGCTGATTGCCGGCGTGGTGGAAGGCCCCCGCGCCATCGAGGCGTGGCGCCAGCTGGCCGGCGGCACCGACCCGGTGTCCAAGGCCGCCCCGGGCTCCATCCGTGGTGACTTTGCCTTGGAGGTTGCCGAGAACGTGGTGCACGGTTCGGATTCCGCAGAATCCGCCGAGCGTGAGATCTCCATCTGGTTCCCGAACCTTTAAAGACACCCCGCGTATGCACGCACAAGCACTCCCCGCCGCTCGGCGGGGAGTGCTTGTGTCTTATGGTGGTGCCGCACTAGTCCAAGGCGGCACGTATCGCCTCTACGGAGGCTCGGGCATCGCCGAGCAGCATGTCCGCGTTGTCCTTATAGAACAGCGGGTTAGCCACCCCGGCATAGCCGGCGCCCATAGAGCGTTTGAATACCACCACGTGCGCTGCCTCCCACACCTTGAGCACGGGCATACCGGCGATGGGGGAGCCAGGCTCATAGGCGATCGGATTCACGGTGTCATTGGCGCCGATGACCAAGACCACGTCTGTGTCTGCGAAGTCCTCGTTCACCTCGTCCATGTCCAGCACAATGTCGTAGGGCACTGTGGCTTCGGCTAGAAGCACGTTCATGTGCCCAGGCAAGCGACCGGCAACAGGATGAATGCCGAAGCGCACGTCCACCCCGCGTTCACGTAGCGCGGCGCACAGCGCAGCCACCGGATGTTGGGCCTGGGCCACCGCCATGCCATAGCCGGGGGTGATCATCACGCGGCGGGCGGCGGCGAGCCGACGAGCCACCTCCTCGGGGGTGGTTTCGGTGTGGGTGCCCACATCACCGGCAGCGCCTGGGGTGGCGCTGTCTGTGCCGAAACCGCCGAGTATCACCGAGAGGAAGGAGCGGTTCATCGCCTTGCACATGATGTAGGACAGGTAGGCGCCAGAGGAGCCCACGAGCGCGCCGACGATAATGAGAAGGTCATTGCTCAGCATGAAGCCGGCTGCCGCCGCAGCCCAGCCGGAGTAGGAGTTGAGCATCGAGACCACCACGGGCATATCCCCGCCGCCGATAGCCGCTACTAGGTGCAGGCCGAGCAGTAGCGCCAGCACGGTCACGGCCAGCAGCGCCAGCCACGCCCACACCGAATGTGACTCGCCGATACGCACGAACACCACCACCGCGGCGAGCGCCAGCACAAGCAGGCCGAGGTTGATGGCATTGCGGCCCGGCAGTTCGAGTGGCGCGCCTTTCATGCGGGCCGAGAGCTTGAGATAGGCCACGATCGAACCGGTAAAGGTGACAGCACCAATGAAGATGCCCACGCTCACCTCGCCCAAGTGAAAGCCCAGCATCTCGTGGGGCACCGCGTGGGCGTGCATATAGGAATTGACGCCGATCAGTACCGCGGCGAGCCCGACGAAACTGTGCAGCGCGGCGATGAGCTCCGGCATGCCCGTCATCTCTACCTTGGCGGCGCGTAGCCAGCCGATGATCCCTCCGAGTGCCATCGCCACAGCCACCAGCATCAGGATCGTCAGAGGAGAGCGATAGTGGGAGGGCTCCTCGGCGGAGGCCATCATGGCTTGGGCGATGGTGGCGAGCACCGCGATGGCCATGCCACAAGCACCACATCGGTTGCCGCGGGCGGCGGTTGTTTGCCGCGATAGCCCTGCCAGCGCGAGGATGAAGAGCAGTGCCGCCGCCAGATAGGCCAGTTGAGTGATGCGATCGACAAGTTGTGCGCTATCCATTGCCTAGCCCTCCTGCCGAAACATGGTGAGCATGCGAGAGGTCACGCTGAACCCGCCGAAGATATTGATGGAGGCGATGGTGATGGCCACGAAGGACAAGGCAGAGACCAGTAGATTGGTGGACCCCACCTGCGCAATGGCCCCGAGGATCACGATTCCCGAGATGGCATTGGTCTCGCTCATCAGTGGTGTGTGCAGCGAATGAGTCACCGCTGTGATCACATAGAAACCCACCACGATGGCCAGCAGCAGCACGATATAGTGCGAGGCCACCGCCAGCGGACTGGAGAGCACCAAGGCCACAGCCGCCGCGGCACCGAGGAGATACCAGATGCGTGACGACGCCACCTTCGGCTCATCCACCACCTCCGGTGCCGCGGGCGGTTCGGGAGGTGTCTGAGCCTGCGAGACCTTCACCGGCGGAGGGGGCCAATAGATGTGGTGATCGTGGGTGACGGTGATGGCGCGGATGATCTCGTCCTCAAGATCCATCACGAAACGCCCATCGCGGTCGGGGCAGAGGAGGTCAATCAGATTGACGATGTTTTGACCATAGAGCTGGCTGGCTTGGGTGGGCAGCCGCCCCGCTAGATCCTTGAAACCGAGGATGGTCACCCCACCGGCGGTGGTGACTACCTCGCCGGGGCGGGTGAGCTCACAATTGCCACCACTCGCCGCGGCCATATCCACGATCACACTGCCTGGGGCCATGCGCTCCACATTCTGACGCGTGAGCAGCAGCGGGGCCCGAGTGCCGGGAATGTTGGCGGTGGTGATCACGATATCGGCCCCTGCAGCCTCCCGCGCGTAGAGCTCTGCTGCGGCCGCGGCCTGATCGGTGGTCATCTCAGTGGCGTAGCCATCTGTGGATTCTTCCGTTTCGGCCGGAATGGGCACGAACTCCGCGCCCATGGACTCCACCTGCTCGGCCGTTTCGGGGCGGAGGTCGGTGGCGCGCACGACCGCGCCCATGGAGTGTGCGGTGCCGATGGCGGCGAGACCCGCCACCCCAGCGCCGATGATGTAGACCGTGGCCGGTGGCATTTTCCCGGCGGCGGTGACTTGACCGGTAAAGAGACGGCCGAAGGCGGTGGCCGCCTCGATGACAGCGCGGTAGCCGGCGATATTGGACATCGATGACAACACGTCCATGGATTGGGCGCGCGAGATGCGAGGAATCGCATCCATGGCCAGCGCGGTGATTCCGCGTTCGCTCAGATGGGTGAGTATGTCTTCGTTCCGAGCGGGGTCCATGCGAGCTATGAGCGTGGCTCCAGTGCGCAGCGTGTTCAGAGCCTCTCTATCGGGAGTGTCGAGGCATGTGACGATGTCTGCCCGCCACACCTCTTGGCCAACCAGCCGGGCACCAGCTTGCTCATACAGTTCGTCCGGATACGCACTGGCTTCACCTGCGCCGCGCTGTACCTGCACGTCAAAGCCCCTTTTGATGAGCTTGGCTACGGTGTCGGGGGTGGCAGAGACGAGGGGTTGTGCGGGGTCGGTCTCCTGGGGGATACCTATCAGCATGACGCTGGTTCTCCTCACCTTGATGCAACCTAATGAATGTCTCTTTAGACTAACGCGGGCGTGAGGCGCATCCCTACCCCGAGGCCTGTGTTACCTGCCACACAACAGTTCGGTTTGCGCGATCTGCAACGCCGCGCCGGTCCAACACCCAGAGCGCCTAGGGGGATGTGCCACAATGGGAGGCAGAGATTTTCAGACAAGCAATAACTTCACACCGAACTTTCATCCAGATTTGAATCCCGCG